>NZ_JBQPXH010000017.1:0-47042 GCF_052244495.1 Rhodobacter sp. NSM
ATTCGAGGAACGGTTCGCCACCGCCCTGCGGCAGCGCCGGACTTCCGGCGGCGATCTCGCCCTCGTCCTCTTCGACATCGACGATTTCAAGGCCTTCAACGACACCTATGGCCATCCTGCGGGCGATCGGGTTCTCAGGTCCGTGGGACGCTGTACCCGCAGCACGATCCGCCGGTCGGACATCTTCGGCCGCGTCGGAGGCGACGAGTTCGCCATCGTCCTGCCCGACACCTCCCTGGCCGAAGCCGAGCGGCTCATGGAGCGCCTGCGCCGGCGCCTGGGCGCCATCCGGCTCGTCGAGGCCCCCCATGTCGCCGTGACGGCGAGTTTCGGCCTGGCCGCGGTCCGTGATCCCGATGCCACGGCCCGCAGCCTGATGAAGAGCGCCGACAAGGCCCTCTATGCGGCAAAGGCCCACGGCAAGAACGCGATCGGCGTTCCGGATCCGTGACCTCCGCGCCCGCGCAAGGCCAGGCGTCCGGAGGCTCGACAGAGGGAGGGAGGCGCAGCAGGCCCGCCCCGGCCGGCCACGGAAAAGGACCCCACGCGCCCTTCGCGTCCCGCAGAACGTGACACCGCACCCGGAGCAGCCGGATCACCATGGACATTCTCCCCTGCTTCACCGGTCTCGCCCTCGACAGCGCGGTCTATGCCACGGGGACGACGCTCGTCGGCTTCGTGCTGCTTGCCTCCTGGCTCCTGCGCCAGGACAGCTTCTTCGGCCGCGCGCATTTCCTGGCCTGCATCTTCGGCATGATCTGGTGGCTGGGGGCGGCCGGCCTCGAACTGGCGGTCCCGCTCCTGTCCTGCAAGCTCGTCTTTGCCACCGCGGCCTGGCCCGCGATCGCGCTCGTGCCCATCTGCTGGTTCTTCTTTCTGAGACACTATTGCTTCGATCTGCGCAGGGGGCGCCTGCGGGCCGAAGCCGTCTTCATCGCAGGTCTCGTCGGCCTCGTGGCAGCCGTGGCTGCGACCAATCCCTGGCACGGGCTGTTCTACCTGCCCGGCACGCGGCTTGCGATCCTGCATGGCCGGCCCTCCGGCATCTTCGAGCACGGACCGCTGTTTCACGCCGCGGCGGCACTGCTCTACGTCTTCCTTCTCTCGGCGCTCGCCATCACCATCCTGGCCGCCTTCCGGGCCAGCCGCATCATGCGGCCGACCCTGATGATGATGATGTTCGGCACCCTGGCGCCCCTGGCCGCCAATCTGGCCCATCTCACGCTGGGCACGACCCTCTTCGGCTTCGATCCCACCCCCTTCGCCTTCGCCTTCATCCTTCTGATCTTCACCTGGGCGATCTACGCCAACCGGTCCTTCGACATCGCGACGCTGGCCCGCGACCTGATCTACTTCAACCTGAACGATCCGGTGCTGGTCCTGGACGGCCGGGGCCGCATCGCGGGACTGAACCCGGCCGCCCGAAAGCTGCTGCCCGATCTCGACCTCGGCGAGAAACCCTGCCGGAGCGGGCCCCTCGCCAACCTGTGCGACCTGCTGGACAAGGACGAGGAGGGCATGAGCGAGGGCGGATCGATGGAGATCCACGGCCGGACGCTCGACATCCGGCTGCTGCCCATGCACCCTCCCCTCGGCGGGCGGACCGCGCGCCTCGGGACCGCGGCCATCCTGACCGACAGGACGGAGCTTCACCGCAATGCCGAGCGGCTCGAGGAGGCGCTCGAGCAGTCGCGCGGCCAGCTTGCCGAGATCACCCGCCTGCGCGAGGCGGCCGAGCACCTGGCGCTCTTCGACCCGCTCACCGGCCTCGGCAATCGCCGGGCGCTCCGGATCGCCTTCGAGGCCGCGCAGGCGAGGCATGCGACCCTCGGCATCGCTCTGATCGACCTCGACCATTTCAAGCAGATCAACGACCGGTTCGGCCATGCGGTGGGCGACCGGGTGCTTTGCCGCTTCGCCACCGCCATGACCCGGATCCTGCCCGAGGGCACCCGCGCCTTCCGGGTGGGCGGAGAGGAGTTCCTGATGCTCTGTCCCGGCTTCGACCGGCCGTCCATGGTGGAGCTGACCGGGCGGCTGGCGCAACGGACCGTGGACATCCCGCCGCTGCGCAGTTCCGACCCCGTCCAGCCGACCTTCTCGGCAGGGATCGCCATCGGTCCCGACGATGGCAGAACTCTCGACGACCTTCAGGCGCAGGCCGACATCCGCCTCTACGAGGCCAAGCGGGGCGGACGCAACCGCATCATGGACCAGACCGGCCCGCTCCCGATGCGCAAGAGCACACCCGCCGCGCCGGAGCCCCGCCCCCGGCGGGGACAGGAGGCCTGGCTGCCTCTCGCGGAGGATCTGGGTGATCCGGCCCGTCTTGCACAGCGCCTGTCGAAGGGACAGCGCCTGGCCACGCCGCTGATGCGCGTCCTGATGCGGGCCACGAGTGCGGAAGTGGATGCCGCGATCGACCATGCGCTCGCGGAGCTTGGCGCCCATTGCATGGCCGACCGGGCCTATGTCTTCCGGATCGGGGAGAGGATGTGCAGCAACACCCATGAATGGTGCCGCGATGGTATCCCGCCGGAGCGGCATACGCTGCAGCGGCTGCCGCTGACGATCATCGAGCCCTGGCTGCCGCTCCTGCAGGATGACATGGCCGTCGATATCCCCGATGTCGCGGCCCTGGAGGACAGGGATCCGATCAAGGCGCATCTTGCCCGGCAGGGCATCCATGCCCTGGTCATCACGCCGCTCACCGACGGCATGAGCCTGACGGGCTTCGTCGGCTTCGACGCGGTCCGGCCGCGTCCGCCCTTCGATCCGGGAGAGACCGCCCTGCTGCGCGCGGTCGCGGATGCGATCGGGGCCGCGCTGGCCCGCCGTGACGCCGAGGCAACCGCGATCATCGCGAGGACCGCCGCCGAGGCCGCCGAGAACACTCTCCATCGCCTCGCCCGCGTGGCAGAGGTGATGACGAACCTCGTCGCCATCCTCGACACCGGCTTGCGGGTCGTCTGGGTCAATCGCGCCTTCGAGCTCCAGACCGGCTACCGGCTCGCCGATGTGGCGGGGCGGGATTTCGGGGC
Source organism: Rhodobacter sp. NSM (assembly GCF_052244495.1). Classification (NCBI taxonomy): domain Bacteria; kingdom Pseudomonadati; phylum Pseudomonadota; class Alphaproteobacteria; order Rhodobacterales; genus Rhodobacter; species Rhodobacter sp. NSM. The sequence goes on from NZ_JBQPXH010000017.1 coordinate 3,042, forward strand.
CCTGATCCGGGGGGCGCAGACCGATCCCGCGGCCGTGGCCGCGGTCCATGCCGCCGTCGACCGGCGCGAGAGCCACGAGGGCGAGACCCTCAATTACGACGCGATGGGCCAGCCCTACTGGATCCGCTTCAACATCCATCCGCTCTACGATGCCGATGGCACCTATGCCGGCTATGTCTCGGTCGAGACGGTGATCAGCGACCGCAAGGCGCTCGAGAGCAAGCTCGAGGCGCAGAATGCCCTCCTTGCCGGCGTCCTGCGCACAAGCGTCTCGGCCATCCTGGCCACCGATGCCGCCGAGCGCGTGATCTATGCCAATGCCGAAGCACGGCGCCTCCTGGATCTGGTCCCCGCGCCCGACGATCCGCACGTCCTCCTCATCCCGGACTGGCCTCTGGAAACGCTCCAGGGCGAGCCGGTCGGGAAGAGCGCCCTGCCCTCCGCCCTCGTGACGGCAACCGGGCAGGATCAGCACGACCTGCGCTATGCCCTCCGCCTGTCCAACGGCAACCGGCGCGTGCTCTCCATCAACGCAGCTCCCCTGCCCACGGCACCTCAGGGCGCGAGGATCGTCCTTTCGCTGACCGACATCACCGCAGCCGAAGCCAGTGCCGGGCAGCTGCGCCGGCTGGCGGCCGAGGACCCGCTGACGGGCCTGGCCAACCGCCGCGCGCTGAGTACGGAGCTGCTGGCCCGGCTGGACGGAGGCTCCGGAGAGCCCCTCGCGCTCATCATGCTCGACATCGACAGCTTCAAATCGGTCAACGACACGATGCGTCACGAGACGGGCGACCGGGTCTTGCGCCTCCTGTCCCGACGCCTGCGCGACACCGCGCCTCCGGACAGCCTCGTTGCCCGGACGGGAGGGGACGAGTTCCTGCTGCTTGCGCCGGGGCAGGAGCATGAAGCCGCCGTCGCCCTGGCCGAAAGGCTGCGCCAGGCGGTCACCCTGCCGATCGAGATCGACCGGCAGCCGATCAATCTCACCGCCTCGGCAGGCATCGCGCTCTGCCCCGCCCATGGCACCACCATGGCGATGCTGATGAGCGGGGTGGACATCGCCCTCCATGCCGCCAAGCGCCGCGGACGCAACCGGACGGTCGTGCTGTCGCAGGAGCTCTTCGCGGCCGAGGAACGGCGCAGCGCCATCTGCCAGGCGCTCGCCGGGAGCGCGATCGGCCGGCTGCAACTCGTCTACCAGCCGCAGTTCGCCCTCGACGCCGCCCACCGTCTCACGGGCGCCGAAGCTCTGGTGCGCTGGACGGACCCCGTCCTGGGCGAGGTGCGCCCCGACGAGTTCATCCCGCTGGCCGAGGAAACCGGCCTGATCCTCGGCATCGATGCCCAGGTGATCCGCCTCGCGGTGCGTCAGCTCGGCCAGTGGGCCCGTCGGGGCTGGCGTCATCGGCTCAGCGTGAATGTCTCGGCCCGGAGCTTCGCCCGCCGTGACTTCGCCCGGGATGTCCTGGACCATCTGTTGCAGGAGAAGGTCGACCCTCGCCAGCTCGTGATCGAGCTGACCGAGACCTCCCTCATCACCCGGTCCGAGGCTGCCGCCCGGAACAGCGCCACCCTCCGGCAGGCCGGGATCGGCATCGCCATCGACGATTACGGCACGGGCTACGCCTCCCTCTCCTACCTCCACCGCATGGACGCGTCCGACATCAAGATCGATCGCAGCTTCATCGCCGGCCTCGCTCTCTCCGGCTCCCGGCACAGCGGCCCCCTCATCGAGGCCATCATCAGTCTCGCCCGGACGCTGGGGATGACCACCACGGCAGAGGGCGTGGAAACCGAGGGGCAGCGGGAATGGCTGCGCGCGGCCGGATGCGACCGCATCCAGGGCTACCTGTCAGGTCCTCCCCTGCCCCCTCGGGCCTTCGAGGCCGCCCATGTCTCCGCGCCGGAGGGATCCGCCGCGGGCTGACCGCCCGGTCCCTTGGCTGTCGAGGGACAGCGCCTGGCCACGCCCCCTGATGCGCGTCCTGATGAGGGCCACGGGGTGCGGAAGGGGATGCCGCGATCGACCATGCGCTCGCAGAGCCTGGGGCCCCTTTCAATGGCCGACCCGACGCGCGTTCGACCCACCGCCGCCTGCCCGCGCCACCTCTGAGGGCTGCGATGGCTCTGGAGCAATGCCAGCTCCAGCCCCTTCCTGTTCGCAGGGCCACGCGAGGTACGTATATGTATTTTCAACAAGCTTCCTGTTACGTTCAGGGATCTCTCTTGCTGACTGATCGGAAATGATACGTTCCGATATCCTGGTCTGGAGAACTGATCCGAAAGAGCATCATGAAGCAGAAGTCCGAAGCCATGCGGATGATTGGCAAGCTTTTTCGCAGGAAAAGGCAGGCGGCGCGGCTGACCCAGGAACAGGTGGCCGACCTGGCCGGGATTTCGCGCCCGCGCTACCGCGACGTCGAGACCGGCACGGCGGCCCCCCGCACGACGACCCTGATCAACATCGCCAGGTCGCTCGGCCTGGAAGTGATGCTGGTCCCGCAGGCATTGGTGCCGGCCGTCGAAGCGCTGCTGCGGCCGGAGGACGAGGAGGATCGTCCGGCGTTCAGCCCGCAGGCGGAGCACGAATGACAAAGGCCCGCGCCGCTGAAGAGATCCCCTCACTGGACGTGTTCCTGAACGACGTGAAGGTGGGCACGATTGTCCGGACCCCTGGCGATTACACCGCCTTCAGCCTGACCCCCGCCTATCGCGCGACAGGAGGGCGTCCCATCCTGAGCCTGTCCCTGCAGGCCGCAGGAGGCGAGGCGGCTTGCGCCCTTCTGCCGGCAGGGTCGGTTGCGATTTTTCGAGATGCCTCAGAGTCGATTTGCCGTCTCTTCACCGAGGGCCTGAATGGATAGGTGGGAACTGGGCAGCCACAAGGATCTCCGGATCGTTCACCGCCGACTGCAGGGACATCCTGACGGCGGGCTGATCAGTGCGACCTGAGCCTTGGCCCCGCCGCCTGGACTGGTGTCAGGAGGCGAGACCTGCCCCATACCGCTCGGCGATCCGCCAGAACAGTCCTCGTCGAGATCGGGCCACCGCTCCACCTCGACAATGTCCGGCTCAGCGCGGTCGAAGAGCGCGAGGCAAAGCTCATCGTCGTCGTGCCTGGATCGGTAGAGGATGCCATCGAACCGGGCAGGATGATCGTGAAGGACTTTCGACCAGGCTTGCGGCGCATCGTAGGGAAGGCCGCCATGCGTCACTTCCGCCGTTGCTCCGATGACTCCAAGACCCGGACCATGCAGACGGGCGATCAGGTTGAGTCCGGGCCGGCGCAGGAAGGCTTCCGAGAAGGCTCCACCTTCCCCTTCAGCAACGTAAAGAACGCCGTATGCGTGCGCGGGGTCGTCGAGGCGGCCGGTGCCCGTCTGCCCAAACCAGATCGGTCCGAAGGCCCGGTCATGGAAGCGATGCAGCCGCGCGCCGGCCGACAGCGTGCGGATGAGAGGCGTCCGGAGGTCGATGTCCGGCGGTGGCAGTGGCGGCATCAGGCTCCCTGCTGCCCTTCGCTCTCTGCCGCCTGGATGACAAGGCGCGTCTTCCCGTCCTTGAGCAGGTCGATCGGCTTTCTTCCACCAAGGGCGTCGTGCGGGTTGACAAGGAAGTTGAGCATCGACCACGGGCTTTCGTGTCCGAGTGCGTTCCGCACCTCCTTCAGACCTGGGACGAGAGTGCCGTCACGGGTGAACTGGACCGTCGGATAGACCTTGCGGTTGCTTGGACCCGGTACGGCAAGCAGGCTTCCGTCCTGCACCCTCTTGCCGACCGCCTGCCGGCTCACACCACGCATCAGGCGCTGGACCTCGGCGAGGTCGAAGGCGCCGCCGGCAGAGGCGAGATCCTGTTCCGAGATCTCGATGCCGCGCAGCACGGCCCGGGCTCGGGCATCCGGCCGGTACGCGTCCGGACCTGGAAGAGGACGCGTGGCAGGCTGGTCCGACGTCTCCCGGTCGGCTTGCGCTTGAGCCGCCTTCATGCGCCGTCGGCGCAGCGCAAGGGACCTCCAGTTCTGGACCTTGCGGAGGTCGTCCTTCTCGACCAGCAGCCGGACATCTCCGCCCTCCGTCCGGAGAAGAAGATACTCCATGCCCTTCCTCGTCACGCGCCTGTTCCTGACAGGAGCGAGAGTCCTGAGAACTCGCTTGTAAACCTGTTTCCTGAGCATGCACGCCTCCTTATCCTGGATATGATATGAGGACGGGCCGATCGCTGCCTCGCACGGATTTGCGGTGCAACCTCATCGAACCTCGCCTCCCCCGCTCGGGTGAAGCCAGTTGCCTCGCGGTGCTTCAGCCGGGGATCCTGACGAACTTGCGCAGGTTGTCGGCGGTCCAGGTCCGCCCGGTGAAGGTGCGCAGGCCGGTGCGGTTCAGCGCCTCGGCCTGGGCGGGCCCGGCCAGCGTCTCGAGATCCTGCAGGGCGGCGAGGATCAGCGCCCGGTGCTCGGGCTTGGTGGCGATGCGCGCTTCGTCTGCCCGCCGCCAGCCGCGGAAGTGCTCGACCGGGTTGAACGCCACGCCATCGAGGTCCAGCGGCACGGGGGATATCAGCTCGTGATCCTCATGCGCCAGCCGATCCCAGAGCGGACCATGCCGGCGCCAGCCATGCGCATCGGCGAAGTCCACCAGCACCAGCCGCGCCGCCTTCCGCGCCGCGATCCCGAGCGCGCGTTCCAGATCGTCGAGAAGCGCGGGACTGGCGCGGTCAGGGGCGATCTCCATGGCCACCACCTCGTCCACGATCTCGGCGCCACTGCGCGAGGCCCACTGGCGCACGAGTGCGCGCTGGTAGCGGATGGTGCGGCTCTGGCCTGCCGCGATCTCGGGCCTTGGATCCAGCTGCCGGAAGCCTGCCCAGAAGACGGGCAGCGTCCAGTAGAAACCGACGTGTCGCATGATCCGGAAAATCCCGACGTTTTGCCGCAAGACCAACCCGTTGCGGCATCCTCGGCACATCAAGAAACGCAGGAATGGAGCGACTGCAAGTGCGAACGAGCGTGACACATCCCCTTCTCATCGCCGAACTGCCGGTGGCCAACGGCCGGATCGGGCTGACCTTCTGCCCGGGAAAGGCGGGGCCCAGTCTGCAGGGCGACCCCTGGTGCCGCGACCTCGAGACCGATCTCGACGCGCTGCGGGACTGGGGCGCCACCACCGTGGTGACATTGATGGACCCCTCCGAACTGAACCTGTTGCGGGTCGACGGGCTCGGCGCAGGCGTCCGGCGGCGCGGCATGGAATGGCTGCATTTGCCGATCCCCGACCTTGCAGCGCCCCCAGCCGCCTGGATGGCGCTGTGGGAGCCCGTTTCACCCCGGCTTCACGCCGCGCTCGAAGCCGGGGAGCGGGTGCTTCTGCACTGCCGTGGCGGGCTTGGGCGCACCGGGACGGTGGCGGCGCTGATGCTGATCGAGCGCGGGGCCGGCGCGGCCGAGGCGATGGCGCGGGTGCGGGCGGTCCGGCCCGGGGCGATCGAGACCCGCGCACAGGCGGCCTTTCTCGAGGCGCGGGGGGCCTTGCCCGACCGGCGGACCCAGCTGGTGCGGGCGGCGCTGTTCGGCGGGGCCATGGGCGATGCGCTGGGGGCCGGGATCGAATTCTGGAGCCTCGACCGGATCCGCGCGACCTGGCCGCGCGGGATCGACGAGTTGCCGGTGGCCTATGGCCGGCGGGGCGCGATCACCGACGACACGCAGATGACCCTGTTCACGGCCGAGGGCCTGATCCGCGCCCAGGTTCGCGGCGTAGCCCGGGGCATCTGCAACCCGGCCGGCGTCGTCCACCACGCCCTGCTGCGCTGGTACGGCACGCAAGGAGGCCGGCCGCAGGTGCCGGAGCTGTGCCGCACGGGCCTCGTTGCCGATCCGCGGCTTCACGCCTGCCGCGCGCCCGGGACCACCTGCCTCTCGGCGCTTGGTGCGGCCCGGCAGTTCGGACAGCCGGCCCGCAACGGCTCGAAGGGCTGCGGCACGATCATGCGCGTGGCGCCGGTGGCCCTTCTGGGCGAGGCCGTGCGCCCGCTGGCGCTGGAGACCTCGGCGCTGACCCATGGCCATCCGACCGGGCAGGAGGCGGCGGCAGCCTTCGCCTGCATCCTTTCGGCGGTGCTCCGGGGCGAGCCGCTGGAGCCCGCCATCGAGCGTGTGGCGGTCCCCTGCGAGGGGGAGACCGCCCTTGCCATCGCCTCCGCGCTCGCGGCACCGCGCAATGGCCGGCCCGAGACGGTCGAGCGGCTCGGCGGCGGCTGGGTGGCCGAGGAGGCGCTGGCGATCGCGCTTTATGCGGGCCTTGCCGCGCGCGGCTTCGAGGAGGGACTGCGCCTCGCCGTGACCCATTCCGGCGACAGCGACAGCACCGGCGCGATCGCCGGAACGCTCCTCGGCCTCCTCTACCCCGAGGCGGCCATGACGCACCGCTGGCGCGAGCAGGTCGAATGCGCCGACCTGATCGACCGCCTCGCCCGCGACCTCGCCGCTGCCCGCGATCCGGGGGAGGATTTCGTCCAGAAGATGTGGGAGCGCTACCCGGGCTGGTGAGCCGGGCAGCCCCGCCGCTCAGCGACCGAAGTGCGGCGCCTTCTGTCGAACGTGAACGATGGTGATGATCTCGACCCTGTCCGGATGCAGGCGGTAGTGGATGCCGGGCACGACCAGAGCCCGCGTCGGCCCCTCGCGCCAGGGTGCTCCAAGCTGGGGGTGGTCCTCCAGCATCTCGGCGGCATAGATGATCCTGTCCACCACGCGGACGGCGGCGCGGCTGTTAAAGAAGGCGATGTAGGCTTGGATCTCGTGAAGCCTGACCCGGCTCCGGTCGGAGAAGACGACCTTCATTCGAGGCCGAATTCCTTCTTCACCTGCTCCAGTGTCGCGACCCGTCCGGCGTCGAGTTCGGCCGTGCCGGCCGCGATCTCGGCCTCCAGCCATGCATCATAACCCGGCTCCGCCGCGTCTTCGGGCCGGGCAGGTTTCAGCCAGTGCTCCACGTCAGTGTGCGTCTCGATGCCCATGGCCGTGCCTCCTCGCGCCAAGGTAGGCTCCCTGATGCTCATGGGCAAGGAACGTCTTGCGGTCTGCTGGTCGCTCACCCGAGGGCACCTCTATCAATTGGGTCCCGGTACCTGTCAGGTCCTCCCCTGCCCCCTCGGGCCTTCGAGGCCGCCTGTGTCTCCGCGCCGGAAGGATCCGCCGCGGGCTGACCGCCCCTGTTCCTTCTTCTCGAGCGCCGCGCCGCAGGATGCGTCAAAACTGCGCAGGGCGGCCACCGCCGCGGCCGCTCGGCGCACAGTCATGCAACGGAAATGCGACAGATCCGTCCTCCTGGTCAGGATTCATGGCGGTTCTGCATATCTTAAAAGCAGTTTTCCGCTGCATTCGCCTCGATTTCTTCCTGCAGTTGATTTATAGTCGTTTTAAATCCCCTTGTGGCGCAGTGGCATGGCTGCCTTGAGTCACCTTTTATCTTTCGATTAATACTTGCGATACCGGCTGCGCACAGGAGATAAGGTGCCATGCGTTTTTTCACGTGTTATGCGCGGATAGGTCAATCTCGGCCACATCGAAAGCGGTATGGCCTCCCTTTGATCACGCCGCGCCCCGCAGCGCGGATATCGCACAAGCACCGTGTCGAAAAAGAAGGATGGAGCAGTCCAATGGTGTTTCAATTGTCGGCGAAAGGTTAACGGACAGTGATGCAGAAGAGAAGGATCGCTCTCGCGGAGAACCAGTGCCTCATCCGGGAGGTGATCGCCGCCTATCTTGCGACTCAGCTGGACGTGGAGATCATCGAGGCCACGAGCGTCGGGGAGCTGGAGACGCTCGTCAGGACCCATGGCCCCGTCGACATGATCCTGCTCGATCTGCTCCTGCCGGGGATGATGCCGGGGCTCGAGGCCCTCGCACGCCTGGTGGAGCTGAACCAGGCTCAGCCCGTCGTCCTCTTTGCCAGCGGCGCCGCGCCCAATGTTGTCATCGAGGCCCTGGAGAAGGGAGCCGCGGGCTACATCGACAAGTCCCAGGGCGCCCGTTCGCTGGTGAACGCCATCAATTTCATCCTGGCCGGCGAGACCTACCTGCCGGCCTTCCTGCGCCTGACACCGCGACGCAACGTGTCCGACGAGCGGGGACTGACGCCGAAGGAACTTGAAGTCCTGCTTGGGCTTACTGCCGGATTGATGAACAAGGAGATCGCCCAGAACCTCGGTCTCTCCGAGGTGACCGTGAAGATGCATGTCCGCTCGATCTGCGCCAAGCTGAATGTCAAGAACCGGACGCAGGCGGCCATGGTGGCCTCCCAGTTCGGCTACGGGACCACGGCGGCCGCAAGAAAGACGCCTGCGACACCCGACGGGGTCACGACCGGCACCCAGAGTGGCCTGAATGCCTGACCGATGACGCCGGCCCCGCGGCCGGCGTCCGGACGGCGAACCGGGAGACGCGCGGCAGGTGCAGCGGTCCCGGAGCGGAAGACGGGATCAGGAACCTTCCGGGATCCGCAGCAGACGGCACAGGCCCGGCCATCCCTCTTGCCAGCCCAGGGCGGATACCGGGGGTCCTGGTGATTTGAAAACTCGAACCGGTTCTCCTTCCGGACCCCGCAGGCCAAGGCGGTCGGCGGGATCTTGCCATATGCCAGGTCCGAACCATCAGGACGGGCTGAAAGAGACTTTTCGGAACCGCTCATCGGCTTTCAAGTTGTCAAGCTGACTGAACGAGGGCTTTCCGGATTGCGACTGTCGTGCATACTGCTCTGATTACCTTTCTCCTTACCTTTCTCCCAGCTTCAGCCACTCCCGCAGAGCGCGCATGACAGGCCACGAGAACGATCCACGGGATGAACGCTCCCTTGCGCCATACGCAAAGGACATGCGCCACACGCGCAGACTGCCTGCCGCAACGCCCTGCGGATTTCCGGCGCAGGAAGACGGAGCATTCGCGGATCTGAACCCATCAGCGAGCCGGACCATGCACGAGGCCAGCCAGACCGGTACCATCGAACGGTCGCGGCCCTTCGACGGCTGGGCATTCGAGGCGGCCTGTGACCTGGAACGGCGCACCTCGGTCCCGATCGTCTCCCGCCTCTTCCGCGCCAGCGATCTGCGCCGCGGGGCGGTCTTTCTCGCCCTTGCCGCCTGGTGCGCGCCCCATTCCCAGCAACGCCCGCTCCTCGCCGGCGTGACGGAGGCGGAATTCGCGAGCTGGCTCTTCCTGGAGGATCCCGCCGAAATCGCGGAGGTGCTCGACAGCCGCAGGAGCGACCCCCGGAGCCTTGCGCTCTTCGGCCAGGAGCCGCTCGCACGCCCGGAACAGTACCAGAACCCCTTCGTGTAAGGGCCGCCGCGAGGACCGATCGCCCGCGACGATCTTCTTCCGCTGCGGCCCGCTCCCGTCGGATCGGGACGGCAGACAGTTACCAAGACGAGAAACTCTGCCCGGCCGGTGATCCGGCGGGACGTCACTGCAGAGGCTGACAGGACCGTCTTGAGCAGCCGCCAAATTCGAGAAGAGTCCTGAACGGGCGTTGGGGGAATTGGACGATGCGCATGACTCTCTCAATGATCCTTCTTGTTGCGACAACCGCGGCCGATGAGGCTCGGGCCAATGTGGCAATCGCATTTTGCCAGGACGGGGACGCGGATATCGCTGTCCTCTCGACCCACGGGGATAGCGGATGGATCACGGGAGGCACGAAAGGCATCTCGGGATGGCATCGGATCGACGCGGGCGGCTGTTTCAACGACCGCATATTTACCTACCAAAGCCGCGAATACGTATTCGCGGGCATGACGAGCACCGGTCGGATCGTGCCGCTCGAACTATCCTTTCGCAACATGGGTCCTGTCTCCCATCGGCTCCAGACTGGCCAGATCTGCGTACCCCAAACCATCAGTTCCTTCGGCAAGACCTCTCTGAGGTCGGGAGCCGAACGCCCCCCCTGCCAACCTGGCGAAGTGTCGTTCGCTGCGTCGCTCTTTGTTCTCGCGGGCAACGAATTCGAGAACTTCAGGATTCATCTGGATATGGATCAGGGCGAAATTGACGCGCTGCTCCCGGCGGATGAAGGGGCGCCTCCAGCTCCGATCCGGCCTGCCCCGTCGCCGCCGGTTCCTGACAAACAGGCCTGCGGTCTGCTTTGCCGCCTGGCACTTGGTGCGCTGATCCTGGGCCAGGGAGGAACCAGCGGCGCCGCAAGCGACCCAGGACCGCCTGTCTCGGGCCAGGACCCGGCTCCTGATGGTGATGTGCGTTCCGGACGTCTGCCGGCAGCGCCCATTGTCCCGCCATCGGAACCCGCGCTGGATCCCCGAACGCGTGCGCTGATCGACAGCGTCAAGGACGCGATGCAATCCCCGGACCTAACCACCGCGAGCGATGTCAGCGGAAAGCTTGACCTCCTTCGGAAGGGATGGACCACTCTGCCTCTGGACCTGCGCCCCTTGATGCCCAGGGACGTCCGCGACGGTGTGCTCAGGAATGCCTACCCTGAGTACCGCACAGTCAGGCTGGCATTCATGGACCAGGACGACTTTCTGATCCGGGCATTCATCTACGATCAGGACCGGTCGACGAATGTCTTCGTCGCCGTCGATGGCGCATCAGGTTCAAGCTGGTGGCTCAACGGAGACAGCGCCAATCTCTACGCGTATCTGAAGGCCGATCCGCCAGAAGTGACGACGGAAGAGCAGGCACTTCATCTCTTCTGGGCCTACATGTTTTTCATTCGAGGGTCCGAATCCGAAAATGTCTTTGCCATTGTGGAAACCATCAATGACGCGACCTACCCGAGCGAAATGCGTGAGCAACATCCCGCGTTGACTGCGGAAGTTGCGGAGCGATTGAAGCCGGCACGTTGCACGCGCCTGAACGAGAAGTGGCGCTGTACCGGCAACATTTATCATCGGAATGCGATCTCCGAGGCCATGCTCGAGTTCATTCCTGGAAATCCGCCCGAGATGGTGAGCGATACGCTTTTGTTCGAGAACCTGCCGGTTTCGGTTCGGATGGCGATCGACTGAACCTTGGGTCGGCGATCCGCTGGCTGGCCGGATCGCCGACAATCGATCAGGCCAGAACGGCACCACGTAAATCCGTATCTCGCCATACTGGCTCGAATGGCGGGTTCCCCGATCGGCGCTGCGGGTTCCCAAGCCCATGGGACATCAATAGCACAGCCAAATCTGCAGCAACCACTTGACGGTTTGCCACCGCGGAGGCAGGATGCACCCATGAATTACTCGCGCACCATGCCGTTCAAGATACGCTGTCTCCTTTAAGGAGGCCGCTTCGGCCGTGCGGAAAGGTCCCGTTATTCCCGGGAAATAACAGCTCCCGTTCCCTTTTGGAACCTTTGACCCTTCCCTCGCCATTCCGATAGCTGCGCAAGCGCCAATGCGGGCGCAGGGGCAGCAACCGAAAGCATGCGGGAAGGCCCCCGCGTCGCGGCTCCTGGCCGGCACGACCGGTCAAAGACTGGCCCGCAGTCCGCATTTCTTGAACAACCTGCCATGAAGGAAACAGATCTCATGAAGACCGGCATGGACCGCATTCTGGACGATATCCTCTCCGGCCCGAAACACTCCGGATACCATGTGGTGACGGCCACCAATCTCTCCGATTTCAAGCGCAGCGTAGAGGCCTGGGTCGAGAAGGGCTGGACACCGACCGGGGGGCTCGCCGTCTACACCGAGTTCTCGCACATGCCCACCTATGCTCAAGCGCTGTGGTGGCGCGCCTGACCGGGGCTTGAATCCCAGGCGGCCGACCGGCAGGCGTCCTCGGTCTCCTCGCATCGGGATCGGCTCCGGTGGCGGCCTGGGACTGCCGGCGACCCTTCTTCAGAGCGCAAAAACGCCCTTGCCGCCTGGCGGGTGCCGTCCACCACACGCGAGAGAATGAACCGGGCTTGCGGCTTGCCGTCCGGGACCTCCTGACGGGCCTCGAGAAAGTCCACCAGTTTGGACGCAGCTTAGATGTCATGGGGGGTCGGCTGAACCCGGGCGGCCATAGACGTCCTCAAGCCCGCAGAGATGGAACTACAGGATATTGCCCTGCGGCTAACCGCAGAGCTGAACCGACGCGGCTTGCTGACGCCCGGGACCGAGACCGGAACGGGATGGACACTGAACCGGCGACGAAGGATTGCCGGTCTGCAATGGATCGGGCTGATGCCTGGGGCCATGCGCGCCGTGATCGACAGGCCGGAGGTCGGCAGGGATGTGCCGTGCCGGGTGTGTCACGGGCAGGGGACCATTGGCAAGGACGCTGAAATCTCTCCCGTCTGGCTGGCCTACGGCAAAAGCCGGAATCTGATGGATCAAGAATAAAATGTCGCGATACGATCACGAACAATCAAAGCTCTGCCCGCATTGCGGCGGATCAACGACCTTCCTGCACATGCTGAAAGAGCCACGGCACGAAAGCGGATGGCGGCACATCTGCAAGACCTGCGGGGATGTGGGGCACATCCCCGATCCGCCTAAAACGGATCAGGAACTGATGCTTGAGTATCTGACGAAGATGAAAAAGCGGCTCGCCCGGATGGCCGAGAATGGCAACCCATGGCCGCTCGATTCCGACATGCGTAAGGTTGTCCGGTTTTCGGAGCTTCAAGACCCGCCGTCCGATGAGTGGAAGCGCGGACAATTTGATGCCTTCAACGCTCTCTGGTCGGTCTATTGCGATCTCGAAGCCAAGGCGATCGACATGGGACTCATTGAAGGCCGGATCGAACTGGACCCACAAGAGGATGAGGCCATGCCGTTCTAGCGGCCTCGTGGCCTCGTCCACGCGATCTGTCCTGCTGTTCTTGCATCTGTTCTCGGGCGGATCGACGTTTCTCAGGTTCTTGCGAAGGGGGGTCCGGCTTGTCTGACTGCCGACAAGCGGGCGGTCGCACGGCAATACATGCGACTTGAAACCCTCGCCCTCTTCCCTGACACTGTCACCATCAGCCCGTCCGCCGCGACTGCCTGATAAAGCCCTGACGTCTCCATGGCCGGCGCTCCTGCACCATTCGGTGGAATACCCTCAACGAAAGGGAGGAACCTGTGCGATGATGCGAAACCGGACAGGCATGATCGCGTTGCAGGCAGCCCTTTGTCTGGGCGCCTCTTCGGCTCTGGCGCAGGAATGGCAACATGGGAAATCTGCCGATCGCGCCTGGACCACGGCGAGCAGTAACGGTCGCGAACTGCTGTTCCTGTGCCGTCGTGGCACGGGACGGGTCTCCATGAACCTGAGCGACAGGTCGGAAGGGGCGGATCTTTCCGCGCCGCACAAGACCATCAGCACCACCGGGGGCCTGATGATCTGGATCGAGTTGCCGGACGGCCGCACGAGCCGCGATTCGTTCACCGGCTTCAACGAGCAGGGATCGATCTCGGCCGAGATCCCGGCAGACCACATCCACTGGGACTTCTTCGCAAATGGGCAGCGGCTCTGGATTCAGGACACGGGGTCATGGGAGACGCTCTTCGAGTCCGGCATGAAGGGGACCGGCGCGGCCCGGCTCGCCCTCCTGGAGCGCTGCGGGATTTGACATGGGATCGCCGCGCGACCTCGAACGCGCCGCGATGAAGCACGAGAGGGCGCGCGGCCGCTCCTGCGCCCTGCCCGCGCTGCGCATTCCTTCCATGCCACCGATTGATCCGGAAGGGAGAAGACCGAAATGCGTCTCATGACTTTCGGAGCGCTCGCCGTGGCGGTCCTTCTCCTCGTCCAGGAGGCTTCGGGGCAGACCCGGGTAGACGAAGCGGCGCGGATGATGTCGAAGAACATCGCGAAGCAGTCGCTGCAATCGCTCATGCTCGGCGACAGCCAGTCGGCGCTGGACCTGGCCTTGCAGGCCTTTCCCCCTCAACCGACAGAGCAAGAAATGGCAGCTTTGCCTGACGCGGTCTTTGCCCTCGAGATCGCGGCAGGCTCACGGATCGCGCGCATCGCAGAGGAAACCCGCGGCCTTTACAGCGTCGACAGCACAGGCACCCGGGCCTTCGTCGGTTTCTTCGATCCGCGCGCCGGCGCCGAAGGCGCGGTGCCCGCAATCCACGACCCGCGTGACGGAACCCTCATCAGGCGCCTCGTCGAGGTGAAGGCGGCAACCGCGCCCGAACATTCTCCCGTATTCTCGCCCGACGGCCGCCTTCTTGCCTATCCGAACATGCCCGGGAACTCGGTCCATCTCTTCAACGCGCAAGACGGAAGCTGGGCCGGGGAGATGAGCGCCAGCGGGATGCTCGAGCGAGATGCAATCGCCACCCGGCCGCTCGGCTTTTCAAGCGACGGCGCCTTCTATGCGGTTGGCTACCTGGGCGGCGGCGGCGGGATCCTGGTCTGGAATGTTTCCACCCGCTCGCTGGTCCGACATCTGGTCTCGAATAGCGGGCCCGGGAGGACGTCGTGGCCCCTGGGCTGGGATCACGAGGATGGCTTTGCCGTGCAGAATTTCGTGACGGACAGGGCTTCAGGCAGACGGTCGGGTGTCGTGCTGGAACGGTGGGCCATGGATGGCCAGCGCCGGACCGTGGCCGATCTGGCAGGGGTCATCGACGCCCCGTCGAGCCGCTCCTTCACCTTTCCCGGCGTGCCGATGGTGTTGATGACGGACGAGGCGCGCCTCGCCGCGATCGATCTCGAAACCGGGAGCGTCCGCTTCACGACCGAGGTGCTCCATCCTGAGGTCGCGCTGGTCCGTGGAGGATCTGCTTTCGCCATCCGGCCTTTCGACCTCGGCTCGCTCGATGAGTTCCAGGTGATCGACCGGCGGGGTGCAAGGCTGCCGCCAGAGGGGCGGGATCTCATCCCGCTGGTGCAAGCGGCGGTGTCGCGGACGGGCAAGTTGGTCGCTGTCGCGAGAAATGCGACACGTCACACCTATGGCGGCCAGGACCTTCCTCATGGCTCGGCACTCTACGGCGCCGTCCTGCAGAGGCTCAGCGGCGACCGGAGAGTGGTCATCGACCAGAACGGGGCCGGAGCACAGACCGACGCCGCACGAGTTGCGCAGCTCATGTCGCAGAACTTCGCCACCGAGGCGATCACCGCCCTGCGGCACGGCGATTGGAGAGGAGCCATCGGCCTCGCGCTGCGTGGCCTTCCGGACGGACCGACCGAAGAGGACATGGCGACGTATGCCGCGGCGGCCTTCGCACTCGAACTTGCCGCAGGTGCGAGGGTGCCCCGCATCCCTCAGGACCGAGAAGCGCGCTTCAGCGTCAACAGCAGTGGAACACGTGCTTTCATATCCCACTGGGAAGACAGCTCCCGCCTGGACACGGGAGCCTTTCCGCAATCCATCATCGATCCTCGTGACGGTCGGGTGATCCGTCAACTCGAGCCTCAGATCGACGTTTACGGCATCTCGAGCCCGGGGATATCGGCAAGCTTCTCGCCCGATGGCACGCTCCTTGCGGTTCCGTCGAACCGGACGTCCAGCGTGCATGTCTTCGCGGCCGGGGATGGCGCCTATCTCGGGGAAATGAGGCCAGGCGGGACAGCGGCGGGACGGAAAGGAGTCGGATACGAGGTCGGCTTCTCTGTCGATGGGCGGCTATATGCGCGGGGCTATGGCGTCCCGGGTGCGGCCGGCATCCATGTCTGGGACGTCGCCACACGGCAGCTACTTTACCACCTGCCCATGTCCCCCGACAGGAACGCTCGTCAGTGGCCCCTTGGGTGGGATCATCAGGCGAACCTGTTCGTTCAGACCGTGATCAGGGATCCGAGCGCCTTGGGGCAGAGCCGGATCGTCATTGAGCGGTGGTCGCTGAGCGGCTCCGTTTCTCCGTTCATTGCCACGACGGGCAGGCCTTTCGACGCGGAGTTCACGGCCTTCGCCTATCCGGCCACCGGGCTCCTCTTTCTCTCGACCGAGGGAGGTGTCACGGCGGTCGACATGGGGAACGGCCAGGTGCGCTTCGTCCGCCAGCTCGCCGCGCCTTTCGTCGCCATGGCGCGGGGAGGTCGGGCCGTGGTGCTGAAGCCACGGCAACTCGTTTCGCCCGATCAGTTCGTCGTTCTGGACCTTGCCGGCAACGAACTGACGATCAGGGGCCGGGATGCCGTTGCCTTCATGCACGCCCTGTTCTCGTTGCGCGGCAACCGCATCGACGAGTCCCGAGGTCCGTTGGCAACGACGTACCTCGGCCATGGTACCGCAGAAGGCCTGGAGCTTTATCATGCTCTATGGGCACAACTCGGCGCGGAGGAGCGCGCGCGCATAAACGAGGAGCGCGTTCCGCGGCAGTGATTGCCGTAAAGCCGTTCTGTCCACTATGGGCGGGAGAGCGGTCTTTGGCGGCGACATCGCCCAAGGACCGCTTTTGGCTTGCTTCGTCTATCAGCTCGGCGAAGAAGGAGTGCGAAAGGCTACCAATCAGCAGCCTATTCAAGTTAAACTCACTAAGCCGCGCCGCGGCTTGAGCGTACCAGCCCGCGCCGAGCCGCAGGCCACTACGGAGAGCATCAGCCCGCCGCTTCGAGGCGCGCCCGCGCCCATGAGATCGCCTCCGGGTCCTGCTCGGCAAGGCCGTTGACCAGGAAGGTCGCGCGCTCGGCTATGTATTTTTCCACTTCACGCACCCAATCTTCGGCGTCGGGGTCCATCGCAATGACCTCCTCCACCGCCTGCGGCAAATGCTTCATGGTCGCCCTGCAAAGCACCTCGACGCGACGCAGCGCGGCTGTGGGGTTCAGGCCACAGAGTGCGGCCTCTCGCTGCCAGTGGCGACCCTTGAAGTAATCGCCGTCCCACTTCGTCGCGAGCGACATTGCCTGCTTTCTGATGATGCTCGGCCAAGGCTTGGCGCACATCACGTCATAGATCGGCGCCAAGTTGGCGCCGGAGGCCGTGACCATGACCGAATAGTTCTTCGCATGGGCGTCGGTATTGCAGACGATGGTGTTAAAAATCACGTAGTCGAAGATCGACAGTACCCCGCGGAGCGGATCGAGCGTGCGCATCACGCCGACAATGTCGCGGACCATGGGGCCCCGCTGCCCGGTCTCGTTGCGCTCATACTTCGCACTCGGCAGGCGGCCCAGGGCCTGGCACATGTCTTCTTGGTGCAGGCGGCGCCAACTTTCGCCCTGCTGACGCCGGTCGTAGCGCTCCACCAGAAGATACCGGCGCGCGCCGGCGCGCCCCACCCGCACCTCCGGCGCGGCGAGGCCGATGAGAGCCGCCAAGCGCAGGCACAGCGCCTCGTTATAGACCCCGCCAGGCAGATTCGCGGCATCCGGCTTCAGGATCCAGGTCGACGGCGCGCCCTCGACGGGGATCGAGATCACTCCATCAGCACCGACATGCACGCCAATCTTGGACTGGACGCCGGCCAGGGACATGGAGACACCGTCTTCGCCGACGAGGAATGGCTTCTTCGGCAGTTCCTGAATGATCCGCTCAAGCGCCGCCTCGTCCGGCACCTCCCGAGTGGTCATTCGCGCGAAGCCGCGCTCGGAAAAGGACATGGCTCCGGAAGTATCCCGCCCGATGCTGGCCAGCAGCGCGAGGGGGTCGGCCTGCGAGGCGCCGGTGGCGCGAGCCACCATCTCGAGCTGCTGGCTTTCCGGCAGAAGGTTTGCCACCCACGGCAGGACCTCGCCCGCACCATGGTTCGCAACCCCCAGAGGCATCCTTGTCGATATCGGGAAGGCACCGCGCGTCCCCTGCCAGTCAAGGTTGTAGGTCAGCGTCGCCGCGCCGTCTTTGCCCGGCGCGATTTCGGCCACTTCCCTGCTTTCGTAGTAGATCTTCATCTCAGTCCTCCAACGGCGGCAAATCGTCGGGCAGATCTTCGGGAATCCTGTCGGACGGATCTTCGGGGATCATGCCGGGAAGATCACTGTCTTGCGGCGCGCTCAGCGCGTGCTCAACCATCGGCACGATGCCGAGGAAGCGCGCAATCATCAGGGCCGGACCGATCCTCAGGGTCGGCTTCCCGTTTTCCATGTCCACGATGTAGCGCCGGCCCACGCCGGTCGCGCTGGCCACATCCTCCTGGCGCAGCCCCTGTGCCTTGCGCCTGGCACGGACCATCCGACCGAAACGGCGCGCGTCTTCGGCTCCAAATTGATCCGGTTGCGATATGGCGGACGACTGATCTACGTTGCTCATGGGAGCACCTCGACTGATTGGTCAGGAAAACTGATGTTCCTGATCGGTAACATATGGTGCTATCGGATCGATACAAGGCCGAATGTTCCCGATCGGGATCATATAGAGGTTTGGCGAGATATTGCGGCTATATGTTCCTGCTCGGGAACATACATGTGAAGAAGGCCTGTCATCCCCTGAAAAGATCCCGCTCGGTAACATCATGTAAGGCGTGGGTGAAAGAAACCGACCACCGCTCCCCGACAGCCTAACTTTCTGGCACCCGACCTCGATCTCGTAGACGATGCTGCGCGCTGCCTCGAAAGTCCGGTGTGGCAACCGCGCTGCGGCAATGGTGACCCCGCCAGACGGCAGCAATGGGCGAGTGCGCGGATTCGTGACCCTTGATGCCGCGGCCCTGCAACGTCCGCTTGCTGCGCCGCTGGATGGGCGGCACGGAGATGCACACCGCGCCTGTCTGCCTCGGCACATGGACTTCCTCGAGGAAGCGGGTGAGCGCTATGGGTCGGCTCATCCCTACCCGAGCGCCACGCCGGAGTGCTGGCCCCATCATTATGTGCGGCGCTGACATGACCAGCGTTGCTACATATACGGAAATCCCGTATATTGGTGGCTATGGAGAGCAGTTTCGATCCCACGAAAGACGCCGCGAACCTGCAGAAGCACAAGTTGCCACTGATCTTTGGCGATCGGATCTTCGAGGACGATAGTCACCTCATTATCCCCTCGATCCGTGCCGAAGATCAGGAAGAGCGCTTCAAGGTTGTAGGTGAGGTCGAGGGGAAGCTCTTCACGGCCGTGTTCACATGGCGGGGCGATCTGCCCCGCTATATTTCCGTGAGAAGGAGCAACAATGGTGAAGAAAGAGCCTATCGTTCTTCCTGCTGACCCGTCCGACGCGGAAGATTTCGATGCGACGGCGGAGGCAATGGATCGCGGCCAGCGGGCGCGGCTGATCCGCAAGGTAAGGTCGGGCCTCGGGCTCTCGCAGGCCGATTTCGCGGAGCGTTTCCGTGTCCCTGTCGGGACTCTGAGGGATTGGGAGCAGGCGAGAGCCACGGCACCTGATTTTGCCGTCGCCTATGTTCGGGTCATCCAAGCCGCCCCGGAGTTGGTCATGAAGACCCTCGCCGCCTGACAGCTCTCACGATGTGCAAGTACTGCTCCTCCTTGTCACGCGCGGCCAAGTAGAAGAGAGCTACTAATGATCCAATAAGCCCGTTGGCGAGTATCCGACGGGCCTATTGTCTGCAATCTGCCGAAAATCCGAGTCCATAGATAGCGCCAGAAGCTCGGTTTTTCCTGTAGCCGAGCGGGCCCTGCCGGAAGTCCGACTTGCGGCGTCTGCCCGTAGAAATGCGCTTTGGCGGCGCGATCACGACGGCGCTCGGCTTCAACCTGCTCGTCACTCCACGGGCCAGCTTTGATCACCTTACCGCGGTCGATCACGTAGTGTGACCTGTGATCCGGCGCGCAAGTTTGACCCCTTTCGGCATTCGTCGGACCGTCCGTTGCGAGGCAGCGGGCGGAGTGGGCCGTCCGTGCCAAGTGGACCACCACACTTGGGCGAGGTGATCGTCGCAGCGCCGCATGACCGCTTCGAGCCCCATTGCAGGCGGTCGTCCGGTCATTCCCCGCGAAGCCAAGCCCTGTTTTCAGGAACGGTCTCGAACCTCAGCGCATCGTCAGGTATGACAACCCACGTCTGGGCACTTCGCAGGAAGACGTGATGACTGGGTCGCAGCCAGGATGAATTGTCCAATGTTCCGGGCTTAAGACTGATCTGGCCGGGGGTTCGGTCTGCCCGATGATGGATACGTGTCCCACAATACGGACAGAACGAATTGGTGAAGACCTGCCCACTGTCCGCCACGCGCCTGAAGGTTTTGAGTGTACCCTTCGTCAGCGAGAAACTCTCGGCAGAAATCCGCATCGCCATACCAAAGGCGCTTCCCGACTGGGTCTGGCAGATCGTGCAGTGACACGCATAAATAACTATCGGGGCGGCGCTGACCGTATATCGGATTGCGCCACATTCGCAGCCGCCATGATAGGGAGGGTTCAACCGTTTGTTCCTCGATACCTTGTTCAAGGCATACTTACATAGGCAATGAACGGCAGCAATGTCCGCGCTAGGGACCTTTGATTTGTCGAAATGCTGCGTGGTCGACGAATGGCCGGTCTGATGGAGCTGCGCCGCAGCGCTCGGCCACGAAGCGAAAGGCAGGTTTGGGCCGTCTGTGCCAGGTGGACCACCACACCTGGGCGAGGTGATCGTCGCAGCGCCGCATGGCTGCTTCGAGCCCATTGCGGTCTATTCGCTGGTTCTCTCCCTGGTTTCCTGCCGCAAATTCTCCAGGAAGAGAGTGAAAGCACGGGTTGGATGGCGCCGGCTCGAATAGAAGGCGTGATAGCCCGGAAACGGCGGGCACCAGTCGGCAAGGACCTCGACGAGCTGCCCTTCTTTCAGAAAGGGCGCGGCGAGATCTTCGAGCATGTAGGCCAAGCCCACCCCTGCGCAGGCGGCCCCGACGAGCGCGTCGCCTTCATTGACGATCAGGGACGGCGACACCTTTACAGACTCGGCATGTCCGTCCTTCTCGAACGACCACGGCGATAAGGCGCCGTCCGCCTTTCGGAAGCCGACGCAGCGATGCGTTGCCAGGTCGCGCGGCGTGCGCGGAGGATCGCGGGTGTCGAGGTACCGCGCCGCCCCCACAACGACAGCTCTCAACGGAGGGCCCACTGGCACGGAGACCATGTCCATCTCCAAGTCTTCGCGCAGCCGTATCCCGATGTCGAACCGTTCCGCGACGATGTCGACATGCCGGTTCTCCACGCTCAGCTCGCCGTCGATCTCGGGATGGGCCGCTATCAGTCGCGAGAAGGCCGGCCAGACAAGCGTGTCTGCGGCATGCTTGCCGCATGTCACCCGCAGGCGCCCGCCCGGTTCCTCGCGCAGCTGTTCCAGGTCCTCGATTTTCGCATCAAGCTCCGCGATGACCGGCGAGAGTGTGGCCAGCAGCCGCTCGCCTGCCGCAGTCGGGGCAAGGCTACGTGTCGAGCGGGACAACAACCTGATGCCCATCTCCCGCTCGAGGCGCTTGACGGTCTGGCTTACGGCGGACTGGGTCACGCCGAGGCTCCGTGCCGCCGCAGTGAAGCTGCGCTCTTCGGCAACGCGATTGAATATGACGAGGTCCGAGAACTTACGCGGGTTCATTCAGTAGTCTTACTAATTGGCCCGACAAATTTCGAGGCACTAATCCCATACTGCATCGATGGGATAATTATCAGTTCGCCAACCAAAGGAGGCGACTATGACTGACAAGGTATGGTTTATCACCGGCGCTGGCCGGGGACTTGGGCATCTGCTCGCCTGCGATGCACTGCGCGCCGGCGACAAGGTCGTGGCAACCAGCCGAAGCGTCGACGGGCTTGCCGAAAGCCTGTCCGCTCCGGACGACAGCCTGCTCGTGCTACCCCTCGACGTGACCGATGCCCGGGCGGCTTCGGCTGCGCATGATGCAGCCATGGAGGCGTTTGGCCGGATCGATATCATGGTCAACAACGCCGGCCGCGCCCAGCTTGGATGGTTCGAGACCATCCCGGAGGAAGACGTGCGCCGGCAGTTCGAGATCAACCTCTTCGGAGCGATGAACATTGCGCGCGCGGTGCTGCCCACGATGCGCCGGCAGCGCTCGGGCCTCGTCGTTACCATCTCGTCGGTGAACGGCCTGGTCTCGAATCCCGGCGGATCGATCTACTCGGCATCCAAGTTCGCGCTCGAAGGCTGGATGGAGGGCGTCGCCGAAGAGATCGCACCGCTTGGCATCCGCTCTCTCATCGTGGAACCGGGCATGATGCGCACAAACTTCCTCGACCCATCCACTGCACGACAGGGTCATCTCGAGATTGCGGATTATGCCGAGGCGGCGGACGGCTTTCGCACATTCATCGCGGAAGCAAACGGTGCGCAGCAGAACGATCCGGCGGCACTGTCCGCCCTGATCGTCGCCGAAGCGTCCTCTCCCGACCCGGCGCGACGGCTCTTATTCGGCGCTGATGCGCACGGATGGGCGAGCGCCAGGTGCCGGCAACTCGCAGCCGAGATCGACGCTTCGAGCGCCCGTGCCTGAGCACGGGCAATGTCCGCTTCGTCCGCTTGGCAGGCATGCCGGCGCAGAAAAATTCCCGAAGATTTCTTCGGGAGCTGCTGTTCAACAGGCGTTGTGCCCACAAGGCCATGAGCTGGGACCAGGAACCCTGGCAGGTGCCCGTCGACGTCAGTCGCCCGTCTTTGCCGGCGCAACGCGTCGGGGCCATCCACGATGGCCGGCTTCAGTCGGCGTCGCTGTCGCTTGCGGCATTCAGCGGGAAGGTCAGCGTCATGCGGAAGCCGTCCGGCTCGAAGTGCTCCTCGACGGTCCCCTGAAGCTGGCTCTGGACCTGCCCCTCGATCAGGGTGAGGCCGAAGCCCTTGTGGTCGGGGCGCGCCACGGGCGGACCGTCGTGCTCCTGCCAGACCAGGCGCACCTGTCCTTCCCCGGCCGTCCAGTCGAGGGACACACGGCCGGCGCCGCCCGAGAGGGCGCCGTATTTCGCCGCGTTGGTGGCGAGTTCGTGGATCACCATCCCCAGCGCCAGCGCCTGCGTGGGGGTGAGCAAGACGTCGGGCCCGGCGAGACCGATGCGTCGCTCCCCGTAGCCCCCCAGCGCCAGCCCCGCGAGATCGCGGATTGTCACCTGGCTCCAGGAGGCGCGCGACAGCAGGTCGTAGGCACGCGCCATGCCATGCAGCCGCTCCACCAGTGTGGCGATGAAGTCTTCGGCCGCCGACCTCCGTCGCCCGGTCATGTGGACGATGCTGATCACCACCGAGAGCATGTTCTTCACCCGGTGGTTCAGCTCGGCGATCAGCACCTTCTGCTGCGCCTCGGCCTGGGCGAGGCTGGTGATGTCGACGAAGGTGACCACCACGCCCTGCATCCCGTCGCCACCGTCGCAGTAGGGAGTGAGGCGGACGAGATAGTGCCGCTCGTCCCCCGTGGCGTCGAGCCGGTGTTCCAGGAGCTCGCCGCTCGCGAAGACGCGCGCGATGTGGTCCTGCAGTTCGGGGTAGTCGAGCACGCTCGCCAGTTCGGTGAGCGGCCGGCCCACGTCCGAGGCGCGCAGGTTGAAGAAGGCCGAGGCCGCCGGCGTGAAGTGCCGGATCACCAGGTTGCGGTCGAGGAACACCGTGGCGATCTGCGTCGCGCAGTAGAGATTGGCGAGATCGCTGTTCGCCCGATCCAGCTCCTCGACCTTGCTGTTCAGCTCGAGGTTGATGGTGCTCAATTCCTCGTTCAGCGACTGCATCTCCTCCTTCGAGGCCTCGAGTTCCTCGTTGGTGGATTGCGCCTCCTCGTTGACCGAGACCAGTTCCTCGTTCGAGGACTTCAGCTCTTCCAGCGCGGTCTCGTATTCCTCAACGGTGGATTGCAGACGCTCGCGCATCTCGCGCAGCTCGATCTCCAGCGCCTCGGCGGCGTGCGGTGCGGTGGCCTCGGCCTCGCTCGCCCGCGGCGCGGCCCCGAGCGGGCGGAAGAGCACGAGGAACAGGGGCTCGCCGCCCTCGCGCGCCTCGAGCGGCTCGACCGTCATCTCGACCCGCTCCGCCGGCTCGCCCCCGGCTGCCAGCAGCGTGGCGCACCGCTCCGCAATGCGCCCCGTTTCCAGTGTCTGGCGCAGGGCCGCGCGCAGGTCGAGCCTGAGTTCGCGCCGGACGAGTTCCATCAGCTGCCGGCTCGGCGCACCGCGCGGCGCCTCGAGGTATTGCCCGGTGCGGGCCGAGTAGAAGACGATGTCGCCCTGCCGGGTGATGACGACATGGGGCGGCGCGTGATGGTCGAGGACCTGGGCCTCGACCCGCTGGCGCAGGTGGTAGCCCGAGGCGGCCTGCGCGCGCTCGCCATCCTCGAACCGCGCCGGCACGGATGTGCTGCCCCCGAGCGCCAGCGGCAGGCGCGGCCGCCGGCCGTCGAGCCCGCGGCTCTGGAAGATGCGCTGCTTCTTGTCCACCGGCGCGAAGAGGTCGCCATGCGCCCCGATGCTTTCCGAGGTGCCGAGGAACAGGTAGCCGCCCGGCCGCAACGCATAGTGGAAGGTCGGGATCACCTGCTTCTGCAGGTCGGCTCCGAAATAGATCAGCAGGTTGCGGCACGACACCAGGTCCATCCGCGAGAACGGCGGGTCGCTGATCACGCTGTGCGGCGAGAAGATGCAGAGGTCGCGCACGTCCTTCGAGACGACGAAGCTCGCCCCCTCGCGCCGGAAGAAGCGCTTGCGCCGCTCGGGCGAGACGCTCTCCAGCATCGGCTCGGGGTAGCGCCCGGCACGGGCGACGCTGAGCGCCGCCTCGTCGATGTCGGTGGCAAAGATCTGCACCCGCGGGGCGGGCTCGGACGCCTCCATCGCCTCGCGCATCAGGATGCCGATGGAATAGACCTCCTCGCCGGTGGCGCAGCCCGGGACCCAGACCCGGATCGTCTCGTCGGCGCCCCGGCCCTGAAAGAGCCGCGGGATCACGGTGCCTTCCAGGGTGGCGAAGGCCTCCGCATCGCGGAAGAAGTCGGTGACGTTGATCAGCAGGTCGCGAAACAGCGCCTGCGCCTCGCCGGGCGTCGTGCGCAGCCGCTCGATATACGCCTCCAGCGACGGGATGTGAGCGACCTGCATCCGCCGCCGCACGCGGCGCAGGAAGGTCTTGCCCTTGTAGCGCGCGAAGTCGTGGCCGCAATGCGTGCGCAGGATCCGGGCGATCTCGTCCTGGACGCGGGCGAGGGTGCCGGCCTCGCTCTCCGTGTGTTCCCGCGCGACGATGTCGGCAAGCGCGCCGTGGCTCTGGTGGATGCGCTGCAGCGTCGGCCCCATCTCCTCGGCGGAGATGGCGAAGTCGACGAGGCCGCTCGCAATGGCGCTGTCGGGCATCTCGGCATTCAGCACCTCCGAGCCGTCCGAGACCTGCGCCACGGTGAGGCCGCCACGCTCCTTCAACGCCTTGACGCCCAGCGTGCCGTCGCCGTCGCCGCCCGACATGATGATGCCCACCGCGTTCTCGCCCTGATCGACGGCGAGCGAGCTGAGGAACACGTCGATGGGCTTGCGCTCGCGCTTCAGGCTGTCTTCCGGCTCAAGTTCGAGACAGCCGTGGCGGATGGTCAGGATATGGCCCTGCGGCATGACATAGACATGCCCCGGCACCACCTTCTGCCCCGGCGCGGCGATCTCGACCGGCATCGTCGTCTGCCGGCCGATCACCTCGTGAAGCAGGCTCTCGCGTTGCGGATTGAGGTGGGTGACGACGACGAAGGCCGCGTCGATGTCGTGCGGCATGTGGCGGAAGAAGCCCCCGAGCGCGCGGATGCCGCCCGCCGAGGCGCCGATTCCCACGATGAGCGGCTGGTCCTGCGTCACCGGCTGTCCCGTGCCCTCGGCCGCCGCTCGTTCCCGCTCCGCCGGACCGGCAGTCGCAGCACGCGCATCGGCGGAGGCACCCGCCTCCGCCGGCATCTCGTCATTCGTCCCGTGGCCCGACATCGCAGCCTCGCTTTCCGGAAGGATTCCCCACCCCGTCGTTCATGCTCCCGCCGCGGGAGCCCGCCGCACCATCCGCCAGCGCCTCGTGGATCTTGGCACGGAACCAGGTGTCATGCGTCGCACGATCCACGGTCAGGCCGCCGGGCAGGCCCCTCTCCTGGATGATCCGCGTGAGCAGGATGCGCACCGCCTCCGACATCGTCAACCCGATCGCGGCGAGCACCCCGGCGGCCTCGGCCTTCAGCCGATCGTCCACCCGGACATGAAGCCTGCGGGTCTGGCCGGGCAAGGCAGCACCTCCTGCCTGAAGTGTGTCTCTCGCAGGAGAGACGGGTCGAGCGCAGTGCGCGACCCTTGTTCCGCCGGAGGTGGAGGGCCTGGCCCGATGACCTTCATCCGTGGCCATTGATGTCTCAGAGCGCGCCCTGAAGACCGAGCACCCGCTTCCCGTGGTCCCTCAGCGCCCCGTCGGGTCCGACGTGGCGGTAGAGCGTGACGCGCCTGATCCCGAGTTCGGCGCAGAGTTTCGAGACCGAGGTGTCGCGGTCCTTCATCGCAGCCTGGGCAAGCCGGACCTGCGCCTTGGTCAGCGCGAACCGCCGCCCGCCCTTGCGCCCGCGCGCGCGGGCGGCGGCAAGACCCGCCATCGTGCGCTCGCGGATCAGGTCGCGCTCGAACTCGGCGAGCGTGGCGAAGATGCCGAAGATCAGGCGTCCGGCCGGAGTGGTGGTGTCGTCTCGGCGCCCTGGCCGGTCAGCACGCGCAGGCCGATCCCGCGATCCGACAGATCGCGCACCAGGTTCACCAGGTGCTTCAGCGTGCGCCCCAACCGGTCGAGTTTCCAGACAACGAGCACATCTTCCTGCCGCAGGGCACGCAGGCAGGCCTCGAGCCCCGGCCGGTCGTCGCGCGCGCCCGAGGCACGATCCTCGTAGATCCGTTCCGCCGATATGCCCGCGGCGGCAAGCACGGCGCACTGCAGCTCGAGGGACTGCGAGCCGTCCGCCTTGGACACCCGGGCGTAGCCGATGAGCATGTTGCACAAACGTTCCGTTTTGCCGCGCAGAGGCAAAGAAAGTTGACAAATTATCTATTTTATCTATAATAAAATTTTAGAAAGTAGGAGAATAAAAAATGCGCGTCACATCTACAGAGTTTCAGCAAAACGTCGGTACTTATAGCGACGCCGCGCAACGCGAACCGGTTATTATCACTAGTCATAACCGTGATCGCCTCGTGCTTTTATCGGCTGAAGAATATCGCTCTCTGACTGGTCAGACTGAGGGTGTATCGGAAGAACGCAAGCGTCTCATCCGTGAGCGTGCCGAATACCACCGGAACACCATCATCGAATTGGCGAACCGGTGACCGAGCCACGCTGGCTGGATCGGGAAGCCGTCGAAGCAATCCACGAAACTATGATCGACATAGGCGGCGGCTCGCATGGATTACGGGACGCCGCCTTGCTCGAATCTGCTCTTGCCAGGCCTCAGAACCTTTATGCCTACGGAGAACAAGATACCTTTCAGCTTGCCGCGAGTTATGCGGAAGGGATCGCCCGCAATCATCCTTTCGTGGATGGAAACAAGCGGACAGCTTTTGCCTCAGCCGATCTTTTTCTTGTAGAGAGCGGTTACAACTTGGAGAAGGCCAAAGCGTTTGAGCATGCCGAGATGATGGAAAAGCTCGGCCAAGGACATATCACGAGGGCCGAGGCTGCTGAATACCTCAAGGCGAACGTTCTTTCAAAGAAAGAAGATAGGCAGAAGGCTGGCGAGAAATTCGAGGAGAAATCGCGGAAAGACAAATGGGCTAGGCTAGAGGAGCTGGGAAAGCAAGCCGATCTTGACAAAGGAATGTCAAAAGACCTGAGCCGAAAGCGCTAGAATGTTCCCTGCATTTTCTCCTGATCTGATTAATTTTGGTTAATTAAGTCTTGCCGTGTGAATAAACATATTCACAGTGCTTCCGAAATTCCTCCTCGGTTATCTCCTGGACCTCCGGGCCTTGCTCGATGCGGCTGAGATAAGTGTGCGCATACCGTAGCGCACCCGTTGCGGCATCAGGTACCTGTGCCCCAGCTTTCAGACCCTTGCGCAGATGAACGCGCACAGGAACCGAATTGCCGAGCAAATAGTATCGGTAGCCACCGGCGGCATCAGTCAGGACCGAAGCCCTTACCGTCGCACCAGCCCTCGACCCTGTAGCAGGGGTCGCTCAAGCTTGTGACCTGCCACCAGTAGCCGCCCCGGTCCGTACATTCCGTCACGGGACCGTTCGGGGCGAGGAAGTTTGTTTTGCACCACCACTCGGCCTGCCATTCGCCGTTGCCACGCTCGGCCGCGAGGTTGTCCTGGCGCGCCATGCTCTCAAGAAGCATCAGACCCACGATGCCTAAAAAAGAGAGGCCGTCACGGCCAGGAGTTCATGGCGCAACCGGCCTTGATGGGCTGCACCCGGCTCAAGACGCATCGGCGTCCGGACCCTGGCCAACCCCGGCACCCTTCACAGCGCGGCGCTCAGCAGGGGTTCCTCCTGATCCAGATAGGCAATGTCGAAACCGGCCAGCCGCACCAGCTCGGCAAGGTCGAGGAACTCCACCTTGCCTTTCTGGAACCTCATCAGCCCCGTCTCCCGAAATCCGCGAAGCACCCGGTTCACGTGGATCGCGGTCAGCCCGAGCGCGTCGGCGAGATGATACTGCGACAGCGGGCAATCGAAGGAGGTCGCGGTCGCGAGACCGACAAGCCGCAGCCGCGCGTGGAGTTCGAGGAAGAAGTGCGCCAGCCGCTCCCTCGGCTCCCGGCGGCCGACGCCCACGAGATGTTCAACCACCATGGCCTCGTCGCGCGAGGCCGCCCACAGCACCGCCGCCGCCAGACGCGGCACGCGATTGAAGTCCCTGAGGAGATCCTGGATCGAGACCTCGGAGGCTTCGATCCTCGTCACCGGCATGATGTTGTGATCGGAGGTGCGGAACAGCAGCGACCGAAGCCCGAGGAAATCGCCCGGAACCTGGAAATCGACGATCTGCCGGCGCCCGTCCGGCAGCAGCTTGTAGGACGATGTCCAGCCGGAGGCGAGGACATGGGCCGAGTGGCGCTCCTGCCCCTGATGGATCATGTCCTGCCCCGGGGAATAGACGCGACGGCGTCGGTGCATGGCCTCGAGAACCGTCAACTCGTCCTCGGAAAGCACGGCGAAGGCGCCGAGCTTGCGGGCGAGAGGGCGGTTCGCGATCGACATGGCATCCCCGGCCGTCGAAGAGCGGCCCGTTGACCTGTCTATCACAGCGACCCGGCATGACGCTGCTCTGAATCAGTACCCGCCTCGCGAATGCTGCCATACTCGACGGGTTCGGTCGCCAGGCATCCGACCATCACCCCTGTCCTGAAGGTCCCATCATGCACGTGCATCCCCCGGACACTGCAGGAGTCGCGGCCCTGGCGATCTGCGAGGCCCTGCTTCTCTCGCTGCTCGACAGGAAGATCCTGCCCGAGGCCGAGATCGCGGGCATCCTCGAGGATGCGGCGGCGGCCCATGTGGGGCATCCCGAGGACGGCGATGCCGAGTTGCACAGGGCGGCGGCCCGGCTGATCGCCGGGATCAGCGTCGGGCAGGATACGCTGCGACGGAGATGAGGGGCTCGGGTGCGGCACGTTCGGAAGCGGCCCGCGACGGGCGAGGGGATTTCACGGTGCCTATTGATGCGGCGGTATTCGGACAGTTCGTTTCATGACGGCGGGCCGGCTCTTTCGCAAGGAGGAGCCGGTCCTCATTATCCGTGCTCGGACCACGCGGCTCCCCGGGGAACGGCGGTCATTTCCGGCCGGATTTCCGCAGCGGCTTGGGCTCCGCAGGCAGGGCCGCGAGTATCGCGTCGCGTTCGAGCCGTGCGGCCCGCTGGCGCGCGACCTGTGCATTCCGCGCATCTGTTTCGGCGGCGACAATTGCCTTGGAGGCAGCGTCGGCGCGCTGTGCGGCATGGCCAGGACTGGCGCGAAGGGGATCGGGCTTGGGGGATGGCATTGCTGTTCCTTGTTCTGTCATCGAGGGCCGCCGTCGCGCGCACGGTCCGGCGGCCGCAGGGAAGGCCGGCGGATGCATCCGCCGTCCCGCGTCGCACGGTTCAGGGCTTCTTCAGGGGGCTCGTGCCGGACGACAGCGCCGAGGCCGAGTGGGTGCGCGTCACAGTCACGACGGCGGGCGCCTTCTTCGGCTGTTTCGGCTTCTTCGTCTGCCGGTCTCCGCGGATGTTCATGCCTTTGGCCATGGGGCTCTCCGGTTGAAGGGGTCCCGGCAGGCACGCGC
Organism: Rhodobacter sp. NSM; assembly: GCF_052244495.1. Taxonomy (NCBI): domain Bacteria; kingdom Pseudomonadati; phylum Pseudomonadota; class Alphaproteobacteria; order Rhodobacterales; genus Rhodobacter; species Rhodobacter sp. NSM. The sequence goes on from NZ_JBQPXH010000017.1 coordinate 33,050, forward strand.
CGGTCGCGGTTGCAGGAGAAAAATCGCAGGCATTTTCGGGAAGACGCGGGGGGTCGAGAGGCGCCTCCAGTCCCGCCCGTGGTCCGGAAGGCGGGGCGCGGTGCAGATCCCCGTGCCATGCCTCGAGATGGGGACGACGGGTCCCGAAAGCAAGGTCCGACGAGATCCGGCCCTTTCAGGGCGGCCTGCCACGCGACGCAGGACTGCCCGCATCAGGAGGTCGCGTCATCTTTCGATCCTCTCGTCAGGACAGCACTGCACGGTCGCTTGCAAGGGAGAGCAGCCATGGAACGACGCACCCTCCACTGGAATGCTTCCTTCCGGGCCGCGTTCCGGCTGGGTCGCAACCTTTTCCCATCGGGAACGTACGAGATCTGCGCCGAGGTGGATGCCAACCATCAGCCGACGGAAGATTGCTGGCGGGAGATCCAGTTCTACATCACGATCGAGCACTGGAACCGGCGCGAGCGGCGTCCAATCGATCTCCGCGCCCTGGATGGTGCCCTGCGCCGGGATCGCGCCGCGGTCGCCTCTGCGAATGCGAACGTCGTCCCGCCGGACCGGTCAATGCCGACACCGCGGGAACGGCCGCTCCGGACATTCGCCGCGCATGAAGCGCCTCAGCGGATCGCGAGCGGGCCCCGAGACAGGAGGAGGACCATCATGGCCGACCGCATCGTCCGATCCACCGCGGTGTTCCTGCGGCCGTTCCGCCTGCCCGGCTTTGATGGCGAGCTTCCGGCCGGCCGCTATCAGCTCGATACCGAGATCCGGGCCCCGGCGGGCCTGTCGGATCCGGCGGCATGGCGGGCGTCGGTGGTGATCCATCTTCATCCCCCCGCGGACATGCCCAACCTCGCCCGGGCCCTGACCGTGCGGCTGGCGGACCTCGACGCGGCGGTCGCGCGCGACGAAGCGTCCGGCCAGCCGCTCGACCGGTTCTTCCTGCAGGCGATGCTGGACGATCCCATGATCCGGATGGTCATGGAGGCCGACGGGGTCACCGAGGCGGACCTGCGCCGCCTCTACGAGCCGTGACCGTCCCGGGATCGATCGAAAGCCCCCGCTCGCGGCGCCTGCGCGGAAGACCCCTTGGCTCCTGCTCCCGGCGCCCCGATGTCATGTTTTCGATCGAGGCTTGTTTCGAGGGGCGATTTCTGTCATGCAGGCAGGGCTAAGCATCCTCTTTCGACCTTCTGTTTCCTTGCGGCTTCAGTTGCGACTCTGACGACACTGAGCCAGGCCACCGCATAAAGCGGGTGGCACACAAGACAAGGAAACATCACGATGGCCAATGGCACCGTGAAATGGTTCAACGCCACCAAAGGTTTCGGCTTCATCGCTCCGGCGGGCGGCTCCAAGGACGTGTTCGTTCACGTCAGCGCGCTTGAGCGCGCCGGCATCCGGCAGCTCGATGACGGCCAGGCCGTCACCTTCGACCTCGAGCGTGACCGCAACGGCCGCGAGTCGGCGACGAACCTCGTTCTCGCCTGAGCGCACCCTCTTCGGATCGACATGGACGGGCGGCCATTGGCCGCCCGTTTGCTTGCCGGGGTTGTCCATGGGCGCCTGTCGGCGGCATCCGTGAAGACCGGACAGGCCGTTCCGCCAGGGGTGCCCTGCAGAAGGTCGGCCGTAACGCCGTCCGGATCCCGCGCGCGAGCAGGGCGGCCGTTCACGCCGATCCGACGGCACGCCCCAGCGCGTCGAGCAGACGCCGCGGGCGGATCGGCTTTCCCGACTTCCGGGCCGAGAAATCAGGCTGACGCGATCGGCGCGAGATCCTCGTCCCATTGGTCGCGCCGCAGGGGCGCTTCCATCATTTGGGCCCCTCTGGCCATGGACAGGTCCGTCGCAGCCAGCCTCGCGATGATGCTGGCATGAATCCTCGCAATCTCCTCATGGTCCCCGTCGTCGAGCAGCTTCAACTCGGGCACAAGCTCATACAGGTCCCGGCGCGAGACCAGCTGCATGGACCAGTTGGGAAAGCGTCGCCTTTCGATCCCGGACAATCCGAAGGCCACCAGCCCCTCGTGGCGGGGATCCCTGGAGATGCAGGAGAACAGCTCGTTGCAGCCGCTTCGTGGCCCCTCGAGCGTCTGCACGAAGTGGAAGCCGTTGTAGAACAGGATGCCGGTGATCCCGAGACGGGGGTTCATCACGCGGCTCATCCGGACGATGTTCAGGATATCCGCCTGCGGATCGGCAAGGCGGGCGCGGCTCTTGTAGGTCAGGGATATCAGATCACCCGACATGGCGGCGATCCGACATGTCGAGGCCGAAGCCGCGCCCCACCACACGGGGCACCGGCCTGGAGGCAGGGCGACGTTCCGGCAATGGCGTTGCAACGGGGCCCGTCTGGACCTGGCCGGTGCGGAAGAAGGCGACCGCATCCTTGAGCTGGTCGGCCTCGGTCGAGAGTTCACCTGCCCCGCTCGCCAGCGCCTCCGCCGCGGTCGTGTTCTGCTGGGTCACCTGATCGAGCTGCTGGATGGCCAGCGCCACCTGCTGAGCACCGACCGAGAGCTCCCGCGAGGCGGCAGAGATGGACGAGACAAGTTCCGAGGTTCGCTCGATGTCGGGAACAAGCCGGTCCAGCATCTCGCCTGCCGTTCGGGCCGTGGTCGAGGTTCGCGCCGAGAGCTGCGAGATTTCGGCGGCGGCGGACTGGCTGCGTTCGGCGAGCTTCCTGACTTCGGATGCGACAACCGCGAAGCCGCGCCCATGCTCGCCGGCCCGGGCGGCCTCCACGGCGGCATTGAGCGCAAGAAGGTCGGTCTGGCGCGCGATCTCCTGGACCACCGTGATGCGATCCGCGATCTCGCGCATCGCTGCGACCGCCTCGCGAACCGCCATTCCCGAGGTCCGCGCATCATCGGCCGACTTGGCAGCGATATGTTCCGTCTGCCCGGCATTGTCGGCCGTCTGCTTGATGTTCGCCGCCATCTGCTCGACCGAAGCCGAGGCTTCTTCGGTCGCAGATGCCTGCTCATTGCTGCCCTGCGAGAGCTGTTCGGAGGTGGACGCCATCGTCTGGCTGTTCGCCACGACCTCACCCGTCGCCGCCGTGACCCGCCCGACGACATCCCGGAGCTTGACGATCATGGTGTTGTTGACTTCGAGAAGGTCTGCGATCTCGTCCGACCCCCGCCGCTCCGCGAGCATCGTGAGGTCGCCCTCGGCGACCCGCCGCGAGAGGGCAAGAGCACTGCCAATTCCCCGGGTGATCGAGCGGATGACCGTCATGGCCGCGAGACCGCCCGCGATGACCGCCGCGAGGGCGAGCAGCGACAGGTTGAGCAGGTTGGCGCGCGCCTTTCGACCCGCCTCCTCTGTCGCCGTGGCCATCTGGGCGCGATAGACATCACGGAAGGCTTCCAGTTCCCGCGCCAGGGCCTCCATGCCCTTGCGGGAATCGGTGGCGAGAAGACGGGCGGCCTCCCGGGCCTGCCCATTTTCGGCCAGGGAGAAGACCTGATTGTTGATCGCGGCCGCCGCCTTCCGTTGCTCGCTGTAGGCGGCAATCATCGGTTGTCCGGCCTCGTCGGCCAGTTCATTCAGATGATCAATGCTCGCGCTCATCGCCCCCCGGAGTCTCGTGATGTCCTCCTTCAGCGCCGCACGCTCCGCCGCGTCGCCTGCGAAGACATAATCGCGAAGCACTATGTTGAACTCCGCCTGCTCGACCTCCAGCTGGCGGGCGGCATCCACCCGGGCCGCCAATGAACCGGCAATTTCCTCTATCGTCCGGTTGGAATGGCGAAGGTCGATGATGCCGAGAACCGTACCGGATCCCATCAGCATGAAGACCAGAAGGAAGGTCATGGCGAGCTTGTACTTGATGGAGACTTTCACCTATGGGCTCCTCGTTATGGTCGCCTGCGGGCAGGTGATCCCGACAGCAGGTCACAGTTTGCCAAAGGCCCTAGCCGTCTCTGCCGCTGTCGGGCAGCAGGGAATTCGGCTGGGCAACATGGCGTGGTGCTGCCTCGGGGATCCCAAGGGAAGTGCCGGTACCCGAATGACCGTAAGACGCCTCCGTTGGAGGGGCTTCCCCACCCTCGACCAGGCGGCCAACCGGCAGGCACCCTGCTCTCCTCCCGATGCCCGGATCAATGTTCCCTTCCTCCGTGGAGTGGACCCCGCGGGCTGGACCACGGGGGCCCTTCTTCGGAGGGAAAGCGCAGCGGATGCAGCCGCTGGGAAGATCTTCGCCAGCCCCGTGCATCCGCCAGCAACTCGGACAAGCAGCGGCTGGCGCGGCTCCCGGAGGACCCACTCACGGAGCAGCCCTCCGAGCAACCCCCATCTTTCGGATAGGGAGCACGCCATCAGCCCGTCCCTGCGGTCGTCCGGCAAGCGATATTGCCCCACCCGACACCTTGGGACATATCCCGTGATGCAAGGATCCTTCCCAAGATAGGGTGCGGCGTCCCGTTTCCCGTGTTAATCGCCCATGAGACGGTCGGATGAAGGGGATTTAACCAGCTTCGGGTTCAATCCGGAGTCCCGCCCATTCCGGACCGGCGATCGCGCAAGACGGTATACTGCCTGTGACCGCAGGCTTTTTTCATAGCCAGAATCCATGCCGAAGAAAACAATTGCCATTGCAGACGACCACTGCCTGGTCCGCGAAGTGATGGCCAATTATCTGACGGTCCAGATGGAGGCGGACGTTCGGCAGGCAAGTTCCGTCGAGGAGCTTGAAACCCTCATCAAGGCGGAGGGGCCCTTCGACATCATCCTGCTCGACCTGATAATGCCGGGCATGATGCCGGGACTCGACGCGATCCCGCGCCTCCTGGAACTGAACCAGCAGCATCCGATTCTGCTTTTTTCCGGCAGCGCCTCCGCCGGAGTGGTTTATGAGGCGCTGGAGCGGGGGGTCTCGGGCTATGTCGAGAAAAGCCAGAGTGCCCGCTCGCTCGTCAATGCCATCAATTTTGTTCTCGCCGGCGAAGTCTATCTGCCGATGTCTGTCCGCCTGAATGCTGTTCGTCCCTCCATTACGGATGAGAAGGGCCTGACACCCAAGGAGATCGAAGTCCTCCGCTGCCTGACTGAGGGCATGATGAACAAGGAAATCGGACAGAGCCTCGGCGTGAGCGAGGTGACGATCAAGATGCATGTCCGCTCGATCTGCGCCAAGCTGAACGTCAAGAACCGGACCCAGGCGGCCATGATCGGGTCCCAGTTCCTTCTCGTCTGATCAACAGATCCGGACCGCCGCCAGATCCCGACCTACCGGAAGGCCGGCGGCCCGCAACCATCAGATCCTGGCCTTCCCCGGGATAAGAACCAACGGAGCCGCCCCTGCCGTGCGGCCCGATCCTGGCGAGGATCCAGGACATGCAGGACCATGATCATGAGTGGGTATGAGTAGGCGCTTTGAAAAGGAAAGGCTGCTGCTTCGCGCATTCGCTCCCGCCGGCTATTATATCGGGAGGCGGATACGGTTTCTCGCCCCCGAAACCGAACTCAACTCGCTGCCAATCGGGCTGATCGAAGCCTACTCCACCCGGGCCATGGCTCTGCACGACCCCCTGATGCGGTGGGCCTTCCAGAACAGCGGCACGCTCCGCTGGAGCGAACTTGCCGATCGCGACCCTGCCGGTGTTCTCGCCGAATTTCGCCGCCACGGCCTCATTCACGGCGCCGTCGTCAGCATCCTCACCCAGGGCAGGCAGACCCTCCGGACCATCGGGATTTTTGCCAGGGGGGACCGGAATTACAGCGATTCGGAGCTTCTGCATCTCCGGCAGATCCTTGGAAAACTGCATGGGCCCATCGAACTTGCCCTCTCCGCCCGGCAACTCGAGGTCCTGCGCCTGCTTGCCAAGGGCCATCGCTACAAGAATATCGCTCATATCCTCGGCATCACGGAGAGCGCGGTGAAGGCGCGTCTCAAATCCGCAGCCCAGGCCACTGGAGCCAGAACTCCCGCCCAAACGCTGCGCATGGCTGTCGATGCAGGCCTGCTGAACATGGATCAACCAGGTCCGAACGTATGATCTTATGATTAAGCTTATGTAACTAAATATTTAAACGTCCATGATGACACGTGATCACAGATGCGTTACAAGTCAGGCGGGGTGCTGGCCAAACGCCTGCCCAAGACGGTGACCCCAACTGCCGCACCTCTGCTGCTGTGGTTCCGCCCCATGCAGCACGGACGCCCAGGCCTTGCCGGGCGTCCATCTTTTTATTGCCATGCCACCCGCAGCGTGGCGTCTTTCGGCGGAACCCCACCTCCCTTGGATAATCCGCCGAAACCAAAGACAAGTGCATGCCTCCCCCGAAGGATCGTACACTTGTCCTGTCGCAGGCAGCAGGGTCGCAGGACGGGAGGCCGCATGTATATCTCGAATGAGACAGGCGAGGACCGCCCGGAGCCAATGCCCTCCGGGCGTCCCATCAATCTTGAAGCGGTAAAGCGCGCCCTCGATCGTCAGGCCGAAGAGGAACGCAGGGTTCCGGCCGCCTTCTGGCTCGTCGTGGGCCCGGGCCTGCTCATGTTCACCCTGGCTCTGGTCGCTCTCGGCTGACCCGCTGCCTTCTTCCCCGAAATGCCGATCAAGCACAGGCGCTGTTCTTGCGCTGTCACGGCTCGCTCGGAAAGACCCAGCTTGCGAGCGCATATGGACGCTGTCCGCAGCCTGCCACCCGGAAGGGCGCATTCTCCCGCAGCAGACCATCCCTGGCCAAACGGAGATGGGCTGCGGCGTTGACATGACCATCCACCCTGATAGCCTCGCAGCATCTTTATTCAGAAGACACGATTAAAAGAGTTGAATCATGACGACATTTTACTGGAGCGGAAGCTATGCTCACCGCACTTTCCGGGATCTCGGCAGCCCCTACGACCCTACGGAAGTCACTTCGTATGATGTCTATGGCATCTACAGTACCTCGATCTGGAGCGGAAGTTCGCGGGACAGGATCGTGGGAACGGCCGGCACCGATCTCATCTTCATGGACAGCCTGGGTCATTCCACACCCCGGATCACCGGCATCGCCACCATCCATGCTGGCGCGGGCGACGATCTTGTGGACTTCACGTCCCAGCGGTTCACCTATGGCCCCGTCCGCTTCGACGGCGGAACCGGAAACGACTGGCTGCTCGGCAATGACGGCGCAGACACGATTTCCGGCGGCAGCGGAAACGACTGGCTGAAGGGCTATGCCGGATCCGACCGCCTGATCGGCGGTTCAGGAGCGGATTCCATCCTCGGCGGCAGGGGCACGGATGTCCTTCTGGGGGGCAGCGGCAATGACCAGTTGGCGGGGGAGGAGGGCCACGACCGCCTGTTCGGGGGGCTCGGGCGCGACTTCCTCAGCGGCGGGGCGGACAGGGATGCGCTCTGGGGCGGGGACGGCGCGGACAGGATCCTGGGAGGCGCGGGACATGACACCCTCGTGGGCGGCGCCGGAAACGACATCCTGGCGGGCGGCAGCGGAAACGACAGGCTCCTGGGAGGCCTCGGCACCGACCTGCTGCGTGGCGGAGCGGGCGCCGACCTCTTCGTGTTTCACAATGTCCGGGACTCGGCACCGGCGGGTCGCGACAGAATCCTCGATTTCGGACCTGCGGATCGTATCGACCTGCGCGGGATCGATGCGGATGCGACCAGGGATGGCGATCAGGCCTTCCTGTTCATCGGCTCCAGATCCTTCTCCGGCCGTGCGGGGGAACTGCGCCACGACCTCGTCCGCGGGAACACCTTCATCGGCGCCGACATCGACGGGGATGGCCGCGCCGACTTCAGCCTGCGCATCGACGGCGCCGTCGGCATGGGGGCGACCGACTTCCTGTTATAGCAAAGCCTGCAGAGGCACAGGCAAGTCCGGCCCAAGAGCCCGCAACCGCTCCGGCCAGGCAGAGGCCGGAGCAGGGCTACCGGCGAGCCTGCCGCGAAGACACGCGCCGGAAGGCGCGTGCCGTGCCGGCCCTAGATGACGAAGAAATCGGTTGCCGAAAGAAGGTGCGGCGTGTCCAGCATGGCGAACTGGATCGCCTGCCCCCTGCCGCTGCCGTCCGCGTCGTAGAACAGCCGGCCGGTATCGGCCTCGAGGATGATGCGATCCTCCCGATCGAGGGCCCGGCCCGAGTTGTTCGCGGCAAAGGCCTCCTCCGGCAGACGCCCGACCCCGAGGGCGCCGAACACGGCATCGTCTAGCTGAATGCGATCCTGCCCCGCCCTGAAATCCGCGATCCGGTCGATGCCGGAGTCGAACGGCTGGTTGAACAGGAAAGTGTCGGCACCAGCCCCGCCCACGAGCATGTCCTGGCCGGCATCTCCCACCAGCCTGTCGTTTCCCGATCCGCCAATCAGCGTGTCGTGACCCGCACCGCCGCGCAGAAGGTCATTCCCCGCGCTCCCGCTGATCCTGTTCGCAAGGGAATTGCCGGTCAGCCTGTCATTGAACAGTGATCCGGCAAGATCCTCCATCGAGCGGTAGACGTCGCCGGAAGCCTCTCCGGTGTTCCTGGAGGGATTGGCAAGGCTCGCCGTCACACCGGTTGTCGCGGTCTCGTAGCTTGCCGTGTCCCGGCCCGGGCCGCCGGACAGGACATCCGCACCCGCACCGCCCACCAGGCGGTCATTGCCGCCCATTCCCTGCAGGATATTTTCCCCGGCATTGCCCCTGATGGTCTGCGAAAACGCGTTGCCGGTCAGGTTGATGGCCCTGCTGCCGGCCGGATTGATGCTTTCGAGGATCTCGATCCTGCTGTCCGCGGACAGCGTGTAGGACACGCGGGCCCGGACGGTATCCGCCGGATCGGGCTCGTTGTCATACTGCGGAACCCAGGTCTCGTAGATCCGGTCGCGCATGCTGTCCACGACAAAGACGTCGCCGCCGTCGCCGCCGTACATGTGATCGGAACCAGCTCCGCCGTCGAGGTGGTTTCCCCCGCCTCCGGCCTGAAGGATGTCGTTCCCGGCGCCCCCGAACAGCCGGCTGTCCGTGTTGCTCCAGAAGACGCGGATGTAGTCGTTCCCATCCTCGCCATACAGGCGGTTGATCCCCGTGCCACCCTCGAGCGTGTCATGCCCGTTGCCGCCCCAGATGTAATTGTCGCCGCCGAAGCCTCCCGCAAGAAGGTCGTTGCCGCCATAGCCGTACATGTAGGTCGAAATGGAAAAATCATCCGGCCCTGCGAGCCGGTTGTCGCCGTTGTTTCCCCTGATCGTGGGCATTGTTCATCCTGTCGGAAATGGTGAAGTGAATAAACTGCTGGAAATCTGGACGGGTTACCTGCTCCCCGGGTGAAGAGACCGCCTTCGCCGGTTGCCGCCGGCGCCGGACAGGGAGCAGCCATGACCAGTATCCACATCAATACGCACCCGCAAGTCCCTGACCACGCTGATCGAGAGACGGCTGTCCTCGCTCGATGACGGTCGGACCTGTGAAGCTTGCGACCCGGCTTTCGGACGGCCCGCCATTCCAGCCGATCCAGATGCGCTGGTGGGCGTCTCGGCTGCCTTGGGTTACTGCGCAGATCGTGCGGCGGAGCCAGAGCGTGCCCGGACTCCCGGAATGCGTCAGCTGCTGGTCCGCCTGATGCACAAGTCGGCCGGGGGCAGGGCTTGAAGGCGACCATTGCCCTTCAGGGCCATGCAGTTCCACCTGCCCCGTCCTGCGGACGTCATGCCGTTCGCTTCGCACTCTCCTGGCTGCGCCAGCGGATGTCGATGGTGTAGCCCATGACATCGCATATGAACTCGTTGAGGTCGTCGGGCTTGTACGTTCGATAGGCCTCCGACCGGATCCGCGCCATCAGCGACAAGCCGACCGCATGAAGCTCCGGCGCCTTCTTCTGAAAAGGATTTGCAAATCCCTCCGGCCGGAAGCCCGGAACAAGAAAGACCGGGGACATGTCGCGGACCAGATCCCGGAAGACCAGAAGCTCGTTTTGCGTCCGCTCCTCCCGATCCCGGCACAGATCGGAAGGATAGGCCGCCACGATGGTGCAGCACCGGAGCAGGCCCTGCAACTGCGGCCTCTCCCCCCGGTCGGTCTCGAAGACCACGTCCGGACCCTGATGGCTGCGCCGCATCACTGTCTGGCCCGGAGATCCCTCCGCCGCTTCCCGCTCCAGCACATGCTCATAGAACCGCTGCAGCGCATCGCGTGCGCTGGCCAGGAACGCCCTCTTCTGGATGTTGTAGGCGGTGCCGGGATCTTCCGCATTGGCTCCCCGTCCCGAGATGTAAGCCACAAGCGGCATCACAAGGCCCATGAATTTCCCCTTTTGAAAGGCGCATGCGGGAGCGCGCGTCAGCACGGTTCCCGTCCTGCGGGACCCGAGGGTGTGGTCACGCGCCCCCCGGGTGAGGTCAACCCGGACTCGGCCAAGTCGCGCCTTTTGCCCAGTATCCTCTGACTAAAGAGGAAAACGACCAGATGCAGAAGAGATCGCAAGGACGAGGATCCGCCCGGTGACCCGGACTTCCCGACCGCCGGATAGAACCCGTTCCGGATCATTTGCCGGCAGGAGCCCGCCTTTCCTGCCACGCGCATCTTTCGACATCCGACCCGCAAGACCCAAGGATGCGGCTCTTCCGAGCTGCCGCTTCCTGCCTGCAACTCACTCGAAGGACACCTCATGGTCCCCCATCTCAATCACGTCATGCTCCTGAACGGCCATTTTGCACGGCAGCTTCGCAGCATGGTCTCCGACGACGCCGTGGCCAGCGCCCGCAAGCTGCTGAACGCGGCACTGGCCGGCACATATCCCGCCCTTCCCCTCGACGACGGCCAATGGCTCCTCGATGCGGTCGCTTCGGGCCAGAACCTCGTGGCCATCCTCTGGGCCCGCTCCCCCCGTCTCCGGCCGATCTTCAGCATCGGCGTGGCCCTCGATCCCGATACCGCGCCCGCCCTGTGGCGCGCCCTGCATGAAACCTCGTCGGTGCCTGCGGTCACCAATCCAGATCATCCCCCCCGGGCCCCCTGGATCGCGGACCGGATCGAGCCCGCGGCGTCCGACCATCTCGATGCCGCATTCTGGACCCGCGACTTCGGCCGCTGCCTCGCCTGGGCCTGGGTCGAGAAGATGCGTGAGCGACCCTCGCACGGGGGCGGTGAGGACCGCTCCTTCGAAGCCGGCGCTACCGGCGGGAAGAACGGGCCTTCCGGAGGCGCGGCACCGGGATCCGCCGGCGCGTGTCACTCGACCCGCCCGAAGAAGGCGCGGCAGGGTTGACCCGATCCACCGGGAGGGTCCGGGCGGTCGTCGCCCGAGCCCTCCGCCTTGGCCAGGAGTCCTTCAACAGCGAGGTCGGCCACCTCCCGGCGGCACCGCATCGCTGCAACGGTGCCGGCCTGCCCCCGCAGGCGACAGGCTCCCGGACGATCCTCCGGGCGGGCTGCGCCCCATGCGGGCCGGCGTTACCTTCATCCTTCCGGCGAGGACGGCAAATGCGCCGCCTGCCCTGAGGGAGTCGCCATGCCATGGATGCTTCAGCAGTTCGAGGACATCTGACGGCTGTTGCCTGCGCGAGCGACCCTGACGGCCGGCAGGACCTTCATGGGCGCCACTGACTTCATCTTCGCCTTGCGCGAGGAGGCGAAGGCCGGCCATGCGGAGCTAATCCGGACATCCGGGAACGATCGGAAGACCGGACATGCGGCGTCTCACACAACCCGGAGCAAGCCGCACAGGACGCCGATCCGGAACCGGGCCCCTGCCGGCCGTGCCCAATGCCCGCTGCATGTGCTGACTTCGGCTCGCCGCCCGGATCCCGCATGCTTCATCCCGGCAGGCCCGACCGCAATCAGCAGGAGTTCGGCACCAGGCTTGCCAGAGATTCCTTCATCCTGATCCCGGGCACCGCGTGGCGTCACAGCGGGAATCTGGCCGTCGAGGTTCAAGCCGCGATCTTGAGGAGATCTCGCCGAAAACCCGCACGTCCATGGCGCCAGCCTGACGGGTGGCCCACCCTCGAAGGCAGCCCGGCCTCGCGCCGCCCCCGGCCGAAGGCAGCGCGGGGCCGCAACCGGGCCCGGGCCTCAGGGAGCGGCCGGCGACAGCACATGGCAGGGCTCGTCAGGGACAAGCCCCTGCAGGTGCCGCAGATGATGGTGAAGGGCCTGCTGCGTCTCGAAGGTGTCCCAGGCGTAGCGACCACGCTCCAGGCCCGGCGCAGGATGTGGGGACCAGACCAGGACGAGCCAGGGCCAGCCCTCGGCCGGCGGAGGATAGACCGCGACATTTGCGGTGGCGCCGGGCCCCAGCGACAGGCCGGTGGCCGGACGCGAAACCGCCCTGTCCGGTCCGCGCCGGAAATCGAGCGCCCCTTGCGTCACCGGGCAGGGCCTGGCCAGCTGCTTCAGGACATCCTCCCGTTCCTGGCCGGTTTCGCAGATCCAGGTCTTCCAGCGCGATCCCCTCGCAGCGGCCACGAGGCCCGGGATCTTCCCCATGACAATGTCCGGCATGCCGGCAAGATAGCCCTTGTAGATGGCGATCGGCATCCAGCTGCGGATCGGATCGTTGAAAAGTTGGTCACGGGTGACCATTCGTATCTTCCTTCAAGTGGTGGTCATGCACCCTCCACAGGGCAATGACCCGTTCTGACTGTCCGGACGGCGGGACCCGGAAGGACAGGGAGACCGGGCCAGACGCCGGCCCGGGCGAAGCGGTCGGAGCGGGGTCGCTCAGGTCACCCGACGGATCATGTGCTCCTGCTGCAGACCGTCCCGGCTGTAGACCAGCAAGGGCTGCCGGCAGGTGGAGGGAGCGAGTGCGCGGTCGAACAGGCGCTGATCGAGCAGCATGCGAAACGGCGTGGCGGTGCCGTCGTCGAACCAGAGCGTTGCCACCCGGCGATTGCACAAGACACCGGTCTCGATGTCGACATGACGGGCCGTGGCCATGTCCGGCAGCGCCCGGCACTGGCTGTCCGGAACCAGCAGGCGCCAGGCGCCGGCATTCCCGGTCATGGCAAACAACCCCTGCCGCGCCGGCGGGCTGTCCCAGTAGCTGGTGCTCTCGATCCGCATCCCGTCGTTGATGATGCCGTAGACGTAGGTCATGTCTTCCTTCTCCGCCGCAGGACGATCCTGCGATGCCCTGAAGATCTCCCGACGGCGGGCGATCCGTCAGCGGAGGGTCACCTCAGGGGAGGACCGCGGGGTGAGGGTCACTTGCCCCCGTGCAAGGCGGAGCCGGAATGGGACTTGTCGAGGCGTCGGTTCAGGCAGAGAGCGGGCTACGTTACCTGAGCTGCGCCAAGCGCTCGCCGCTCTTCTCGCCATAGTCGGCACCAGTCTTGGCACCTAGCTCGAGTTCCATCAGCCGCTCGGCGGCGAAGCCGATCATCTCGCACAGCAGGTCCCCATCGGCGCTCTTCTCCACCAGCGCACGGAGGCCCATCATGGGTTTGGTCATCGGGGCATCCCTCGGTTCAGGTTGGCTCAGCAACCCGACCCTACCGAAAAACCCGATGACCACCGCGCCGCCGTACGCTTGTTACGGCGCTTGATGTGAGCGGGCGAGCGGGCGGCGGTGCTACCGGCGAGCTACATCATTTGAAGGGCACGTCACCCATCGAGCCGGCGGCGGCGGATCATGGTCCGGCCGGCAGAACGAGCATTTCGAGCAGGCATCAACTCCTTTGACAGACACCGTTCAGATCACCAGGAAATCGACCGCCGTGAGGCTGAGTCCAGCAGAGATCGTCGCGAACTGGATGCGCGCTCCGCTTCCGGTGCCATCCGCATCGTACCAAAGCGCCCCGCTGTCCTTCTCGTAGATCAGCCGATCGAGTGCGTCCGTGGCTTTGCCAGTCATGTTCGATGCAAATGCGGAGGCGGCAAGCGTACCTGCCGAGAGCGTGGTAAAGATGGCGTTTTCCAGCAGGATTGTGTCGTCGACCACGCTGAAGTCGTTGATCCGATCAATGTTATTTGTGGTGAGTCTGGTGTTGAAGACGAAAATGTCCGCTCCCGCGCCGCCCGTCAGCCTGTCGTTGCCGAGGCCACCGAT
>NZ_JBQPXH010000018.1:0-42259 GCF_052244495.1 Rhodobacter sp. NSM
CGGGAACGTGCGCATCATCGACAGCGCCCGCACCGAGCCCCTCCCGATCGCGCCGCGGCGAGGCAGGGTTCTGGCGCTGGCGCTTCTGCTCGGAGCCCTTGGCGGAGCGGGCTTCGTTCTCGGACGGCACTGGCTGCGCCGGGGAGTGCGGGGCGCCGAGGAGATCGACCGGATGGGGCTGCCGGTCTTTGCCACCGTGCTCTATGCGCCTGCGGTGGCCCGCGACCGCCGGCAGAAGGGAGCCCTGCCGATCCTGGCCATGACCGATCCCGATGCGGTGGCGGTCGAAGGGATCCGGTCGCTCCGGACGAGCCTGCATTTCGGGATGCTGGATGCACAAAGCCGCTCGATCGCCTTCACCTCCTCGGCGCCCGAGGCCGGCAAGTCCTTCCTCGCGGTCAATCTCGCGGTGGTGGCGGCCGATGCGGGCCAGCGGGTCTGCCTCGTCGATGCCGACCTGCGCCGCGGACGGATCCGGCGCTATTTCGGGGTGGGCAAGGACGAGCCGGGGCTTTCGGACTATCTCGCCGGCGAGGCGGAGCTCAAGGACCTGCTGCGGCCCACGCCGATCCCGGGGCTCAGGATCATGACGACCGGACGCTACCCGCCGAACCCGTCCGAGCTCCTGATGCGGCCGGCACTGTCCGAACTCGTGGCGGAGCTCGACCGCGGCTTCGATCTCACGATCTTCGATGCGCCGCCGGCGCTCGCGGTCACCGATCCCGTGGTGATCGGGCGCGCGGTGGGAGCGACCATCGCCGTCGTGCGCCACGACGTCACCACCATGGGCGAGATCGATGCGCTGATCCGCCAGCTGCAGGGTGCGGGCGTGAAACCCGCCGGCGCAGTGCTCAACGCCTACAAGCCTGAAGTCGGCCGGGGTCCCTACGGCTACGGATACGGCTATGGCTACCACTATCAGTACAGCTACCGGCCGCAGGCCGGGGACTAACCGCGAGACCGGATCCGGAAAGCCGGGTCCGGAGGACCTTCGGGAAGGTGAGAAACCATGATCACGCAGATCCTGCTGTGCGGCGGCTCGGGCACGCGGCTCTGGCCCCTGTCACGGAAGGGGCATCCGAAACAGTTCGCCGCCATCCTGGGCGCACGCAGCCTCTTCGCCGCCTCGGCCGACCGGCTTTCGGGCCCGGGTTTCGACCGGCCGGTGATCGTCACCGGCGCGGACTTCCGCTTTGTCGTGACCGAACAGCTGGCCGAGGTGGGGATCGAGCCAGGTGCCATCCTGATCGAGCCCGAGCCGCGCAACACCGCGCCCGCCATCCTCGCCGCGGCGCTTCATGTCGCGGCCCGCGGTCCAGAGGCGCTGATGCTTGTGGCGCCGTCCGACCATGCGATTGCCGATCCGGCGGCCTTCCGCGCGGCGGTGATGCGGGGGGTGCCGGCCGCACGCGCCGGCCGCATCGTCACCTTCGGCATCGCTCCCAGCCGTGCCGAGACCGGCTATGGCTGGCTCGAGCTCGAGGAGGGGGTGGAGGGAGCTGCGGTCCCGCTCCGGCGCTTCGTCGAGAAGCCCTGTCGCGCACAGGCCGAGGAGATGCTGGCCGCGGGCCGCTTCCTCTGGAACTCCGGGATCTTCCTCTTCTCGGCTGCCACCATCCTTGCCGCTTTCGAGGAGCATGCGCCGGAGCTTCTCGAGCCGGTGCAGGACGCCGTCAAGGCGGCCGAGCCCGATCTCGGCTTCCTGCGCCTCGCTCCGGAGCCCTGGGCCCGGGCCGAGCCGATCTCGATCGATTACGCGGTGATGGAGCGGGCCACCAATCTCTCCGTCGTGCCCTACGAGGGGAGCTGGAACGATCTCGGCGGCTGGGATGCGGTGGCGCTCGAGATGGGGGCGGACGAGCGGGGCGTGAGCCTTGCGGGCGCGGCCACGGCGCTCGACTGCCGAGACACCCTTCTGCGCTCGGACAGCGAGGGGGTGGAGATCGTCGGCATCGGGCTCGAGAACATCATCGCGGTGGCCATGAAGGATGCGGTCCTCGTGGCGGAGCGCGGCCGGGCGCAGGACGTGAAGGCGGCTGTCGAGGCGCTCAAGGCCCGGGGCGCGCGGCAGGCCGAGAATTTCCTGCACGACCGCCGGCCCTGGGGCTTCTTCGAGACGCTCGCCCTGGGCGACCGCTTCCAGGTGAAGCGGATCCTCGTCCATCCCGGTGCGTCGCTCTCGCTCCAGAGCCATGTCCATCGCTCCGAGCACTGGATCGTTGTGCGCGGCACCGCCCGCGTCACCGTCGACAACGAGGTCCGTCTCGTCACCGAGAACCAGTCGGTCTACATTCCGCTGGGGGCGCGCCACCGGATGGAGAACCCCGGCAAGGTGGCGATGGAACTTATCGAAGTGCAGACCGGCAGCTATCTCGGGGAGGACGACATCACGCGCTACGAGGACATCTACGCCCGCGGCCAGGGCGCGCGGGGCTGAAATGCCGCCCCGGTTCGGCACGAGCGGCCTCCGAGGCCTGGTGACGGAGCTGACGCCGGATCTGGTTGCCGCCCATGTCGGCGCCTTCCTGCGCGCCTGCCCCCATGGCACCGGGCTTTACATCGGGCGCGACCTGCGGTCCTCCTCGCCCGCTCTGGCCGGGGTCGTGGCGGAAACCGCGCTCCGGGCGGGCGTGCCGGTGACCGATTGCGGGGCGGTGCCGACGCCCGCGCTGGCGCTGGCCGCGATGCGCGCCGGGGCGGGAGCGGTGATGGTGACCGGCAGCCATATCCCGGCCGACCGCAATGGCCTGAAGTTCTACCTTCCCACCGGCGAGATCACCAAGGCCGACGAGGCCGCGATCCTCGCGGCACTGGACGACCCGCCTCCCCCTGCCCCGGAGCCCGCCCCCCTGATCCGGGACACGACCGCGGGCGCAGCCTGGGTCCGCCGCTATGTCACGGCCTTCGGGGCGGAAGCCCTGGCGGGCCTGCGGATCGGGGTCTGGAGCCACAGCGCGGTCAGCCGCGATCTTCTGACCGCCGCCTTGCGCGCCCTCGGCGCCGCGGCCGTGGTGGACCTTGGCCGGTCCGAGGAGTTCATCCCCGTCGATACCGAGGCCGTCCCGGACCGGGCGCGCCGGCAGATCGCGGACTGGATTGCCCAGTACCACCTCGATGCGCTGGTCTCCACCGACGGCGACGGCGACCGGCCGCTTCTGGCGGATGGGGAGGGGCGAGTCATTCCCGGTGACCTGCTGGGCCAGATCACCGCGGCGGCGGTCGATGCCGAGGTGGTGGTGACGCCGGTCAGTTCCAACAGCGGCGTCGAGGCGGGCGGGCGCTTCCGGCAGGTGATCCGGACACGGATCGGCTCGCCCTTCGTCATCGCCGGCATGGAGGAGGCCCCGGGCCGCACGGTGGGCTACGAGGCCAACGGCGGCTTCCTCCTGGGCTTCAAGGCCCGCCTCGCCGGGCCGCTGCCGCCGCTCCCGACCCGCGACAGCCTGCTGCCCATTCTGGCGCCGCTGTCGCTGGCCCGGGCCGCCGGAGGGCTTGCAGCGCTGGTCGCAGGTGAGCCTGCCCGCTTCACCGCCGCCGACCGGCTCGAGGAGGTGCCGTCCGATCCGGCCCGGGCGCTGGTGGCCGATCTCGCCGCCCGCCCGGAGCGGCTCGCAGCCTTCCTGGCCCCGCTCGGGGAGGACCCGGGATACACGGATCTGACAGACGGTCTTCGGGTGAGCTGCGCCTCCGGGCGGATCCTCCATGTCCGCCCTTCCGGCAATGCCCCGGAACTGCGGCTTTATGTCGAGGCCGAAACACCCGACATGGCCGGGGATCTTCTGACCCGCGGCCTTGCGGCGCTCGGGCAGGCTCTGGCGGAGATCCGCCAGGCATGACCTGCCGCCGCCCTCGAGGATCCGGCGTCTCCCTGACGGCCGCAGGCTTCGGCCGTCCGTTCGCCTTTCCCGGATGCCCCCGGGGTCCGGCCATCGCTTCTGTTCTCGTTCTCAAGGGTACTTCATGCAACGCAAGGTGACGAAGGCGATCCTTCCGGTCGCTGGCCTCGGAACACGCTTCCTCCCGGCCACCAAATCGATCCCGAAGGAGATCCTGACCCTCGTCGACCGTCCGCTGATCCAGTATGCGATCGACGAGGCGCGGGCGGCCGGCATCGAGCAGTTCATCTTCGTCACATCCCGCGGAAAGTCGGCGCTGGAAGATTATTTCGACGAGGCGCCCGAGCTTGAGGAGGCGCTGCGCCGGGCGGGCAAGACGGCCCTTCTCGAGGCCCTGGCCGCGACCGACGTGGAATCGGGAGCGATCGCCTATGTGCGGCAGCACCGGCCCCTGGGCCTCGGCCATGCGGTCCGCTGTGCGCGCCATCTGGTGGGAGACGAGCCCTTCGCGGTGATCCTGACCGACGACGTGATCGCGGGCGAGCCACCCTGTCTGCAGCAGATGATCGAGGCCCATGCCGAGACCGGCGGGAGCATGATGGCGGCGACCGAGGTGCCGCGGGCGGCGACCTCCTCCTACGGCATTCTCGATGTTGCGGAGGAGTCGGGGCCGCTCGTCCGGCTGCGGGGCGTGGTGGAAAAGCCGAAGCCTGAGAATGCGCCCTCCACGCTCGCGGTGATCGGGCGCTACATCCTGACCCCGCGGGTAATGGCGCATCTCGACCGGCAAAAGCCGGGGGCGGGAGGCGAGATCCAGCTCACCGACGCGATCGCCGAGGAGATCCGGACCGGCGGTCCGGTCTACGGGTTCCGCTTCCGCGGCCGCCGGTATGATTGCGGCTCGAAGGCGGGGTTCCTGCAGGCGACGGTGGCCTTCGGGCTCGCGCGCCCGGATCTGGGTGCGGAGTTCCGCGCCTTCCTCGAGGAGGCGGCAGGCTTCCGCTGCGCGGCCGAATAGAGCCCATCGGACCCGGGGTCATCGGGCAGGACTGTTCCCTTACAGAGGTTTGACGACATGAAGATTGCGATGATCGGCACGGGCTATGTGGGCCTCGTCTCGGGGGTCTGCTTCTCGGACTTCGGACATGAGGTGGTCTGCGTCGACAAGGATCCGGCCAAGATCGCCAAGCTGAAGGACGGCAAGGTTCCGATCTTCGAGCCGGGGCTCGAGGCGCTGATGGCGCGCAACGTGGCGGCGGGGCGGCTCAGCTTCACGCTGGACCTGGCCGAGGCGATGCGGGACGCGGAGGCGGTCTTCATCGCCGTGGGCACGCCCACGCGCCGCGGCGACGGCCATGCGGACCTCACCTATGTCATGGCAGCGGCCGAGGAGATCGCCCACGCGCTCGATCACTACGCGGTGGTGGTCACGAAATCGACCGTGCCCATCGGCACCAACCGCAAGGTGGCGGAGGTCATCCGGCACGCGAACCCCGCCGCAGATTTCGACGTGGCCTCGAACCCCGAATTCCTGCGCGAGGGCGCGGCCATCGACGACTTCATGCGCCCGGACCGCGTCGTGGTGGGCCTGGACTCCGAGCGCGCGAAGAAGATCATGTCGGACATCTACCGCCCGCTCTTCCTGCGCGACTTCCCCATCGTCTACACCGGCCTCGAAAGCGCCGAAATGATCAAATACGCGGCGAACGCCTTCCTCGCGACGAAGATCACCTTCATCAACGAGATCGCCGCGCTCTGCGAGCGGGTGGGGGCCGACATCAAGGCGGTCTCGAAGGGCATGGGCCTCGACGGCCGGATCGGCAACAAGTTCCTGCATGCAGGCCCCGGCTACGGCGGATCGTGTTTCCCCAAGGATACCAAGGCGCTGGCGCGGATGGGGCAGGACCATGCCTCGCCGATCCAGATCGTCGAGACCGTCATCAAGGTCAATGACGAGACGAAGCGCCGGATGATCGAGAAGATCGAGGATCTCTGCGAAGGCTCGTGCCGCGGCAAGACGGTGGCGGTCCTGGGGGTGACCTTCAAGCCGAACACCGACGACATGCGCGATGCCCCCTCGCTGACCATCGTGCCGGCCCTGATCGGGGCAGGTGCGAAGGTGCGCGTCGTCGATCCCGAAGGCCGGCGCGAGGGCGAGCATCTCCTGCCCGGCGTGACCTGGATGGAGGATGCCTACGAGGCCGCCGAGGGGGCCGAGGCGCTGGTGATCCTGACGGAATGGAACGAGTTCCGCGCCCTCGATCTGCAGCGCCTGGCGGGGCTGATGGCCGTGCCGCGGCTTGCGGATCTGCGCAATGTCTACGAGCCGGACGTGGTGCGCGCGGCGGGCTTCGTTGCCTGTGAGGCGGTCGGCCGGAGGCTGGAGGGGCTGCCTGGCCGGGGTCTGAACGAGGAAACGGACAACGAGGAAACGGGCGGTGCTGCGGTGCTTGTCGAGGAGCCTGCACGGGAGACGGCCGAACTGCAGCCCGGCGAATGAGCGTGCCCGGCAGGGGGCGGCCTCGCGCCACGCCGGCTCCTCCCGCCGCCCCGGGCCCGCGCCGAATGAAGAACCGCCCGGGCTTGCAGGCCGGGCGCAATCCAGCGAACACATGAGGGTCTTTTCATGAGGCGCATCCTCGTCACCGGCACGGCCGGCTTCATCGGCTTCCATCTCGCGCGGCTGCTGCTGGCCGAGGGCTTCCGTGTTCACGGCTACGACGGGATGACCGACTATTACGACGTCGGCCTCAAGCGGCGGCGCCACGCCATGCTGCTGCAGGACCCGAACTTCTCGATGACCGAGGGCATGCTCGAGGACCAGGCGCTCTTCGACCGGGTGACAGACGACTTCGCGCCCGAGGTGATCGTCCATCTCGCGGCGCAGGCGGGCGTGCGCTACTCGGTCGAGAACCCGCGCGCCTATCTCGACGCGAACGTGATCGGCTCCTTCAGCGTGATGGAGGCCGCGCGGCGGCTGAAGGTCGCCCACCTGATGATGGCCTCGACCTCCTCGGTCTATGGCGCCAACGAGGAGATGCCCTTCCGCGAGACCGACAAGGCCGACAGCCAGCTCACGATCTATGCTGCGACCAAGAAGGCCAACGAGAGCATGGCCCATGCCTGGGCCCATCTGCACGGTGTGCCGGTCACCATGTTCCGCTTCTTCACCGTCTACGGGCCCTGGGGGCGGCCGGACCTCGCGCTGTTCAAGTTCGTCGATGCGATCCTCGACGGCCGGCCGATCGACATCTACAACCACGGCGAGATGTGGCGCGACTTCACCTATGTCGACGATCTCGTCCGCGCGATCCGGCTCCTGATCGATGCGGTGCCGGGCGGCCCCGAGACGGCGGTCGAGGGCGACAGCCTCTCGCCCGCGGCCCCCTTTCGCATCGTCAACATCGGCAATTCCGACAAGGTGCGGCTTCTCGATTTCATCGAGGCGATCGAGGAGAGCCTCGGGCAGAAGGCCCTCCGCAACTACATGCCGATGCAGCAGGGCGACGTGCCCGCGACCTGGGCCGATGCGGGCCTCCTGCAGCGCCTGACCGGCTACCGCCCGCAGACCGACATCCGCGACGGCATCGCGCGCTTCGTCTCCTGGTATCGCGAGTATTCGGGGAAGTAGGCGCCACGCCGACCTGTGGCTCCTTGAGTATATGGGACACGAACGGAAAACCCATGCCGTCCATACCCTTCGGCTCTCCGTGAGATCAGGCCGCGACGGATGTGCGAACCTTTTCGTTCCGGATGTAGTAGCGCGACCCCTCCTTCCTGGAGGACTTGCTGAAGCCGATCTCCACATCTCGATCGAGCTTCACCATCAGCTCGAGAAGCTTCTCGAGCGAAAAGCCCCGGAGCCTGCCGTTCTTGAGCGCGGAAATCTTCGGTTGTGGCAGGCCAAGGAGCGCGGATGCCTGGAGCTGCGTCAGGTGGCGATGGCGCAGGATCGAGTTGATCTGGCCAACGATGGCAGCCTTCAGCTTCAGTTCGGGCGCATCGTCGAGACCGAGATCAGCAAAGACATTGCCGCTTCCGACTTCAATCTCCAGCGTGGACTGTTCTTCGGTCATTTCTTCTTCCTCTTCTCTTGTCTACTAGCCTCGGCAAGATGCTGTTTCACCTGGCTCAGGCGGGTCTTGATCAAATCGAGACGGAGCTTGGGCGTCTTGATCCCGATCGTGGACTTCTTCTGAAATGAGGGCAGGACGTAGAGTCCTCACCGAGCACCTCCACGGGTGCAGCCCCTATCTCGTCGACTGAGAAGACGTTCAGGCCGTTGCGGGCGGTGGACCCACAAGCCGTACCGAAGATCGGCAGCCATGATCGGCAACACTGCGCAAAAATTCATTCCAAACCTCAGCTGTCACACAATCTTTTCATGATATAGGATCGGCAACATGATCCTGGAAACACCGGCACGTATCGAACCCTGCGGCATCGAGGAAGCAATCCCGATCGAGTTGACCGATCTGGTCCTCGAACTCCGCTCTTCGGCGGAAGCCCTCGGGCGGAGGCTTCA
This sequence comes from Rhodobacter sp. NSM, assembly GCF_052244495.1. NCBI lineage: Bacteria > Pseudomonadati > Pseudomonadota > Alphaproteobacteria > Rhodobacterales > Rhodobacter > Rhodobacter sp. NSM. The sequence goes on from NZ_JBQPXH010000018.1 coordinate 8,362, forward strand.
TCCGGATAGCGCGGCCGAACTGCGCTCCATGACCCGGATCATGAACGCCTATTACTCGAACCTGATCGAAGGCCACAACACCCGGCCGCGCGACATTGAAGCCGCCCTGGCCGGCCGGCTCGACACGGTCGAAAACCGCCCTCTGGCCGAAGAAGCCGCCGCGCATGTCCGTGTCCAGATGTGGATCGACGAGACCCATGCTCGAGGGGAGCTGCCCGAGCCGACGTCGGTTGCCTTCATCCGCGACCTGCATCGCCGCTTCTACGAGGCGATGCCCGAAGAATTGCGCTTCACCGAGCATGACGGCCAGCGCAGGGAGATCGTCCCCGGCGCCTTCCGGGTCGAAGGCGAGGAGGTCGCGGTCGGTCGCCACCTGCCGCCATCTGCCCCCCGCGTGCCTGCCTTCATGGACCACTTCGTCCTGCGCTACCGCGGCCTGACCCGCGGCGCCACCGGCCGGATCCTGTCCATTCCCGCAGCCCACCACCGGCTGAACTACATTCATCCGTTTCTCGACGGAAACGGCCGGGTGAGCAGGCTCATGTCCCACGCGATGTGCCAGGCCGCAGGGATCGGCGGGCATGGACTCTGGTCAATCAGCCGCGGCCTCGCCAGAGGGCTGGCAGACCCGGCCGAATACAAGGAACGCATGGACGCGGCCGACCAGCCGCGTCGGGGCGACCGTGACGGCCGCGGAAACCTGTCTCTCGGCACCCTGACGTCCTTCACCGGGTGGTTTCTGACCGTCATGCTGGATCAGGTCCGGTTTACCGAAGCAATGTTCGACCTGGGCACACTGCGGGATCGCTACACGCGGCTGATCACGGATCTTTATCCGGGCAAGGACCGCCTGCCCCGGCTGATCGTACATGTCTTGCGCCATGGAGAAATGGCGCGGGGGGACGCACGTTTCGTGACCGGCGCCTCGGAGCGCACCACGAGCGGCGACCTCGGCGAGTTGACGCGCGGCGGCTTCCTGAAATCCGCAACATCGAAGGGACCCGTGCGCATCGCCTTTCCGCTGGATTACCGGGAGCGGCTCTTCCCGAACCTCTTCACGGATGCTGCACCTGTCGTACCTGCGCCTCCGGCCCCGCCAGTGCTCTGACAGCCCACCGCTCAGCCAGCTCCGGCAGGCTGGTCGTCCGCGCCCGTATGGCGAGATGGGGCGCGACTTGTCTCGAGGCGATAGAGGAGATCCTCGGGCGGCGCTCTCCGCAACGCACGCCGATGCAGTTCGGCGACGCACCGCGACCCTGGACCCAGGCGGAGCTCCTGCAGCGTCTGGCCGGCGGTCGCTTGGAAACCCGACAGCCCCTCCAGCGCGACCGGTTCGTGACGCCCCGTACGGATTATGGTCAGGAGGTCACTGCCTGCGGCCGCCGCCGACGCGCAGGACGAACTCCATCGGTCTTGCCTTGCCAGACGATGTTGTAGCCTTTGGGATGAAGCGTTTGATCGACGCAGTGCGCGACACGATGCTCCGGCACGCCCTTCTTCTCCGGAAGCCCGTGCTTGTGTCGCACACCACATGGGCAGTCGAAAATGCCCAGCGGGCTGAGGTTATAGTAATTGGCTGTCACTTCATAGAGCGGCAGATACTCGGCCATCAGGTTCGTTCCTTCAATTTCCAGGACGAGCATAAGAGAGGGTCCTTTGCCGGCCAAGTCTGCGTTCCTCGCCGTCCACAGGGTTGATCGCAGGCCTTGTCCGGGCAGGGGTGATGCGCCGAGACATGGCAGACGAGAGCTGCGACGTCAGCCTACGCACCTGAGGCGCAGCCCTGCACCGAGCCAGGACGGCCTTGAGGTCGACCTCAAGGCCGGGTCGCTGACCCGACGCGGCGGATGCCCCGGGCAATGCCGAGCATGTATTCGGAAATTATCCTGCGTGGACACCGCGGAACATGCAGAGAGCCGGCCGAGGTGATCGGCCGGCTCAAGGATATGCCTGCGTTTGCAGGGAACTTCGTCAGGCGAACAGGAAATCGTCCGACGTCAGGGTGTCGGTGCCGAGCACGTTCGCGATCAGCACCTCTTCCTGCGCCCCCTGGCCGTCGGCATCGAAATAGAGCGTGCCCATGTCCGCATCGAAGCGCAGATAGTCCTCGAAGACCCCATCCTGGCTGGGGATGAAGGTGAAGGCCGAGGGCAGCAGCGCGATCCGGTCGATCCCGAGCTCGAAGTCGAGGATGGTCTCGACGTTGTCACTCGCAGGGGCCGTGTTGAAGAGGAAGACGTCCTCTCCCGCGCCGCCCACGAAGGTATCGTTGCCGAGCGCGCCGAAGAGCAGGTCGTTGCCGTCACCGCCCATCAGCAGGTCGTTGCCGTAACCGCCGCCGATCTGGTCGTTTCCGGCGCCGCCTATCAGCAGGTCGTTCCCCGAGTTGCCCAGCAGGTAGTCGTTGCCTTCGCCACCTCGGACCCGGTCGTCTCCGGCGCCGCCGCGGATCCGGTCGTCTCCGGCGTCACCCATCAGCAGGTCGTCGCCCGCGTCACCCCGCAGGTAGTCGTCGCCCTCGCCGCCCCTCAGCGTGTCGTGGCCCCCGTGGCCGAAGAGCGTATCGTTGCCGGCAGCTCCGTTCAGCGTGTTGGCGAGGAGATCGCCGGTCAGCTGGTCGTCATGGTCCGAGCCGAGCAGGTTCTCGATCCCAAAGAAGCTGTCGCCGTCGGCATCGCCACCCTGGCCGGTGCCGAGCAAGAGGTTGGCATTCACGCCATCGGCCGAGCCCGCGTAGCTGGCCGTGTCCTGGCCGTACGCATCGATCAGCCGGTCCGCCCCGGCGCCGCCCACGAGCATGTCGTTGCCCAAACCGCCGCGCAACTCGTCGTTGCCCGAACCGCCCTGAAGCAGGTCGGCCCCGGTGTTGCCATAGAGGTAGTCATCACCCTCGCCGCCAAGAAGCGTGTCGCCGCCTTGGTTGCCGAAGAGCGTGTCGTTGCCTGCGCTGCCGGACAGTTCGTTGGCGACCGCATCACCGGTCAGCCGGTCGGCATGGTCCGAACCGAGCAGGTTCTCGATGCCCGAGAGCTGGTCGCCCTCGGCATCGCCGCCCGCAGCGGTCCCGGCCGCGAGATCGACCTGCACCCCGGCATCCGAACCCGCATAGCTCGCAAGGTCACGGCCCAGACCACCTCCGATCACGTCGGCGCCGGCGCCGCCGATCAGCGTGTCCGCACCAAGTCCCCCGCGGATGATGTCTGCCATCACCCCGCCCGAGAGGAGGTCGTCCCCGTCGGTTCCTTCCAGCAGGTCGCGGTTGTCGACGCCCAGGATGGTGACCGTGGCCGTGGCCTCGACCCCGTTCACCTCGTAGGTGAAGCTGTCCTCGGCGGTCTGGCCGAGGGGCAGGTATTCGAACTGCCCGTTGGGATCATAGGCGAAGGTTCCGTCTGCCTGCACCGTCAGCAGCGCGCCGCTGGCGAGCGTGATCTGGCTGCCCACGGCAAGGGCGCTGCCGTTCACCGCCGTGACGAGAAGCGTGTCGTCCACGTCGGAGTCGACGCCCTGGCCATTGTCGGCGAAGAGATCGCCCGAGAGCGGGGTGACATCGGAGACGAGGAAGGCATCGTTGGCCGCCACCGCCGCGTCGTCGACCGGGGTGATGCCGATGGTCACGCTGGTGCTGGCGGTCAGCGCGCCGCCGCTGCCGCTGTTGCCACCGTCGTCGATACCGACGGTGAGGGTCGCGCCCGTGGTCGCGTTGGCGGCCGGGGTAAAGACCACCTCACTTGCTGCGATGAAGACATTGATCGCCGCCACCGCGCCGGTCAGCGTGAGCACGCCCGTGCCCGAGCCCGAGACCGTCACGCCCGACCCGCTCGTCGCGGCGAGCATTCCGGCGTCGACCGAGAGGGTCGCGGTCACACTGTTCGAGCCCGCATCCACGTCGGCGAAGCTGATGCCGGTCACGGCAGTCGTCGTGTCCTCGGTCACCGAAAGGCTCGGCGGGGCCGAGACGGTCGGCGCGTCGTTCACCGCCGTGACGGCGAGCGTCACGCTGGTGCTGGCGGTCAGCGCGCCGCCGCCGCTGTTGCCGCCGTCGTTAATGCCGACGCTCAGGGTTGCATCCGTGGTCGCGTTGGCGGCCGGGGTGAAGGCCACCTCGCTCGCCGCGATGAAGGCGTTGATCGCGGCCACGGTGCCGCTCAGCGTGAGCACGCCCGTGCCCGAGCCCAGGACCGTGACGCCCGACCCGCTCGTCGCCGCCAGCATCCCGGCATCGACCGAAAGGGTCGCGGTCACGTCGCCCGAACCCGCATCCACGTCGGCGAAGCTGATACCGGTCACGGCGGTCGCCGTGTCCTCGGTTACCGAAAGGCTCGCCGGGGCCGAGACCGTCGGGGCGTCATTCACCGGGATGACGGCGAGCGTCACGCTGGTGATGGCGGTCAGCGGGCCGCCGCTGCCACTGTTGCCGCCGTCGTTGATGCCGACGGTCAGGGTGGCACCCGCCGTGGCATTGGCGGCCGGAGTGAAGGCCACCTCGCTCGCCGCGATGAAGGCGTTGATCGCGGCCACCGTGCCGCTCAGCATGAGAGCGTTCGTGCCCGAGCCCAGGACCGTCACGCCCGACCCGCTCGCCGCAGCGAGTAGCCCGGCATCGACCGAGAGGATCGCGGTCACGTCGCTCGGACCCGCATCCACGTCGGCAAAGCTGATGCCGGTCACGGCAGTCGTCGTGTCCTCGGTCACCGCGAGGCTCGCCGGGGCCAAGACCATCGGCGCGTCGTTCACCGGGGTGATGCCGATGGTCACGCTGGTGCTGGCGGTCAGCGCGCCGCCGCCGCTGTTGCCGCCGTCGTCGATGGCGACGCTCAGGGTTGCATCCGTGGTCGCGTTGGCGGCCGGGGTGAAGGCCACCTCGCTCGCCGCGATGAAGGCGTTGATCGCGGCCACAGTGCCGCTCAGCGTGAGCACGCCCGTGCCCGAGCCCAGGACCGTGACGCCCGACCCGCTCGTCGCCGCCAGCATCCCGGCATCGACCGAAAGGGTCGCGGTCACGTCGCCCGAACCCGCATCCACGTCGGCGAAGCTGATACCGGTCACGGCGGTCGCCGTGTCCTCGGTTACCGAAAGGCTCGCCGGGGCCGAGACCGTCGGCGCGTCGTTCACCGGGATGACGGCGAGCGTCACGCTGGTGCCCGCGGTCAGCGCGCCGCCGCTGCCGCTGTTGCCGCCGTCGTCGATGCCGACGCTCAGGGTTACGTCCGTCGTGGCATTGGCGTCCGGGGTGAAGGCCACCCCGCTTGCCGCGATGAAGGCATTGATCGCGGCCACCGTGCCGCTCAGCGTGAGCACGCCCGTGCCCGAGCCCGAGACCGTCACGCCCGACCCGCTCGTCGCGGCGAGCAGCCCGGCATCGACCGAAAGGGTCGCGGTCACGTCGCTCGAGCCTGCATCCACGTCGGCAAAGCTGATGCCGGTCAGGGCGGTCGCCGCGTCCTCGGTCACCGCGAGGCTCGGCGGGGCCGAGACCGTCGGCGCGTCGTTCACCGGGGTGACCGTGAAGGAGAAGCTGCTGTCGGTCGTGGCCATCCCGTCCGACAGGGTGAAGCCGAAGCCGTCCGTGGTGCTCTCGCCGCCATCATTCAGGTAGAGCAGGCGGCCCGCATCGATGTCGGCCTGGGTGAAGGTTTCACCGAGCCCCCGCGTCTCGCCGATGTCGACCTGGCCGTTGTCGTTGGCATCGACGAAGAGCGTGCCGTGCGACGTGCCCGAGGTGATCGTGTAGACGAGGCTGGTGCCCTCGGCCACGTCGTCGGTCGCGCCGAGTTCGCTCGTCAGGATCGTGTCGAGGCCGCCCTCGGCCAGGGTCGAGCCGGTGTTGGTCGCGACGACCGGGGCCTCGTTCGGTTCGGCGAAGGAGAGGGCGACGGTCTGGCTGACCGTGACCAAAGGCTCGAAACCGAGAAAGAAGAAGCCCCCCGAGGCCGTGCCGGCCTGGGTGTCGTAGCTCGGGGCGAGGGTCTGGTTGATGCCCCCCGAGGTGGAGGAGCCGATCTCGCTCGCCTCGACCACCGAACCGGCGCCTTCGTCGGAAAGGCTGCTGAGGGTGAAGGTCAGGCTGCCAATTGCCTGGCTGCCGCTGAAGCTGACGTCGAAGCCCGAGTCGGTGACGTCGACCGTGATCGTGCCGCTGAGGAGGCCATCGGAGATCGGAAAGCTGATCTCGGCCCCGTCGCCCACGACGAAGCTCGTCGACAGCAGAGGGTCCACGGAGTTCGAGAAGTTCACGACGAGCGTGACGGTTTCGCCGGTGAGATATGTAGCCATTGTCTGCCCCCTGAAATGATCAGGGCGAGAAATGCTGACACTGTGACCAAAATGTGGCTTTTAGAACGATCTTACATGGATATTTTGGAGCAGAGGTCTCGGTGGTGAGTTCAGGCCACAGGCTTGGCCTCCGGCCGTATGGGCCGTACTGGCGAAAGCACGTAACCCCCCCGACGAAGGAATGTCGGGCGAGCCGTGTCGAGCCGGACTCGCCCGGAGGAGGAGAAGACCGGAATGATCCGCACGGGAATCGGGCCTGATCCGACCCAGAGAGCTTCGCGGCAGGGACCGAAGGTCGCCTTCCTCATCGCAGGCGCCCGGAAGTCCGGAACTACCGCGCTCCACCGCTTCCTGTCGACGCATCCCGAGCTCTTCCTGCCCGCCAAAGAAGGAACTGCATTTCTTCGACAGCGAGGCGCGGCGATCGACTGACCGCCCCGCTCTAGGAGGCCCATTTCGCAGGCGCCCGCTCCGACCAGATCTGCTGCGAGGCGACCCCAGTCTACCTGTTCCACGAGCCATCGCTGCAGCGGATCCGGGCCTACAATTCCCGGATGTGCCTGATCCTGCCGCTGCGCGACCCGGTCGAACGCGCCCATTCCCACTGGCGGATGGAAGTGGCTCGCGGGAACGAGTCCCTGTCCTTCTCCGAGGCGATCCGCGAGGGGCGGGCGCGGGTTGCGCGAAACGGGCGCGTCTTCACCTACGTCGAGCGGGGCTTCTACGGGGCGCAGCTCGAGCGGCTGGAAACCTGTTTTCCGCGCGAGCAGGTCTCGGTCTGCTGACCGAGGAGATGAAGCGCGACCACGCGGGCACGCTCACACGGATCTGGCGGTTCCTCGGCTGCGATGCGCCCCCTGCCCTGCCTCCGCCCGAGGTGATCCGGCCGCTCCGGCCCGCGGAGGGGCTGCCTCCGGTCTCGCCCGAGGATGAGAGCTACCTGCGGGCCCTCTATGCGCAGGACATCGCCCGGACGGAAGCGCTGACCGGGCGCGACCTCGGAACCTGGCGCGAAGGGCGGGCTGTGTGAGTTCCAGGGCTGCACCCCGCTGAAACGGGATTGCCTTCGAACCCGGCGGCAAGGCGATCCTCGCGACCGCCCCAGCCAGATGTCGCCGGATCGGGCGGCCTCGCGCAACTGGAACAGGCCATGTACCTCCCAAAGCCGATGGTCGCCTTCAGGCTGGGTCCATCCTCGAAACGGATGGCCGCAAGGGTGGTTTTGGCCAAGCCGGGACAGCGCCTACCAGAGCGGCGACTCCCCGATCGGGGGCACGTCCAGCCGGTCCACAAGATCCAGAAAGGATCGAGGCAGGGCCGAGAGAGCAGAATCATCAAAGCCCAGGCCCAGATGGCGCACCGCAAGCCTTGCGACCAGGCGCGCCTGCTCGCCATCGCGGCGGCGCCTGGCCGGATCCCGTGTCGGATCGTTCTCCAGGATCCACTGCTTCTGCAAGGCGAAGGCCCGTGGATCGATCGTCACGATCCTGACCGGCAGCCCCTTCTCGTCGAAGGTCGTCGCGGAGAACTTCGGTACGTTGAGAAGCCATCGGCTGCTCTCCGTCGAAGCCGCCACGAGATCATCCGGAGCCGCAGACATCCGCGCCGGACCCTGCCGCATGATGCGGTCGTGGTCCTGGGGTTCCAGCAGATCGACCATGTAGCCGTCCTTGTTGGCTGCCGTGTAGCTGCACCGCTCGACCTGCCGGAAGGATCTGTCGACAGCCTGCAACGCTCCGATCAGGCCCCGTTCACCCACCTCTCCCGACATGACGAGCTTCCGACGGGCATCGTAGAGCACATCGACATCGCCGGTCGCGAGCATGCCGGCCTCAATGCGGACGGCCGCCGCCGCCTCATAGGCATAAAGCGCGTTCGTTCCGAGCACGAGGAGAGTCCGTCCGAGCCACCCCAGATCCTCGAACTTGCGGATCACCCGTGCCGTCAGAAGAGGCACCCGGCCGAGACCCCGTGCGCGGAGAACCGGGGCTTGCTCCTCAAGCTGCCTTCGAAGGCTCTGCACCCGCTCCTCTGCTGCGGCCTTCCCCTCCTCGAACTTCTGCAGCATTTTTTCGGTTTCCGGGCTCCGTCGGCCGCACGACCTCCTGCCGGTGCCGCGGTAGGGACGCCGGATGAGATACTCCGCCTCCCCCCGTGTCTCGAATTTCATCGAGCCGCCGTAGCTGTGCCGGAGCTCGCCCAAGGCCTCCCGCAGCAGGCGATACCGTTCGCGCGCATCGATTGCATCCCGGACCGCGTCGCCAGTCAACTCACTGAAATAAGACATTTTTGCCAACTCACATCAAAATTCCGTCTTCCCTTGGCAAACATGATACTTACCATGAACTTATCAAGTTCATTGCAGATGCTGCGAGTGCCATGATCTTACGCCGCAAAGCGGCAGATGAGCGAACTCTGCCGTGTCGGAAGACCAGGGATGAATTGCTGAACAAGAGCCTGTTCTTCAGTCCAGCCACGACCGCTGTGGCGCCGCCGACGAGGTCGTCGACACAGCGACCCGACCTTCCCGAGATGACCCTCGCCCCTGCCCGACCGGGTCCCGGGACGGGAACAGGCCTGCTGCCGGGCCGTCATACACTTCCGTCGCAGCCGCGGCGCAGGCAGCGCCCCTGCCGGATCGCGAGCCGAGGCAGGCCCTGCGGGACCGAACTGTTCCTGCGCCTCATCCCGACCCTTCGGACGATATTTCTCAAAATGACCATGACCGGGCACGCCACGAGCGAAGAGAAGCCGAGGATCATGGGAGAGACGAGGATGACTCGCGCCTGCATCGCCAGTGTCGTTCGGCCTCACACGGCGTCCTGCAGATGCGCCGCACGCTGATCAAACCCGCGCTTCACGGAGGCGAACAGTTCCGCCGGAAAGTCGGCGGGCATTTCGGCCAGCGCGGTGGTGAAGGCTCCCTCCGCCCTTTCGAGGATGTCCGCGAAGATCCGCACAACCTTTTCCCGCGAAAACCCTGCGGCCAGTCCTGTCTCCACGAAGTGCCGGCCCTGGATGTCCGAGACCTTGTAGTGGCGGCTTTTCCCTGCCCGCATCGCAAGCTTCATGTTCTTGACCTGGATCTGCCCGGCATCGAGCGAGGGCTGCACGGTCAGCACGTCGTAAAGCGGGGTCATCACGAAGCGACCGCCCGGCAGGAGGGCGATGCTGAAGTTCTTGGCATGTCCATCGGTCGCGCCGATCAACCAGAACAGGATGTTCGCCTTCAGGAAATTTGCCCGGTCGCGCATGGGCTCGTCACTGCCCGTCAGCAGGCCGCAGATCTCGACGATGCCGGGACCGCCCTCGTTCTGGTACTTCCGGGTCGGCGGGACCGACAGCGCCTGACAGCAGTCTTCCTGCGGGAGGCGGATCAGGCGCCCGTCGCGAGCGCGCAGCCGGTCGAAGCGTTCGATCACCAGAGCCCTGGAGGCTGCAAAGGTAACAATCTCGGTGTGAGCTGCCGGCAGGCCGAAGGCGGCCATCAGGCGCAGGCAGAAGTGCTCGTTCTCGACGCTGTTGGTCAGGTCCATGCCATTTGGCAAGGTGCCGATCGGTGGCTTCAGGATATGGGTGGTCGGCGTCGTTCCGGTGGGCAGAACCCATTGGCCCTCATGGAAGAGAAGAGCAGTCTTTTCCTGGGCGCCCGCGACGGAGATCCGGAAGTCCTGCTCGGCCCGGATGCCCAGGGGCGTACGGCCGAGATCCTTGAGCATCGCGGCGATCTGGACCTCGGTCAGTGGCTCGCCTGTCAAGGTCTGGCTGTCCCCCGGCACCTCCCCCTCCGGCAGGAACTGCAGCGCGCCCACGCAGTCGCGCCCGATCCGGGCGAGAAGGCTGTACGCATCCACCCCGTCTGCGCCGACGCGTTCCGCCACACGGTGTCGGATGACGTCGCTGTCCGGCAGCAGGTTTTCGAAGACCGCGATGACCGCGGGCCCGACATGTCGCTCGGAGCGCAGGGGCAAGGCACGCGAGATCGGCAGCGTGCTTTCCCATGCAAGCCAGCCGGGGGCATAAGTGAAGCCGAAGGCCCCGCCTGCCTCGCGGAAATACTGCCCGACCTTGCGGCGGTTCATGTAGACGTCGAGCGGGACGTAGCTGCGCTTGCGCCCCATCAGAAGATGTCCTCCAGGTCCGACGGCTTGATCTTGCTGCGCGGCACGATGTGGAGTTCGAGGTCGAGTGCTGCGAGCAGATCAAAGATCGTGTCGACCTTCGCCCCGCTGGCGCTGGTCTCGATGTTCGAGACCGTGCGTTGCCAGATGCCTGCACGTGATGCCAGTTCGGCCTGCGTCAGGTTCTGCGTCCTGCGAGCCTGCCGCAGGATGGTGCCGAGGTCCCTGGTGGTGCGCGCGATCTGATCCATGGGCAATCCTTCCACACAAGATGATCGCAAGATCATAAATCATCAATAGGATGCGAAGATCATAAAGGGAAAATATATCTTCCAAGATATAGCCCTGCTCCGCCCGCACGGGATGAGCCTATGCTTTCAGGTTGCGCGCCGCGCCAGCATGCGACCGAGGCCGCGAGGGATGCCGCCCCCGCGGGCGCGGGTCTCTCACTCCTTCCAGTGATCGGCGACCCAAGGGGGCAACGGCGCCGCGCCTGCCGCGAGATGCTGGCCCTCCCTTCGCCTCGTCAGTCCGCGGCCTTGCCTTGATGCGCAAAATGCGCAATATACATATCGATCCACGGAGAACAGGGCATGGCCGACTTCCTCACCTTCACCGCCACCGACTTTGCGCGCCGGTTCTCGCGGATCAAGGAAGACGTGCGCGAGCATGGCATAGTACGGGTCGTCAGTCATGATCGAGTGGTGGGCGGGTTCCTTTCACCCAAGGAGCTTGAGAACTACGAACGCCTGAAGGCACAGGAGCGTGAAATCCTGAAGGCCGGCGAGATCCCCCAGGAGTTCCTCGCCGCCCTCGACGAAGCCGTCGCGAACTACGACGCTTGAAGCGGCATGCGTCTTCCCGCCCCGAAGCCGGGTCTCGTCATTTACTACTCGTTCCTCTGGAGCCATGAACACGAGCGAAGCTCGACCGAAGGCTCCAAGGACCGGCCGTGCGCCATCATCCTTCTGGAGCCGTCCGCGGCGGCTGGTCGTGACAGGGTTTCCGTGCTGCCCATTACGCACCGGCCTCCTGGCGGGAGGACGGGCTCGCATCTGAAGCTCACGCCTCACGAATGCATGTCGATCGGGCTTGATGGCGAGGATCACTGGGTGGTGCTGGACGAGGTCAACCGCTTCATCTGGCCGGGATATGACCTGCGCAAGATCCCGGGAACGGATGGATGCGATTATGGCCGGCTGAGCCAACCGTCCTTCGCGCGCATCGTGCAGGCCTTCAAGGCGTTCGATGCCGCGCTGAAGTCGTCCGGCAAGGCAGGCATACGCGCCATCGGTCGCGACGACTAACCCAGTACAAGCAGACGGCCACCTGAAACGTCGTTCTGGCCGCCGCGCAATCCGATCTCATCGACCGACTGGCCGCCTCGGTCAGCGCCTTGCCCCGTCCAACGGCGGCTCGGCCCTCCTCCACGACCTTCCGACCCTGATCGGAGGTCACCTCGCTCCCCAGGAGCCGCAGGCAGGACTGGAAGATTGCCAGGACGTTGTTGAAGTCGTGGGCGACGCCGGCCGCGAGCTGGCCCACCGCTTCGACCTTCTGCGCCTGATGCAGCGCCGCCTCGACCCGGCGCCGCTCGGTGATGTCGCGCGCCACCCCGAGCACCCCCGTGACGATGCCGGACCGGCCATGCAGGGGCATGTAGACGGCGTCGTAGACGACCGTGCCGCCGGCCATTTCCCAGGTCGGCTCGTAGCGAAAGGGCTGCCCGGTGCGGACCACGGACATGAGGCCTGCAGTCATCTCCTCTCCCTTGACCGGCCCCAGGAGTTCGAGCGGCTCGCGCCCCAGCATTTCGTCGAGCGTGAGCCCCGCCGCGGCCAGTCCGGCCGGGTTGATATCGGCGTAGGTGAAGCGGCCGTCCGCCCCGACATGGAGGTGGAACATGCAGTCGGCGGAGGCGTCGAAGTAGGCGCGGAAACGCGCCTCGCTCACATGAAGGGCGTCGGCCGCCTCGTCAGTCGCCGCGATGTTCATGTGGCCTTGCATCCCTCTCTCATGGCCTGAGCTTGAGAAGCAGCGGAGCCGCCCCGGCCTACGGCCGATGACCTTAAGGAAACAACCGGGACGTGCGATCGTCAACCGTCTTGGGCCAGTAGCCGCGAAGCGCCTTAGTCCGGAGCCCGGCAGCGGTAGGCCAGCGTGTAGCCGAGATCGCGGGACGAGCCGGAGCGGTACATCTCGGTGCAGGGTCCGAAGGCCGCGGCCAAGGGCTCGAGTTCCGCGGCCACGTTGTCGAGATCGTAAATAAGCGTCTCGAGCAGCCAGATCTCGCGATGCGCAGCAACCTCGCGGGGATAGTCCGTGGCGATGTCCGAGGTCTTCGACCGCTTGTGGAAATCGTGATCGAACGCGCCGGGGCCATAGCCGATCCGGGTTCCGAAATCGGGCGCAACATAGAGCATGTTCGGCTGCGCCGCCGGGGCGACGTAGATCAGCGGATCGGGCTCGGCCGCATTGGCGGCGATCACCGCAAGGGCCTCGCTCAGCTGCTGCTTTTCCTGATGGAAGCCCGCATGCATCGCGATGCCCCCCTGCAGGACCACGAAGGCCGCGACGAGCCGCATCGTCCCGGCCGGACGGGCCATCCCCGCCGCCCCCGCAATCCAGGCGAAGACGGACAGGAGGCCCGTGGCAAGCAGGATAGCCAGGACAGGCTGCATCAGGATGAAGTGCCGGCTGTAGAGGACCGGGTAGAAGCCGGCATGGCTCAGCACCGGCAGGCCGATCAGCAACGCCAGGCCGAAGGTGGGCAGCAGCAGGCCCCGGCGCAGCGGCATCAGGATCCCGATCGCGAGCAGAAGGACCGTGATCACGGCCACGGGACGCGCGGCGTGATATTCGCTGGCAAAACGATAGAACGGGTCGAACATCCCCAGCATGATCCGTGCAAAGGAAGAGACCGTGATGCCCTCGCCGTCGTCGATGAAGGGCAGCCGCAGGTAGCCCAGGTCATAGACGAAGGAGAAGTAGCGGAACTGCGCCACCGTCACCGGCTTCGTCACGCCCAGGTGCCAGGCGCCCGCCGCCGCCATGAGTGCCGCGAAGAGCAGGCCGAGGCGGCGGACCCCGTCCGTTCGCAGCCGACCCTCGACGAGAAGCTGCAGCGCCGCTGCCGCCGCGAGCGCCGCGAAGAGGACCGGTGCGGTAAAGGAGAAGAGCAGCAGGCCAAGGCCCGCCCCCGCCAGTATCGCAAGGCCGGACCTGTCCGGACGCCGCACCGCCCGAAGGGTGGCGGCCAGCATCAGGCAGGTGGCCAGGATCTCGAAGGCATATTGCTTGATCTCGATCCCGTAGCGCACGCCGAAGGGCGAGAGGAACATGAGCGCAAGCGCCACCGGCGCCACCACGGCCCCACCCGTCCGCCGCAGCGTCAGGGCCAGCACCGCCGCCGCTCCGAGGCTGCCCGCAAGACTGAGCAGGCGCAGCCCGGTGATCGCATGCTCGCCCGCCAGGGTCATCACGCCGCTTGCGAGGATCAGGTAGCCGGGAGGCGCGGCCTGGGCGAAGTACGGCAGGTGCTGGAAGGCGGCAAGGACCGAGGGCAAGGGCAGGTTCGCCATCAGCATTCCCTCGTCGTGCCAGATGTCGGGCGCATCGAGGATGCCGGCCAGCCGCGACGCCAGGATCAGCAGGAAGACGAGCGCCAGGATCCAGGGCCAGAACCGCGGCACCGGCTCCGGATCGCTTCCCGCTTCCGGCGCGCCGATACCGGCCAGTCCGCGCGCAGCCGGCGGATGGTAGCCGCCGAGCGCGCTGCGGAACAGTTCGCCCATCAGCGCGATTTTGGCGCCTGCGCCGCCCATCTTGGTGGGGGTGGGGCCCGAGGCGGGATAGGCGCGGCGCACCGGCACCTCGGTCACGCGGTAGCCGAGCTGGCCCGCCCGGGCGGACAGGTAGAAGAGCAGGCTGTAGTCGCGGAAACAGGCGCGGAACGGGGCCACGCGCGGGTCGGCCAGATAGCGCCGCGAATAGGCGCGGAACCCGTTGGTCGTGTCCGTCAGCCGGTTGCCCGAAGCCAGCGACAGCAGCGGCGCATGCAAGAGCCGCCCGCCGATCCTGCGGTCGAGCGGCGTGTTGATCGCCTCGCCTCCCTTGCGGTAACGCGAGCCCTGGACATAGTCGAAGCCCGCCTCGAGCGCCTCGATGAAACGGGGCAGCGCCTCGAGCCCGTCCTTGCCGTTGCCATCCACCGTCAGGATGCCGTCATAGCCCTCGGCCAGGCCCCAGGCATAGGCCATGCGCAGCTGCGCGCTGAGCCGGCCCGGACCGCGCCTGGTCAGCAGCGCCCGCACCCCGCACTCCTGCAGGAAGCCCGGCTCGAGCGAGCCGTCGGTCGAGCCGCCGTCGGCGATTGCCACGTCGAGCGGGATCCGCAGGCCATGGAGCTGCCGCAGCTGGTTGCGGATCCGCTCGCCCTCGTTGATGACCGGGATCACCAGCAGGTAGCGCGTGGCGCGGGGGGCGAAGATGGCGCTGTCGAAGGCGGGAAGCTCGGCCCCTGGCCATATCTCCGCTCCCGTCGCGGACCCGATTTCCGGCTCCGGCCTTCCGGGATCGGCATCCTTCATGCGGCTCACCTGATTCATGTGGTTTTCCTCGGAAAGTGTGGACCCGCCTGCCGGATTGGTGCGCATCGCGATCGGGTGCGGTCACCTGATGTCGGAAAGGGGGTCGCAGGGAGGCCGCGTCCCTTGGGTCTGGAAGACGAAATGCTTGCTGGTCAAATAGTTGATGATAAAGGAGACGGCGGTGCCCGCCAGCAGGGCCGGCAGTTCCTGCCCCTCGGCAACAAAGAGGAACCGGCTGGCGAGTGCGACCGTCGCCACCCGCGCCAGAAGCGTGAGCCCGAGCCCCAGGCCGTAGCGCAGCAGGCGCTGCGCATGGGACGCCACCCGTTGCCGGCCGGACGCCCGCGGCGCGGAGGCTCGGAAGGTCCAGCTGTGATGCAGGACGTAGTTCAGCGCCGCCCCGGTGGCGAAACCGCAGGTGGCCGCGAGCGGCAGGCTCAGCCCCGCAAGGACCGCAAGCGCCCAGGCCACGGCGATGTCGGCCCCGAGCCCCAGCACCGAGACGAGGCCGAAGCGGATCAGTTCGGCAGGAAGGCGCGCGGCCATCATGCCACCTCCTGCGTGCTGCGGAGCGCGGGCGGGCAGACGAAGGTTTCGGTCGCGCCGGCCCATTCCGGCCGGGTCAGCCGCACGAGGTCGAAGAGATCGTAGATGTTGTCGATCTTGCCGCCGAGGATCGAGATCACCCGCGAGCCAGCGGGCTGCTGCTGGTAGAGGATTGGCCGCCCGTCGTCCTGCTCGTTCTTCACCAGCACCGTCTTCACGTCGAAGATCGACTTCACCCAGGTGCTGTCAGCCAGGCAGGGCAGGTAGCGCTGCCCGTCGAGGATCATGTGGCGGTGACGGCTCTGCGGGTCGCTGGCAGCGAAAGTCTCGTAGGCGGAGCGGCCGCTCGTCCGGTCGGTCCAGCTCATCTGCGGCGTGTAGCGGACATGGGTCAGCGAATGCAGTGCTTCGGCGGGATAGGGCATCACCGAGAAGAAGGGTCCGTCCATGACGGTGATCCCGAACCGCTCGAGCTGGGCCGGGGGCCGCACGAGGGCGATCTCGGTCAGTTCGTGCTTGAGGCTGGCCTCGGGCAGGTCCGCGCCGCGCAGCAGGCTGTTGATCTGGGAATAGGTGACGTTGAAGACATGCCGGGCAAACAGTTCCGCCCCTGAGGAGAGCCGCACGACCACACCCTCGGCCTGCTCCTCGAGCTGCACCGCCGCGGTGGAGAGCCGCACATCCAGTCCCAGCGCATCGAGCTGCCCCCCGAGGCGCCGGGCCAGCACGGAATGGTCGAAGGCCATTTCGGTGCAGGCAAAGGCCGCCTCGATCGTGGCGGGGTCGAACAGCGCCGCCTGCGACCGGGTGGCGGGGGCGATGGGCGCGCCCATGTCGGCAAACATCCGGTAGAACCGCTTGGCACTGACCTTCGAGCGGCGGCGCGCGATCGCGTAGAGCATCTGGAAGTCGGACCGCACCGCCTCGGGAAAATCCGAGGCGAAGCGGCGGTGCAGCACCATCGACTTGGCCGCCGTCAGGGCCGAGCGCGGATAGTGGAAGCCGGTATGGACCCGCGCCTGGTTGACCCGCGAGGCGCGGTCCATCAGCCGCTCGCCCGCCTCGACCAGCACGATCCGCTCCGAAACCGAGCGCAGGAAGAGCGCGAGGCAGCAGCCGTAGAAGCCGCCGCCGATCACCAGGCAGTCGATGTCCGGAGTGCGGCTCATGCGGTCTCCCGCTCCGGCAGGCGTGGCAGGCCCGGCAGCGAGAGCGGCCCCCTCCCGGTCATTCCGTCCGCCACCTCGACATTGAGTTCGGTCATCACCTGCCCGAACAGGTCCACCGAACTGCGCTCGTCGAGAATGTCCTCACCAAGCCCGCCCGACTGGCCCTCGATCATCTTCTGCAGGCCGAGCGAGAGGCCGAAGATCGCCACCGACAGGAAGGTGGCCGTCAGGCTGAGGGCAAGCGTCACGGTGAACCAGCCGGGCTGCACGTTGCTGAAGGTGAGCCAGACCACCAGCGCATAGAGCGCAAGCGCGATCGAGGCGAGGGCCACGGCCAGCGACAGCAGCCCCACCAGCGCCAGAACGCGCGGCGCCGTGCTGACCAGCAGCTTCTGCACCAGCCCCAGCTTGCGTCCGAGCCCGCAGAGCGGACAGGGCCGCAGCAACCCCGCCGCCTTCTGCCACAGCACCGGCAGCGCCGGGTCCGCCGGGGGAAAGCGTAGCGCGAGCTGCGGGTCGGGATGGGCCAGCAGCCGGTTCAGCAGCGTGCGCGGATAGGCCGCCGTCAGCATGTTGCGGGTGCTGGTGCGGAAGCCCGCACTGTGCCCCAGCGCCTCGAGCAACGGGTTCAGCAGGCTGCGCGAGCGGCGCTGCCCGATCACGATGGCGCCGGTGGCCGCGGCCGTCTCGATCATCCCCGGCATGTCCAGTTCGGACCGTTCCTCGATGGCGGCCACCACCACCACATCGCCGATCGCCTCGGCCGCTGCCGCCACGCGCTGGCGGTAGAAGGGCGTGCCATGGCGCACCTTCAGCAGCCGGATGTTGGCCACGCACGCCATCAGCGCCTCGCAGGCCTCGGCCCGATCGGCCGGAACGGTCAGCAGCACCTCCCAGTAGCGGAACCGCCCCGAGATCGCGGCGCACAGCTGCCGCAGTTCCGCCGCCGCCGCCTCGCTTGCCGGGAAGTCGGCGATGCAGACCGAGACGAAGATATCCTCACGCCGGACGGGGATCATGCCGCACCTGCCTTTCCTTCCGCCATGCCGGCCGCCCGCAGGAGCCGCCCGATCGCTGCCTCCAGAACCGCCGGACCGGGATCCGGCGGCGGCTTCATCTCGATGGAATGCCAGCCGGCATAGCCCTTGTGGGCAAGGGCTGCGAGTGCGGTGGCGGCAGCCCCGGCACGGGCCGGCGCGGGCGCGAGGTTCGGCTCGCTGACATGGACATGGCTGATGGGCGCCGTCACCGCAGCCACCGCTCCGGCAATGCCGTCGAAGGCCCCGTTCATGTGCATGGCCCCGAGATCCAGGATCAGCGTCACCGCCGGATGGCCGAGCCGCGTCACGAAGGCGTCGGCCTCTTCGAGCGTGGTCAGGAAATTCGTGCCGTAGGCTGCCGGATTGAACTCGATCCCCAGCCGGGTTCCGGCCTGCCGGGCCGCGTCGCCCAGAACGGCGAAGGTTTCAAGCGCCACCGCCTCGGCCTCGGCGGTGCCCATGTCCGCGGGGATCACCCGCTGGCGCGGCGAGCCGAAGACGAGGTTCGGGATGCCGAGCCGCCCGGCCAGCGTGATCGCCGCCCGCAGCCCGTCGCGGAACCGCGCGCGCTCTCCGGGGTCGCCGAAGAGGGCCGCCCCCTCCACCCCGAAGAGCAGTGACTGCATGGAGACCAGTTCCAGTCCCGCCGCCCGCGTTTCGGCCAGCGACGCCGCCACTTCGGCCTCTGAGGGCGTGAAGGGGCGGGTGCTGCCGGGAAAAAACAGGCCCGGCGCGATCTCGAGTCCGCGGATGCCGTGGGCGGCAAGGAGCCGGTAGACGCGGAGCCTCTCCGCGGGGGCCCACGCGATGTTCGAGACGGCGAGCTTCATGCCACGGCCCTTTCCCCGGCAAAGAAGGCCTGCAGCCCTGCGAGCACCTCGTCGGCCGTGGCGATGTAGGGTCCCGCACAGCCCCAGAGCGCGGCGTGGCGGGTGCGCATGTCCTCGTGGTGGATCCGCGCCGAGCCCGCCGGCATCTCACGCCCCGTCAGGGCTGCATGGATACGCCCCGCCTCGAGCGGCTCGGGGGCGAGGTGGATCGTCTCAAGCCCCGCGCCGAGGCAGAGGCCGATATCGGACCAGAGACGCTCCATGTCGTAATACTGGAGATGCGTTGCGGGATGGGTGAACTGCACGGCCGAAAAGCCGAGCGCCGTCACCGCCTCGTCATAGGCCGCCCGCTGGCTGCTGGCTGCCAGGGCCGCGCGGTCGATGACCATGAGATCCGTCTCGGGGTCCGGCCGGTAGAAGCGGGCGAGCCCCGGCCGCATCCCGGCCGGCAGCCGCCCGGCCAGCTCGTCGAGCCGGGCCCTCGGCAGCATGGTCGGCATCGGGTTCAGGATGTCGAACAGGAAGTTCTTCCGCAGCCCGCGGCCGAACAGCGCCGGCAGCCGCACCACGAGGCAGCGGTCGAATCTTTCGGCGCAGAACGCCTCGAGCATCCGCCGGTTGCGGCCATAGGCGAGGGTCGTCTGGAAGCGGTCGGTGCTCTCGTCGTCCTGCCCGTCGAACTCGGCCAGCACCGCGATCGACGAGACCAGCACGCAGAGTTCAGCTCGGATCGGTGCGAGCCGGGCCATCAGGCTCCGGATCGCGGCTTCGTCCCTCTCGGGAAAACGGTTGGCGGTGAACATCGAGCCGGGGGCCGCCGCACAGACGAGCGTGCCGAACCGGCCGCCCGCCGCCTCGCCGATATTGGCGCTGTTGAAGAGGGCGCCGAACTCGTGCTGGCGCAGCAGGTGGCTTCCGACAAAGCCGGTGAATCCGATCAGCGCATCCATGTCTCTTCACCCTGCGGCGCGCGGCGCCTGATCGAGAAAGGGGCGGAGGGGCGGCTCATGCCGGATATCGGGGCAGGAAGGCCGAGCGACGGGAGAGAGGTGTAGGCGTAGCTTCCGGCTGAGGTGGGGACCGTCGAATCCCGAGCGCAGCGGGTTGCCGTGCGCCGCATCGAGCGTCACCGTCGGCAGACGGCACGACACGGCAGGACCCTATCAGGCAGGCGAAATGTCATCGAGGGAGAACAGGATATCGAACTGACAGGAAGCTCGGACGCGAAGCGACATTCGAACATGGCAAAACCGCAATAACAAACAGCCGACAAAAACATTCGTGTCGAAGAATATGAATGAATTGTTCGCACGGGTAATGGATTTCGTCAACGAGCATAACAACTTCGCCCCATCATCACTTCGACGAATGGTTATTGCTTTCTGAGTAGCGCTGGCTGGCGGCCTCAGAGCCGGGCAACGGGATGAGCTTATGCTTTCAGGTTGCGCGCTGCTCCAGCATGCGACCGAGACCGCATGGAATGCCGCCGCCCTGCGAGCGTGCGCCCGCTCACTCCTTCCAGTGATCGGCGACCCAGGGGGCCGGGCGCATGTAGTGCCGGAGATACCGCCAGCGCGAGCCGTCCGCGTGGCGTTCGGCCAAGCCCTTCAGATGCTGGCCGAGGGTCCAGCCCTCGCGATCCACCCATCCGCCCTGGATCGCATGCTCGGGATGCACGCCGCCGGGGAAGATCACGATCTTCGCCCCCCGCGGCAGGCGCGGAGGGAGGGCGAGGTTCAGCGGGAAGGGCGGCATGCACTGGTAGCGGAAATGCCGGACCCAGCGGGCGGGAAAGAGATCCACGCCGCCGGGGGCGTTGAGGGTCACGAAGCGCTGCTCGAAGCGGTACTGGTCGGCCACCGCCTGCGGATCGGCGAGGAACCTGCGCTGCAGATCGACGAGTTTTCCCACCGGGAAGCGGAAGACCGAGGTCTGTCCCAGACGCTCGAAGGGCTTGGCGGGGTTGCGCGCCAGGATCACCCGGTCGGGGTCGCCATAGGTGAAGAACTCGTCCAGCGAGCCGGTGATCACCAGATCGAGGTCGAGAAACAGCACCGGCCCCTTCAGATCGCCGAGGGTCGGGCTCCACAGGCGCGCCTTGGGCCACTTCCCCTTGGTGTTCTTCGGCATGACGAAATCGAGCGGCGGCAGCGGCTGGCAGTCCACCTCGGGCCGGACGCCCTGTGCGTTGTCGGTGAAGCAGGTGAAGCTGAAGGGCGGCGTGATGTTCCGGGCCACCATGGCATAGAGCCGGTTGATGAACCGCGGCCCGTATCTCGTCCCCCAGTTGATGCAGATCACCTGTTTCAGCATTCGCCCGTGCGCCCCGCCCTGACCGTCCTTCCGCCGAGAAGAGGCCTCCGCCCTGGGAAGTCAAGCGCGGGGGCGGAGGCCTCCGGCTACCTGGTCCCGAGGTGGCGACGCATGTTGCGGCCGATCCCGATGCCGTCGTACCGACCCTGCACCAACCTTGATACAAGCTCCGACCTGGCCCATGTTGGTCGCATCTTCACCGATGGAGGATGCTTCCAGATGATGCAGATGAATGTTGCCGAGGCGCGCGCGAAGCTGTCCCAGCTTCTGGCTGCCGTGGATGCGGGCGAAGAGGTCGTGATCGCGCGGGACGGGGTTCCTGCAGCGCGACTGGTGCCAGTTGCCCGAGTCGGTGTCCGTCTGGGGTTGCTGGAAGGAGTTGTCGGCCCTGACACGATCCCGGACTTCTTGCAGCCGATGAGCGAAGACGAAGTGGCGGAGTGGGGCGCTTGACCAGCGTTCTGATTGATACGCATGTGCTGGCGTGGTCTCTGATCGCGCCAGCACTCCTGCCTTCGGAAGCGCGTGGCCTTCTTCTGAGCGGGGCCATGGTTTATGCACCGCCATGCTCGCTGCATGAAATCACGCTCAAGATTCGCAACGGGAAGTGGGACGCGATGGCCCCATATGCGGATCGGCTCGACAGCCTGTGCATGTCGCAGGGCTTCCACATCGCTCCCTTCACCGCGAAGATGGCGATGAGGTCGGGATCAATGGCCTGGGCACACCGCGACCCTTTCGACCGTATGATTGCCGCTACGGCTATCGAGATGGCTTGCCCGCTGATCTCGACCGATGCCGTATTCGATGATCTTGCGGGCTTGCCGGAATGGAAGGGCCGGGTCTGGGGATCTTCCTCGAATGCGCCAGAACCTGGGTCTTGACGGCTATCGAACGCCTGCCGTGGGGCGTTGATGCTGTGACCGCCCCCCCCGACGGCATCGATATGCCAAGGTGGATCTGCAGCGATCCACAGAGGAGAGCGGTCATGCCGGAGATTGGCAGGGCCGGACTCGATCCGGCGAAGAACGGGGCTGATGCCGCAGCCCGGTCAGCCCCTCGGCTTCCGCGTCAAAGCTTGAGGTCGACCTTCGGCATGCGGCTCAGCCTGTCCTCCATGATCCGGTCGGCCTCGGCGCGGTAGCGGGCGGGATCGAAGAGCGTCACGGTCACGCGGTCGGAAACGCTCTCGGGGATCTGGATGCCGCGCAGCCCCATCATCTGGTTCGCTTCGCGGTCCACCCGCAGCGTCTCGCCGCAGGAGGCGGGCTGCTCGTCCCGCGACAGCCCGATGCCGAAGGGCAGGTTCGCCAGCCGCAGGGCGAGCGTCATCGCGGCGCGCGCCGCCGGATCGTCCGGCACCGGCTCGCCGCCGTGGAGCGGCGGGGGCGCCTCCCCCTCGACCGCCGCGGCCCTGAGCCAGTTCACTGTCCATTGCGCCCCGAAGTCGAAGCAGTCCTCGCCCGATCCGGGGGCTGCCCAGCGGCCGGCCTGCCCCGGAAGCGGCGGCCCGTACTTGGCCTGCAGCGCCTCCGCCAGGCGGGCCTCGGGGATCTGGCCGGCCGGCGCGAACCAGGTGCGGCCGACGCCGAACACCCGCGGCTCCCACTCCTTCGGGCCGAGCATCAGCGTGACGAAGTCCGAGGCCCCCTCGTCGATAAGGAGGAGCGTCCTCTGGTCGGGAACGAGCGGAGGACGCCCCGTCGTGCTCATCTCGAGCACGCGGCCGACCTTCATGTGGGCATCGATCGCCGCCCGGGCCTCGTCCGGCGTCATGCCGAGCTTCACGCCGACGACGTCGTAGCTCACCGCGGGCGGCGGCGGCTCGGGCGTTGCGGGGGCGGGCGCCGGTGCGGCCGCCACGGGCTGCGAGAGCAGCAACTGCCGCTGGCCCGGACCGGTCCTGCCCCACCATTGCACCTCGACCGGCCGCACCTCCATCACCAGCCTCGGCAACTGCGGCGCGGGCCGGGGAACGGCCGTCACCTGCGCGACATCAAAGGCGACCGACACCGCGTCGATCCTCGCTCCGTTCGGCGGCCGGGGCATGGGCGGCAGCGCGAAGACGAGATCGTCCATCCCGAAACCGGCTGCCGTGAGCGACACGAGCCCTGCCTCCGTCATCGCCGCTCCGTCCCGGAAGAGATCGGCGTCCCGACCCGAGGCGAAGAGCGGATCCTCCGGCCTCACGGCGATCACGGTCCTGTCGCGCAGGCCCGTGTAGCTGCCGTTCTGCGCCTCGAAGCGGAAGCCGGAGGGCAGAAGGTCGAGGCACCGCCCGAGCCAGGCCCGGAACACCGGCAGCATGGCCGTCCTGTCGGCCTCCGTCGGCTGCCGTCCGCCGGGCGGGAAGAAGGCGCCGCAGGGCGAGTCCGGTTCGGGCAGGCTGGCGTTCCCCTGACCGGAGGCGAGGGTGGATTCGACCGTCCAGCGTTCGTCCAGCAGGCTGCGCAGCAGCCCGTCGTCGAGCGTCACCTGCCCGTGGCGGATCTGCAGCCAGCGCACCAGTTCGCCGGTCAGCGCCGGGCGGCCCTCCGGGCGCTGCGCCTCGGCCGCCTCGGCCGAGCCCGTCGCCGGGGCCTTCACCTCGGGCACGCGCAGGACGGCAAGCGTCCGCCCTTCCTCGCGCGGCGAGAGCAGATGGACGGCGAGAGCCTGGAAATCGACGAGGACCGACGGCTCCCCCCGCCTCCCCTCGCCCACGGAGGCGCGCACGGGCGCGACTTCGAACAGCACGTTGAACTGGCGCCCATCCTCGATGAGCCGCCGGGCAGCTTCGCGGTCCATCGGAAACCGCGTGATCCCCTCGGGATTGTGCAGATCGACCTGCACATCGTCGCCGTCCAGGCTGGCCTTGCCCGACGACGCTGACCGGAGATAGCCAAGCCTCCAGCTCTCGATCGGAAAGGCGTCGTTGTCATAGGTCCCGAGGGCGATGGTCCCGGAGAGGAACATCGGCCGCCCTGCATCGGGGGTGGAAGAGGTCAGGCGTGCCATGAGATCGCGGACGGCGTCGGGGCGGTCGAACTCGTTGACCTGCCGGACCGCGGCGGCCTGCGAGGCGATCCGCTCCAGCTGGGGGACCGTGACGCCCTTGGCCAGCGCGAGGGACACGATGTCCTCCAGTGTCAGGGACGTTCCCTCGGCGGTGGCGCTTCCGGGCTTCGGTTTCGGCAGATCGGGCACCTCGGCCGCGACCGGCGACAGCTTCAGCGCCGTCATGCGCTGCGTCGCCGCCTCGTCGTAATGGAGTGTGGCCGAGACGACATGCGCCGGAAGAGAGAGCTCGACCGTCCCGTCATGCTTCTCACGCGCGGTACCATCGGCCAGCAGTTCCAGGTCGAGAAGCAGGCCGAAGCCCGAAAGCTGGCCGCCGCCGAAGTCATTGCCGACGCGGCTCTGCGTGATCCGCCGGGCAAGCTCGGGCTCGACCGGGATCTCGGACTGGATCTGCACCACATCCAGCGTGATCGTCGCATTCGTCCCGGGGATCTGGACGGGCATTCCCTGCCGGGATCCGCCGTAGAGGTTGGTGAGGAGCGGGAAGCTGCCCGTCTCGAAGTCGTAGGCGCCGAGGCTGGCCGGCAGCAGGATCGCGGCCCGCACCGGCAGCTTCGGCGCAAGGGCGACCAGCGACGGCCGGTAGAGCTTCTCGAACTCCGTCATGATGTCCCGCCGCAGGAACGGATCGTTCCGAAGCAGGCTCTTGTACTTGTAGTCGCTGACGTCGTTCGTGCGGGCAAGCCGCGCGAAATCGGCGGGCTGGAGGAAGCGGCCGAACGCGAAGACCGTCTCCGGATCCGTCACCTCCTCCAGGAGCGACAGGCCGACGAGCGCCAGCAGGGGCTCGAGCGGATGCGGTTCCTTGGCGGGATGATCCGGGCGGATGAGGACGCGGTCGCTCACCAGCGTCGCGCCGTAGCGGGCCCAGCTCTGCGCGGCATCGGGCGCCACCGTGGCGGTCCGGACAGGCTCCGGCGCAGGAGCGGGGACCGGGGCGGGTGCGGAGGCTGCAGGCTCCGGCGCCACGGGGGAAGCGGCCGAGCCCGTGGGGGCGCAATGCGCCTTCAGTCGTGCGAGCGCCTCCCCGGCGCCCTCCAGCGCGAAGGCGGCCGAACCGCCGGAGGCCGCCGCGAGCGTGAGGCTCCTGCCCTTCGCCATGGCGTCGAGCAGCGGGCTTTCCCGCGGAATGCGCAGGAAGGGGACGTTCTCGGGCGCCCCGAGGGCGAGCGGCGCCTCGACCAGCGCCGCTCCGTCGACCGAGATCCGGAGCGACGGCGGCAGCCCGCCCGAGAGCATCGGCAGGTCAGGGGCCAGCAGAAGGGCCGTCTCTCCCGGGGCCACGGCCGAGGCGACGAGACTGGCGGCCGAGGCCCGTCGCGCCTCCGGCTGGCCCGGTGCGATGCAGCGGAAGGCGAGCCGCGGACGGCCATCCTCCAGGTGATCGGCCGATCCGATCAGCCGCGCGCCATCCGCCGAGAACTGCCAGAGCGTCTGCCCCTGC
This sequence comes from Rhodobacter sp. NSM, assembly GCF_052244495.1. Classification (NCBI taxonomy): domain Bacteria; kingdom Pseudomonadati; phylum Pseudomonadota; class Alphaproteobacteria; order Rhodobacterales; genus Rhodobacter; species Rhodobacter sp. NSM. The sequence goes on from NZ_JBQPXH010000018.1 coordinate 33,750, forward strand.
TGGCCGAGCGCCGCCGCCGGGATGAGGAGGAAGAGCACGGCGGCCCGCAGTGCAGGACAGGCACGTGTTGCGGAATACATGGCGGCCTCCCGGAAGGATGCGGGTCCCGAAACGATCAGTCTGAAAAGGTTCTTCCGATTACCGCCATTGGCCGCCGCCGAGTCAACCGTTCGAAGGGCGTAGCAACCCGCCCTCAGCCCGAGCCGCGTTCCGGTGGCGGCCCTCATCCGGGTGCTCCGGCTCGCGGCAGATCATGGCCATTCATCAGAGTGCAGGGCTCAGCCCTCTTCCGCAGACAGGCTTTGCCAGCAGAAACGGCTTGAACAACCGACTGCCCGTCGACTCGTTGGCCGGCGGCGCGTCGCAGCATATGGTTCAAGAACAGGCCACGTTGTTCCGCCTGTTATGTGGAGTGATGCGATGCGCCTTGACGAAAACATTGTGGGAACATCTGGACCCGACGAGCTTTCAGCCACGGCGGAGAGGCAGGCTCTCTTCGGTCGCGGGGGCGAAGACAGGCTGTTCACAACCTTCAACCATTCGTATCTTGTCGGAGGCGATGGAGCCGATAGCCTCTTTGCCACCGTAGCCGTCGAGGAAACTGGCCAGGACACCGCGCTGGCCACCACCACAATCGATGCCGGCAGCGGAAACGACTATATCGTGGTCGATCTCCAGGCCATGGCGGAAAGCGATGCGACGGCGCTGAGCTTCACCGACGTGGGATCCAACGACGCCAATGTGCGTCCCGGCTATGGAACGGCATCAATCCAGACCTCGGCCGTCAGCCGTGGCGGCGGCGTTGCAACAGCCACCAATCTGGCGCGTTCAGGAGACAGCGGCGGGACGAGCCTCTCTCTGGCGGCTCAGGCAGGCAACGAGGCAGGGTCCGGAGGAAGTACGCGGGCGATCAACCGCTTCACGGGCGGGAGCGGTGATGACCTTGTGAATTTTTATGCGCTTGCGGAGCCGGCCGTGGACGGCAGCATTTCGATCAACAGCGGATCCGGCGGATCCGGATCGGACCGTTTCCATGTGACGAGTTACGCATGGGCCGGTGATACAAGTCTCGCCTTGACGTCATTGAGCGGCGGCAAGGGCAATGACACGCTTTTCTCCCAGACCTACTTCCGCGGCGAAGATGCTGGCGGCCGCAGCCAGATCCGGGAGGACGGTGGTGCCGGTTCCGACTTTCTATACGGCCATACCTATGCGGACGCGACCGCGACATTCGACAACCGGCTCCTCGGCGGAAGCGGCGACGACCAGATCAACAGCGGCATTGCCTATGAAGATGCCGATGGCTCTCGCGGCGCGCAGACGCTCGCGGGCGCAGCCGGAGACGACCTGATCATCGCTTCGGTGATTTTCCAGCGCTGGTCCGCTATAGGTGGCACAGACGACACGGTGAATATCTCTGGCGGACAAGGTGCCGACGACATCCGCTTCACCTCCGGATCCTATCGAGACGATCCGCAGAGGGACGTCACGGTCGAGAAACGGTTCACCATCGCGTTTGATGCCACCGGGGGAACCGGCGACGACCGCATGACGATCGAGCATTACCTGTCATCGCTGGAGTTCGGCAGCCGGATCACCACCCGGTGCGACGGGGGTGCCGGAGACGACAACATCTTCGTGGCGACAGTTGGCAACGTGATCTCCACTGTCTCGTTGTGTGGTGGCGCCGGAAACGACACGCTGATCGCCTCATCCCTGTTCGGGCCTTCCGCCGAGCACCTGTTCAGCGGCGGCGCGGGCGACGACCTGATCGTGTCCGAGATCGATGCGACGGCCGATGGCATCCACCGTATCCATGGCGGTACCGGGAACGACACGTTCATCATTTCGGGGGCCGTGAGCCGGATCGAGGGGGGCGCCGGGAACGATACCATCGAGGGGAATGGAACGGATGTGACGATGATCGGAGGCTTTGGCCAGGACGTCTTCGTCATCGGCTCAGGCGGCGACGGCGTCCGGCGCATCGAGGACTTTGATCGGGACCGAGACACGCTGCAGATCAAGTCGCTGATCCCGTCGGGAACCGGCACTCTCGACGATCTTCTCGCCACCACCGAGGTCGAGGATCTCGGGCGTGGCAGAGACGTCATCGTCCGTTTCGACAGGGGATTGGTCCTGGTGCTCGAAGGCGTCGGAACGGGTCATGCGGACGACCTCACCGACGTGGTCGACAACTTCCTTTTCTGACGTGATCGGATCCGTCCTCCGGACAAGGCCGGCATCTCACGCACGAGGTCGCCATCAACCTGCTTCTCGACCGGTTTGATCAGCGCCTTCTTTCTTCGGTCATTGTCGTCCCACATCGGGGACTGTCATGGCCGGGGCGGCAGGCAGGATCAGCGTGGCCTCGAACCCAGGCGAGAGGTTCCGCAGGCGGAGTTCTCCCCCGGCCGTCTCGACGATGTCTCCCGCAATGGCAAGGCCGAGCCCGTGTCCGTCGGCGCGGGTGTCGAAGCTGACGCCGCGCCCGCGGATCGCCTCGATGTCGGGGGCTCCGGGTCCGTCGTCGGAGACCGCGATTCCGACCGACGCTCCCGCGGCGGCGATCCGCACGCGGACGGCGCTGGCGGCATGGGTCGCGGCATTCTCCATCAGCGGCCCCAGCGCCTCGGTCAGATCCGCGCCGTCCAGCCGGACGAGCAGCGGCCCGTCGGCCTCGAGATGCCAGGCAAGGGCCGATCCCCGCTCGGTGCGGCGCAGGACGCGGATCAGCCTTCGGGCGGCCTCCGCCGGATCGGAGGAGGCGCCCGCCCGGTCCCGCATGATCCGCGCGCGCATCAGTTCCCTGTCGACATGGCGCCGGATGCCGGAGGCGACCTCCTCGATTCCGCGCGCCGCCGCCGCCTCGCCCCGATCGCGCAGCCGCATCGCCTCACCGAGAAGCGCCTGAAGCGGTGTCTTCAGGCCGTGCGCCAGGTCCCCCGCCCGGCTGCGGGCCCGCTCCAGTTCCCGCTCGCGCGCCTCCAGAAGCTGGTCGATCTCGCGCGCGAGCGGCAGGACCTCCGTCGGCAGGTCGGTCCCGATCCGCCGTTCCGCGCCCGAGGCCAGCGCCCCGACCCTCTGGCCGATGGCCGCGAGCGGCCTGAGCCCGAGCGTCACCTGCACGGCTCCCGCCGCGACCAGGGCCAGGGCCAGCAGCGCAAGGAGGGGCGCGAGTTCGCGCAGGAAGGACTGCTGCGCCCGGGCGAGTTCGGCGCGGTCCTGCGCCACCGAGATGCGCACCCGCGCCGGGTCCCTGCCCTCACCGATCAGTACCGTCCGGTCGAGGACCAGGAGCGCCTCGCCCTGCGGCCCCGGCAGCGCAAGCGGCGACGCGGTTCCGGAGGGAGACGGCGCCCGCTCCGGCAGGGGCAGCACGTAATCCCAGAGCGAGCGCGAGCGGCGCAGCTCGCCGTCGATGGAGATCTGCCAGTAATGGCCCGAGAGCGGCTGCTGGTAGGAAGGATCGCCCGAGGGATCCACGAAGCGGACGGCTCCGCCGGGGCCGCGTTCCAGCGCCGCGGTCAGCGCGTCGGCGCGGGCGGCAAGGGCAGAGAGCGCCACGCGCTCGGCATGGCGGTCAAAGAGCAGCGCCAGCCCCCAGGCCGCCGCCGTGAGCGCCAGCGCCAGCGCCAGCGCATTCACGACCACGAGGCGGAGCCGGATCGAGCGGAGCTTCACGGACCCGGTTCGAGCTGGTAGCCGAAGCCGCGTCGCGTCCCGATGATGCCCCGCCCCGTCTTGCGGCGCAGCCGCGCCACCACCGCCTCAAGCGCGTTCGCCTCGCGGGCATCGTTGTCGCCGTAGAGATGCTCGAGAAGCTCGGTCGGAGGCACGACCCGGTCGCGATGCAGCATCAGATAGGCCAGCAGGCGGAACTCCAGCGGAGCGAGGCCGAGCGGCAGGCCGTCGAGCGTCGCCGACATCCGGTTCATGTCGAGCGACAGCCGCCCCAGGCTCTGCTGGGCCGCAGCCCGCCCGGTCGAGCGGCGCACGAGGGCGCGGGCGCGGGCGACCAGTTCCTCGATCCGGAAGGGCTTGGGCAGATAGTCGTCGGCCCCCGCGTCGATGCCTTCCACCCGTTCGCTCCAGGTGCCCCGCGCCGTCAGCACCAGGACCGGGGTCTCCACCCCCTCGGCGCGCCAGCGCTTCAGCACGGCCAGCCCGTCCAGCTTCGGCAGGCCGAGGTCGAGCACGATCAGGTCGAAGCTTTCGGTCCCGCCCAGGAACCAGGCGGCCTCGCCATCGGCGGCCGTCTCGACCCTGAAGCCCGCCGCGCCGAGCGCCAGGCCCAGATCCCGCGCGATCCTCGCATCATCCTCGACGACCAGCGCCCGCATCAGTCCATCCCATCGTCGTCGTCGTCATCCTCCTCGTCTTCGACCTCGACGACAAGGCCGGTGACCACGTCGACATCCACTTCGACAAGCCGGCCGTCCGGGCGCAGGATCTCGAATTCGTAGACCATCCCGCCCTCGTCCGCCTCCTCCAGCTCGACCTCCAGTACGCGGCCGAACTCCTGCTCGATCCGCGGCATCAGGCTGCCGAGCGGCAGCATCTCGCCCTGTTCCACGCCTCGGCGCGCGGCTTCGAAATCCGGAAGCGGGATGGGGACCGCATCCTGGCTGCCGGCGGCCGAGGGGAGAAGGAGAAGGGAAAGGAGGATGAGGCGCATGCCCCGACCTTACCGGGGCGGAGCTGACATCGCGCTGACGTCCGGGATCAGAGTGCCGTCAGCCCGTCTGTGCCAGGAACGGGAAGCGGTCCTGAAGAGCAGGACCCTTCAGGAAACAGCAAGAAGGAGACTCCGCATGGCGCGCATCAGGGGAACCGGCCTGAACGACACGCTGCAGGGCACCGACGGGATGGACGACATCTTCGGCTTCGACGGCCATGACCGGCTCTACGGCCGGGACGGCAACGACGAGATCGAGGGGGGCCGCGGCAACGACCGCCTCTGGGGCGGAGCGGGACGGGACGACCTCGAGGGCGGCAGCGGCGACGACTTCCTCCTCGGCGGCACGGGCGACGACGAGCTGGACGGCGATTCCGGCAACGACCGCCTGCGGGGCGGCAGCGGCAACGACGAACTCGACGGAGGTCGCGGGGCAGACCGCCTCTATGGCGGCACGGGCAATGACGAGATCGACGGCGGCGCGGGCAATGACGTGCTGACCGGAGGGGCCGGCCGGGACGTCTTCGAATTCGACTTCGGCGGCGGCCGCGACCGCATCACCGATTTCACCAATGGCCAGGACCGTCTGGATCTCGACGATTTCAGCCGCGCGCAGGTCGAGGCGGTGATCGACGGCGCCCGGCAGGTCGGCAGCGACCTCATCCTCACCCTGTCGGCAGATACCAGGATCATCCTCGAGGACATGAGGCTTTCGCAGCTGGACATGTCCGACTTCCTGTTCTGATCCCCGGCCATCCGCCTCGGGCAGAAGGACATGACTGCCCGGGCTGGCTCACCCGGGTCTTGGGACACAACAACGACGGCTGCCGAGAGGCCCGTGGCAGCCGTCTGATTTTTGCGAAATTATCTATGGACGCCATCTATCCGGAGTGCGGAAGTTCTGTCCCGCCGCAACACCGATCAGAGAAATCGCTCGGGGATCCGCGCCGCGCAAGACGGCCAATATCTCTGTCGGTCCTGAGGCCTTCTTGAACACCGGTCAGTACCGTCAGAACGCGTCGGCCGAGGTCAGCTACGGTTCGCCAGCGGCCTCGCTGCCCTCGCCACCGGCGCCGGCGCCTTGTTACCTCTGCATGACTACGTTATGTCAGGCGCACATAATAGCCTTTTGCGTGGCTCTGAGGAAACGATATGGCGCAGGAAATCCTTGTTCCCTCGGCGGTCAGGCGAGAGCTTCGTCGGATCGGTGATCGCGTGCGCGCTGCGCGGCTCGAGCGGAACCTGCCGATGCAGATCGTGGCCGAGCGCGCAATGACGACGCGCCAGACGGTCGGTCGCATCGAAACCGGCGATCCGCGGGTGTCCTGGGGGACGGTTCTTGGCGTGCTCAACGCTCTCGGTCTCCTCGAGACGGCTGGGCATCTGGCCGCGCCTCAAGGCGATCCGATCGCGCGCATGAAATCTGCCGATCTGCGGCACCGGCGCGCGCGGCTTCCGAAGGCGCCATCCTCGCGCGCAGGTCCCGAGAGCCAGTCGTGATCGCGAAGATCGTCGAGGTCTGGCTCGACTGGGAGGCAGGGCTCGTCCGTCTCGGCCGCATGCGCCGCCAGGCGCGCGCCGGCGGGGAGATCCTGAGCTTTGCCTACGATGCGGAATGGATCGCGCATCCGATGAGCTTTGCCGTCGATCCGCGCCTGCCGCTGACCCCGGGCGAATTCTTTCCCGATCAGGGGCAGGTCTTCGGGACGATCGGCGACAGTGCGCCGGACCGGTGGGGAAAGGACCTCATGCGCCGGAGGGAGCGGCGCGCCGCGGTGGCGGAAGGCAGGCGTCCGCGGGCGCTGCAGGAGGTCGATTTCCTGCTCGGGGTCGCGGATGTCTCGCGTCTGGGGGCCATGCGCTTTCGGGAAGAGGGATCGGAGCTCTTCGTGGCCGATGTCGGCGAGGGGGTGCCGGGCACGATCGATCTCGGCCGTCTCCTGGCCGCCTCGGACCGGATCCAGGCCGACGACTTCGCGGATGAGGATCTGCGGATGATCTTCGCGCCCGGCTCCTCGCTCGGCGGGGCGCGCCCGAAGGCAAGCGTGCTCGACGCCACGGGCAACCTCATGATCGCGAAATTCCCGAAGGCGGACGATGAGCATGACATCGAGACCTGGGAGGCGATCGCCCTGACCCTTGCGGCCCGGGCGGGGATCCGCGTGGCGCCCTTCGAACTGAAGAGCGTCGGTGGCCGCCGGGTCCTCCTGTCGCGGCGCTTCGACCGGGCGGGCGGGCACCGGCTACCCTTCATTTCGGCGATGGCGCTGACCGGGCACCGCGACGGCGACGATGACTGCAGCTACCTCGAGATGGCCGAGGTCATCGACGCAGAAGGGGCAGAGCCCGAAGCTGATCGGATCGAGCTCTTTCGGCGGATCGCTTTCTCGATCCTGATCTCGAATGTTGACGACCACCTGCGCAACCACGGCTTCATCCGCCAAGGCGCAGCCGGCTGGCGCCTGTCGCCGGCCTACGACCTCAATCCGGTCCCGCCGCACCTGAAGCCGGCAATCCTCTCGACGGCCATCGACTACGACGACCGGACCGCCGATGTGGGGCTTCTGCTCGAGACAGCCGGTGAATACGGAATCCGCCCGCGCGACGCCCGAACACTCCTGCGGGATACGGCTCAGGTCATCGGCACATGGCGGGAGGTGGCGGCTGAACTGGGTGCTCGAGCTGCCGAGATCCGGGAGATGGAGGGCGCCTTTGAACACGAACGGCGCGAGGCGACACTCTCGCTTTGAATGGGCGGGTCAGTCACGGCAGCACATATTCATGGCGGAGCCGAGGCTGCCGCCGAAGGCGAGCTGCAGCGACGCCCAGCCGATGCCGATGATCGTTCCGATGGTGAGGAGGTTCTTGAAGTTGCCCGAGGAGGTGTAGGCTCCGAGCATCTGGAACACGTCATAGAGATAGAAGGCGCCGCCGGTCGTGTAGATTTCCCACTGCATCGATCAGCGCCCCTGTCCCATCATCGAGGTGAATTTCGTGGAGCTGCCGGCCGTGAGCATGGCCTTGTGGAGCTGCAGCTTCTCGATGGCCGAAAGCGCGTCCGCATACTTTTCGGCGGCCTCGCGGCGCAGCGTGCCGAAGCCATTCCGGGTGTTGCGGATGGCGTCGTTCCGTACTGTGGCTGGGACGTCTATGACGTGATCCCGAAGCAGCCGGGGCACGATCCCAGTGGCGCCGACTAACTATACACGAGTTCGGCTGCACCCGCCTCCTCCGCCGGTCAAGGCGCGATGAGCTTGAGCCGCTCTAGAAGCTCGGCCAGATCCGGTTCAACCCCCGCCGCCCGCAAGACGTGATCGAGCCCGATTCTCCTCTGAAGTTCGGCCGCCGACATGTTCTTGTGATAGTCGGTCCATACGGCGGAAAGCGCTGCCATTGACCTGCCACGGGGCGGGTGATCATGTTCATGACCGGCGAAATGGCGAAGCAGGAGTCCTTCGAAGTCCGGGCGCTGCCAAATCGCGATTATCTCGTTCCGCGCCAGGATCGCCCTTGCCTCGCGGCCGCCGTCCGGTAGCTCGGGAAGCCGGTCCGTATCTAGCATGACCGCCTGTGCCGCGAATGGGCCGCCTCGCAGGATCTCCTCCGCCAGCTTGCGCTCCGCCTTCCTCGCCAGCGCCAGCGGGTCCCCGGCCGGCTGGAGGTTTACAGGGACCACGTGAATCTTAGCCCCGCTCGCGTTAACAAGCCGCTGAAGCAGGGCGCCATAGCCCTGCTCGCTCTCCCCTTCGCAACCTAGGAAGATCCTTGCCCGCCGCTCTAGGACCCGACGCCCTCTCATCCGATGCTTGGGACCCCGCCATAGACCCCGCCGAGG
>NZ_JBQPXH010000019.1:0-42074 GCF_052244495.1 Rhodobacter sp. NSM
GGCGGAAAGCAGTCTTTCAGTACTTCGCGCCACGCTCGCGTCCAGCGTAGCGAAGCGCTCCCTTGGATGAAGTATGGCAATACACTGCCCCAGACGGGCGGCAGGTCTGCCGACGCGGGCGAGGGTCCTGCTGAGCCGCAGAAGGATAGTTTGCAGCAATAACAGCAGGTAACACCGCAGACGCCCACCTTCAGGAATCCTCAGCTAGTAATCTCGCCTCTCTTGCACTATGTGCACTGAGCATCTTCTGTTTTTCGGACCTGTCCCTTTCGGCTCAGCTTTGGATCTTCAGCTTTGCCGGGCCGTCGCATTTTGCGGGCGGCACCTATGAAAGGAAAATCGCGATGGCCAATGGCACCGTGAAATGGTTCAACGCCACCAAAGGTTTCGGTTTCATCGCCCCGGCGCACGGGTCCAAGGACGTGTTTGTCCATGTGACTGCGCTGGAACGCGCCGGGATCCATCAGCTGAATGACGGTCAGGCCGTGACGTACGACATGGAAACCGACCGCAATGGTCGTGAGTCCGCGGCGAACCTCGTCCTTGCCTGAATTTCAGGCCGAAAAAACGAATGCGGGATCGGTTCGAAGTCGGACCCGCGATCCATTGAATGGTGAAAATGCGATCTCGCATATGCCGTTCGTCTTTCATGAAAGATATCTCGTTGATTGAAACCAACTGGGGGCAACCCCTTTCTCTTGTCATATCTCCTGATGGGGATGTGCAAGAATTCAGCACCATCGAACAAGTAAAATACTGGTTGCTGAAAAGATGGCCGATTGCCGACGATGCCCGTTCGACCGCTCTGAAGCAGGTTGATGCCGCCATGAACTGTATTGTTCCTGTCGGCGTGGCGAGACGCGCCTTTGCCGCTGCGGCCAGATCGGCCGGCTTCATTCCGGAAGATCTTGTAGGCTACACGGCCCGGCGCGCGGCCTGATGATCCGGCCCGTAGGTGTGCGCGTTGAGTGGTCCTATCCTCATGTTCATGCCCCCGGAAGGCAGCGTGGCACAGTCTCGTCTGCCGCGAAAAAAATAGTGCCGGAGTAGGAGATTTCTCTTTCGGTGCGAGTTGGAAACGTTCTCGAAACCGGAGTTCATCATGTCTGGTGCAATGAGCAGAGCACGGCAGATTGCGGAAACGGCTTTCAATAAAACGCAATCGCAGTTTCTGAATCGCGCGCGCACTTTGCAGAAACAGGATGCGGAACTCTCCGAGCGTGCAAATAAAACCCACCGACTGAGAATAGCGCGTCTCGAAAGAGAACAGGCAGGAAGGGCAACTTCTTCTCTGCCATCAAAGAAACAGCGCGCCAATCCAGCCTGACAGATCCTTTTCGGATTCACACCATCAGCAGAGAAAATGGAATGACAAAATTCAAGGAATATTCGGATCGCAGAAGCGATGCGAGCAATGCCAAAGCGGCGCTTCTGGAAAAGTTCAAGAGCGCGACTGCCGCGCCTGATCTGGCCGTAAAGCTGGCTGCACGTGCCGAGGTGGCGCGGGCACGCGACGCACGGCGCGCGGCGCGCGAAGCGGAGAAGCTGGAGCAGCTGCAGATCGCGGCCGCCGAGGCTGCCGCAGTTGTCGAGGAAGATGTGCGCCGACAGGCCGCGGAAGCTGCAGCGATTGAAGCGAGCCAGAGGGCTCAGGACCGACGAATTGCGCTTGTCCTTTCCGATGAAGCCGCCCGCAAAACGGCCCGCGACCTTCGATATGCGAAGCGCAAGGCGGCGCAACTGGTCGCCTGATCCCGACACTGGTGATGCGCGCCGTCAGATCACGTCCGAACGGCGCAATGCCAGTGATCAGGCCTGAGAACCAGCTCTTGAAGGCCGCGACCCCGCCTCAGGCGGGATCGAGCGGCGGCAAAGAGCTGGCCTCAGGCCATCAAGGCCTCAGCGCGAGGGTCCCCTGCGGGCAGGACGACGGCATGCCTGAACTCCCCGGAAATCTCGCTAAGAATATCCTGACGTCGCTCACGCTCCGCAGCCGGAGGATGACCTTGTCACTGGGCGCGCCAGCCACAAGCCGTTCGATCTGAACCCGGCTGGCGATCCGCGTGTTCCAGATCCAGCGGTAGAAGGACCAGTCGAACTGCTCGGGGCAGCCGTCTGGCAGATCGGGGCGCGTGCGCCCCCGATACTGAAGCGAGCGCAGGAACACCCGCCAGAGCCGGACATGGATCGGCACATCCAGCCAGATCAGCGTGTCGCAGCGTGCCAGCCGCTCTGGCCATGTCGCGGAGTGTCCGCCCTCGAAAATCCACTCCTCCCGCGCATGCACCTCCTGGCACAGGCGGGTCTTCTCCTCGCGCGACCGCTCGATCCATCCGGCCGTCCAGTGGATATGGTCGATGTGAAACACCGGCAGCCCAGTGCGCCTGCCGATCTCCCGGGCCAAAGTGGATTTACCCGAGCCGGGCTGTCCGACAATCATGACACGTTTCATCAGGGCCTCCTGCCAATTCGCGAAAGCCTTCCGGCGTAGCATCGCAATCTCATTGCCTCAACCACTCGCGAGTTTGGCGGCGGCAGCGGCCTGACGAACTCCCCTAGCCTGTCCAATCACCATGATCACCGCTGGGCCGCCTCGGCGACCTCAGGCAGACCAAGGCATCAGGCTACACAGCCGTGGGTGACGGCCGGCTGACCGCTTCCAGCTCTGAGCAAAATCCGCCCTAGGCGGGGCGCAAGTCCGTGTGCCTCCGGCAGGAGGTGAGAGAGGCCAAAGGTGGGCTCAATTGGCCCGGAACCGAGGTCGAGATAGTCCGCGCCAGACGGGTCCGCACGCTCTCTTCGCGAAGGACATCAAGTGGCTTGCTGCAGGCCTTGGCCGCAACCGTATGGGCTGGATGGCATTTTACAATCGGCCGCTAACCTATTGATCTTGTATGGTCCACCTACCCGCCGATTTACAGGTGAGCACCAATCTTTCCAGCTGAGTATTCCCGACTCATAATCGTGAGGTCGGGGGTTCAAGTCCCCCCTCGCCACGGCTCTGTTGCACAAATCGGTTGAAGGGCAGAGTTCCCTTTCTGCAACAACGCCCCTTCCGATCGACAGCACCGGGACCAAGGTTGAGGGTGAAGGCGAGTGGAATGCCCGCAAGCATGGCGGCTCCAAACCCCGCATATGGCGCAAGATTCACATCGGCATCGATGAAAGTGAGGAGGATCGGGAAAGGCCCCAGTGGGGCGTTTCCCCGGCGAACGCTGGAAATCCGGGCGGGCGAGTTCACCGGCAGCGATATCGGCGATGCGCCTAGGCTGGCCGAATTGCTCGACCAGATCCCGCCCGATCAGGAGATCGGCAGCGTCACCGCAGACGGCGCTTGCGATACGCGCAAGTGTCACGATGCCATCGCCGACCGGGGCGCCGACGCGTTCGTCGGGCGGTCCTTCCACTGGAAGGCCCGCCTGTTCTCACTCCCGCCCCGCAAGAACGCCAAGCCCTAGAAACCAGACACCGCCGGTGCGATCGCCCGCAACGAAATCCTGCGGACATCAAAGCGCGTCGGTCGGACCATTCGGCGACGATGGAGCGGCTACCATCGCCGAAGTCGGGCCGAAACCAGGATGCACTGCATGGAGCTTCTGGGCCAACGCCTCATGGCGCGGGAGCCTGACCGGCAGGTTGCCGAGCTTCAGCTTCGTTCAGCCATCATGAACGGTCTCACCGCGCTCGGCAGAGCCGTGACCAAGGCCGTGGGATAAGTGTGCCCGGGGAAAGGGGTAGCCCCGTCTTCAGCGGCTTTGTGCAACAGAGCCCATTCCCCTCGACCTTCGGCTGGTGTCCGTGACCTTCGATCGGCGCACTGTCGATGTCGAGGGTGACCGACCGCATCCGCTTTCCCTTCCGCTCAGCCCGGATCCCGCGGCCCGCGAGCTCCAGCGCCGCCTCGCGCAGGATCTTCAGGTTGCCGGGCTTGGCCATCAGCGCGGTGAAGCGCAACAGCGTCGGCTGCGACGCGAGCCCCGGACCGTTCAGCGGCGTCAGCCCCGCCGCCGAACTGGTCGCCAGCCGGAACTCCGGATCATGGCGGAGCGCATCCCCGTCGTCATGGTCACGCCAGCCCTGCGCCGCCAGCAGCACGCACCGCGGTGCCCTGCCGGATCGCCGCCAGGACGACGGATGATGGAGGCAAGAAGCTTCCTCAGGTGGGCGAGGATCTTGCGGATGTTGTGGCCACAGCCGCAGAGGACGGCGAGAGCGCGTCGCCGAGGGTGCCTTTCAGATAGCAGCGGGCGAGGCGGCCATCGGTCTTCATGTGGCCGATCTCGGGCTCGATGCTGCTCCGTCGGCGCAGCGCCTTCGCCAGCGCCGGGGTCAGCCCGCGGCAAGTGCCGCTGATCAGTGACCTGGGTGTGCTCGCCGCCGTGGCCCTTGTAGCCGCGATCGACGACGGCGCGCTTGGGCGGGTGACCGGTGAGGATCGCCACCTGCTCCAGCGCCCCGCCGAGGGTGTGGCCGTCCTAAGGATTGCCGGGCAGCGAGCGCGTCCCCACTGCGAAGCCGCCCTTCAGCGTGGTGGCGATGCTGACCTTGGTGCCGAACTCGTAGCGGACGCGCGCCTGACCGTTTGAGATGCCATCGACCTCGGGCTCACGGAGCGAGTAGATCTTGCCGGGATCCTTCGGCCGCTGATGGAGCAGCCGCGAAACGAGGCGAGCTTGTCGAGCACCCGCTCGCTCAGCGGCCCTGCGGGGATCTCGTCGAGTTGCCGCCGGAGGTCCTACATCGCGGCGCCGGTGTAACTTTTCGGCGTTCTCAACATCTTGCGCATCCGGCGGAACTGCTTCGCGTGCGCATAACGGCCGAGCTGCCCCGCCAGCCGCGGCGCGAGGCGCACGTAGCTCTGGCGTAACTCGATGCCGGCCTCTTGGGCCAGATCCAAGCTGCACCCGCGCCCGGTCATAGAACCGGGAGTCCGTCGGATGCGCGATCGCCTCAGGGCTTACGGGGCGCCACTGTCCCCTCAACGCTCCATCACCGTCGTGTCGACAGCAATCTCGTCAGGCCTGCGTCCTCGACGGCATCTGATTTCCGCCCGGCCTTGATGGTCTTCGTCAGCAGACACTCGCCCCCCTCCTCGCCGATCCGCTTGCGCCAGTGGATCAGCGACGTGGGATCGATCGCCGGCTTGTGCTGGAGCGAGACGGAGAACGCATCGATCCAGTGAATCGATGTGCCGCAGAACGGTCTCGCCGGTGAAATGCCGAACCGGTGTAGTTGCCGACCTGTCCCGCGGACATGAAGAATGCCATCGGCCGGCCCTTCGCATCCGCGACGGCACGCAGCTTGGTGTTCATGTCCCCCGTTCTCAGGGAAACAGACCCCCGGACTGTTTCCTGATCTTCGAACTGCGCCCGATCTGGCGTCCACGCCCCCTTTTTCACCCGCAGGCTGGAGGCCGTGCGATGCGCCTTCAGGTGGGTCGCGTCGATCATGACCGTCCTGTGATCGGCTCTCTCGGCGGCCAGACCCATCATGATCCGGGCGAAGACACCGTTCTCGCTCCAGCGCTTCCAGCGGTTATACAGGGTCTTCGCCGGGCCGTACTCCTCGGGTGCATCGCACCACCGTAAGCCATTGCGGTTGATGAAGATAATGCCGCTCAGGACGCGCCGGTCGTCGACGCGTGGATTGCCATGGCGGTTGGGAAGTGAGGAGGATCAGACGACAGTCCGGTGGACTGTCGTCCCGACGAACGGCTTCAGACCCTCCTGGGCGTCCGTCAGCCAGAAGAGGTTGCTCATCAGTCAGGTCTCCCTGCGAGGCCTGAATCACGCGATCCGCCAAAAATCAATGGGTCTGGAGCATAGATAGTCCAGGTAGGCGCGGCCCCGGCGTGGGCACTGCCGGGGAGTACGCACAGCTCATGGTGATCAGGATCCCGCGACTTCAGGATCCAGGGTCACGTACAGCCCCTCGGCATCGCAGCGAAGCTGCGCCGTCACGTAGTCCGGAATGCGTGCCACGACCGCGAGATCGCCGCTCTCCTCCGTCCCTGCGAGGTGGATCACCCCTGCCCCCGCGGCAAGGCCGGCCCGGATGCCGGATCGCGCGTCCTCCAGCACGAGGCAGCGATCGGCCGCATAGCCCAGGGCCGCAGCCGCCCTGACGTAGCCCTCGGGATGGGGCTTCCCCTGCGTGACGTCATCGGAGGAAACCAGCACATCCGGCTGCGGCAGGCCCGCCGCGGCTATGCGGCGCTGCGCAAGCCGCCGCGTCGCCGAAGTCACCACGGCCCATTGCCCGGGCGGCAGCCCGTGCAGGAACCGCGCCACGCCCGCGATTGGCGCCACTCCTTCGAGATCGGCAAGTTCCAGTGCGCCAAGCCAGTCCACCTCCTCCGCCAGGTCGCGTCCAGGCGGCATGAAGTGACGGACAATGTCCTCTGCCGGGCGGCCGTGCATGTATGCCAGGATCTCCGCCGCATCCACGCCGACACGAGCCGCCCACGCACTCCACGATCGTTCGATGGCTGCAACGGATGTCAGGATCGTGCCATCCATGTCGAAGAGCAGCGCGTCGTAGGGACCGAGCGTGAGCGAGGCAGGAGTCATGTCGGTGTCCGGTTCCTTCTGCGGTCTGCCGTGGCACATGCCTGGCGGGTTGTGGAACCGCCATCGGCAACGCAGGTCGCGCCATTGGCGGTCCCGATGCCGGTGACCGGGATGGTGAGGGTCATCCTCGATATCCTCGCCGGCTCGGCGACGGACGGTGCCGGACCGCAGGCTGCGGCCGGCCCGTCGTTCAGGTCCTCAGCCTCCCGTCAGATGTCGAAGTTCGACGGCAGCACGATCATGTCGCGGATCGTGACGTTGCGCGGGCGGCTCAGCATGAAGACCACCGCATCGGCCACCTCGGAGGGCTCGATCAGCGCGCCGTTCTCCTTGGCCTTGCGCAGGTTCTCCTCGGGCCAGTCGGCGAGGAGGGCCGAGATCACCGGGCCGGGCGAGACCTGCCCCACCCGGATGCCGTGCTTCATCAGCTGCCGCCGCATGGTCTGGACGAAGCAGGTCACGGCCCATTTCGATCCGGAATAAACCGGCTCCCACGGGATCGCGGAATGGCCCGCGACCGAGCAGGTCACGACGATGTCGCCGCTGCCGCGTTCGCTCATGTGCGGGATCACGGCGTGGACGTTCTTCATCACCGCGTTGACGTTGAGGTTCAGCATCCGGTCGATGGCCGCCGGATTGGTCTCGGAGAGATCGCCGCCGATGTAGCTGCCGGCGTTGCAGTGCAGGATGTCGATCCGCCCCGCCTTGGCGAGCACCTCGGGCACCATCGCGTCGCAGCTGGCCGGATCGAGCAGGTCCGTCACCTGCGGGATGCAGCGCGGCCCGTGCCGGTCGGCCAGCGCCTCCATCCCCGCCCGGTCGCGGTCGGCCACCACCACGGTCGCGCCTTCGGCCAGCAGCGCCTCGGCCGTGGCGAGGCCGATGCCCGAGGCGCCCCCGGTGATGACGGCCACCTTGCCGTCGAATTTGCCGCTCATGTCTTCCTCCCTGTGAAATCGGCCCGTGACGGGCATGGCTGGGGCACGGGTGCCGCAGCGCTCAGTGCGTGATGTAGCCGCCGTCCGCGACCAGCGTCGCCCCGGTGACGTAGGAGGCCGCGTCGGAGGCAAGGAACAGAGTGCAGGTTGCCATCTCGTCGGGCTCTCCGAAGCGGCCCATCGGCGTGTTCTCGGTCCAGATCCGGTTCATCGCCTCGTTGGCGATCCCGCCCGCCGTCATGTCCGAGACGACGTAGCCCGGCGCCAGCGCGTTCACCCGGATGCCGCGGCCTGCGTATTCGAAGGCCATGACGGCGGTCATCTGGTGGATCGCGGCCTTGGAGGCGTTGTAGGCCACCTGAAGTTGCGGCTTGTTCGCGACATAGCCCGAGATCGAGCCGATGTTGACGATCGAGCCCGCGCCCTGCTCCAGCATCGGGCGCACGGCGGCGCGGGCGATGCGGAAGGGGGCGATCAGGTTCGTCTCCATGATCCGGGCGAGGCGCGCGTCGTCGAAGTCGTGGAAATCGCCGTTGTCTGCGACGCCCGCGTTGTTCACCAGCACGTCGAGCCGCCCGAAGCGGTCGAGCGTCGCGCGCACCAGCGCGTCGGGCACCGCGGGGTCGGTCACGTCGCCGGGCGTCCAGGCGAAGGTGTCGGGGTTGTCCGCCACCAGCGCGCGGACGGCGTCGGTCTCGGTGCGGGCGGTCATCATCACCTTCGCCCCCGCCTCGGCGAAGAGCCTGGCGATGGCGAGGCCGATCCCGCGGCTGCCGCCGGTGACGAGCGCCACCTTGCCGTCCAGCCGGAACTTGTCCATGGACATGGGTCTATCCTCTCCTCTTCGATGGGTTACAGGCGGCATGATAGGCGCGGAGGCTTTCGGTCACGCGCCAGATCAGCACCTCTTCGGGAATGAGCGGGGCATCGGCGAAGCCCTGCGCGCCGGGCAGGTGCTGCCAGAACAGCGGCAGCGGCACCGCCCGCCCGCGCAGCGCCTCCATCAGGGCGGCCACGGCTTCGGCGGCGGCATGCTCCGGCCAGTAATAGCGGATGCGGTCGGACAGCGAATAGTGCCTCAGGAGACGCTGTTCGGCCGTCGTGCCGGGGTAGTGGCGGTGCCAGTTCGCGGGGGCGGCGCACATCACCCGCTCCATCGCGGCGGCGAGGGGGCGGTCGCCGTAGCCCGGCACGAGATCGGAGGCGATCAGGTCCAGCCCGTAGAGCGCCTCGCGCAGCACGAAGGTCAGCTCCGGCCCGACCTTCAGGATCGGGAAGCCGTCCGCGACAAGATCGGCCAGCGCCGCTTCACCCTGATAATCGGTCGAATGCGCCTCGAAGACCAGCGCGGGTTCCTCGTCCAGCACCCGCGCCAGCGCCTGCGCCCGGGTGCGGTCGTAGCGGATGACGTTGTGGTTGCCGAACTCCACGCCCGGCTGCACGACGAAGCCCAGCACGCGGTCGAGGGCGTCGCCCAGCCCGGCCGCCGAGAAGGTCTCGCGGTGGATGGCGATGGTGCGCCGCGCGGCCTCGGGCGCCGTCGGCTCGACGGTGGAGAGCGCGTGATCGGCACCGCCGGGCGGCGGCACCTCGGTGCCGAGGATGAAGCGCGGCATCTCGCCCCCGGCCTTGCGGGCAGCGGTATCGGCGACGCGGGCGAGAAGGGCCGCGCGGTGCGCCGTGGTGGTGTCGTCGAGCGCCGCGGGTTCTCCCGCGCAGCCCATCGAGGCGTCGAGGTGGATCTTGCGGAACCCCGCCTCGACATAGGCCGCGACCATCGCGCAGGCTTCGGCCATCGCCGCTTCGGGGGGACGGTCGCGCCACGGGTTCGGCCCGAGGTGATCGCCCCCCAGCACGATCTGCTCGCGCGGACAGCCCTCCTCTCCGGCAAGGCGCAGAACCAGCGCCGCGAAATCGGAGGGCGTCATGCCGGTATAGCCGCCCTCGTGGTTCACCTGGTTGCAGGTGGCTTCGATCAGCACCGTGGCGCCGGTGTCCCGCCCGTGGCGCAGCGCCGCGCGCAGCACCAGCGGATGGGCCGAACAGATGGAGGCGATGCCGCAGGGCACGCCGTCCCGGCGCAATGCAGAGAGTTGATCGAGCGTCGCCCTCATGCCCCGGCCCTCGGGGTGGCGGCGATGAAGGCGTCAAGCTCGGCCCGCGTGCCCGCGCCCTCCATCGGGCCGCGATGGGTGACATTGCGCGCGCCGGCCGCACAGGCGTAGGTCAGCGCCTCGGCCACCTCCATCCCCAGCCTGCGGCAGGCGACATAGGCGCCCCCGAAGCAGTCGCCCGCGCCGGTGGGGTCCACCTCCTCCACCACGAAGGCCGGAGCATGGGCGGGCGCCGCGCCGGGGACAAAGACCGTGGCGCCGTCGCGGCCGCGCTTCAGGGCGATTTCTCGCACGCCGCGCGCGAAGAGAACGGCGATGGCGGCTTCCTCGCCCGCGACACCGGCAGCATGCTCCAGTTCCTCGCCCGAGGGCAGCAGCAGGTCGGCCATCTCCACCAGCTCCGAAAAGCGCCGGGCGGTGGCGGCGTCCTGTGCCAGTTCCTTGCGCAGGTTCGGATCGACCGAGACCGTCCCGCCCCGCGCCTTCACCACCCCGGCGGCCCGCGCGATCACCTCGGAGGCGCTCGGCATCGACAGCGCGGAGCCCATGACATGCAGGTGACCGGCCCGCGCCGCAAGCGCCTCCACCGGCGCGCTCCAGCCGAAGCGGGCCGCCGCGGAATGCGCAATGTTGAACACGAAATCGCGGGATCCATCCTCCCGGTAGCGCACGAAGGCCGAGCCCGTCGGATAGTCGGGATCGACCGCCACCGCCGAGATATCGGCGCCGTCACGCGCCAGGCGGTCGAGGTTCACCCGCCCGAAGTCGTCGTCGCCCACAGCGCCGATCATCGCGGCGCTGCCGCCGATCCGCGCGCACTGGTCGATGAAGATCGCGGGCGCGCCGCTGGGGTAGGGTCCCACGAGGTCGATGGCATCGCGGAAGCCGTCGCCCACGGCGGTGGCCACGATCTCCACCAGGATCTCGCCGGCGCAGATCGTGGGGCCGAGGCTGTCGGGCGCCAGCGGGGATGTCATCGTCTCGCCTCTCCGAAGGGTTCGTGGAACGGCCCGCCGCGAGCGGCGGAGCGAAGCATGTGCAGGCACGGACCCGCCGCCTGGGGCAGGACACGTGAATACGGCCCGCCGGGGCGGTAAGGTCCACCGGAGCGGCCCCACCCGTGGCAGGGTGTCCCGGCGGGGGGGGCGGGAAGCGGCGCCGCGCCGCCGGCCCGTCAGGTGGCGGCGGTGATCTGGCGTTGCGCCGCTTCCCGCTTCATCCCGATGAAGCGACGGGCGCGGGCGGCCAGGTGGGCGAAATCCATCATCCGCTTGCCACGCGCGGCCGACGTGTCGAGCGCCATCTCCAGCCCCTCGTGCATCCGGCCGCCTGTCCAGACAAAAGAGGGGATGCCCAGTCGTGTCATGATCCTTTCCTTTCGGCTGAGGGGACGGATCGGGGCTGTCACTCGGCGGCCTCTGCCGGGCCGTCGCCACGGCAGCGTTCGAGGACAAGCTCGGCCGTCACGTCGTCCGTCACCAGCGTGTCGACAAGGCCCCGCCGCGAGGCCGCCCGGATGATCTCCACCTTGTGGTGGCCGGCGGCGGCGAGGATCTTGTCGGGAATGCGCCGCACGATCTCGAGGTCGATGCCGATGGTCCGGCCGTCGATCGGATGGTCGATGCTGCGGCCGTCGGTGTCGAGGAACCGGCCCAGCACGTCGCCGATGGCGCCGGCCGCCTTGAGGTCTGCAGGCGTGACCTCCTTGGGCAGGCCGTTGGCCACGAGGAAGGAGCGCGGCGAGACATCGCTCGCTGTCAGGATCGCCGCATCCAGGGTCTGGAGCTTCGCGAAATGCGCAGCGAAGATTTCCTGCGCGAGAAAGGCGCCGCGATCCACGCCATCCGACAGGAAGATCGGCGAGGCCAGCAGCGAATACTTGGCGCCGAGCGCCGCGGCGAAACCCGAGACGATGCTGAACGAGTTGAACGACGCGCCCTGCATCGTGCCGCCCAGCATCGAGACGATCTCCAGCTCGGGGTGCGCCTGCTGCGGCAGCTTGCGGAACGCATGTTCCAGCGTCATCCCCCATGAGACGCCGATCGAGCGCCAGCTGCCGCCGCGCAGCTTCTCGGTGAGATAGGCGGCCAGCGCCGCACCGGTGGCGCTGTGGCAGTCGTAGACATCGCGTCGGGCAGGAGCGACCAGCACCCTTCTCAGGCCCAGCGCCCGGCGTAGCGCCTCCTGCAGCTCGATGCGCTGGACGAAGGGCGACTCGATCTGGACCTGCACGATCCCGAGGGTCTTGGCACGCTGGATCGCCTGGTTGACACGCAGGCGTGTCACGTCGAGCAGCTGCGCGATCTCGGCCTGCGTCATCCCGTTGACGTAGTAGTGCCAGCACACTTCCACGGCAAACGCGTCGTCCTGCGTCTCTCGGGCCATGGCCTCCTCCGCCCTCTTCCCTTTCGCCTTGCAGCAAGCGCCGGCTCAGACTGCCACGATTTACAAATGTCTGGCAAGTCATACAAGTGATAATCTTTTCACTTGCATGGGAGGCCATACATTTGCATGCTTCTGCTGGGGAGGTGCCGTGGTGGACGGAGGATCCGAGGCACGGCGATCGCAACCCCAAGGGAAGAAATCCAGGGAGGAAGCCCATGGGCTTTGGGAAAATAAGCGTGTCCGCGCTTGCGCTTGCGGTGATGGCCGGCGGCGCCTTTGCGCAGGACCTTCAGATCGAGAATGCCGACTGGTGGGCAGAGGCCGGGGCGCCGTTCAAGGGCACGACGCTGCGCGGCGTGACCGAGTCGACCCCCGCCTCGAATTTCGTGGCCGACGTCCTCGCGCCGAAATTCGAGGAGCTGACCGGCATCCGCGTCGATGTCGAGACCACGTCCTGGGACCAGATGTACGACAAGGCCATCAAGGACATGGAGGCCAAGACCGGCATCTATGACATGGTCTACATCGAGCAGGACATCATCTACGCCTACATGGCGCGGAGCTTTCTGGTCGACCTGACCACGGCGCTGGCCGAGAAGCCCGAGCTGAAGGCCGCCAACTACTCCGAAGACAACCTCACCTCCTTCGCCGACAACTTCCGCGGAGCCGAGGACGGCAAGCTCTACGGCATGCCGATGGAGGCCTTCATCAAGCCCTACCTCTACCGCACCGACCTGTTCTCCGATCCCGAGATCCAGGCGGCCTTCAAGGAAAAGACCGGCCGCGACCTCGCGCCGGCCAAGACCCACGACGAATATGCCGAGATCGCGCAGTTCTTCACCGACTGGGGCAAGGAGCACGGCGGCAACCTCTGGGGCACCACCGCCCAGGCCCATACCGGCCACCCGGCGTCCTGGTACGAGTTCTTCGAATCGATCGCGCCGACCTTCGGCGTCTACAACTGGGGCATCGACGCCTCGAACAACTTCGCCGCCACCATCGAGAACGGCGGCGCCATGAACTCGGACAAGGCCAAGGCCGCGATGAAGTGGTGGCTGTCGATGCGTGACATCGCTCCGCCGGAATCCGTGCAGTCCACCTGGACCGAGACCGCGACCACCTTCGCGGCGGGCCGCGTGGCACAAGGCCTGATCTACGGCGAGAACGCGGCCTGGATCGCCTCGGACGAGTCGAAGTCGCGCGTCGTGGGCAAGGTGGGCGTCGCGCTTCCGCCGCTGGAGCCGGGCGTGATGGAGGATGCCGAGAGCGGCAAGGGCTACATCGGCTATTACGACGGCGGCGCCTTCGGCCTGCCGGTGACGTCGAAGAACAAGGATGCATCGCTGCTCTTCCTCGAATTCCTGGCCCTGCCCGAGATCCAGGAGGAATGGGCCGCGGCCGGATCGCGCATCACGCTGACCTCGACCTACGAGACGCCGAAGGTCGAGGCGATGGACGAGCAACTGGGCGGCTACTTCACCATGCTCAAGGACGACGGCCGCCTGTTCAAGGGCGCGCCCGAGTATCCGTTCCACGCCCAGCTGCGCGAGGCGACGGCGCCGATCTTCTACGAGATCCTGACCGGCTCCATCGGTCCGGACGAGGGCCTCGACCAGATGGCCGCGAAGGCCGAGGAAGAACTGACGAGCCTCGGCTACCGCAAGTAACCCGATCCTCCCGCGGGTCGCCGCTTCGGTGGCGGCCCGCCCCTGACCCCGATCCGTCCCGCCGCCGGCGGGATGCCACGTCGCCGCATGTTCCGGCGGGAGGGAAGAAACATGCAATCCAGAAGGCTGGGATGGATCCTGCTGGCGCCGACGCTGGTCGTCCTGTTCCTGTTCGGCGTGCTGCCGTTCCTTTATGTGCTCTACGTCTCGTTCCATGATTGGAACCCGTTCGCCGCCAACCCGGACATGGTGTTCAACGGCGCGAACAACTACCGGCAGGTGGTGTTCGACCGCGGCTTCCTCGCCTCGCTGGGCGTGACGGTGGCCTTCGTCTTCTTCGCCGTGCTGTCGGAACTGGTGGTGGGCTATGCGCTGGCGCAGGCCTTCATGAAGGAGTTTCCGGGCAAGGCGTTCTTCCGCACCATCCACACGTTGCCGCTGATCATGGCGCCGATCATCGTCGGCTCGATCTGGAAGCTGATGACAACGCCCTCGATCGGGATCATCCCGCATCTGCTGAACGCCTGGTTCGGAGTGAACCTGAACATCGGCCAGTCGGCCGCGGCAGCCTTCACCGTGACCGTCATCATGGACGTGTGGCACTGGACGCCGCTGGTGACGCTGACGCTGATCGCGGCACTGGTGTCGCTGCCACCCGACCCGTTCGAACAGGCCCAGATCGACGGCGCGAACAAGCGGCAGATCTTCTGGCACATCACGCTGCCGATGATCGCCCCCGCCGTGGTCGCCACCGTCTTCATCCGCCTGATGGACGCGCTGCGCACGGTGGACGAGGTGCTGATGCTGACCGGAGGCGGTCCGGGCTCCGCCACCCGCTACATCGGCGTCCACATCTTCAAGGAGGTCTTCCCGCGCACGAACTACGGCTACGGCTCGGCCGTGTCGGTGATCGTGCTCTACCTCACCATCGTGGCCTGCTGGCTGCTCTACGTGAGCATGCTGGCGCCCCGCAACAGGAAGGGCTGATCCAATGCGGAAGTCGAACCCGATCCTCTCGATCCTGTTCTGGATCTTCATCAGCTTTCTGACGCTCTTCCCGATCTACTGGCTGTTCGTGATCTCGGTGAAGCCTGCGGTCGACCTGTTCTCGACGCCCGACATCCTGCTGAAGTCGATCTACTGGCAGAACTACATCGACGTGATGAGCGACCGCACGCTGCGCGGCTACATGCTGAACTCGCTGCTGATCTCGTCGGGGAATGCGCTCCTCTGCACGACGCTGGGCTTCCTCGCCTGCTATGCGCTCTCGCGTTTCGAGATGAGCGGCAAGGAATCGATCTTCTTCTGGACCATCACCAACCGCATGGCGCCGCCCGCCGTCTTCCTGCTGCCGCTGTTCCTGCTGATGACGCAGGTCTACCGGATCGGCGATTTCACCCTTCTGGACACGCGGATCGGGATGATCCTCGTCTACTGCACCTTCAACCTGCCCTTCGCGATCTGGACCCTGCGGCCGACGGTGGACGGCATCCCGAAGGAACTTGACGAGGCGGCCTATGTCGATGGCGCGAGCCCCTGGCAGGTCATCACCCAGGTGGTCTTTCCGCTCTGCCGCCCCGGCCTCGCGGTGACGCTGATCCTGACCTGGGTCTTCGCCTGGAACGAATACCTGCTGGCCGCGACGCTCACGAACTTCAACGCCCGGACGCTGACGACGGGGCTGTCGGAATACGTCACCACCACGGGCACCGAATGGGGGATCATGGCGGCGATCTCGGTCTTCACGCTGATCCCGGCGCTGATCGTCTTCAGCCTGGTGCAGAAGCACATCGTGACGGGCCTGACCTTCGGCGCGGTGAAAGGCTAGACCATGAACGAACCCGACGAACCAATCGCCATCGACATCCTCGAGGACGACGACCCCCCTGCCCCCGCCGCGCCGAAGACCGGCTTCCTGCCCATCGAGACCAACTGGTTCGACCGGCTGTTCATCTCGGTGGTGATCTGGGTGGCGCTGTCGCTGTTCTGGTTCCGGTTCATCGAACCCGCGGGCGTCTCGATCTGGATCTCCAACGCCATCGCGCTTGCGCTGGCCGTGCTCATCATCTCGAAAGGCTGACAGGATGAAATCGCTCGTCCTCGAACGGAAAGACGAACTGTCGCTGCGCGACTTCCCCGGCATCGACCGGCAGGAAGAAACGCTCGGCCCCCGCGACGTGCGGATCAAGCTGCACACGGTCGGCATCTGCGGCTCGGACGTGCATTACTACACCCACGGCCGGATCGGCCCCTTCGTGGTGAACGAGCCGATGATCCTCGGCCACGAGGCCTCGGGCACGGTGATCGAGGTGGGCGCCGAGGTGACCACCCTGAAGGAAGGCGACCGGGTCTGCATGGAGCCGGGGATCCCCGATCCGAATTCGAAGGCGGCGCGGATGGGGATGTACAACATCGACCCCGCCGTGCGGTTCTGGGCCACCCCGCCGATCCACGGCATCCTGCGCCCGACCTGCGTCCACCCCGAGGCCTTCACCTTCAAGCTGCCCGACGCCGTGAGTTTTGCCGAAGCCGCGATGGTCGAGCCGCTGGCCGTGGGCGTCCATGCCGCGACCAAGGCGCGGATCCGCCCCGGCGACGTGGGCCTCGTGATGGGGGCGGGCCCGATCGGGCTGGTGACCGCGCTCTCGGCGCTCGCGGGCGGATGCGCGCGGGTCTATGTGACGGACATCGCGCCGAAGAAGCTCGAGATCGCGGAAAGCCTCAGCCCCAAGATCACCGGTGTGAACGTGGGCAGCGACGACATCGTGGCGCGCATCAAGACCGAGACCGATGGCTGGGGCGCCGATGTGGTGTTCGAGGCGACCGGCTCGCCGAAGGCAGCCGCGGCCGTCTTCGAGCCTCTGGCCCCCGGCGGCTGCGTGGTGATGATCGGCGGCCAGCCCGATCCCATCGCCTATGACGCCGGCGCCGCGATGGTGCGCGAGGCGCGCGTCGAGAACATCTTCCGCTACGCCCACGTCTTCCCACGCTGCGTGGCGATGCTGGCCAGCGGTGCCATCGACGTGAGGCCGCTGATCACCCGCACCTTCGGCTTCGACGACAGCGTGCGCGCGTTCGAGATCGCGGCCTCCGCCCCGCCCGCCGACGTCAAGATGCAGATCCTGCTGCCGCAGTAAGGGAGAACCGGCGTGTCCAACGTCCAGATCAGCAACGTGGTCAAGCGCTACGGCGCGGTGCAGGTGATGCACGGGGTCAGCGTCGACATCGACGACGGCGAGTTCGTCGTTCTCGTCGGCCCCTCCGGCTGCGGGAAATCCACCCTTCTGCGGATGCTCGCCGGGCTCGAGGAGATCAGCGGAGGCACCATCTCGATCGGCGGCCGGGTGGTGAACAACGTCATCCCCAAGGATCGCGACATCGCGATGGTGTTCCAGTCCTACGCGCTCTACCCGCACAAGACCGTGTTCGACAACATGGGCTTCCCGCTGAAGATGGCGAAACGCCCGAAGGAAGAGATCGAGGAGAAGGTTCGCCGCGCGGCCGAGATCCTCGACCTCACGAAATACCTCGACCGCTACCCCAAGGCGCTCTCGGGCGGGCAGCGCCAGCGCGTGGCGATGGGGCGCGCCATCGTGCGCGATCCGCAGGTGTTCCTGTTCGACGAGCCGCTGTCGAACCTCGACGCGAAGCTGCGCGTGACCATGCGGCTCGAGATCAAGGAGCTTCACCAGCGCCTGAAGACCACCATCGTCTACGTGACGCACGACCAGATCGAGGCGATGACGATGGCCGACAAGATCGTCGTGATGCGCGATGGCCGGGTGGAGCAGGTGGGCGCGCCGCTCGACCTCTACGACGCACCGCAGAACGTGTTCGTGGCAGGCTTCATCGGCTCGCCGTCGATGAACTTCATCCACGGGGCCGTGGCGCTGCAGGGCGGGCGGAAGGTCTTCGTCTCGGACAAGGGGCTCGAACTGCCCCTGCCCGATACCGCCGCCGTCGAGGGCCAGGGCGTCACCTATGGCATCCGACCGGAGCATATCCATGTCGGCGCGGACGGTGTTCCGGTGAAGGTGGTCGTGCTGGAACCTACCGGATCCGAGACGCAGATCTTCGCGCGCGCCGGCGGCGAACTCATCGACGCGATCGTGCGGGACCGGATCGCGGCCCGGCCGGGCGAGTCCATCGGATTCCGGATCGAGCCGACACGCGTGCATCTCTTCGACCGCAACTCCGGGCGAAGGATCTGAAGCCGCTTCGGGGTGGCGCGCGATGAGTGACCCAGTTCGTGCAGCCTTCCGAGGGACCGGCCTGATGGCCTCTCGGCCGCCTCCTCTACGCGCCTTCGCGTATCAGACCGGCAGCGCGAGGGTGCCCCGCGGGCCGGCATGCGCATGACCGCCAAGGAAGCCCAGCGCACCGACCCTCCGCTGCGGACCCTGCGGGTCGATGACGGCAACCGTTGCGCAGGGGCGGCGCACGGAGCCGCCGCGGGGGCAGCCGCAGGACCTGGACAAGGGCGTGGTCCGGACATGCCGCAGCGGTCTTGCCGGCGGTCGGAAAAGAAGGACCATCGGCGACTGTGCGTATAGCGCCGGAGCACATCAGTCTGCGCGCAATTCGGCCGTGCGGGCGAGGATCCAGTCGCGGAACGCCTTGACCTTGGGGGCATTCCGCCGGCTTTCCGCGTGGACGAGCCAATAGCCGACACCATCCGATCCGGTGATGTCGAAGGGCTGGACGAGATGGCCCTTCGCGAGAAACGTGCTGTGAATGTTCCGGGTCAGGATCGCAGCGCCCTGATCTGTCAGCGCCGCCATGGCGTCGTAAGCCTGAGATCCAAGGTTCGGTCCCGGCTTCACGCGAACCGGATCGAATGTTGCGCCCGCGGCCTCGAACCACGTCCTCCACCACGGATCCTCCGGGCAAAGCAGCGTAACCTTGTACAGATCTTCCGGGCAGTTGATCCCTCCGACGCTTTCAGCCAAGCGGGGGCTGAGCATCGGCGTGTAGTCCGTCTTGAACAGATAATGGGCCGACAGGCCTGGCCATTGGCCATTGCCGGTTCGAATTCCGATATCCAGATCCTCGCGCAACAGATCGACCAGATGATTGGAGGCATCCACCTTGACCGCCAGATTGGGGTGCATGAGCTGGAAGGCGCCAAGATGCACCGTGAGCCAGTTCGATACGAACGTCTGGACCGTGGTGATGGACAGCACGCCGCTTGCCCCGTCCTTGGTCGCCAGCCAGGCGTCCGACAGGGCCGAGAAGGCGCTGGTGGCGCGCGGCGCCAACCTCTCGCCGGCCTCGGTCAGCACGATGGACCGCGCCTTCCGGATGAATAGCTGGGTGCCCGCCCGTTCCTCCAGGAGCTTGATCTGGTAGCTGACCGCTGCCTGCGTCATGCCGAGTTCTTCGGCCGCCCTGGTGAAACTGCTCCGCCGGGCCACGGCCTCGAACACCCGGATCGCACCGAGCGGTGGCAGGTCCCACGCCATAACGGATCAAATCTCCTTATGAGGGGTAATTGGCATTCAATTGGAAACGGGGCCCGGATCAGCGCATCCTGGATCCACCTTCAATTGTGAGAGGATCTGGTCATGACCTTCATTGTCAAGCGATATCAGCGTCCTGCCATCATCAGCCGCTTCCTGTCGCCGTTCAGGCGACGCGCCATCCGCAGGATTGACCTTCGCCAGGTGTCCGAGCACCTGAAGCGCGACATCGGCCTGCTTGATGGCCATATCGCCCGTGGCGGCGACGGCGGGCGATCGATCTGACGACGCGGTTGCCCGACCCGCCTCATGCAGCGCTTGACCGTCGGGGATCACCCCCGCACCGGATGGAGACACGACATGTCATCCTCACACTGCGATCGCGACCTGTCGCGACGCTCGCGCACGATACCTGCCCTCGCACTTGAGCGAGCCGTCGGAATGTTCCGGATGCTCCTGCATCGCCACGGCCATCGGTGCGAGATGCGGAAGCTGCTCGAGCTGCCGGATTATCAACTGGAAGACTTCGGCGTGACGCGCGAGGACATCAGGCGCGCCTTGATGCGGAAGGGTCGGGTTTGATCATCAGCGCTGCCACGGCGGGTCGTAGGGCTGTGAAGCGCACAACGCCATCCTGTCACGATGGTTGAGCGTCGAAGCACCTTGTTCCGAGACCATCCCATCCGGTCAGCAGGATCACGAACCATTCGGGTGCGCCGGAGGCTCGCATGCGGTGCTCAGGGTCCCGGCTTAGGTCGACGGACGACTCTGATGGTTCCGCCTTCGCCGCCACCGCAGAAGAAGCGGTCGCCGCCATCCGATTCAAGGCCGGAGACGCCGGTTCCGGCCGGCATGTCCAGACGCTCCATCACGTCGCCCGTTTCGGGATCGATGCGGCGCAGATCGCTGTCGCCTTCTTGCCATGTGCCGTGCCACAGGTCGCCATCCACCCATGTGACGCCGGTGACAAACCTGTCGGACAGGATCGTGCGCAGCACCTTGCCCGTCTCGGGATCCACCTGATGGATCCTGCACCCGCGATGCTGCCCGACCCAGAGCGATCCTTCCGCCCATGCGAGCCCGGAGTCGCCGCCGTCTCCGGGTGACGGTAGTGTCGCCAACACCTCTCCGGTTCCGGGGTCGATCTTCTGGATCATGCGACCTGCGAGTTGAAACAGGTATTTTCCGTCAAAGGCGGTTCCGGCATCCGCGGCAACGTCGAAAGACTTCGCCACCTCGCCGCTGTCGGGATCGAGGGCCATCAGCCGGTTGCCGGCGGCAAACCAGACATGGCTGCCATCGAAGGTGACGCCGGCCACGTCGTCGACGCCGGGGAAGGGGCCATACTGGCGAAGGATTTCAGCGGCGGACCGTTTCATCGCCCCCACCTTATCCGATGATCGCCGACGAAGGGAGCAACAAGCCTGTCGGGAATCCCGGCACCTTCGCCGCGATCCAGCGGCAGGACCGGCCGCGCCCGAACGCCTCCGCCCGGCCCTGCCGCGCAAGGTCTTCGAGCGCCCGCTGCACGGTGCGGGCGCTGACGCCAAGCGCCAGTGCCAGAGCGGAACTCGACCAGGCCTCGCCATCGGCCAGCAGCGCCAGCACGTCGGCGTGGTCGCACTCGGCAGGCGGCGCCAGCACCGCGACATCCCCCGCAACGTGTGGCCGGAGCGCAAACCCCGTCCCGGTCGCGAACAACGCCGCCACCGGCCTGATCTCCGCCCTGAGCCGGGCGATCTCGACCCGCAAGCGCGCACGGTGCGACGCGTCGGGATGGCGTGAACGGAACACATGTCCGAGCAGCGTTTCGCGCGCCACATCGCCGGGCCAGGCTCTTGCCATCGCCCGGACCAGCGCGAACAGCACCGGGCGGGTAGCCAGCGGGATGGTGGTCGCCCCCTGACGAACCAGGCCCCGGCAGGCGTCCACCAGCAACGTATCCGAGCCCAGCAGCGTCTCGACGTCCTCAAGATGGACCAGACGCTCGGCGCCGCGAGTCTCAAGCCGCGCCGCCGGTGCCTGAAAGGCCCGCAGCGCCCGGTCGACCTCGGCCGCAAGCGCCGGAATGCGCGCGCTGTCTGCGGCGCGCCCCGCCCGTTTCAGCGCCTCTTTCGCCGGCCCGGCCCGGATCCGCCGGATGGCGATGCCTGCGGCGACAAGCTCGCGTCCGACACGCGAGGCAGGAGGCAGCGCATGGGCCATGACGGTCGCAAGCACGGTTTCGGCGTCGCCGGGTCGCCCGATCAGAAGCAGGCAACGGGCCTGCAGATACCCGGCATGCGCCGCGTTCCTTTGGTCGCCGTGTGCGTCAAGAACCGCCCGCGCGCCGTCAAGCATCCCCAGCGACCGGACAAGGTCGCGCGAAACGAGCGCGATCTCGGCTTCGGCAAGGGCACAGCGTGCGCGGGCAACCGGCTGTCGCGGGCCGAAGGCGCGTCCTGCTCGGCGCAGAAGCTCTCTGGCGCGCGCAAGATCACCCAGTTGAGCCAGAGCGATGCCACGGAGCGCCAGCGCCTCCGGATCATCGCGCAGCGCGACCCTTTTCAGGGCCGCCAGCGGATTGCCCGTCGCCAGCGCGCGACCCGCGGCATCGATCAGCGTGTCCATGCGAATTGCGCCAAGGTTGTAACTCTCATGCCGGCCCCGGCAGGGGATAGCCTCACTGTATCGCAAGCGCTGGACACCGGCAAAGGACAAGGAGATCACGATGCTCAAGACGAGAATTCGGGCTGACCCGTTGCCTGCCGGCCCGCTTGTCCTTGCCGCCACCCCGACGTTCGCCTTGATGGCGGGTCTCTCCAGCCTCGGCACGCCGGGTGCCGCGCTGTGCCGGGGCGCCAATTCCTCCTTTCCGATCGACGATATGGCCTTGATGTATCTGCTGATGGCCATCTTCCACCTGTCGCCGTGGTTCCGGCTCCGGCCCTCGCCGGCACGGCACTTCCTCTGACCCCCGAACCAAAGGAGACCCTTCATGCAGCACGCTGTCGTTTCTCAGGATGACTGGCTGGCCGCCCGCCGGAACCTGCTCGATGCGGAAAAGGAGCTGACCCGTCATCGCGACAAGGTCGCCCGCGACCGGCTCGCCCTGCCTTGGGTCCGCATCGAGAAGGACTATCACTTCGACACGTTGGACGGCCCGCGCAGCCTCGCCGCTCTGTTCGATGGCCGCTCGCAGCTTCTGGTGCAGCATCTGATGTTCGCGCCGGGCTGGACGGAGGCCTGCAAGAGCTGTTCGTTCATGGCCGACCACATTGATGGCATGAACCTCCATCTTGCGCACCACGATGTCACCATGATCGCCGTGTCGCGTGCGCCGCTCGCCGAGATCGAACCCTACCGCAAGCGCATGGGCTGGAAATTCACGTGGGTGTCGTCCTTCGGCAGCGACTTCAATCGTGACTTCCGGGTCAGCTTCACCTCGGAAGAGGTCGCTGCAGGCCCGATCGACTACAATTTCGGTGCGACCTCGGTCGCGGAACAGGAACTGCCAGGCATCAGCGCCTTCTTCCGGAACGAGGCAGGCGAGGTCTTCCGGACTTATTCCACCTACTACCGTGGCGTCGAAGCGATGATGGGCACCTACAACATGCTCGACCTCGCGCCGAAAGGCCGCAATGAGAAGGGTCCGATGGACTGGGTGCGCCGTCACGACCGCTACGATTAGCGTGTCCAGCGACGGAAGACCGATTTTCCGGCTGGGATGACCCGGCACCCGTCAATACTCGAGAAGAGGACTTCGTCGAGCCCGAACGTCACCTCATCGGCTGCTGGCTTCGGAAGCGGAATGATGGAGACGGCGCCCACAGACGGCGCCGTCGGTGTCATACTGGCACCCTGGTGGCGCCCGCGGGCGCAGCGGCCCTCGAAAACGTTCAACTCGATGGCTCGGCGGCCGCCCCTTGAGAGGGTTCGGTTCTGCCGCCGTTCGCGGCACTCCGGCCGGATCATTCTTTTGGAGAAAATTGACCAGCCGGTAAGAAAGACTGTGTGCGAATGTTGTCTGATTGCAGCCGGTCCGCATAGCTTCTTTTTCCAGGCGCGCGGCCGCCGATCTGAACCCGGTAGCGGCGTCGGTTCAAAGGGCCGTTTGCTCGGGTCTCTGGAGTATAGCCCCCAGTGCCCTCGGCCATTCAGGCGCCAGCTTCGCCATCCGAAGCTGCTTCGCCGGCCATTTTGGACGTAGCGACGGGACCCGTCATGCGCCCGGACAAAACCGGATCAGCACATCGGGGCGAGCCATTTCGGTCCGCTTGTGCCTGCATCTTCAGGCTGATACCCTCATGTTGTCTCGCAAGAGCATCCGGTTCTGGCTCTTGCGTTTTCTGCGCGTACATCTGCACCTTTGCCGTACGAAATCCTTGGAAGCAGCGGAGGCCGACGTTGGCACTGGTCAAGACGACGAAGCTGGCAAGAGCGCGTGAAGAGAACGTGGAATCGCGCGCACCGGCAGAGAGCCAGCCGGCCGTGCGGCCATCCTCGGCGGATCGGCGTCAACAAAACCGGTCGCGGGCGCGCCAGCAGAAGGCGGCCGAGCGGATCGGCGCGGCGACCGAAGAACTGGCGGCCGGTGTCGCCCAGGCCTCGGCGGCAGCCGAAGAGTTGCGGCGAGCGATGGAGCAGATCGCAGGCGCGGCCGAGGAATCCGCAGGCGCTGCCCAGCAGTCGCAGCGTTCGATGGAGAGCCTGAACCACGACTTCGCCGGGGCCCGCGCAGGGGCAGAGACGTCACGTCGCCGCGCCGAAGCCGTGCAACTGGTGCTGGCGGAGGCCAAGATAGGCGTCGATGGCGCGGTTGAGGCAATTTCCGCGAATGCGCGCCGGCAACTGCAGATGATGGCAGTCGTGTCCAACCTGGAAGAGCATGCCGCGAGCATCGGCCAGGTCACCACGACAGTCGGCGACATCTCCGAGCAGACGAGCCTTCTGGCCCTCAATGCCGCCATCGAGGCCGCCCGCGCGGGCGAGCACGGACGCGGCTTCGCAGTCGTCGCAGACGAGGTGCGGATGCTGGCGGAAAGCACCGAGGCTCGCACGCGCGACGCCCGCGGCCTGACCGACCGCATCGGCGAGGCCGTGCGGAGCCTCGTTCAGCGCATCAAGGCACAGGCCGATCGGGCCCAGGCGGAGGCCGAGAAGGGCCGCGCTGTCGTTGCAGAACTCGACGCCGTGCGCCACGAGACCGGCGTGATGGTCGACGGCGCGCAGTCCATCGTCGCCGCCGCCGCCGAAGTGGAAGCCAGCGCCGGCGACGTTCTGCAAGGTGCGGCGCAGATCGCGGCCACGGCCGAGGAACAATCCGCCGCCGCTTCGCAGGCGCAAAGGGCCGTCGACCAGCAAAGCAGCGCGCTCGACCAGAGCCGGGACGCCGCGCAGGCGCTCGCAGGGCTGGCCGAGGCGCTGCAGGATGGCGATACGGGCGGCGCGCAGGTCGCCGAGATCGGCGCGGCGGCCGAGGAGCTTTCGGCAACC
This sequence comes from Rhodobacter sp. NSM, assembly GCF_052244495.1. Taxonomy (NCBI): domain Bacteria; kingdom Pseudomonadati; phylum Pseudomonadota; class Alphaproteobacteria; order Rhodobacterales; genus Rhodobacter; species Rhodobacter sp. NSM. The sequence continues at coordinate 24,608 of NZ_JBQPXH010000019.1, forward strand.
GTGCAGGAGCTTTCCGGCGCGGCGGGCCAGATCCTCTCGGCGATCGACCAGATCCGCCGGGGCGCCGAGGCGCAGGCCGGGGCAACGCAGCAGTCGGCGGCCGCACTGGCACAGATCGAACGCGCGGCCACGATGGCACGCGATGCCGCACGCCTGTCGCTCGATCGCTGCGAGGCCGTGCGCCCGCGGCTGAAATCGGCGCGCGAAACGGTCGAGGGGCTGAGCGAGGGCGTGAAGGCGGTCGCGGCGACCATGCAGGACGTTCTCGACGTCCTGACCTCGCTGGAAGCCTCCCGGCGCGCAATTGCTCGGATCGTGGACGGCATCGCGCTGGTGGCGGTGCAGACCGCGATGCTGGCGGTATCGGGCGCCGTCGAGGCCGCGCGCGCCGGCGAAGAGGGCGGCGGCTTCGGCGTCGTGTCGACCGACATCCGCAACCTCGCGCGCGACTCAGCCGCCAGCGCGGATGCCGTCAAGGAGACGCTCCGCCTGATCCAGGACCAGATCCTCGCCGTGCGACGCGAGGTCGACGTCGTCACCGCCACCGCGCAGGCTGAAGCGGGGCGGAACCAGATCGTGGTCGACCGCCTGCGCGCCGCCGAGACCGACATGGAGGCGGTCGCCACAAGTGCCGCCGCGCTTGTGGCCGGCGGCGAGGCGGCCCTGCAGACCGTCAGCGAGGTGCGAGCGGGCGCCGAACAGGTTGCCACGGCGGCGCAGGAAACCGCGGGCGCGGCCAGCCAGGCCGCAACCGCCGCCCATGAACAGGCGCGCGGGGCCGAGGACCTGGCCGCCGCCATCGAGGAGATCGCGAGCCTCGCCGACGAACTCCAGATCGCGGGGTCTTAGCGCCATGGACGGCGCGCCAGAACGGAGGCACCGCTCGCACCTTGTCGTTGTGCTGGGCGAGGATCGGCTGCGTCTTGCGGGCGATGCGGTGCTGGAGATCCTGCGCCCCCGCCCGCTGACGCGGGTGCCGGGCGGGCCGCCCGGCCTTCTGGGGCTCATCAACCTCCGGGGTGCTGTCATACCGGTTCTGTCGCTGGCCGCGCTGATGGGGCGGCCCTTGTCCGCCCCGCCGCCGACCGCACGGATCGTGGCGGTGCAGGCCGGACAGGCGCTCGGGCTGCTGGTGGATCATGTGGCAGGCCTGAGGGAGACCGGAGACGAGGCCGCGCTCGACCTCGATCGGCTTCTCGCAAGGGCATTCCCGCGATTGCGGGTCAGGGCCGACGCCGGGCGACGGTCACAACAGGCAACTGCCGCAGCCTCGAAAGCCCCGACGCAGGCGGCGCTTGCTCTGCTGACCTTCTCGATCGGAGGGCAGGCCTATGCCCTGCGACTGGCAGACGTCGCCGAGGTCGTGGCCCTGCCGGAGGAGCACACCCGGCTGCCCCGTGCCGACGGGGCGGTGCGTGGCCTGGTCGAAGTGCGCGGTGCAGTGCTGCCGCTCGTTTCGCTACGGGCGCTGCTTGGCTTCCCGGAGGCCGAGACCGGCAGCGAGCGGATCGTCGTGACACGCGTGGCCGGCGCGCTGGTGGGGCTGATTGTGGACCGTGTCCGGTCGATCCTGCGCGTGCCGGAAGCCGACATCGACGCGGTGCCGACAGTGCTGGCGCGCGGCAAGGGCGAAGCGCGGCTCGACGCGATCGCGCGATGCGGCGACGGGCTGACGTCGATCCTGTCTCCCGACACGCTGTTCGACGCCGCAACGACGGCCGCCATTCTGGAGCATCGCCGGGAGGGAGAGGAAGGAATGGGCGCCACAGGGTCCACCTCGCAGGTCAGCGAGCAGTTCGTCCTGTTCCGGCTGGGCGAGGAGGAATACGCGCTGCCCATCGCAGCCGTCGATGAGGTCGCTCAGTACCCCTCCTCGGTCACGCGCGTGCCCAAGGCGCCTGCCTTCGTCGAGGGCGTCATGAACCTGCGCGGAACCGCCGTTCCGTTGATCGACCAGCGCCGCCGCTTCGGCGTCACGGCCGAGGCGGCGAAGACGCGCCGTGTCGTCATCGTCACGGTGGACGGGCTCCGAGCGGGCTTCGTCGTCGATGCCGTGTCCGAAATCCTGCGCATCGGTGCGGAGGAACTCGCGCCCGCGCCCGAACTTGTCGAGGGCGAGGAGGCAATCTTCGACCGGGTCGTGCCCGTCGAGCGGGATGGGCGGATGATCCTCGTCATCGACGCCCGGGCGCTGCTCGACAAGGCCGAGCGCGATGTCCTTTCCGCCCTCGTGTCGGCCTCCTCAGCGGGTGCCGGGACTTGACGAGGCTTCTCATCGTCGACGACTCCGCGCTGATGCGCCGCGTCTTCGGCGATGTGTTTCGCGCGGAGGAGGGGATCGAGGTGGCGGTTGCGCGCAATGGCCCCGAGGCGCTGGAGATGCTGGTCGCGTTTCAGCCCGACGTGATCACGCTGGACGTGACGATGCCCGGGATGGACGGGCTGGCCTGCCTCGACCGGATCATGGTTGAACGCCCCTGCCCCGTCATCATGGTCTCGGCGCTGACAGCGGCCGGGGCGGACGTGACGCTCGAGGCGATGGAACTGGGTGCGGTCGACTTCGTCGCCAAGCCGAACGGCGCGATTTCTCTCTCGATGGACGAATTCGGCCCGGTTCTGGTCGAGAGGGTGAAGACCGCGGCCGGGGCGCATATCCGCTCCAGCAGACGGCTGGCCGAGCGCGTCCGGCACCGCTGGACACGCGCGACGCCCGCCGATGCGGTGGCGCCGGCGCGCGCGCCATCGCCGACCCCGTCCGGGCGGCGCGAGGCCGAGTTCGGTGCCGTCCTTGTCGGCGCCTCGACCGGCGGGCCGCCGGCGCTGGATCGGCTGCTGGAGCCTCTGCCGGCTGACTTTCCCTGGCCCATCCTGATCGCGCAGCACATGCCTGCGGCCTTTACCGGGCCACTGGCACGCCGGCTCGACCGGCTCTGCGCCCTTTCGGTCGAGGAGGTCGCGCAGCCGGTGCCGGTCCGGCCCGGGCACGTCTACATCGGTCGGGGCGACGCCGACCTGATCGTGAGCCGTCGGGCGAGCGGCCCGGTGGTCCTTTCCGCGCCGGCGTCGGATGCGTTTCGCTGGCACCCGAGCGCCGACCGCCTGGTCGAGACCGCGATGGCCTGCTGGCCCGCCGACCGGCTGGTGGGCATCCTGCTGACGGGAATGGGGTATGACGGTGCGGCCTCGATGGCCGCGCTCCGCGACCGCGGCGGCCACACGATCGCCGAGGCGGAGGAGACGGCCGTCGTGTGGGGAATGCCCGGCGAGCTGGTGAAGCGCGGTGGCGCGGCCATCGTGGCTCCCCTGGGCGAGATCGCGCGGCGCCTGTCGGACCGGGTCGCCTGATGCGCGGCGCGGCGGATATGCCCAGGTTCGACCGAACCGACTTCGCGAGGTTCTGCGACTACCTCTATCGCCGCACCGGGCTGTCCTATGACGAAAGCAAGCGCTATTACATCGAGCGCCGCGTCCTGGAGCGTGCGGCCGCGACAGAGAGCCCGAGCTTCGGCGCCTACCTCTCGATCCTGCACAGCAACGATGACGAGTTGCAGCGGGTCGTGAACCTCATCACCGTGAACGAAACCTATTTCTACCGTGAACTTCACCAGCTTCGCTGCCTCAGCCGGTCGCTGCTTCCCGAGATTGCAGCGACGCGCCGCCCCGGCGACCGCATCCGGATCTGGTCGGCCCCCTGCTCCACCGGCGAGGAGCCCTATTCGCTGGCGATCTGGCTCCTGGAGAACTGGGCGATGGTCGATGCCTACAATGTCGAGATCGTCGGCTCGGACATCGATACCGATGCCCTGTCGGACGCCGTTGCCGGCTACTTCGGCGAACGCTCGCTCGCCCGGCTGCCTCCGCAGTTGCGGGAGGCGTATTTCGAGCCACCTGTGGGCCGGCAGCGGCGCATCGTTCAGGATCTGCGCGAGTCGGTCATCTTTGCCCCCGTCAATCTCGCCGACCCCGCCAGCATCGCGCCGCATGGACGCTTCGACATCATCTTCTGCCGCAATCTCCTGATCTATTTCGACGAGGCCGCGCAACGGCTGACGGCGGCGCTGCTGGAAGACGCCCTGACCCCGGACGGCTTCCTCTGTCTGGGCCATTCCGAGTCGATGACGCGCATCTCCGACCGCTATCGGGTGCGGCGCTTCGAGGACGCCGTGGTCTACCAGCGGGGTCCGGTCTGATGGACGAACTCGTCGAACAGTTCCTGATCGAAGGGCGCGAGCTGGTCCAGCAGGCGTCCGACGATCTTCTGGCGCTGGAGCATTCTCCCGGTGACCGAAGCCGCATCGACAGTGCCTTCCGCGCGTTCCACACCCTGAAAGGCGCAGTGGGCCTGTTCGACCTGCCGGCGATGGCAGCCGTGCTGCATGCGGCCGAAGACCTCCTGAGCGCGCTGCGCGAGGGCCGGTCGGCGGTCGGGCCGCAGGCCATCGACGTCCTTCTGGAGTGTATCGAGGCCTGCGATGGCTGGCTCGACGCCTTCGGGCAGAGCGGCACGCTGCCTCCGGACGCGGCCCGATACGCCGAGGATCTCGTCGCTTCGCTTGAGGCGCCATGGCAGGAGGCCTCCCCGCGAGAGACGTCATCGTCCGGCGCGGACTGGCTGGCCCCTCTGGCGGAGCGCCAGGCGGATGCCATCGCCGAAGCCGCCGCACAGGGCCTCTCGCTCACGGCGGTGCGGTACGTTCCCCGGGCCAATTGCTATTTTCTGGGCGATGATCCGCTGGCGCTGGTGCGAAAGGTGCCGGACCTTGTCGCGCTGAACATCACCTCGCGCGAACCTGTGGCGCAGGCGGAGTACGACCCGTATTCCTGCAACCTCGTCATCGAGCTTCTCAGCACCGCCCCGCCCCCGGCACTTCGGAAGATCTTCCAACTGGCGGGCGACCAGGTCGAGCTTGCGGAGGTCACACCGCAGGACCATCGGCGGCCTGCACCCGCGAGGGAGGAAGGGCGCGCGGCCCGTCCCGAGGCGGCGGCGTCGCTGCGCATCACGGCCGCCCGCCTGGATGGCCTCGTCGATCTGGCAGGGGAACTGATCGTCGCCGCGAACGGGCTGGGCGATGCCGTCCGGCAGGTCGCCACGCTGGACTCCGCCCTCGCGGCGCGCCACGCCGAGATCGAGCGGCTGGTGGGGCGGCTGCACCGCTCGCTGATCGGCGCGCGGGCGGTTCCTGTCGCCTCGGTCTTCGGGCGGTTCGGCCGGCCCGTGCGCGAGCTTGCAACCCGCCTCGGCAAGAAGGTCGAGCTGGTGCAGTCGGGCGCCGGCATCGAGGTGGACAAGTCCGTGGCCGACGGCCTGTACGAGCCCCTGCTGCACATCCTGCGCAACGCCATCGACCACGGAATGGAAACGCCGGAGGTGCGCCGGGGGCTTGGCAAGCCGCCCGAGGGCCGCCTCACCCTGGAGGCTGCCCAGCGAGCCGACCACGTCGTCGTCAGCGTGGCCGACGACGGCGCGGGAATCGACCCGCAGCGAATGCGAGTGCTGGCCGCCGAGCGAGGTCTGATGAGCGAGGCGGAGGCGAGCGCTCTGACAGACGAGGCCGCCGCCGCCCTGATCTTCGAGGCGGGGCTTTCGACGGCGCAGGACGTCACCGACGTCTCCGGCCGCGGCGTGGGAATGGATGCCGTCCGCACCGCCGTCGAGGCAATGGGCGGGCGTGTCGGCATCGACAGCCGGCCCGGGCTCGGAACGACGGTCCGCCTGACGCTGCCGCAACGGGCGGCGGTGCTCACTGTCCTGACGGTAGCGGTCGGAGAACAGGCATTCGGCATCCCGATAGACGCGGTCCAAGAGATCATCCGCCTTCCGCAAGGCCGCATCAGCGAGGTTCGCGCAGGCACGGCCTTCGTCTGGCGCGACAGGACGGTGCCGCTGGTTTGCCTTGCCAATCTTCTGAAGCAGCCCGGTCCGCCCCCCTCATACGAGGACGCCAAGGTGCTCCTCACCGACACCGGCGGAGAACGCGTCGGAATTGCGGTCGCCGATGTCACGGGCCGATTCAGCGGCCTCTTGCGACCCGTGCCGCCGCTTCTTGCCTCGGTTCCCGGACTTGGCGGGACCATGACGACCGGCTCGGGTGACGTGCTTCTGGTCCTCGACATTCCGGAACTGCTGACATGAGCGTCGATGGCGACAACAACCTGATCCGCCTTCGGGGAACCTGCGGCATGGAGGATGCCGAGACTCTGTTCGCGCGATTGCAGGGCTGCACGGCGCCGGCTGTCGACGTGACCGAGGTCGAAGGTCTGCACACTGCAGTCGTGCAGGTCCTCCTGCTCATGCGCCCGCGATTGGTAGGCCCTGCCCCGGATCGCTTCCTGCAGGACTGGCTGATGCCGCTTATGATCGAGAACCAGAGCTCGACGCGGAGGTGACAATGACTGTTGTCTATGGCATTCAGACGAACGCGCGCCCGGCGCTGTTCGTTCGATCAACTGGAGGAGCGTCCCATGGCCCCGACAATCTTAATCGTTGATGACAGCAAGCTTGCGCGCATCGTCCTGGGCAAGACAGTGGCCGCGCTGCAACCCGACTGGTTGCGCGTCGAGGCCGGCGACGCGACCGACGCCAGCGCCATCCTCGCGACTCAGAAGATCGACGTGGTCCTTATCGACTACAATATGCCCGGCAAGGACGGCCTGGACCTCGCAGCCGAGCTGCGGGCCCAGCATCCCAAACTGCCGATCGCGATCATCACGGCGAATGTGCAGAATGACGTTGTCACGCGCGTTCAGGCCGTGGATGCGGCCCTTGTCCAGAAGCCGGTGAGCGAAGACGGCTTGCGGGGCTTCCTGACCGGAGCGGCGCTGTACCTGAAGCGGGAACACACGCTTTGAACGACGATCTGCTCTTGAGCGAACTCGAGCGCGATGCACTGACCGAACTTGTGAACATCGGCGTCAGCTGCGCCGCCGTCAGTTTGCGCAAGATGGTCGGAGAGCAGGTCTTTCTCACGGTCCCCGCGCTTGAACTGATCGACAGGAAAGCCGCGGCAGCCCTGCTGAGCCAGCGCGAACAGGGCGATCTCGTCGCCGTTCAACAGGCTTTCTCGGGCGCCTTCTGCGGGCGGGCGCTGCTGGTCTTTCCCGAAGCCAAGAGCCTCAACCTCGTGCGGGCCGTGGTGGGCGACCACGTCGCGCCGGAGTTGTTCGACGAGATCGAACAGGAAGCACTGGCCGAGACCGGCAACATCATCCTCAACGGGTGCCTCGGCACGATCGCCAACATGCTGCGCCGGTCCATCTCCATGTCCCTGCCCGAGGTGCTGCGCGCCGACGGCCATGCCCTCTTCGGTGCCGAAACCTCGAACGAAAGCGTCATTCTCTTTCTCTACATCAACTTCACCATCCGCGAGCGTGACATCCGCGGATACATCGCCCTGCTGATGGACATGGCGTCGATGGCAATGCTGCGCCAGGTGATCGCCGAGTTCATTGCCGAGGTGCTCGAAGAAGGCAGCAGCGCGGGCGCAGTGGTCCCATGAACGACAAGACGCATATCGGTGCGTCGGAAAAGGCCTTCACCCGCGGTGCGGCCGATGACCTCTTCCAGCGGACGCTGATCCAGTCGGGGGCGGCAGCGACCTGGGACTGGAACCTGGAAGATGGGCTGATCATGGGCGATGCCGCCTTCGCGGCGCTGTGCGGCCTCTCGCGGGAGGCCGCGGCTGCCGGGGTCGGCTCTTCCATCTTCTACGACCTTGTTCACCCCGACGACCGGATGCGCGTCCGCCTGGCGATCGGGGGCATCCTGCGCGGCGCGGACGTGTTTTCCAAGGAGTACCGGATCATCCCCTCCGGCCGCCCCGTCATGTGGGTCCATGCCCGGGGTTACTGTCAGCGGGATGACGAGGGGCGGCCCCGGCGCTTCGGCGGTGTGATCGTCGACATCACGGACCAGAAGCGGGCGGAGGAGCGCTTGCGGATCGCCGAGGCCGCTGGCGGTGTCGGCACCTTTGAACATATCGAAGGCTATGCCACCGTTTCGGTCTCTGCCCAGTTCTGCGCGCTGCTCGGCCTTCGCAGTGCGGACGCCCTGCCGGTCCACACACTGCAGGCGGCAATTCATCCCGAAGACGCTTCCCTTGTCGATTTCGTCCCGCCTCTGGGAGAACGGACGACCGGTGAGGTCGAATTTCGTATCGTGCGCCGGGACGACGGCCGCGTCCGTTGGCTCAAACGCCGCGGCGAGCACGTCGAGGATCCCGGCGAGGGCTGCCGCTTCAGCGGCACGATCTACGATATAACCGACGCCAAGCGAACCGAAGAGCGACTGCGCCGCCTGAATGACGATCTGGAGCAGGAGATCTCGCGGCGCACCGAAACGCGCAATCGGATCTGGCAGCATTCGGCCGAGATCTTGCTCATCGCGGGGCTCGACGGCAAGATCGGCGCCGTCAATCCGGCGTGGTCGACGGTTCTGGGCTGGTCCGAGGTCCAGACCGTGGGCCGCTCGATCAAGGATTTCGTCCACGCCGACGATGTCCATGTCCTGCAAGAAGGGCTTGCCTCGCTTTCCCGAGGGGAGACGATTGCCGGCGTCGAGGTCCGACTTTGCACCGCTGAGGGCGCGCAGCGGTGGATCGACTGGACGGCGGTCCCGAGCGCCGGGATGGCCCATGCCGTCGGCCGCGACGTCTCTGCCAGAAAGAAGCAGGCCGAAGCCTTGCATCTTGCCGAGGAACAGCTTCGCCAGAGCCAGAAGATGGAGGCTCTCGGCCAGCTTACGGGCGGCATAGCCCACGATTTCAACAACATGCTGACGGTGGTGATCAGCGGCCTCAACATTGTTCGCCGGAGGATCGCAGCCGGCCGCACCGACGAGGTCGAGCCGATGATCGACGGCGCCGTCGACGCAGCCCATCGCGCGGCGGCGCTGGTCCACAGACTGCTCGCCTTCTCTCGCCGGCAGCCGCTCAACCCCGAACCCGTCAGTCCGATTGCACTGATCGGGACCATGGCCGATATCCTGAGCAACACGGTCGGCGAGAACATCGCCCTTTCCATGCCGCAGGCCAAGACCACGTGGCCGGTCCTGTGCGACTCTCATCAGCTTGAGAACGCAATCCTCAACCTAACGATCAACGCGCGGGATGCGATGCCGGACGGCGGCACCCTCGCGATCGAATGCCGGAACATCGTGATCGACGACAAGCGCGCCGCAGCCGATGCGCTCACCCCGGGCGAGCATGTCTGCATCAGCGTGTCGGACACAGGCACCGGCATGACGGAGGATGTGCTTGCGAAAGCATTCGATCCCTTCTTCACGACCAAGCCAGCAGGCAAGGGAACCGGACTGGGCCTTTCGATGATCTACGGCTTTGCGCGCCAGTCCGGCGGCACCGCAAAGATCGAGACCCGCCCCGGCGCGGGGACGGTCATCAACATCATCCTGCCGCGGCATCGTGGCCAGATCGATACGAAGCCGGCTCATTCTCCGCTGGCCCCTGCCGCCATACCGCACGGCAGGACCGTGCTCGTGGTCGAAGACGAGAGCGACCTGCGCAGGCTCGTCCTCGACACACTGGCGGATCTGGGCATTGAACCGCTCGCGGCGGACGATGGTCTTTCCGGGCTGGAGATCCTCCGATCCGACCAGTCGATCGACCTTCTGGTCACGGATATCGGACTGCCCAGGATGGACGGAAGACAGATGGCTGAGGCCGCCCGGCGCATCCGTCCGGACCTCAAGGTGCTGTTCATGACCGGCTATGCGGAAGAACTCGTGGCAAACGAGGCGCTCTCTGACAGCAGGACCGGGCTGATAACCAAGCCCTTCACGGTCGATGCGTTCTGCCAAAGCGTATGCGGATTGCTTCAGACAGCGTAGCAGGAAGGCGACCCGGATCAAACGGCGGCCGCTCTGGTAGACTACCCGAGCAGTGGAAGCCTTTCCTGACCGCGCGTGTGTCACCCCGAGCGGCTATGGGCCGTCCTCGCCGATCCTGTCGGCCGTACCTTCGTGCGAAGAGGCAGCGTCGTTGCCGATCGCGGGCTGCAATTGCACGGGATGGGCGGGAGCCTCGTCGCCAGGCTCATCCGTCCGCACGTGCGCTCAGAATTGCGCTCATGGCCGACAGCAGAGAGTCCCCCAGCATCGGTTTCTCGATCAGGGGAACCGCGCCCAGTTCCGGAGGTCTTTCGATGGTGTGGGAGTAGCTGGTCGCAAACAGGCAGGGAATTCTCCGCGCAACAAGCGCCCGGGCCGCGGGCCACACAAGGCTGCCGCTGAGATTGATGTCGAGGACGGCGCAGTCGAAGTGATCTTCGACCGCTATGCGCAGGGCCTCGGCCAGCGAAGCCACCGGGCCTGTCACCGAACAGCCGGCGGCTGTCAGAACGGCCACGGCATCCTGCCCGATGAAATATTCATCCTCCACGACAAGAACCTTCTTGCCTTCCAGGATCGTCCTGTCGCCGCCAGGAGATGGCGGACGTCGATGGGGTTCCGAAATGCGCTCGGCGCTGGCTGGAAGAAGCCTTGCCAGCGGCACGTCGATGCATGCCCTCAGCCCGTCGAAAGCGTAGTCGAGCGACACCTCGCCATCGAGCTCGTGCGCCAGTGTCTGTTGAATGAGACGTGTGCCGAACCCGGTCCGGGTGGGGGGCGTCTCGATGTGCGGCCCGCCGATCTCGTGCCAGAGTAAAATGAGGCTCCCATCGCGCCCCTCCCCCGAGCGGCGCCAGGTGGCGGTGACGCGGCCCTCCTCGTGGGAAAGCGCGCCGTGCTTCGCCGCATTGGTGACCAGTTCATGCAGGGCGAGAGTGAAGGTCTGCGCAGCCTTGGGAACCACCGTGAGGTCCGGCCCCTCCACCAGGATGCGGCCTGTGCCCGCACCTTGGTACGGAGCAACTGCCCCATCGACAAGATCCCGCAAGCTGGCGCCCGCCCAGTGGCTGCTGGCCAAAAGCATGTGCGAGCGGGCGAGCGCCTGGATGCGACCGATGAACTCCCCGGCCGCATCTGATCCCGCGCCCTTTCCGCTGCGCAGCGTCTGTCCTGCGATCGCCTGAACGACCGCGAGGATGTTCTTTACCCTGTGGTCAAGCTCGGCGGTGAGCATCTGCTGATACTTCTCCGCCCGCTTTCGCTCTGTCACGTCGCGGACGAAGCCTGTGCCCAGAACCGGCATGCCCTGCGCGTCCCTGCGGATGATGCCCGTCCCATGAATGTGCCGCTCGGTGCCATCGCGGTGAATGATCCGGTATTCGAGGTCGAAGGGACGGTCCTCATGGATATGGGCATCAAGCTCGTGCCGAAGGCTCTCGCGGTCGTCCGGATGCGTGCGTTCAAGCCAGACCAGGCCGGAGACATCTGCCGCATCGAGGTCCATGATCTGACGGGCAAGATCGTCCGCCGTCACCTGCCCGGTCCTCAGGTCCCAGGCGCACCATCCGAGCCCCGATGCCCGTGTCGCAAGCGCCAGCGAATCTCGGGCGTCGCGCAGCCGCGCCTCGCTCTCGCGTCGGGCGGCCTCGGAACGGGCGCGTTCGATCGCGAGGTTCAGACGTTCAGCCACTTCCTCCGCAAGCGCGACATCGGCAGGATGCCAGTGCCTGGGGCCGGATGCGTGAACCGCAAGAACCGCGACAAGGAGGTCCTCCCTGAAATGCGGCACGCTCAGGAAGGCGCGGATGCCCCGTGCCGCGAAGGTCGCCGCCGCGTCGGGCATCGATGTTCGAGGGTCCGAACCGACATTTCCGATCGCGACGCTCCGCCCCGCCTTCAGGTCCGCGATGAAGTCCGGCCCGAAATCCTGCAGCCGGTGCCGCCCCGCGTTGCTCGGCATGCGGCCGTCGTTCCACTCCTGCGAGATGAGGGCATGTTCGCCGGCCTGATCGATCTCGGCATAGGCCACCTGTTCGGCGGAGAGGTGCCGGCCGAGAAGCGCCAACCCATCACGGATCACGGCATCGGGGTCGCTGGAGTCGCGAAGACGTTCGGTAAGCTCTGCCCGCAAGAGTGCCCGGCGTTCTTCCAGCACCTGATCCGTGATCTCGAGGCAGGGGCAGAAGAACCCTTCCACTGCTCCATCTGGCCCGCGCACCGGCGTGTAGGAAAAGGAGAAGTGCGTTTCCTCCGGATAACCCTTGCGCGTCATGATGAGCGCGATGTCATCCATGTGGAGCGCCTCGCCCGCGTAGGCGCGTGCGACGATGGGGCTGAGATCCCGCTCCCAGATTTCGGGCCAGATCCGCTCGAAGGGCTGGCCAAGCGCCGGGTGCCTGTCGGCGAGGATGTCGCGATAGCCGTCGTTATAGAGCGTCGTGCGCTCCGGCCCCCAGACGACGAACATCGGCTGGCTCGAGGAGAGCATCAGGTCGATCAACATGCGCAGCGCATGCGGCCATGTCTCCGGCCCGCCGATCGCCGAGGTCGCCCAGGCGTGCGTTCGGATGCGCTCGCCCATCTCGCCGCCTCCGGCGGCGATGGGAAGGGTCCCGACCTGCTTGCCCCCGATCCGCAACTCGGTCTCTCCTCCCTGGAACAGATTGATACTGGGCTTTGGCCGAAAGCTCATGCGAGCCAACGTCTTCGTTCCTGCTTCGCACAGGGGACATTGCCCGGCCAGCATCGCCGCGACAAGTCCCAGCGTCCGGTCTGGAGAGATCAATGGTGTATCGGCCCGGCGGTCGATCCTGTCCGCATCCTCCGGCGGGTCCGGAGGAAGATCGGCAGCCCTTATCGGCAGATGGTTCCTTCGCTGGTGATCGCGTGGGACCGGTTTTACCGGCGGAAGCGGAGGGAGGAAGTCCTTTTGCCGCACACGGGCTCGCGCGCCTCCGCAGCACGGGCCGCGACCCGCCCGGCAAGGCCCAAGGATCAGACCAGCCGCACTCCGGGATCCCGGGCCTCGCGGATCAGACCTCCGGGGCGACGGGATTCAACCGGCACGCGCGTCGTACCACCCGCAACCGCAGGACCTGAGGTCCGGGCCATCTCCGCGCCGCTGGATATCAGGGCCGGCGGTCAGGCCGCGCGGCCCGCGATGATCCGGTCGAGCCAGCCCACCGCCATGTCCGGGACTGAGGCCAGGAGCCGCTCGGTGTAGGGCTAGTGCGGCGGGAGATGGTGCGTGCCGCGTGCTGGAGGCTGTCGAAGCGCTGGCGGTGAACGCGCTGCTCCTTCAGGGTTCGGATCACGCGCTCGACCATGCCGTTATCCGGCATGATGATGTCGGTGCTCGGGGCCCTGGATCTGCTATCCTCATGGCATCCGGGGCTTGGGGCATCGGGAGCACGTGAGTGCGGGCAGACCGAGCTACAGCAGTGGGCCGAAAGCCCATTCCGTTATCTGGTCGCCGCTGCGGCTTGCCCGGATGTGCCGAGAGCACGGATCTGTAAATGCCGCGTGCCCGCCTGCTCCCTCCTGGCAACAGGAGGAGGTCGCAATGCGCATCATTGGGATGGACATCCATCGCGTCTTTGCGGAAGCGGTGGTCCTGGAAGACGGGGCTCTGCGACGCCTTGGGCGTGTCGACATGGCCAGAGACAAGCTGATGGCCTTCGCTTCGAGCCTGCGTCCGACCGATCACGTGGTGGTCGAGGCGACCGGCAATGCCGCGGCCCTCGTCGAGATCCTCGCGCCGAAGGTGGCGCGGGTTGCGGTAGCCAACCCGCTGCAGGTCCACCTCATCGCGCGGGCAAAGACCAAGACGGACAAGATCGATGCCCGTGTCCTGGCGCAGCTCTACGCGGCAGGGTTCCTGCCCGAGGTCTGGATTCCGGATGCGGAGACCCAGGCACGGCGCAGACAGGTCACGCGGCGCAATCAGCTGGTGAAGAGCCGCGTGCGCTTGAAGGCCATCGTGCAGTCCATCCTTCACGCACATCTCGCGCCCCGCTGTCCGCATCTGGATCTCTTCGGGATCAAGGGTCGCGCTTGGGTTCTGGCCCAGGATGTCCCGACGGATGAGCGCGCAGCGATCGCCAGGCACATCGAGGAGTATGACAGGCAGACGCGGCGCAGCGGCTGGTCGAGCAGGATATCGCCCGCGCAGCCATGCCGGATGCGGATGTCAGGCGGCTGATGACGATCCCGGGTGTCGACATGGTGGTGGCGGTCGGGGTCATGGCGGCGATCGGTTGCGTGAGCCGCTTCGCATCGGCGGATCAGCTATCGGCCTACCTGGGGCTGCACCCGAGCGTGCGGCAGTCCGGCGATGGCCCGGCCTATCACGGGCGGATCACCAAGCGCGGTCGGAGCGATGCGCGTCATCTCCTGGTCGAGGCAGCCTGGCAGGCCGTTCGGAGCCCCGGGCCGCTCCGCGCCTTTTACGAACGGGTCAAGGCGCGCCGGGGCGCGCATGTGGGGGCCGTCGCTGTCGCCCGCAAGCTCGCCGTCCTGATCTGGCACATGCTGCCAAGGGCGAGGACTACACCTGGGGCCGCCCGACGTTGCTGGCGCGAAAGATGCGCAAGCTGGAGCTTGCGGCCGGAGCAGAACCGCGGCGAGGTCAGCGCGGCACAGCTTACCATTACAACCGACCTGAGCTGAGGCAGGCAGATCGCACAGGTGCCGAACATGCGGAGCAGGCCTATCGGCGGATCATGCAGCACTGGCAAAGAAAGGGGAGGAGGTATCAGCCAGCAGAGCGCGACGTCTCAGGATAAACGTCGCCACCGCGACAGGAAGGGGCTGTTCAACTACATCCGTTTGCTGGGGGCAGTGAGGGGTGATGAACTCCTGCTTCAGGCCGTAGCTGCGCACGAAGGCCGTGTATTTGCGACTGGTGAAGAGTGAGCCATGGTGCCGCCGTTGTTCCGAGGCCCATGGCGAACGCCGTTGTCGGACCTCAGCAGGAACTCCTTCGTCACCCGACCGAGTGTGCGGAACCGGTTGATCAGCGCATATTCCAACGCGCTCGCGGCCGTGGAGGCCTTGCCCGAGCGCGACAGGTGCCAGCGCAGAAGCTCGCGGGTATGGCAGTCGATCACCAGGGCGAGCGTGGCCCAGCCGTCGCGCCCGCCAGACCCGGCAGAGATCCGTGGACCAGCGCTCGTTGGGGGCCCCGGCCACCGAGGGCACCGCTTCTTTCCTCGGTCGCACTCCGATCGGGCGCTTGCGGACCTGCCAGCCCTTGATCTGGAAGACCCGCTGCACCGTCGTTCGGCCCGCTCACTCGACCAATGGCGTTCGGGGCCTCACTGTGAAGCCCAGAAGCCAGGCGACCGTGCGGTAGCCGAAGGACGGCTCCTGCTCGATCATGGCCTTGATCGGCTCGGCAAATCGTGGATCAACCTTCGGCGCAGCTTTCGTCGGCTTGTAGTACACGGTCCGCCGCAGCACGCCGAACCACGCACACAGCTTGGTCAGCGGCATCGTGATCCCATCGGCCAGAAGGCCCTGCTGGATGCTCTGGGTCATTTCCTCGCCATGGGCCTCGGACCAGTGGCGGCTCCATGGCTCGATCCGCCGCATCCAGCAGGGCTTGGAGCTTTTTTCTCGCCCGCAACTCCAGCACCGCCTCGCCATAGGCTTCCTGAAGGTCCTTCAGCTGCTTCTCGTACTGCTCGCGGATGTTGAGCGGGTTGGCGCGGAGCGCATTTTCCATCCCCACTTGGTATCCTCGACACAACCCTCGATCTCGGAAGGCGAGAGATCATAGGACCGGCTGGCCTCGGCCACCGTCCTTGTTCGGGCTTACGCGGCGCCGCTGGCGCCACGGTCCCCCTCAACTGCGCTTCGCCGTCCAGCGTTTGATCTGTCCACTTAACCTTCTTTCCGTGCTAATCGTGGGAAGGAGGATCGGATCATGGATCAGTCGACGAAGGCTCCGAAAGGGCGGAAACGCGGTCCGAACACGAAGCTGGCGCGGCACCGTCTGAGCGTGCTGGAGCTGGCCAGAGAGCTCGGCAACGTCGCCGAAGCGTGTCGCCAGCGTGGGTTGGATCGGACCAGCTTTTACGAGTGGAAGCGGCGGTTTCAGACGCAGGGCTTCGAGGGCCTGAAGGACTTGCCGCCGATCCACAGGAGCCACCCGCAGTCGACACCCCCGGAGACGGTGGCGCGGATCAAGGTGCTGGCGCTCGCCCATCCGGCCTATGGCTGCAACCGGTTCGAAGCGATGCTGCCGCTGGAGGGGTGAGCCATTGATGCGCCATTGGTTCGAGCACAATGGCGAACGGGTCTCGTCGATCACCATCCAGAAGATCCTGAACGAGAACGGCCTGGGCACGAAGTCCGACCGCTGGCTGGCGCTGGAGCAGGCCAATGCCGACAAGAGGATCGAGCTGACGCCCGAGCAGGCTGCCTTCATCGAGAAGCTCAATCCCTGCTTTCGCGAAAGGCACGTGGAATCAAGCGCCCCCGGTGAACTTCTCTCCGCGGACACCTTCTTCGTCGGCTCGCTCAAGGGGATCGGCCGTGTCTACCTGCACGCCGTCGTCGACACCTTCGGCTCCTACGCCTTCGGGTTCCTTCACGTCTCCAAGCAGCCCGAGGCGGCGGTGGCGGTGCTGCACAACGATGTGCTGCCGTTCTACCGCACCCTCGACCTGCCGGTCGGCGCGGTGCTCACCGACAACGGCCGCGAGTTCTGCGGGACGGAGCGGCATCCTTACGAGCTCTACCTGGACCTCAACGGCATTGAGCACCGCCGAACCCGCGTCCGCACCCCCAGGACGAACGGCTTCGTCGAGCGCTTCAACGGCACAATCCTCGACGAGTTCTTCCGCGTCGCCATGCGCGACACCTTCTACGAAACCGTTGAGGCCCTGCAGGCCGATCTCGATGCCTGGCTCGTCCACTACAACACCGAACGGCCACATATCGGCTACCGCAACATGGGCCGTCGACCGGTCGAGACCATTATGTCATTCGTCAGCCAAGAAGGTTAAGTGGACCTTTGTTCGGGTCGTCCATCGTCACACTCATCGCTACCTTACTCCTTGTAGCATGAGCAGATTACGCTGGGTCGACACACAGTTGTGACGCTTGTGACGGTACTCGGACATAACATTTTACCCCTCGGAAATATCGCAAGCGCCAGTTCTTGCGTCGGCTGCCTTGGACGGTGCCCCATTGGCGAGAAGGGCTTGCAGGCGCGGTGCAGCCAAGAGAAATCCAACAAGAGCTGAGAGATAGAGGAACCGCTAGGAAGCCGGATGCCTCTGATTTCCATTAAAAAGACAGGCACGAAATTTTCTTTTGAAGCTCGCGTTTAACGTACCGTTCTCATTCCCGAGCCTCGAATACTCGCGCTGCCGATTTAAACCGTGATGTGGCGAGAGATCAACGTGTTTTACAGGAAGGTGGGTAATCCTCCCCATGGTTAAGGGGATGCGAACGTAGAATTTTCTCGGCAGGATGGACGAGGAGATTCCGATGAAGAAGAGCCGTTTCACCGAACCCAGATAATGGGCGTGCTGCGTCAGGCGGAGGACGGTTTGGCCGTGCCCGAACTGTGCCGCGAGCATGGGATCAGCACTGCGACGTTCTACAAGTGGCGGG
>NZ_JBQPXH010000020.1:0-39402 GCF_052244495.1 Rhodobacter sp. NSM
TGGCAACGTGCGCATCATCGACAGCGCCCGCACCGAGCCCCTCCCGATCGCGCCGCGGCGGGGAAGGGTTCTGGCGCTGGCGCTTCTGCTGGGCGCGCTCGGCGGGGCGGGCTTCGTGCTCGGCCGGCACTGGCTGCGCCGGGGGGTGCGGGGCGCCGAGGAGATCGACCGGATGGGGCTGCCGGTCTTTGCCACCGTGCTCTATGCGCCTTCGGTGGCGCGCGACCGCCGGCAGAAGGGCACCCTGCCGATCCTGGCCATGACCGATCCCGATGCGGTGGCGGTCGAAGGGATCCGGTCGCTCCGGACGAGCCTGCATTTCGGGATGCTGGACGCACAAAGCCGCTCGATCGCCTTCACCTCCTCGGCGCCCGAGGCCGGCAAGTCCTTCCTCGCAGTCAATCTCGCGGTGGTGGCGGCCGATGCCGGCCAGCGGGTCTGTCTCGTCGATGCCGACCTGCGCCGCGGACGGATCCGGCGGTATTTCGGGGTGGGCAAGGAGGAGCCCGGGCTTTCGGACTATCTCGCCGGCGAGGCGGCGCTCGAGGATCTCCTGCGGCCCACGCCGATCCCGGGGCTCAGGGTGATGACCACCGGGCGCTATCCGCCGAACCCGTCCGAGCTTCTGATGCGGCCGGCCCTGTCCGAACTCGTGGCGGAGCTCGACCGCGGCTTCGATCTCACGATCTTCGATGCGCCGCCCGCACTCGCGGTCACCGATCCGGTGGTGATCGGGCGCGCGGTGGGAGCGACCATCGCCGTCGTGCGCCACGACGTCACCACCCTGGGTGAGATCGACGCGCTGATCCGCCAGCTGCAGGGCGCGGGCGTGAAGCCCGCAGGCGCGGTGCTCAACGCCTACAAGCCCGAAGCCGGTCGCGGACCCTATGGCTATGGCTATGGTTACGGCTATGGCTATCAGTACAGCTACCGGCCGCAGGCCGGGGACTAGGTCGCGGATCCGGGTCCGGGCAGCCGGGACCGGAGACACCATCGGCAAGGGTGAGAAACCATGATCACGCAGATCCTGCTGTGCGGCGGCTCGGGCACCCGGCTCTGGCCCCTGTCGCGCAAGGGACATCCGAAACAGTTCGCAGCCATTCTGGGCGCTCGCAGCCTCTTCGCCGCCTCGGCCGAGCGGCTTTCCGGGCCGGACTTCGGCCGGCCGGTGATCGTCACCGGCGCGGACTTCCGCTTCGTCGTGACCGAGCAGCTGGCCGAGGTGGGGATCGAGCCCGGGGCCATCCTGATCGAGCCCGAGCCGCGCAACACCGCGCCCGCCATCCTCGCCGCGGCGCTTCATGTCGCGGCCCGCGATCCGGAGGCGCTGATGCTCGTGGCGCCCTCCGACCATGCGATCGCCGATCCGGCGGCCTTCCGCGCGGCGGTCATGCAGGGGGTGCCGGCGGCGCGCGCAGGCCGCATCGTCACCTTCGGCATTGCCCCCAGCCGCGCCGAGACCGGCTATGGCTGGCTCGAGCTCGAGGAGGGGGTGGAGGGACCCGCGGTCCCGCTCCGGCGCTTCGTCGAGAAGCCCTGTCGCGCGCGTGCCGAGGAGATGCTCGCCGCGGGCCGCTTCCTCTGGAACTCCGGGATCTTCCTCTTCTCGGCCGCCACCATCCTTGCCGCTTTCGAGGAGCATGCGCCGGAGCTTCTCGACCCCGTGCGGGACGCCGTGGAGGCGGCCCAGCCCGATCTCGGCTTCCTGCGTCTCGCCCCGGAGCCCTGGGCCCGGGCCGAGCCGATCTCGATCGACTACGCGGTGATGGAGCGGGCCGCCAATCTCTCCGTCGTTCCCTACGACGGGAGCTGGAACGATCTCGGCGGCTGGGACGCGGTGGCGCTCGAGATGGGGGCGGACGAGCGGGGCGTGAGCCTTGGGGGCGCGGCCACCGCGCTCGACTGCCGCGACACGCTCCTGCGCTCGGACAGCGAGGGGGTCGAGATCGTGGGCATCGGGCTCGAGAACATCATCGCGGTGGCGATGAAGGATGCGGTCCTCGTGGCCGAGCGTGGCCGGGCGCAGGAGGTGAAGGCGGCCGTCGAGGCGCTGAAGGCCAAGGGCGCACGGCAGGCCGAGAATTTCCTCCATGACCGCCGGCCCTGGGGCTTCTTCGAGACGCTGGCCCTGGGCGACCGCTTCCAGGTGAAGCGGATCCTGGTCCATCCCGGCGCTTCGCTCTCGCTCCAGAGCCACGTCCACCGCTCCGAGCACTGGATCGTGGTGCGCGGCACCGCCCGCGTCACGGTCGACAACGAGGTCCGTCTCGTCACCGAGAACCAGTCGGTCTATATTCCGCTCGGCGCCCGCCACCGGATGGAGAACCCGGGCAAGGTGGCGATGGAACTGATCGAAGTGCAGACCGGCAGCTATCTCGGAGAGGACGACATCACCCGCTACGAGGATATCTACGCCCGCGGCCAGGGCGCACGGGGCTGAGATGGCGCCGCGGTTCGGCACGAGCGGCCTTCGGGGCCTGGTGACGGAGCTGACGCCGGATCTGGTTGCGGCCCATGTGGGCGCCTTCCTGCGCGCCTGCCCCCATGGTACCGGGCTTTACATCGGGCGCGACCTGCGGCCCTCCTCGCCCGCGCTTGCCGGGGTCGTGGCGGAAACCGCGCTTCGGGCGGGCGTGCCGGTCACCGATTGCGGGGCGGTGCCGACGCCCGCGCTGGCGCTGGCCGCGATGCGCGCCGGAGCGGGAGCGGTGATGGTGACCGGCAGCCATATCCCGGCCGACCGCAATGGGCTGAAGTTCTACCTGCCCACCGGCGAGATCACCAAGGCCGACGAGGCCGCGATCCTCGCGGCGCTGGACGATTCCTCCCCCCCTGCCCCGGAGCCAGCCCCGCTGATCCGGGACACGACCGCGGGCGCAGCCTGGGTCCGCCGCTATGTCACGGCCTTCGGGGCGGAAGCCCTGGCGGGTCTGCGGGTCGGGGTCTGGAGCCATAGCGCGGTCAGCCGCGATCTGCTGACCGCCGCCCTGCGCGCCCTTGGCTGCGCGGCGGTGGTGGAGCTTGGCCGGTCCGAGGAGTTCATCCCGGTCGATACCGAGGCCGTCCCGGACCGGGCGCGCCGGCAGATCGCGGACTGGATCGCCCAGCACCGCCTCGATGCGCTGGTCTCGACCGACGGCGACGGTGACCGGCCGCTCCTGGCGGATGGGGAGGGGCAGGTCATTCCCGGCGACCTGCTGGGCCAGATCACCGCGGCGGCGGTCGGTGCCGAGGTGGTGGTGACGCCGGTCAGTTCGAACAGCGGCGTCGAGGCGGGCGGGCGCTTCCGGCAGGTGATCCGGACACGGATCGGCTCGCCCTTCGTCATTGCCGGCATGGAGGAGGCCCAGGGCCGCGCGGTGGGCTACGAGGCCAACGGCGGCTTCCTCCTGGGCTTCAAGGCCCGTCTCGCCGGGCCGCTGCCGCCGCTTCCGACCCGCGACAGCCTGCTGCCCGTTCTGGCGCCGCTGTCGCTGGCCCGGTCCGCCGGTGGGCTTGCAGCGCTGGTCGCACGCGAGCCCGCCCGTTTCACCGCCGCCGACCGGCTCGAGGAGGTGCCGTCCGATCCGGCCCGGGCACTGGTGGCCGATCTCGCCGCCCGACCGGAGCGGCTTGCGGCCTTCCTGGCCCCGCTGGGGGAGGCACCGGGAGGCACGGATCTGACCGACGGCCTGCGGGTGAGCTGCGCCTCGGGCCGGATCCTCCATGTCCGCCCGTCCGGCAACGCCCCGGAGCTCCGGCTCTATGTCGAGGCCGAAAGCCCCGACGCGGCCCGGGATCTCCTGGCCCGCGGCCTCGCGGCGCTCGGGCAGGCCCTGGCGGAGATCCGTCAGGCATGATCTGCGGCCGACCTCCGGGATCCGGCCTCTCCCTGCCGGGCGCAGGGTTCGGCCGTCCGATCGCCTTTCCCGGACGCTTCCGGGGTCCGGCCAGCACTTCTGTTCTCAATTTCAAGGGTACTTCATGCAACGCAAGGTGACGAAGGCGATCCTTCCGGTCGCCGGCCTCGGAACACGCTTCCTCCCGGCCACCAAGTCGATCCCGAAGGAGATCCTGACGCTCGTCGACCGTCCGCTGATCCAGTATGCGATCGACGAGGCGCGGGCGGCCGGCATCGAGCAGTTCATCTTCGTCACATCCCGCGGAAAGTCCGCGCTGGAAGATTATTTCGACGAGGCGCCCGAGCTTGAGGAGGCACTGCGCCGGGCGGGCAAGACGGCCCTTCTCGAGGCCCTGGCCGCGACCGACGTGGAGTCGGGGGCGATCGCCTATGTGCGGCAGCACCGGCCCCTGGGCCTCGGCCATGCGGTCCGCTGTGCGCGCCATCTGGTGGGAGACGAGCCCTTCGCGGTGATCCTGACCGACGATGTGATCGCGGGCGAGCCCCCCTGCCTGCAGCAGATGATCGAGGCCCATGCCGAGACCGGCGGGAGCATGATGGCGGCGACGGAGGTGCCGCGGGCGGCGACCTCCTCCTACGGCATTCTCGACGTTGCGGAGGAGACGGGGCCGCTCGTCCGGCTGCGGGGCGTGGTGGAGAAGCCGAACCCCGAGACGGCGCCCTCCACGCTCGCGGTGATCGGGCGTTACATCCTGACCCCGCAGGTAATGGCGCATCTCGACCGGCAAAAGCCGGGTGCGGGGGGCGAGATCCAGCTCACCGACGCGATCGCCGAGGAGATCCGGGCCGGCGGTCCCGTCTACGGGTTCCGCTTCCGCGGCCGCCGGTATGACTGCGGCTCGAAGGCAGGGTTCCTGCAGGCGACGGTGGCCTTCGGGCTCGCACGCCCGGATCTGGGCGAGGAGTTCCGCACCTTCCTCGAGGAGGCGGTCGGCTTCCGCTGCGCGGCCGAATAAGGCCACCGGCCCCGGGTCTTCGGGCAGGACTGTTCCCTTCACAGAGGTTGACGACATGAAGATTGCGATGATCGGCACGGGCTATGTGGGCCTCGTCTCGGGTGTGTGCTTTTCGGACTTCGGACATGAGGTCGTCTGCGTCGACAAGGACCCGGCCAAGATCGCCAGGCTGAAGGATGGCAAGGTTCCGATCTTCGAGCCGGGGCTCGAGGCGCTGATGGCGCGCAACGTGGCGGCGGGGCGGCTCAGCTTCACGCTGGACCTGGCCGAGGCGATGCGGGACGCGGAGGCGGTCTTCATCGCCGTGGGCACGCCCACGCGCCGCGGCGACGGCCATGCGGATCTCACCTACGTCATGGCCGCGGCCGAGGAGATCGCCCATGCGCTCGATCACTACGCGGTGGTGGTCACGAAATCGACCGTGCCCATCGGCACCAACCGCAAGGTGGCAGAGGTCATCCGGCACGCGAACCCCGCCGCAGATTTCGACGTGGCCTCGAACCCCGAATTCCTGCGCGAGGGCGCGGCCATCGACGACTTCATGCGTCCGGACCGCGTCGTGGTGGGCCTGGAGTCCGAGCGCGCGAAGAAGATCATGTCGGACATCTACCGCCCGCTCTTCCTGCGCGACTTCCCCGTCGTCTACACCGGCCTCGAAAGCGCCGAGATGATCAAATACGCGGCCAACGCCTTCCTCGCGACGAAGATCACCTTCATCAACGAGATCGCCGCGCTCTGCGAGCGGGTGGGGGCCGACATCAAGGCAGTCTCGAAGGGCATGGGCCTCGACGGCCGGATCGGCAACAAGTTCCTGCATGCAGGCCCCGGCTACGGCGGATCGTGCTTCCCGAAGGACACCAGGGCGCTGGCGCGGATGGGGCAGGAGCATGCCACGCCGATCCAGATCGTCGAGACCGTCATCAAGGTCAATGATGAAATCAAGCGCCGGATGATCGGAAAGATCGAGGATCTCTGCGAGGGCTCGTGCCGCGGCAAGACGGTGGCGGTCCTGGGCGTGACCTTCAAGCCGAACACTGACGACATGCGGGATGCGCCCTCGCTGACCATCGTGCCGGCCCTGGTCGGGGCAGGTGCGAAGGTGCGTGTCGTCGATCCCGAGGGCCGGCGCGAGGGCGAGCATCTCCTGTCCGGCGTGACCTGGATGGAGGATGTCTACGAGGCCGCCGAGGGGGCCGAGGCGCTGGTGATCCTGACGGAATGGAACGAGTTCCGCGCCCTTGATCTGCAGCGCCTGGCGGGTCTGATGGCCGTGCCGCGGCTTGCGGATCTGCGCAATGTCTACGAGCCGGACGTGGCTCGCGCGGCAGGGTTCACGGCACTCGAGGCGATCGGCCGGAGGCCGGACGCGATGCCGGGCCGTGCTGCGATGCGGCTCATCGAGGAGCCTGCGCGGGAGACGGCCGAACTGCAACCCGGCGAGTGAGCGTGCCCTGCAGAGGAGCGGCCTCGCGCCACGCCGGCTCCTCTCGCCCCCCCGAGCCCGCGCCGAATGAAGAGCCGCCCGGGCTCGCAGGCCCGGGTCCATGCCGCAAAACCACGTGAGGGTCTTTCCATGAGGCGCATCCTCGTCACCGGCACGGCCGGCTTCATCGGCTTCCATCTCGCGCGGCTGCTGCTGGCCGAGGGCTTCCGCGTCCATGGCTACGACGGGATGACCGACTATTACGACGTCGGCCTCAAGCGGCGGCGGCATGCGATGCTGCTGCAGGATCCGAACTTCTCGATGACCGAGGGCATGCTCGAGGACCAGGCGCTCTTCGACCGGGTGGCCGACGACTTCGCGCCCGAGGTGATCGTCCATCTCGCGGCGCAGGCGGGCGTGCGCTACTCGGTCGAGAACCCGCGCGCCTATCTCGATGCGAACGTGATCGGATCCTTCAGCGTGATGGAGGCCGCGCGGCGGCTGAAGGTCGGCCACCTGATGATGGCCTCGACCTCCTCGGTCTATGGCGCGAACGAGGAGATGCCCTTCCGCGAGACCGACAAGGCCGACGGCCAGCTCACGATCTATGCCGCGACCAAGAAGGCCAACGAGAGCATGGGCCATGCCTGGGCCCATCTGCATGGCGTGCCGGTCACCATGTTCCGCTTCTTCACCGTCTACGGGCCCTGGGGGCGGCCCGACCTCGCGCTGTTCCGGTTCGTCGACGCGATCCTCGACGGCCGGCCGATCGACATCTACAACCACGGCGAGATGTGGCGCGACTTCACCTATGTCGACGATCTCGTCCGCGCGATCCGGCTCCTGATCGATGCGGTGCCGGGCGGCCCCGAGACGGCGGTCGAGGAGGACAGCCTCTCGCCCGCAGCCCCGTTCCGCATCGTCAACATCGGCAATTCCGAGAAGGTGCGGCTTCTCGATTTCATCGAGGCGATCGAGGAGAGCCTCGGGCAGACAGCCCTCCGCAACTACATGCCGATGCAACAGGGCGACGTGCCGGCGACCTGGGCCGATGCGGGCCTCCTGCAGCGCCTGACCGGCTACCGCCCGCAGACCGACATCCGCCACGGCATCGCGCGCTTCGTCGCGTGGTATCGCGAGTATTCGGGGAAGTAGGCCCCACGCCGACGTGCGGCTCCTTGAGGATAGAGGACACGAACGGAAAACCCATGCCGTCCATACCCTTCGGCTCTCCGTGAAATCAGGCCGCGACGAATATGCGAACCTTTTCGTTCCGGATGGAGTAGCGCGACCCCTCCTTCCTGGAGGACTTGCTGAAGCCGATCTCCACATCTCGATCGAGCTTCACCATCACCTCGAGGAGCTTCTCGAGCGAAAAGCCCCGGAGCCTGCCGTTCTTGAGCGCGGAAATCTTCGGTTGTGGCAGGCCAAGGAGCGCGGATGCCTGGACCTGCGTCAGGTGGCGATGGCGCAGGATCGAGTTGATCTGGCCAACGATGGCAGCCTTCAGCTTCAGTTCGGGCGCATCGTCGAGACCGAGATCAGCAAAGACATTGCCGCTTCCGACTTCAATCTCCAGCGTGGACTGATCTTCGGTCATTTCTTCTTCCTTTTCTCTTGTCTACTCGCCTCCGCAAGATGCTGTTTCACCTGGCTCAGGCGGGTCTTGATCAAATCGAGATCGGGCTTGGGCGTCCATAGAGCCAGATGATCTTTCGTTCCAAGGTCTCCGCCTTCCCCGCGCCGAATATACCGATATAGGTATAATCTCCGCATGTCAAACTCTCAGCTGGCCGGCAACTGCTCTGCGGGACGCGATTCGGGAACACCCTGATGGGTCGGTTCTTCGCGGCTTCCGAAATTCAGGCACATCTGTCATCTCTCGAGATGGTAGATGCCCCGCCCGTTGTCAGCGCCACGATGCTCGCAGCGGCCGCCCGGCACCCGTTTGAGGCGTTCTTTCCCTTGAAGACCGGGATCGTAAGTCCAGGGCAACATCCAAAGTTGCCGCAGCCTGGATCACCACATCTTTTCAACAAGCCTCCAAGGCGTAAACGCATCGGCTCAGGGGCATGGGGCCTGCACCGCCTGCGCCCCTTCGCGTGTCGGCCGCCGCCCATCTGGACCAGACACCTCACGCGGCGGCTGTCTCGGCGATCTGCTCGGTTGCGAGTTGCGTGAAGCCAGAGGGGCCACCACGTCGCGCAACTGCTGCCCGGTGGCCAGGCGCACTACGATCGAGCACAACATCGCCACCGCCCCAAGGGTGCAGCCCTATCCCGTCGACCGAGCAGGCGTTTCCGGATTGTCGCGGACAGAGGAACCACAAGCCGTACCGAAGATCGGCAGCCATGATCGGCAACTCCTTGCGGAAATTTGCCTTAACCATCAACTGTCACACACTCTTTTCATGGTATAGGATCGGCAACATGATCCTGGAAACACCGGCACGCATCGAGCCCTGCGGCATCGAGGAAGCGATCCCGATCGAGTTGACCGATCTGGTTCTCGAACTCCGCTCTGCGGCGGAAACCCTCGGGCGGAGGCTTCATCCGGACAGCGCGGCCGAGCTGCGTTCCATGACCCGGATCATGAACGCCTATTACTCGAACCTGATCGAAGGTCACAACACCCGCCCGCACGACATTGAAGCCGCCCTGGCCGGCCGCCTCGACACAGTGGAAAACCGGCCCCTGGCCGAAGAAGCCGCCGCGCATGTCCGTGTCCAGGTGTGGATCGACGAGACCTATGCTCGAGGGGAGCTGCCCGAGCCGACGTCGAGTCCATTCATCCGCGACCTGCATCGCCGCTTCTACGAGGCGATGCCCGAAGAGCTGCGCTTCACCGAGCATGACGGCCGGCGCAGGGAGATCGTCCCCGGCGCCTTCCGGGTCGAAGGCGAGGACGTCGCGGTCGGTCGGCACCTGCCGCCATCTGCCCACCGTGTGCCTGCCTTCATGGACCACTTCGTCCTGCGCTACCGCGGCCTGACCCGCGGCGCTACCGGCCGGATCCTGTCCATTCCCGCAGCCCATCACCGGCTGAACTACATTCATCCGTTTCTCGACGGAAACGGCCGGGTGAGCAGGCTCATGTCCCACGCAATGTGCCAGGTCGCAGGGATCGGCGGGCATGGACTCTGGTCCATCAGCCGCGGCCTCGCCAGAGGGCTGGCAGATCCGGCCGAATACAAGGAACGCATGGACGCGGCCGACCAGCCGCGCCGGGGCGACCGCGACGGTCGCGGAAACCTGTCGCTCAGCACCCTGACGTCCTTCACCGGATGGTTTCTGACCGTCATGCTGGATCAGATCCGGTTTACCGAAGCAATGTTCGACCTAGGCATGCTGCGGGATCGCTACACGCGGCTGATCACGGATCTTTATCCGGGCAAGGACCGCCTGCCCCGGCTGATCGTACATGTCTTGCGCCATGGAGAAATGGCGCGGGGGGACGCACGTTTCGTGACCGGCGCTTCGGAACGCAGCACGAGCGGCGACCTCGGCGAGTTGACGCGCGGCGGCTTCCTGAAATCCGCAACACCGAAGGGGCCCGTGCGCATCGCCTTTCCGCTGGACTACCGGGAGCGGCTCTTCCCGAACCTCTTCACGGATGCTGCACCTGTCGTACCTGCGCCTCCGGCCCCGCCGGTGCTCTGACAGCCCGCCGTTCAGCCAGCTCCGGCAGGCTGGGTCGTCCGCCCCGCACGGCGAGAGGGGCGCGACTTGTCTCGAGGCGATAGAGGAGATCCTCGGGCGGCGCTCTCCGCAAGAACATGCCGATGCAGCTCGGCGATGCACCTGCGACCCGGGCCATGCGGAGCTCCTGCAGCGTCTGGCCGGCTGCCGTGCGCAGACCCGACGGCCCCTCCGGCGTGACCGGTTCGTGACGCACCGTACGGATTACGACCCG
Source organism: Rhodobacter sp. NSM (assembly GCF_052244495.1). Classification (NCBI taxonomy): domain Bacteria; kingdom Pseudomonadati; phylum Pseudomonadota; class Alphaproteobacteria; order Rhodobacterales; genus Rhodobacter; species Rhodobacter sp. NSM. Next base: position 10,193 of record NZ_JBQPXH010000020.1, read on the forward strand.
GAGGTCACTGCCCGCGACTGCCGCCGACGCGCAGGACGAACCCCATCGGTCTTGCCTTGCCAGACGATGTTGTAGCCTTCGGGGTGAAGCGACCGGTCGGTGCAGTGCGCAACACGATGCTCCGGCACGCCCTTCTTCTCCGGAAGCCCGTGCTTGTGTCGCACACCGCATGGGCATTCGAAAATGCCCAGCGGGCTGGGGTTGTAGTAATTGGCTGTCACTTCATAGAGCGGCAGATACTCGGCCATCAGGTTCGTTCCTTCAATTTCCAGGACGAGCATAGGAGAGGGTCCTCTGCCGGCCAAGTCTGCGAACCTCGCCGTCCACAGGGTTGATCGCAGGCTTTGTCCGGGCAGGGGTTGATGCGCCCGAGGCATGGCAGATGAAAGCTGCGACGTCAGCCTACGCACCTGAGGCGCGGCCCTGCACCAGGTCAGGACGGCATTGCGGTTGAACTCACTTGCCGGGTCGAGGGCAACTGGTCCGGCGCATCGCCGAGGCTGGAAGAACAGAGCGAGAGCTGGAGAATGATCGCGATCCTGAGGGGCCGCATCGAGCCCTGCGGCATGGAGGACGCAATCCTGACCGAACTGACCGATCTGGTTCGAGGCCGGGCTCCCGCCCGGGGTTGGCCATCATCCGCGCCTTCCGGAAGCGGAGCGGGAAGCCGACGAGGCGGCTGTGGCTCCGGCGATGCGGGAGTTCGATTATGCATGAATTGCTGACCCGAAGCGGCGGATGCCCCGGGCGATGACGAGCATGTATTCGGAAATCATCCTGCGTGGAGAGTACGGAACATGCAGAGAGCCGGCCGAGGTGATCGGCCGGCTCCGGGATATGCCTGCGTCCGCAGGTAACGTCCGTCAGGCGAACAGGAAATCGTCCGACGTCAGGGTATCGGTGCCGAACACGTTCGCGATCAGCACCTCTTCCTGCGCCCCTTGACCGTCAGCGTCGAAATAGAGCGTGCCCATGTCCGCATCGAAGCGCAGATAGTCCTCGAAGACCCCGTCCGGGCTGGGGATGAAGGTGAAGGCCGAGGGCAGCAGCGCGATCCGGTCGATCCCGTACTCGAAGTCGATGATCGTCTCGACGTTGTCACTCGCAGGGGCCGTGTTGAAGAGGAAGACGTCCTCTCCCGCGCCGCCCACGAAGGTATCGTTGCCGAGCGCGCCGAAGAGCAGGTCGTTGCCGTCACCACCCATCAGCAGGTCGTTGCCGTCACCGCCGCCGATCTGGTCGTTTCCGGCGCCGCCTATCAGCAGGTCGTTCCCCGCGTTGCCCAGCAGGTAGTCGTTGCCTTCGCCACCTCGGACCCGGTCGTCTCCGGCGCCGCCGCGGATCCGGTCGTCTCCGGCGTCACCCATCAGCAGGTCGTCGCCCGCGTCACCCCGCAGATAGTCGTCGCCCTCGCCGCCCCTCAGCGTATCGTGGCCCCCGTAGCCGAAGAGCGTGTCGTTGCCCGCAGCTCCGTTCAGCGTATTGGCGAGGAGATCGCCGGTCAGCTGGTCGTCATGGTCCGAGCCGAGCAGGTTTTCGATCCCAAAGAAGCTGTCGCCCTCTGCATCTCCACCCTGACCGGTGCCGAGCAAGAGGTCGGCATTCACGCCATCGGCCGAGCCCGCGTAGCTGGCCGTGTCCTGGCCGTACGCACCGATCAGCCGGTCCGCCCCGGCGCCGCCCACGAGCATGTCGTTGCCCAAACCGCCGCGCAACTCGTCGTTGCCCGAACCGCCCTGGAGCAGGTCGGCCCCGGTGTTGCCATGCAGGTAGTCGTCGCCCTCGCCGCCAAGAAGCGTGTCGTGGCCTTCGTTGCCGAAGAGCGTGTCGTTGCCTGCGCCGCCGTCCAGTTCGTTGGCGATCGCATTGCCGGTCAGCCGGTCGGCATGGTCTGAACCGAGCAGGTTCTCGATGCCCGAAAGCTGGTCGCCCTCGGCATCGCCGCCCGCGGCGGTCCCGGCCGCGAGATCGACCTGCACCCCGGCATCCGAACCCGCATAGCTCGCAAGGTCACTGCCCAGGCCACCTTCGATCACGTCGGCGCCGGCGCCGCCGATCAGCGTATCCGCACCAAGTTCCCCGCGGATGATGTCGCCCATCACCCCGCCCGAGAGGAGGTCGTCCCCGTCGGTGCCTTCCAGCAGGTCGCGGTTGTCGACGCCCAGGATGGTGACCGTGGCCGTGGCCTCGACCCCGTTCACCTCGTAGGTGAAGCTGTCCTCGGCGGTCTGGCCGAGGGGCAGGTATTCGAACTGACCGTTGGGATCATAGGCGAAGGTGCCGTCGGCCTGCACCGTCAGCAGCGCGCCGCTGGCGAGCGTGATCTGGCTGCCCACGGCAAGCGCACTGCCGTTCACCGCCGTGACGAGAAGCGTGTCGTCCACGTCGGAGTCGACGCCCTGGCCGTTGTCGGCGAAGAGATCGCCCGAGAGCGGAGTGACATCGGAGACGAGGAAGGCATCGTCGGCCGCCACCGCCGCGTCGTCGACCGCCGTGACGGCGAGCGTCACGCTGGTGCCCGCGGTCAGCGCGCCGCCGCTGCCGCTGTTGCCGCCGTCGTTAATGCCGACGGTCAGAGTGGCATCCGTGGTTGCGTTGGCGGCCGGGGTGAAGGCGACCTCGCTCGCCGCGATGAAGGCGTTGATCGCCGCCACCGCGCCGCTCAGCGTGAGCGCGCCCGTGCCCGAACCCGAGACCGTGACGCCCGATCCGCTCGTCGCGGCCAGCAGCCCGGCATCGACCGAGAGAGTCGCGGTCACGTCGCTCGAGCCCGCGTCCACGTCGGCGAAGCTGATGCCGGTCACGGCGGTCGTGGTGTCCTCGGTCACCGCGAGGCTCGCCGGGGCCGAGACGGTCGGGGCGTCGTTCACCGCCGTGACGGCAAGCGTCACGCTGGTGCTGGCGGTCAGCGCGCCGCCGCTGCCGCTGTTGCCGCCGTCGTTGATGCCGACGCTCAGGGTTGCATCCGCCGTGGCATTGGCGGCCGGGGTGAAGGCCACCTCGCTCGCCGCGATGAAGGCATTGATCGCGGCCACCGTGCCGCTCAGCGTGAGCGCGCCCGTGCCCGAACCCAGGACCGTCACGCCCGACCCGCTCGTCGCGGCCAGCAGCCCGGCATCGACCGAGAGGGTCGCGGTCACGTCGCTCGAGCCCGCGTCCACGTCGGCGAAGCTGATGCCGGTCACGGCGGTCGTGGTGTCCTCGGTCACCGCGAGGCTCGCCGGGGCCGAGACGGTCGGGGCGTCGTTCACCGCCGTGACGGCGAGCGTCACGCTGGTGATGGCGGTCAGCGGGCCGCCGCTGCCACTGTTGCCGCCGTCGTTGATGCCGACGGTCAGGGTGGCATCCGTGGTTGCGTTGGCGGCCGGGGTGAAGGCCACCTCGCTCGCCGCAATGAAGGCGTTGATCGCGGCCACCGTGCCGCTCAGCATGAGAGCGTTCGTGCCCGAGCCCAGGACCGTCACGCCCGACCCGCTCGCCGCAGCGAGCATCCCGGCATCGACCGAGAGGATCGCGGTCACGTCGCTCGAGCCCGCATCCACATCGGCGAAGCTGATGCCGGTCACGGCGGTCGTGCTGTCCTCGGTCACCGCGAGGCTCGCCGGGGCCAAGACCGTCGGCGCGTCGTTCACCGCCGTGACGGCGAGCGTCACGCTGGTGCTGGCGGTCAGCGCGCCGCCGCCGCTGTTGCCGCCGTCGTTGATGCCGACGCTCAGGGTCGCGTCCGTGGTCGCGTTGGCGGCCGGGGTGAAGGCCACCCCGCTCGCCGCGATGAAGGCGTTGATCGCCGCCACCGTGCCGCTCAGCGTGAGCACGCCCGTGCCCGAACCCAGGACGGTCACGCCCGATCCGCTCGCCGCAGCGAGCATCCCGGCATCGACCGAGAGGATCGCGGTCACGTCGCTCGAGCCCGCATCCACGTCGGCGAAGCTGATGCCGGTCACGGCGGTCGCCGTGTCCTCGGTCACCGAAAGGCTCGCCGGGGCCGAGACGGTCGGCGCGTCGTTCACCGGGATGACGGCGAGCGTCACGCTGGTGCCCGCGGTCAGCACGCCGCCGCTGCCGCTGTTGCCGCCGTCGTCGATGCCGATGCTCAGGGTTACGTCCGTCGTGGCATTGGCGTCCGGGGTGAAGGCCACCTCGCTCGCCGCGATGAAGGCGTTGATCGCGGCCACCGTGCCGCTCAGCGTGAGCACACCCGTGCCCGAGCCCAGGACCGTCACGCCCGCCCCGCTCGCCGCGGCGAGCATCCCGGCATCGACCGAGAGGGTCGCGGTCACGTCGCTCGAGTCCGCATCCACGTCGGCGAAGCTGATGCCGGTCAGGGCGGTCGCCGCGTCCTCGGTCACCGAAAGGCTCGCCGGGGCCGAGACGGTCGGCGCGTCGTTCACCGGGGTGATCGTGAAGGAGAAGCTGCTGTCGGTCATGGCCGACCCGTCCGACAGGGTGAAGCCGAAGCCGTCCGTCGTGCTCTCGCCGCCATCGTTCAGGTAGAGCAGGCGGTCTGCATCGATGTCGGCCTGGGTGAAGGTTTCACCAAGCCCCCGCGTCTCGCCGATGTCGATCTGGCCGTTGTTGTTGGCATCGACGAAGAGCGTGCCGTGCGACGTGCCCGAGGTGATCGTGTAGACGAGGCCGGCGGTTTCGGTCGCGTCGTCGGTCGCACCGAGTTCGGTCGCCAGGATCGTGTCGAGGCCACCCTCGGCCAGGATCGAGCCGGTGTTGGTCGCGACGACCGGGGCCTCGTTCGGATCGGCGAAGGAGAGGGCGACCGTCTGGCTCATCGCGACCAAAGACCCAGAACCGAAAAAGAAGAAGCCCCCCGAGGCCGTGCCGGCCTGGGTGTCGTAGCTGGGGAGGATGGTTTCGCTGAGGCCCGAGATAGAGTAGCCGGTCTCGCTCGCCCCGACCACCGAACCGGCGCTTTCGTCGGAAAGGCTGCTGAGGGTGAAGGTCAGGTTGCCAGCTTGCTGGATGCCGATGAAGCTGACGTCGAAGCCCGCGTCGGTGACATCGACCGTGATCGTGCCGTCGAGCATGTCGTTGGAGATCTGAGAGTTGACGACCTCAGCCGCGCCGTCATCCACGACGAAGCTGGTCGTCAGCAGATCGACGTTGTCGAGCCCGTCCGTGAAGTTCACGACGAGCGTGACGGTTTCGCCGGTGAGATATGTAGCCATTGTCTGCCCCCTGAAATGATCAGGGCGAGAAATGCCGACACTGTGACCAAAATGTGGCTTTTAGAGCGATTTCAGATGGATATTTTGGAGCGGAGGTCTCGGTGGTGAGCTCAGGCCACATGCCTGGCCTCCGGCCGTATGGTCCTTACAGGCGAAAGCATGTAACACCCACCGACGAAGGAATGTCGGGCGAGCCGCACCGAGCCGGACTCGCCCGGAGGAGGAGGAGACCGGAATGGTCCGCACGGGAATCGGCCCCGATCCGGCCCAGGCAGCTTTGCGGCAGGGACCGAAGGTCGCCTTCCTCATCGCAGGCGCCCCGGAAATCCGGAACCACCGCGCTCCACCGCTTCCTGTCGACGCATCCTGAGCTCTTCCTGCCCGCGAAGAAGGACCTGCATTTCTTCGACAGCGAGGCGGCGATCGACTGGTCGGCACCGACTGCCCCGCTCTACGAGACCCATTTCGCGGGCGCCCGCCCCGACCAGATCTGCGGCGAGGCCATCCCGGTCCACCTGTTCCACGAGCCGTCGCTGCAGCGGATCCGGACCTACAATCCCCGGATGCGCCTGATCCTGCCGCTGCGCGACCCGGTCGAGCGCGCCCATTCCCACTGGCGGATGGAGGTGGCTCGCGGGGACGAGCCCCTCTCCTTTTCCGAAGCAATCCGCGAGGGGCGGGCGCGGGTTGCGCGGTACTGGCGCGTCTTCAGCTATGTCGAGCGGGGGGTCTACGGGACGCAGCTCAAGAGGCTGGAAACCTGTTTTCCGCGCGAGCAGATCCTCGGCCTGCTGACCGGGGAGATGAAGCGCGACCACGCGGGCACGCTCCTGCCGGTGCCGCGGTAGGGACGCCGGATGAGATACTCCGCCTCCCCCCTTGTCTCGAATTTCATCGAGCCGCCGTAGCTGTGCCGGAGCTCGCCCAAGGCCTCCCGCAGCAGGCGAGACCCTGGCCCCTGCCCGACCCGGTCCCGGGACGGGAACAGACCTGCTGCAGGACCGTCATGCACCTCCGCCCCAGCCGCGGCGCGGGCGCCCCTACCGGATCGCGAGCTGAGGCAGGCCCAGCGGGAGCGAACTGTTCCTGCGCCTCATCCCGGCACTTTCGGACATATTTCTCGGAATGATCAGGACCGGCCACGACCGCGAGCGAAGAGAAGCCGAGGATCATGGGAGAGACGAGGATGGCTTGCGCCTGCATCGCCATTGTCGCTCCGCCTCACACGGCGCCCTCCCGCATACGCGCCGCGCGCTGATCAAAACCGCGCTTCACGGAGGCGAACAGTTCCACCGGAAAGTCGGCGGGCATTTCGGCCAGCGCGGTGGTGAAGGCTCCCTCCGCCCTTTCGAGGATGTCCGCGAAGATCCGCACAACCTTTTGCCGCGAAAACCCTGCGGCCAGTCCTGTCTCCACGAAGTGCCGGCCCTGAATGTCCGAGACCTTGTAGTGGCGGCTTTTCCCGGCCCGCATCGCAAGCTTCATGTTCTTGACCTGGATCTGCCCGGCATCGAGCGAGGGCTGCACGGTCAGCACGTCGTAGAGCGGGGTCATCACGAAGCGACCGCCCGGCAGGAGGGCAATGCTGAAGTTCTTGGCATGTCCATCGGTCGCGCCGATCAACCAGAACAGGATGTTCGCCTTCAGGAAATTTGCCCGGTCGCGCATGGGCTCGTCACTGCCCGTCAGCAGGCCGCAGACCTCGACGATGCCGGGACCGCCCTCGGTCTGGTACTTCCGGGTCGGCGGGACCGACAGCGCCTGACAGCAGTCTTCCTGCGGGAGGCGGATCAGGCGCCCGTCGCGGGCGCGCAGCCGGTCGAAGCGTTCGATCACCAGAGCCCTGGAGGCTGCAAAGGCAGCGATCTCGGTGTGAGCTACCGGCAGGCCGAAGGCGGCCATCAGGCGCAGGCAGAAGTGCTCGTTCTCGACGCTGTTGGTCAGGTCCATGCCGTTTGGCAAGGTGCCGATCGGTGGCTTCAGGATATGGGTGGTCGGCGTCGTTCCGGTGGGCAGAACCCATTGGCCCTCATGGAAGAGAAGAGCGGTCTTTTCCTGGGCGCCCGCGACGGAGATCCGGAAGTCCTTCTCGGCCCGGATGCCCAGGGGCGTATGACCGAGATCCTTGAGCATCGCGGCGATCTGGGCCTCGGTCAGCGGCTCGCCCGTCAAGACCTGGCAGTCCCCTGGCACCTCCCCCTCCGGCAGGAACTGCAGCGCGCCCACGCAGTCGCGCCCGATCCGGGCGAGAAGGCTGTACGCATCCACCCCGTCTGCGCCGACGCGTTCCGCCACGCGGTGTCGGATGACGTCGCTGTCCGGCAGCAGGTTCTCGAAGACGGCGATGACCGCGGGCCCGACATGTCGCTCGGAGCGCAGGGGCAAGGCGCGCGAGATCGGCAGCGTGTTTTCCCATGCGAGCCAGCCGGGGGCATAAGTGAAGCCGCAGGCCCCGTCTGCCTCGCGGTAATACTGCCCGACCTTGCGGCGGTTCATGTAGACGTCGAGCGGGACGTAGCTGCGCTTGCGCCCCATTAGAAGATGTCCTCCAGGTCCGACGGCTTGATCTTGCTGCGCGGCACGATGTGGAGTTCGAGGTCGAGTGCTGCGAGCAGATCGAAGATCGTGTCGACCTTCGCCCCGCTGGCACTGGTCTCGATGTTCGAGACCGTGCGTTGCCAGATGCCTGCACGTGATGCCAGTTCGGCCTGCGTCAGGTTCTGCGCCCTGCGGGCCTGCCGCAGGGCGGTGCCGAGATCCCTGGTGGTGCGCGCGATCTGATCCATGGCAATCCTTCCACACAAGATGATTGCAAGATCATAAACCATCAATAGGATGCGAAGATCATAAAGATAAAATATATCTTCCAGGATATATCCGCTCGCACGGGATGAGCTTATGCTTTCAGGTTGCGCGCCGCGCCAGCATGCGACCGGGGCCGCATGTCGATCAGGCTTGATGGCGAGGATCACTGGGTGGTGCTGGACGAGGTCAACCGCTTCATCTGGCCGGGATATGACCTGCGCAAGATCCCGGGAACGGATGGATGCGATTATGGCCGGCTGAGCCAACCGTCCTTCGCGCGCATCGTGCAGGCCTTCAAGGCGTTCGATGCCGCGCTGAAGTCGTCCGGCAAGGCAGGCATACGCGCCATCGGTCGCGACGACTAACCCAGTACAAGCAGACGGCCACCTGAAACGTCGTTCTGACCGCCGCGCAATCCGATCTCATCGACCGACTGGTCGCCTCCCCCAATCGAACCTCAGGTCCCCGCAACCAGCGCCGACGACGCGGTTGGAAAGAAGAGGCTGACGCGTGTGCCCTGACCTTCGGTGCTGGCGATGCGCAGGCCGCCACCGGTGCGGCGGATAATGCCCTGGACCATCGCGAGGCCGAGCCCCGTCCCGCGGCCCGCCGGCTTCGTGGTGAAGAACGGCTCCAGGGCGCGGGCCAGGACCTCGGGCGGCATGCCGCTGCCGGTATCTGCGACCTCGACGACGGCGTAGCGTCCGGGCGCGAGACCGTCGGGCGGCTCCCGCACGACCTCCTCGTTGCGGGTGGAGAGCCGCAGGGTCCCTCCCTTCGGCATGGCGTCGCGGGCGTTGAGGCCGAGGTTCAGGATTGCCAGGGCCACCTCGTTGGCGTCCGCCCGCGCGGGCTCGAGGTCGGAGGCCAGATCGCAGGAGAAGCGCACCCCGCTGCCGGCCAGCGTCTGGTCGAGCATGGCGCAGACCTGCTCCATGGCTGCGTTGAGATCGAGGCTCGCGAGCGCGACCGGCTCCTGCCGGACGAAGCCCGTGAGCCAATCGGTCAGCGCCTTGCCGCGCCCAACGGCGGCCAGGCCCTCCTCCACGACCTTCCGACCCTGGTCGGAGGTCACCTCGCTCCCCAGGAGCCGCAGGCAGGACTGGAAGATTGCCAGGACGTTGTTGAAGTCGTGGGCGACGCCGGCTGCGAGCTGGCCCACCGCTTCGACCTTCTGCGCCTGATGCAGCGCCGCCTCGACCCGGTGCCGCTCGGTGATGTCGCGCGCCACCCCGAGCACCCCCGTGACGGTGCCGGACCAGCCACGCAGGGGCATGTAGACGGCGTCGTAGACGACCGTGCCGCCGGCCATGTCCAGGTCGGCTCGTAGCGATAGGGCTGCCCGGTGCGGACCACGGACATGAGGCCTGCAGTCATCTCCGCCCCCTTGACCGGTCCCAGGAGCTCGAGCGGCTCGCGCCCCAGCATTTCGTCGAGCGTGAGCCCCGCCGCGGCCAGTCCGGCCGGGTTGATGTCGGCGTAGGTGAAGCGGCCGTCCGCCCCGACATGGAGGTGGAACATGCAGTCGGCGGAGGCGTCGAAGTAGGCGCGGAAGCGCGCCTCGCTCGCATGAAGGGCGTCGGCCGCCTCGTCAGTCGCCGCGATGTTCATGTGGCCTTGCACCCCTCTCTCATGGCCTGAGCTTGAGAAGCAGCGGAGCCGCCCCGGCCTACGGCCGATGACCCAAAGGAAACAACCTGGAGTGCGATCGTCAACCGTCTTGGGCCAGTAGCCGCGCAGCGCCGCAGGCCTCAGTCCGGAGCCCGGCAGCGGTAGGCCAGCGTGTAGCCGAGATCGCGGGACGAGCCGGAGCGGTACATCTCCGTGCAGGGTCCGAAGGCCGCGGCCAGGGGCTCGAGTTCCGCGGCCACGTGATCGAGGCCCTGGTCGTAGATGAGCGTCTCGAGCAGCCAGATCTCGCGATGCGCGGCAACCTCGCGGGGATAGTCCGTGGTGATGTCCGAGGTCTTCGACCGCTTGTGGAAATCGTGATCGAATGCGCCGGGGCCATAGCCGATCTGGGTTCCGAAATCAGGCGCGACATAGAGCATGTTCGGCTGCGCCGCCGGGGCGACGTAGATCAGCGGCTCGGGCTCGGCCGCATTGGCGGCGATCACCGCGACAGCCTCGCTCAGCTGCTGCTTTTCCTGATGGAAGCCCGCATGCATCGCGATGCCCCCCTGCAGGACCACGAAGGCCGCGACGAGCCGCATCGTCCCGGCCGGACGGGCCATCCCCGCCGCCCCCGCGATCCAGGCGAAGACGGACAGGAGGCCCGTGGCAAGCAGGATGGCCAGGACAGGCTGCATCAGGATGAAGTGCCGGCTGTAGAGGACCGGGTAGAAGCCCGCATGGCTCAGCACCGGCAGGCCGATCAGCAACGCCAGGCCGAATGCGGGCAGCAGCGGGCCCCGGCGCAGCGGCATCAGGATCCCGATCGCGAGCAGGAGGACCGTGATCACGGCCACGGGACGCGCGGCGTGATACTCGCTGGCAAAACGATAGAACGGGTCGAACATCCCCAGCATGATCCGTGCAAAGGAAGAGACCGTGATGCCCTCGCCGTCGTCGATGAAGGGCAGCCGCAGGTAGCCCAGGTCATAGACGAACGAGAAGTAGCGAAACTGCGCCACCGTCACCTGCTTCGTCACGCCCAGATGCCAGGCGCCCGCCGCCACCATGAGCCCTGCAAAGAGAAGCCCGAGGTGGCGGACCCCGTCCGATCGCAACCGATCCTCGACGAGAAGCTGCAGGGCCGCTGCCGCCGCGAGGGCGACGAAGAGGACCGGTGCGGTGAAGGAGAAGAGCAGCAGGCCAAGGCCCGCCCCCGCAAGCATCGCGAGGCCGGGCCCGTCCGGGCGCCGCACCGCCCGAAGGGTGGCGGCCAGCATCAGGCAGGTGGCCAGGATCTCGAAGGCATATTGCTTGATCTCGATCCCGTAGCGCACGCCGAAAGGCGAGAGGAACATGAGCGCAAGCGCCACCGGCGCCACCATGGCCCCGCCCGTCCGCCGCAGCGTCAGGGCCAGCACCGCCGCCGCTCCGAGGCTGCCCGCAAGGCTGAGCAGGCGCAGCCCGGTGATCGCATGCTCGCCCGCCAGGGTCATCACGCCGCTTGCGAGGATCAGGTAGCCGGGAGGCGCGGCCTGGGCGAAGTAAGGCAGGTGCTCGAAGGCGGCAAGGACCGAAGGCAGGGGCAGGTTCGCCATCAGCATGCCCTCGTCATGCCAGATGTCGGGCGCATCGAGAATGCCGGCCAGCCGCGACGCCAGGATCAGCAGGAAGACGAGCGGCAGGATCCAGGGCCAGAACCGCGGCACCGGCTCCGGATAGCTTCCCGCTTCCGGCGCGCCGATACCGGCCAGCCCGCGCGCGGCCGGGGGATGGTAGCCGCCGAGCGCGCTGCGGAAAAGCTCGCCCATCAGCGCGATCTTGGCGCCTGCGCCGCCCATCTTGGTGGGGGTGGGACCCGAGGCGGGATAGGCGCGGCGCACCGGCACCTCGGTCACGCGGTAGCCGAGCTGGCCTGCCCGGGCGGACAGGTAGAAGAGCAGGCTGTAGTCGCGGAAACAGGCGCGGAACGGGGCCACGCGCGGGTCGGCCAGATAGCGCCGCGAATAGGCGCGGAACCCGTTGGTCGTGTCCGTCAGCCGGTTGCCCGAGGCCAGCGACAGCAATGGCGCATGCAAGAGCCGCCCGCCGAGCTTGCGGTCAAGCGGCGTGTTGATTGCCTCGCCGCCCTTGCGGTAACGCGAGCCCTGGACATAGTCGAAGCCCGCCTCGAGAGCCGCGATGAAGCGGGGGAGCGCCTCAAGCCCGTCCTTGCCGTTGCCATCCACCGTCAGGATGCCGTCATAGCCCTCGGCCAGGCCCCAGGCGTAGGCCATGCGCAGCTGCGCGCTGAGCCGACCCGGACTGCGCCTGGTCAGCAGCGCCCGCACCCCGCACTCCTGCAGGAAGTCCGGTTCGAGCGAGCCGTCGGTCGAGCCGCCGTCGGCGATTGCCACGTCGAGCGGGATCCGCAGGGCATGAAGCTGCCGCAGCTGGTGGCGGATCCGCTCGCCCTCGTTGATGACCGGGATCACCAGCAGGTAGCGCGTGGTCCGGGGGGCGAAGATGGTGCTGTCGAAGGCGGGAAGCTCGGCTCCTGGCCATATTTCCTGCCCGATTTCCGGCCCCGGCCTTCCGGGATCGGCATCATTCATGCGGCTCACCTGGTTCATGTGGTTTTCCTCGGAAAATGCGGAGCCGCCCGTCGGATCGGTGCGCCTCGCGATCGGGTGCGTCACCTGATGTCGGGAAAGGGGCCGCAGAGGGGCTGAGCCTCTCGGGCCTGGAAGACGAAATGCTTGCTGGTCAGATAGTTGACGATGAAGGAGACGGCAGCGCCCGCCATGAGGGCCGGCAGTTCCTGTCCCTCGGCGGCAAAGAGGAACCGGCTGGCCAGCGCGACCGTCGCCACCCGCGCCAGAAGCGTGAGCCCGAGCCCCAGCCCGTAGCGCAGCAGGCGCGCCGCATGGGAAGCCACCCGCCGCCGGCCGGGCGCCCGCGGCGCGGAGGCGCGGAAGGTCCAGCTGTGGTGCAGGACGTAGTTCAGCGCCGCCCCGATGGCGAAGCCGCAGGTGGCCGCCAGCGGCAGGCTCAGCCCCGCAAGGACCGCCAGCCCCCAGGCCACCGCGAGATCGGCCCCAAGCCCCAGCACCGAGACGAGGCCGAAGCGGATCAGTTCGGCCGGAAGCCGCGCCGCCATCACGCCACCCCCCATGTGCCGCAGACCGCCGGCGGGCAGACGAAGGCCTCGGTCGCGCCGGCCCATTCCGGCCGGGTCAGCCGCACGAGATCGAAGAGATCGTAGATGTTGTCGATCTTGCCCCCGAGGATCGAGATCACCCGAGAGCCTGCCGGCTGCTGCTGGTAGAGGATCGGCCGCCCGTCATCCTGCTCGTTCTTCACCAGCACCGTCTTCACGTCGAAGATCGACTTCACCCAGGTGCTGTCAGCCAGGCAGGGCAGATAGCGCTGCCCGTCAAGGATCATGTGGCGGTGCCGACTCTGCGGTTCCGTCGCGGCGAAGGTCTCGTAGGCCGAGCGGCCGCTCGTCCGGTCGGTCCAGCTCATCTGCGGCGTGTAGCGGACATGGGTCAGCGAATGCAGCCCCTCGGCCGGATAGGGCATCACCGAGAAGAAGGGCCCGTCCATCACCGTGATCCCGAACCGCTCGAGCTGGGCCGGAGGACGCACGAGGGCGATCTCGGTCAGCTCGTGCTTGAGGTTGGCCTCGGGCAGGCCCGCGGGACGCAGGAGGTTGTTGATCTGGGCGTAGGTGACGTTGAAGACATGCCGGGCAAACAGTTCCGCCCCCGAGGAGAGCCGCACGACCACGCCCTCGGCCTGCTCCTCGAGCTGCACCGCCGCGGTGGAGAGCCGCACATCCAGCCCCAGCGCATCGAGCTGCCCCCCCAGGCGCCGGGCCAGCAGGGAATGGTCGAAGGCCATCTCGGTGCAGGCAAAGACCGCTTCGATGGTGGCGGGGTCGAACAGCGCCGCCTGCGACCGGGTGGCGGGGGCGATGGGCGCCCCCATGTCGGCAAACATCCGGTAGAACCGCTTGGCGCTGACCTTCGAGCGGCGCCGCGCAATCGCATAGAGCATCTGGAAGTCGGACCGCACCGCCTCGGGAAAATCCTCGGCAAAGCGACGGTGCAGCACCATCGACTTGGCCGCCGTCAGGGCCGAGCGTGGATAGTGGAAGCCGGTATGGACCCGCGCCTGGTTGACCCGCGAGGCACGGTCCATCAGCCGGTCGCCCGCCTCGACCAGAACGATCCGCTCCGAGACCGAGCGCAGGAAGAGCGCGAGGCAGCAGCCGTAGAAGCCGCCGCCGATCACCAGGCAGTCGATGTCCGGGGTGCGGCTCATGCGGTTTCCGGCTCCGGCAGGCCCGGCAGCGAGAGAGGCTCCCTCCTGGCCATTCCGTCGGCCACCTCGACGTTGAGTTCGGTCATCACCTGCCCGAACAGGTCCACCGAGCTGCGCTCGTCGAGGATGTCCTCGCCAAGCCCGCCCGACTGGCCCTCGATCATCTTCTGCAGGCCGAGCGAGAGGCCGAAGATCGCGACCGACAGGAAGGTGGCCGTCAGGCTGAGGGCAAGCGTCAGGGTGAACCAGCCCGGTTGCACGCCGCTGAAGGTGAGCCAGACCACCAGCGCATAAAGCGCAAGGGCGAGCGAGGCGAGGGCCACGGCCAGCGACAGCAGACCCACCAGCGCCAGAACGCGCGGCGCCGTGCTGACCAACAGCTTCTGCACCAGCCCCAGCTTGCGCCCGAGGCCGCAGAGCGGGCAGGGTCGCAACAGCCCCGCCGCCTTCTGCCACAGCACCGGCAGCGCCGGGTCCGCCGGGGGAAAGCGCAGCGCGAGCTGCGGGTCGGGATGGGCCAGCAGCCGGTTCAGCAGCGTGCGCGGATAGGCCGCCGTCAGCATGTTGCGGGTGCTGGTGCGGAAGCCCGCACTGTGCCCCAGCGCCTCGAGCAACGGGTTCAGCAGGCTGCGCGAGCGGCGCTGCCCGATCACGATGGCGCCGGTGGCCGCGGCCGTCTCGATCATCCCCGGCATGTCCAGTTCGGACCGTTCCTCGATGGCGGCCACCACCACCACATCGCCAATCGCCTCGGCCGCTGCCGCCACGCGCTGGCGGTAGAAGGGCGTGCCATGGCGCACCTTCAGCAGCCGGATGTTGGCCACGCACGCCATCAGCGCCTCGCAGGCCTCGGCCCGATCGGCCGGGACGGTCAGCAGCACCTCCCAGTAGCGGAACCGCGTCGCGATCACGGCGCACAGCTGCCGCAGTTCCGCCGCCGCCGCCTCGCTGGCCGGGAAGTCGGCGATGCAGACCGAGACGAAGATATCCTCACGCCGGACGGGGATCATGCCGCACCTGCCTTTCCTTCCGCCATGCCGGCCGCCCGCAGGAGCCGGCCGATCGCTGCCTCCAGAACCGCCGGACCGGGATCCGGCGGCGGCTTCATCTCGATGGAATGCCAGCCGGCATAGCCCTTGCGGGCAAGGGCTGCGAGCGCAGTGGCGGCGGCCCCGGCTCGGGCCGGGGCGGGGGCGAGATCGGGCTCGCTGACATGGACGTGGCTGATGGGCGCCGTCACCGCAGCCACCGCTCCGGCAAGGCTGTCGTAGGCCCCGTTCATGTGCATGGCCCCGAGATCCAGGATCAGCGTCACCGCCGGATGGCCGAGCCGCGTCACGAAGGCGTCGGCCTCTTCGAGCGTGGTCAGGAAATTCGTGCCGTAGGCTGCCGGATTGAACTCGATCCCCAGCCGCGTCCCGGCCTGCCGGGCCGCCTCACCCAGCACGGCGAAGGTTTCAAGCGCCACCGCCTCGGCCTCGGCGGCGCCCATGTCCGCGGGGATCACCCGCTGGCGCGGCGAGCCGAAGACGAGGTTCGGGATGCCGAGCCGCCCGGCCAGCGTGATCGCCGCCCGCAATCCGTCGCGGAACCGCGCGCGCTCTCGGGGGTCACCGAAGAGGGCCGCCCCCTCCACCCCGAAGAGCAGTGACTGCATGGAGACCAGTTCCAGTCCCGCCGCCCGCGTTTCGGCCAGCGCCGCCGCCAGCTCGGCCTCGGAGGGGGTGAAGGGGCGGGCGCTGCCGGGAAGGAACAGGCCGGGCGCGATCTCGAGTCCGCGGATGCCGTGGGCGGCAAGGAGCCGGTAGATGCGGAGCCTCTCGGTCGGGGGCCAGGCGATGTTGGAGACGGCGAGCTTCATGCCACGGCCCTTTCCCCGGCAAAGAAGGCCTGCAGCCCTGCGAGCACCTCGTCGGCCGTGGCGATGTAGGGCCCCGCACAGCCCCAGAGCGCGGCGTGGCGGGTGCGCATGTCCTCGCGGTGGATCCGCGCCGAGCCGGCCGGCATCTCGCGCCCCGTCAGGGCCGCATGGATGCGCCCCGCCTCGAGTGGCTCGGGGGCGAGGTGGATCGTCTCGAGCCCTGCGCCGAGGCAGAGGCCGATATCGGACCAGAGCCGCTCCATGTCGTAATACTGCAGACGCGTTGCGGGATGGGTGAACTGCACGGCCGAGAAGCCGAGCTCCGTCACCGCCTCGTCATAGGCCGCCCGCTGGCTGCTGGCTGCCAGGGCCGCGCGATCGATGACCATGAGATCCGTCTCGGGATCCGGCCGGTAGAAGCGGGCGAGCCCCGGCCGCATCCCCGCCGGCAGCCGCTCGGCCAGCTCGTCGAGCCGGGCCCTCGGCAGCATGGTCGGCACCGGGTTCAGGATGTCGAACAGGAAGTTCTTCCGCAGCCCGCGGCCGAACAGCGCCGGCAGCCGCACCACGAGGCAGCGCTCGAATCTCTCTGCGCAGAATGCCTCGAGCATCCGCCGGTTGCGGCCATAGGCGAGGGTCGTCTGAAAGCGGTCGGTGCTCTCGTCGTCCTGCCCGTCGAACTCGGCCAGCACCGCGATCGACGATACCAGCACGCAGAGTTCGGCTCGGATCGGTGCGAGCCGGGTCATCAGGTCCCGGATCGCGGCTTCGTCCCTCTCGGGAAAGCGGTTGGCGGTGAACATCGAGCCGGGAGCCGCCGCGCAGACAAGCGTGCCGAACCGCCCGCCCGCCGCCTCGCCGATGTTGGTGCTGTTGAAGAGGGAGCCGAACTCGTGCTGACGCAGCAGGTGGCTTCCGACAAAGCCGGTGAATCCGATCAGCGCATCCATGTCTCTTCATCCTGCGGTGCGCGGCGCCTGTGCGAGGAAGGGGCGGAGGAGCGGCTCATGCCGGATATCGGGGCAAGAAAGCCGAGCGGCGGGAGAGAGGTGTAGACGTAGCGTCCGGCTGAGGTGGGGATCGTCGATCCCGAGCGCACCGGGTTGCCGTGCGCCGCATCGAGCGTCACCGTCGGCAGACAGCACGACACGGCAGGACCCTATCAGGCAGCCGAAATGTCATCGAGGGAGAACAGGATATCGAACTGACAGGAAGCTCGGACGCGAGGCAACATTCGAACATGGCAAAACCGCTATAACAAACAGCCGATAAAAACATTCGTGTCGAAGAATATGAATGAATTGTTCGCATGGGTAATGGATTTCGTCAACGAGCATAACAACTTCACCCCATCATCACTTCGACGAGTGGCTATTGCTTTTTGAGTAGCGCTGGCTGGCGACATCAGAGCCGGGCAACGGGATGCGCTTATGCTTTCAGGTTGCGCGCTGCGCCAGCATGCGACCGAGGCCGCAAGGGATGCCGCCGCCCCAGGGGCGCGGAGCCGCTCACTCCTTCCAGTGATCGGCGACCCAGGGGGCCGGGCGCATGTAGTGCCGGAGATACCGCCAGCGCGAGCCGTCCGCGTGGCGTTCGCCCAAGCCCTTCAGATGCTGGCCGAGCGTCCAGCCCTCGCGATCCACCCATCCGCCGCGGATCGCATGCTCGGGATGCACGCCGCCGGGAAAGATCACGATCTTCGCCCCCTGCGGCAGGCGCGGGGGGAGGGCAAGGTTCAGCGGGAAGGGCGGCATGCATTGGTAGCGGAAATGCCTGACCCAGCGGGCGGGGAAGAGATCCACGCCGCCAGGCGCATTGAGGGTCACGAAGCGCTGCTCGAAGCGGTACTGGTCGGCCACCGCCTGGGGATCGGCGAGGAACCTGCGCTGCAGATCGACAAGCTTTCCCACCGGGAAGCGGAAGACCGAGGTCTGTCCCAGACGCTCGAAGGGCTTGGCGGGGTTGCGCGCCAGGATCACCCGGTCGGGGTCGCCGTAGGTGAAGAACTCGTCCAGCGAGCCGGTGATCACCAGATCGAGGTCGAGAAACAGCACCGGACCCTTCAGGTTGCCGAGGGTCGGGCTCCACAGGCGCGCCTTGGGCCACTTCCCCTTGGTGTTCTTCGGCATGACGAAATCGAGCGGCGGCAGCGGCTGGCAGTCCACCTCGGGCCGGACGCCCTGCGCGTTGTCGGTGAAGCAGGTGAAGCTGAAGGGCGGCGTGAGGTTCCGGGCCACCATGGCATAGAGCCGGTTGATGAACCGCGGCCCGTATCTCGTCCCCCAGTTGATGCAGATCACCTGTTTCAGCATTCGCCCGCACGCCCCACCCTGACCGTCCTTCCGCCGAGAAGAGGCCTCCGCCCCGGGAAGTCAAGCGCGGGGGCGGAGGCCTCCGGCTATCTGGTCCCGAGGTGGCGACGCATGTTGCGGCCGAGCGTCACCGCAGGCTCAAGGACGGCCTGCCCGTCCAGATCGATCGGCTCGAGTGCCCCGGCGGGGTAGCAGCATCATCCGATTGCGGGTCATGACGGTGTGCGTGCCTGGCTCCGACAGTGGCTCCGCATGACACTTGCTATCCTCGCTGTTCCATGAGGCGAGACTGCTGGTTTCAGGTCCAGTCGCAGCCCTGGCCGCGGCCTGCGTGCAAGTAAGAAAGGAAAGAGACCGCAGGAAGCGTCCAGATTTGCCGCCGTGCCGGCCTTGCACCAACCTTGATACAAGCTCCAACTCGGCCCATGTTGGTCGCATCTTCACCGATGGAGGATGCTTCCAGATGATGCAGATGAATGTTGCCGAGGCGCGCGCGAAGCTGTCCCAGCTTCTGGCTGCCGTGGATGCTGGCGAAGAGGTGGTGATCGCGCGGGACGGGGTTCCTGCAGCGCGCCTGGTGCCAGTTGCCCGAGTCGGTGTCCGTCTGGGTTTGCTGGAAGGAGTTGTAAGCCCTGACACGATCCCGGACTTCTTGCAGCCGATGAGCGAAGACGAATTGGCGGAGTGGGGCGCTTGACCAGCGTTCTGATTGATACGCATGTGCTGGCGTGGTCTCTGATCGCACCAGCACTCCTGCCTTCAGAAGCGCGTAGCCTTCTTCTGAGCGGGGCCATGGTTTATGCACCGCCATGCTCGCTGCATGAAATCACGCTCAAGATTCGCAACGGGAAGTGGGACGCGATGGCCCCGTATGCCGATCGGCTCGACAGCCTGTGCATGTCGCAGGGCTTCCATATCGCTCCCTTCACCGCGAAGATGGCGATGAGGTCCGGATCAATGGCTTGGGCACACCGCGACCCTTTCGACCGTATGATTGCCGCTACGGCTATCGAGATGGCTTGCCCGCTGATCTCGACCGATGCCGTATTCGATGATCTTGCGGACTTGCCGGAATGGAAAGGCCGGGTCTGGGGATCTTCTTCGAATGCGCCGGACCCTGGCCCTTGACGGTAGCACGGCCGGACTCGATCCGGCGAAGAACGGGGATGATGCCGCAGCCCGGTCAGCCCTTCGACTTCCGCGTCAAAGCTTGAGGTCGACCTTCGGCATGCGGCTCAGCCTGTCCTCCATGATCCGGTCGGCCTCGGCGCGGTAGCGGGCGGGATCGAAGAGCGTCACGGTCACACGGTCGGAAACGCTCTCGGTGATCTGGATGCCGCGCAGCCCCATCATCTGGTTCGCTTCGCGGTCTACCCGCAGCGTCTCGCCGCAGGAGGCAGGATGCTCGTCCCGCGACAGCCCGATGCCGAACGGCAGGTTCGCCAGCCGCAGGGCGAGCGTCATCCCGGCGCGCGCCGCCGGATCGTCCGGCACCGGCTCGCCGCCGTGGAGTTGGGGAGGCGCCTCTCCCTCCACCGCCGCGGCCCTGAGCCAGTTTACCGTCCATTGCGCCCCGAAGTCGAAGCACTCCTCGCCCGATCCGGGGGCCGCCCAGCGGCCGGCCTGCCCCGGAAGCGGCGGCCCGTACTTGGCCTGCAGCGCCTCCGCCAGGCGGGCCTCGGGGATCTGGCCGGCCGGCGCGAACCAGGTACGGCCGACGCCGAACACCCGCGGTTCCCAGTCCTTCGGGCCGAGCATCAGCGTGATGAAGTCCGATGCCCCCTCGTCGATGAAAAGGAGCGTCCTCTGGTCGGGAACGAGCGGAGGACGCCCCGTCGTGCTCATCTCGAGCACGCGGCCGACCTTCATGTGGGCGTCGATCGCCGCCCGGGCCTCGTCCGGCGTCATGCCGAGCGTCACGCCGACGACGTCATAGGTCACCGCGGGCGGTGGCGGCTCGGGCGCCGCGGGGGCGGGCGCCGGTGCGGCCGCCACGGGCTGCGAGAGCAGCAACTGGCGCTCGCCCGAACCCGTCCTGCCCCACCACTGCACCTCGACCGGCCGCACCTCCATCACGAGCCTCGGCAACTGCGGCGCCGGCCGGGGAACGGCCTTCACCTGCGCGACCTCGATGGCCACCGACACCGCGTCGATCCTCGCTCCGTTCGGCGGCCGGGGCATGGGCGGCAGCGCGAAGACGAGATCGTCCGTCCCCACGCGGGCTGTCGTGACCGACACGAGTCCTGCCTCCGTCATCGCCGCTCCGTCACGGAAGAGATCGGCGTCCCGACCCGAGGCGAAGAGCGGATCCTCCGGCCTCGCGGCGATCACGCTCCTGTCGCGCAGGCCCGTGTAGCTGCCGCTCTGCGCCTCGAAGCGGAAGCCGGAGGGAAGAAGGTCGAGGCACCGCCCGAGCCAGGCCCGGAACACCGGCAGCATGGCCGTCCTGTCGGCCTCCGTCGGCTGCCGCCCGCCGGGCGGGAAGAAGGCGCCGCAGGGCGAGGCCGGTGCGGGCAGGCTGGCGTTCCCCTGACCGGAGGCGAGGAGGGATTCAACCGTCCAGCGTTCGTCCAGCAGGCTGCGCAACAGCCCGTCGTCGGGCGTCACCTGCCCGTGGCGGATCTGCAGCCAGCGCACCAGTTCGCCCGTCAGCGCCGGGCGACCCTCCGGGCGCTGCGCCTCGGCCGCCTCGGCCGAGCCCGTCGCCGGGGCCTTCACCTCGGGCACGCGCAGGACGGCAAGCGTCCGCCCTTCCTCGCGCGGCGAGAGCAGATGGACGGCGAGAGCCTGGAAGTCGACGAGGACCGACGGCTCCCGCCGCCTCCCCTCGCCCACGGAGGCGCGCACGGGCGCGACTTCGAACAGCACGTCGAACTGGCGCCCGTCCTCGATGAGCCGCCGGGCAGCCTCGCGGTCCATCGGAAACCGCGTGATCCCCTCGGGATTGCGCAGATCGACCTGCACATCGTCGCTGTCCAGGCTGGCCTTGCCCGACGACGCGGAGCGGCGATAGCCGAGCCTCCAGCTCTCGATCGGAAAGGCGCCATCGTCATATGTCCCGAGATCGATGGTCCCGGAGAGGAACATCGGCCGCCCCTCGTCGGGGGCGGAGGAGGTCAGGCGTGCCATGAGATCGCGGACGGCGTCGGGGCGGTCGAACTCGTTGATCTGCCGGACCGCGGTGGCCTGCGAGGCGATCCGCTCCAGCTGGGGGACCGTGACGCCATTGGCCAGCGCGAGGGACACGATGCCCTCCTGCGTCAGGGGCGTCCCCTCGGCGGTGGCGTTTCCGGGCTTCGGTTTCGGGAGATCGGGCACCTCGGCTGCGACCGGCGACAGCTTCAGCGCCGTCATCCGCTGCGTCGCCGCCTCGTCGTAATAGAGCGTGGCCGAGACGACATGCGCCGGAAGAGCGACCTCGACCGTTCCGTCATGCTTCTCGCGGGCGGTGCCTTCGGCCAGAAGCTCGAGGTCGAGAAGCAGGCCGAACCCCGAAAGCTGGCCGCCGCCGTAGTCCCCGCCGACGCGGCTCTGCGTGATCCGCCGGGCAAGCTCGGGCTCGACCGGGATCCCGGACTGGATCTGCACCACATCCAGCGTGATCGTCGTATTCGTCCCGGGAATCTGGACGGGCATGCCCTGCCGGGATCCGCCGTAGAGACTGGCGTGGAGCGGGAAGCTGCCCGTCTCGAAGTCGTAGGCGCCAAGACTGGCCGGCAGCAGGATCGCGGCCCGCACCGGCAGCTTCGGCGCAAGGGCGACCAGTGACGGCCGGTAGAGCTTCTCGAACTCCGCCATGATGTCCCGCCGCATGAACGGATCGTTCCGGAGCAGGCTCTTGTACTTGTAGTCGCTGACGTCGTTCGTGCGGGCAAGCCGCGCGAAATCGGCGGGCTGGAGGAAGCGGCCGAAGCCGAAGACCGTCTCCGGGTCCGTCACCTCCTCCAGGAGCGACAGGCCGACGAGCGCCAGCAGGGGCTCGAGCGGGTGCGGCTCCTTGCCGGGATGATCCGGGCGGATGAGGACGCGGTCGCTCACCAGCGTCGCGCCGTAGCGGGCCCAGCTCTGCGCGGCATCGGGCGCCACCCCCGTAGACCGGACAGGCTCCGGCGCGGGTGCGGAAGCGGCGGGCTCCGGCACCGCAGGGGAAGCGGTCGCGCCCGCCGCGGGCATCGGCGCGGTGGAGCCCGTGGGGGCGCAATGCGCCTTCAGTCTTGCGAGCGCGTCCGCGGCGCCCTCCAGCGCGAAGGTGGCCGAACCGCCGGAGGCCGCCACGAGCACAAGGCTCCTGCCCTTCGCCATGGCGTCCAGCAGCGGGCTCTCCCGCGGGATGCGCAGGAAGGGGACGTTCTCGGGCGCCCCGAAGGCGAGCGGCGCGTCGATCAGCACCGTTCCGTCGACCGAGATCCGGAGCTGCGGCGGCAGCCCCCCCGAGAGCATCGGCAGGTCGGGGGCCAGCAGGAGGGCGGTCTCTCCCGGAGCCACGGCCGAGGCGACGAGACTTGCGGCCGAGGCCCGGCGCGCCTCCGGCTGGCCCGGCGCGATGCAGCGGAAGGCGAGCCGCGGACGGCCATCCTCCAGGTGATCGGCCGATCCGATCAGCCGCTCGCCATCCGCCGAGAACTGCCAGAGCGTCTGCCCCTGCTGGGCGAGGGCCGCCGTCGGGACGAGGAGGAAGAGCACGGCGGCCCGCAGTGCAGAAGAGGCACGTGTTGCGGAATACATGGCGGCCTCCCGGAGGATGCGGGTCCCGAAACGATCAGTCTGAAAAGGTTCTTCCGATTACCGCGATTGGCCGCCGCCGAGTCAACCGTTCGAAGGGCGTAGCAGTCCGCCATCAGCCCGAGCCCGAGGCTATCCGTCCGACTGCGGATGCACGACGTCACGCTCGCCCGGACCGCGCCATCGGCCCCTTGGAGAGCGCCGCGGACCAGATCACGCATGACCTGGCGCGGGCAGGATCAGGGTGGCCTCGAACCCCGGCGAGAGGTTCCGCAAGCGGAGCTCTCCCCCGGCCGTCTCGACGATGTCGCCCGCGATGGCGAGACCGAGCCCGTGTCCGTCGCCGCGGGTGTCGAAGCGGACACCGCGCCCGCGGATCGCCTCGATGTCGGGTGCCCCCGGCCCGTCGTCGGAAACCGCGATCTCGACCGACGGTCCCGCGGCGGCTATCCGCACGCGGACGGTGCTGGCGGCATGGGTCGCGGCATTCTCCATCAGCGGCCCCAGCGCCTCGGTCAGGTCCGCACCATCCAGCCGGACGAGCAGCGGCTCGTTGGCCTCGAGATGCCAGGCGAGGGCCGATCCCCGCTCGGTGCGGCGCAGGACACGGATCAGCCTTCGCGCGGCCTCCGCCGGATCGGAGGAGGCACCCGCCCGGTCCCGCATGATCCGCGCGCGCATGAGTTCCCGGTCGACATGGCGCCGGATGCCGGAAGCGACCTCCTCGATCCCGCGCGCCGACGCCTCCTCGCCCCGCTCGCGCAGCCGCATCGCCTCGCCGAGAAGCGCCTGAAGCGGCGTCTTCAGCCCATGCGCCAGATCGCCGGCCCGGCTGCGCGCCCGCTCCAGTTCCAGCTCGCGCGCCTCCAGAAGCTGGTCGATCTCGCGGGCGAGCGGCAGGACTTCCGTCGGCAGCTCGATCCCGATCCGCCGCTCGGCGCCTGAGGCCAACGCCCCGACCCTCTGGCCGATGGCCGCGAGCGGCCTGAGCCCGAGCGTTACCTGCACGGCTCCCGCCGCGACCAGGGCCAGGGCCAGCAGCGCGAGGAGAGGCGCAAGTTCGCGCAGGAAGGACTGCTGTGCCCGGGCGAGTTCGGCGCGATCCTGCGCCACCGAAATGCGCACCCGCGTCACGTCCCTGCCCTCGCCGATCAGCACCGTCCGGTCGAGGACAAGGAGCGCCTCGCCCTGCGGCCCCGGCAGCGCAAGCGGCGCCGCGGTCCCGGAGGGAGACGGCGCCCGCTCCGGCAGGGGCAGCACGTAATCCCAGAGCGAGCGCGAGCGGCGCAGTTCGCCGTCGATGGAGATCTGCCAGTAATGGCCCGAGAGCGGCTGCTGGTAGGATGGATCACCCGAGGGATCCACGAAACGGACGGCTCCGCCGGGACCGCGTTCCAGCGCTGCGGTCAGAGCGTCGGCGCGGGCGGCGAGGGCGGACAGCGCCACGCGCTCGGCATGCCGGTCGAAGAGCAGCGCCAGCCCCCAGGCCGCCGCGGTGAGCGCCAGCGCCAGCGCCAGCGCATTCACGACCACGAGGCGGAGCCGGATCGAGCGGAGCTTCACGGGCCGGGTTCGAGCTGGTAGCCGAAGCCGCGCCGCGTCCCGATGACGCCCCGCCCCGTCTTGCGGCGCAGCCGCGCCACCACCGCTTCAAGGGCGTTCGCCTCGCGGGCGTCATTGTCGCCGTAGAGATGCTCGAGAAGCTCGGTCGGAGGCACGACCCGGTCGCGATGCAGCATCAGATAGGCCAGCAGGCGGAACTCCAGCGGGGCGAGGCCGAGCGGCAGGCCGTCGAGCGTCGCCGACATCCGGTTCATGTCGAGCGACAGCCGCCCCAGGCTCTGCAGGGCCGCGGCCCGCCCGGTCGAGCGGCGCACGAGCGCGCGGGCACGCGCGACCAGTTCCTCGATCCGGAAGGGCTTGGGCAGATAGTCGTCCGCTCCGGCGTCGATGCCTTCCACCCGTTCGCTCCAGGTGCCCCGCGCGGTCAGCACCAGCACCGGAGTTTCCACCCCCTCGGCGCGCCAACGCTTCAGCACGGCCAGCCCGTCCAGCTTCGGCAGGCCGAGGTCGAGCACGATCAGGTCGAAGCTCTCGGTCCCGCCCAGGAACCAGGCGGTCTCACCATCGGCGGCCGTCTCTACCCTGAAGCCCGCCGAGCCGAGTGCCAGACCCAGATCCCGCGCGATCCTCGCATCATCCTCGACGACCAGCGCCCGCATCAGTCCATCCCATCGTCGTCGTCGTCATCCTCCTCGTCTTCGACCTCGACGACAAGGCCGGTGACCACGTCGACATCCACTTCGACAAGCCGGCCGTCCGGGCGCAGGATCTCGAATTCGTAGACCATCCCGCCCTCGTCCGCCTCCTCCAGCTCGACCTCCAGCACGCGGCCGAACTCCTGCTCGATCCGCGGCATCAGGCTGCCGAGCGGCAGCATCTCGCCCTGTTCCACGCCCCGGCGCGCGGCTTCGAAATCGGGAAGCGGGGCGGGGACCGCATCCTGGCTGCCGGCGGCGGAGGGGAGAAGGAGAAGGGGAAGAAGAATGAGGCGCATGCCCCGAACTTACCGGGGTAGAGCTGACATCGCGCTGACGTCCGGGATCAGATTGCCGTCAGCCTGGCTGTGCCAGGAACCGGAAGCGGTCCTGAAGAGCAGGACCTTCAGGAAACAGCGAGAAGGAGACTCCGCATGGCGCGCATCAGGGGAACCGGCCGGAACGACACGCTGCAGGGCACCGACGGGATGGACGACATCTTCGGCTTCGACGGCCATGACCGGCTCTATGGCCGGGACGGCAACGACGAGATCGAGGGGGGCCGCGGCAACGACCGCCTCTGGGGCGGAGCGGGACGGGACGACCTCGAGGGCGGCAGCGGCGACGACTTCCTCCTCGGCGGCACGGGCGACGACGAGCTGGACGGCGACTCCGGCAACGACCGCCTGCGGGGCGGCAGCGGCAACGACGAACTCGACGGAGGTCGCGGGGCCGACCGCCTCTATGGCGGCACAGGCAATGACGAGATCGACGGCGGCGCGGGCAACGACGTGCTGACCGGCGGGGCCGGCCGGGACGTCTTCGAGTTCGACTTCGGCGGCGGCCGCGACCGCATCACCGATTTTGCCAATGGCCAGGATCGTCTGGATCTCGACGATTTCAGCCGCGCGCAGGTCGAAGCGGTGATCGACGGCGCCCGGCAGGCTGGCAGTGACCTCGTCCTTACCCTGTCGGCAGACACCAGGATCATTATCGAGAACATGAGGCTTTCGCAGCTGGACATGTCCGACTTCCTGTTCTGACCGCCGGGCCATCCGCCTCCGGGAAGAAGGACATGACTGCCCGGGCTGGCTCATTGCGGGTTTTGGGACACAACAACGACGGCTGCCGAGAGTTTTTCTCGGCAGCCGTCTGAATGCCATCTATGCGGATTGCGGGAATTTTGTCCCGCCGCAACACTGACCAGAAAAATCGCTCAGAGATTTCCGCGCCGTGCAAGACGGCCAGTATCTCTGTCGCTCCTGGGGCCTTCTTGAACACCGGTCAGTACCGTCAGAACGCGTCGGCCGAGGTCAGCTACAGTTTGCCAGCGGCCTCCTTGCCCTCGCCACCGGTTAGGGACCACTGGCGGCTATGGAAGATAATGGTGCCATGAGATGGCCTCGCTCTAATGTGCGGCCTTGTTGCCTCCGCATGGCTGCGTTATCTCAGGCGAACACAATAGACTTTTGTGTCGTAATGAGGCGACGATATGGCGCAGGAAATCCTTGTTCCGGCGGCGGTAAAGCGGGAGCTTCGTCAGATCGGTGATCGTGTGCGCGCTGCCCGGCTGGAGCGAAACCTGCCGATGCAGATCGTGGCCGAGCGCGCAATGACGACGCGCCAGACGGTGGGTCGCATCGAAACCGGCGATCCGCGGGTATCCTGGGGGACAGTCCTTGGCGTGCTCAACGCTCTCGGCCTCCTCGAGACGGCCGGGCGACTGGCCGCGCCTCAGGACGATCCGATCGTGCGCATGAAATCTGCCGATCTGCGGCACCGGCGCGCGCGGCTTCCGAAGGCGCCGTCCTCGCACGCAAATAATACCGAGAGCCAGTCGTGACCACGGAGATCGTCGAGGTCTGGCTCGACTGGGAAGCGGGGCTCGTCCGTCTCGGCCGCATGCGCCGCCAGGCGCGCGGCGGCGGGGAGATCCTGAGCTTTGCCTACGATGCGGAATGGATTGCGCATCCGATGAGCTTTGCTATCGATCCGCGCCTGCCACTGACCCCGGGCGAATTCTTTCCCGATCAGGGGCAGGTCTTCGGGACGATCGGCGACAGTGCGCCGGACCGGTGGGGGAAGGACCTCATGCGCCGGAGGGAGCGGCGCGCCGCGGTGGCGGAAGGCAGGCGTCCGCGGGCGCTGCAGGAGGTCGATTTCCTGCTCGGGGTCGCGGATGTCTCGCGCCTGGGGGCCATGCGCTTTCGGGAAGAGGGATCGGAGCTCTTCGTGGCCGATATCGGCGAGGGTGTGCCGGGCACGATCGAGCTCGGCCGTCTCCTGGCCGCCTCGGACCGGATCCAGACCGACGACTTCGCGGACGAGGACCTGCGGATGATCTTCGCGCCCGGCTCCTCGCTTGGCGGCGCGCGCCCGAAGGCGAGCGTGCTCGACGCCGCGGGCAACCTCATGATCGCGAAATTCCCGAAGGCGGACGATGAGCATGACATCGAGACCTGGGAGGCGATCGCCCTGACCCTTGCGGCCCGGGCGGGGATCCGCGTGGCGCCCTTCGAACTGAAGAGCGTCGGTGGCCGCCGGGTCCTCCTGTCGCGGCGCTTCGACCGGGCGGGCGGGCACCGGCTACCCTTCATTTCGGCGATGGCGCTGACCGGGCACCGCGACGGCGACGATGACTGCAGCTACCTCGAGATGGCCGAGGTCATCGACGCAGAAGGGGCGGCGCCCGAAGCTGATCGGATCGAGCTCTTTCGACGGATCGCTTTCTCGATCCTGATCTCGAATGTTGACGACCACCTGCGCAACCACGGCTTCATCCGCCGAGGCGCAGCCGGCTGGCGCCTGTCGCCGGCCTACGACCTCAATCCGGTCCCGCCGCACCTGAAGCCGGCAATCCTCTCGACGGCAATCGACTACGACGACCGGACCGCCGATGTGGGGCTTCTGCTCGAGACAGCCGGTGAATACGGGATCCGCCCGCGCGACGCCCGAACACTCCTGCGGGAGATGGCGCAGGTCATTGGCACATGGCAGGAGGTGGCGGCTGAACTGGGTGCTAGAACTGCCGAGATCCGGGAGATGGAGGGCGCCTTCGAACATGAACGGCGCGAGGTGGCACTCTCGCTTTGAATGGGCGGGTCGGTCACGGCAGCACATATTTCATGGCGGAGCCGAGGCTGCCGCCGAAGGCGAGCTGCAGCGACGCCCAGCCGATACCGATGATCGTTCCGATGGCGAGGAGGTTCTTGAAGTTGCCCGAGGAGGTGTAGGCCCCGAGCATCTGGAACACGTCATAGAGATAGAAGGCGCCGCCGGTCGTGTAGATTTCCCACTGCATCGATCAGCGCCCCTGTCCCATCATCGAGGCGAATTTCGTGGAGCTGCCGGCCCTGAGCATGGCCTTGTGGAACTGCAGCTTCTCGATGGCCGAAAGCGCGTCCGCATACTTTTCGGCGGCCTCGCGGCGCAGCGTGCCGAAGCCGTTCTGGGTGTTGCGAATGGCGTCGTTCCATACTGTGGCTGGGACGTCTATGACGTGATCCCGAAGCAGCCGGGGCACGATCCAGTGGCGCCGACCCGCCTCCTCCGCCGGTCAGGGCGCGATGAGCTTGAGCCGCTCTAGAAACTTGGCCAGATCCGGTTCAACCCCCGCCGCCCGCAAGACGTGATCGAGCCCGATTCTTCTCTGAAGTTCGGCCGCCGACATGTTCTTGTGATAGTCGGTCCACACGGCGGAAAGCGCTGCCATTGACCTGCCACGGGGCGGGTGATCATGTTCATGACCGGCGAAATGGCGAAGCAGGAGTCCTTCGAAGTCCGGGCGCTGCCAGATCGCGATTATCTCGTTCCGTGCTAGGATCGCCCTTGCCTCGCGGCCGCCGTCCGGTAGCTCGGGAAGCCGGTCGGTATCCAGCATGACCGCCTGTGCCGCGAATGGGCCGCCTCGCAGGATCTCCTCCGCCAGCTTGCGCTCCGCCTTCCTCGCCAGCGCCAGCGGGTCGCCGGCCGGCTGGAGGTTTACAGGGACCACGTGAACCTTAGCCCCGCTCGCGTTAACAAGCCGCTGAAGCAGGGCGCCATAACCCTGCTCGCTCTCCCCTTCGCAACCTATGAAGATCCTTGCCCGCCGCTCTATGACTCGACGCCCTCTCATCCGATGCTTGGGACCCCGCCATAGACCCCGCCGAGA
>NZ_JBQPXH010000021.1:0-36988 GCF_052244495.1 Rhodobacter sp. NSM
GGGCCCGGATCGCCAGACCGGGGGGACGTCGACTCCGGGCCAGGCGCGCGCCGAGGCAAATCACGGGCGCGCGGCCGAGGAAACATGACCCGAAGAGCGCCGGATCCTGACGCGGAGCCCCCGACCCCCGCCTTCCGGACAGCCAGGGTATGCGGCCCATTCGCGGAAGGCGGTGACGCCCCTGTCTTCCTACGCCGCGGCGGGCCAGGCGCTCAGGGTCTCGCGGAGCAAGGCATGGAACTCGTCGCGTGGATCCGGCGCGCGAACCCGAAGGCCCGTCGCCTGCAGGAGCCCCGCCTTCGAGCCGCAATCAAGTCGGCGGCCGCGAAAGCAGGAACCCGTAGACCTGCCCGACAGCCCGGATCTCCTCCGCGATCGCATCGGTCAGCTGGATCTCGACCGCCGATCCGACCCTCTGCCGGTCGAGATGCGCCATCACCCGCGGCGTCAGGATGTAGCGGCCGATCACCGCGAGGGTTGATGTTGAGGACATGGGCATGATGGAGCAGGCGGTCCAAGATTGCGGTAGCCAGCAGCTCGGTCCAGTCGCGGATGCTCTTGTTCGCGCTCGGATCCGAGGGAAGCCTCATCTTCGACAATTGCACCGGCACCCTGTCCTCGGCCGATCCCGAGAGCCGTGGACCCTCATCTGCGCGGGAGGCGAGGCGATAGCCTTCGGATTCTGCCTGTGAGGTGGACAGTCCGAACCTCGCCGCCGCGCAGCGTGTGGCCTGTGGAAGAGGGAGATGTCATTCCGGGATCAGGATCCGCGAGCCTCACAAGCGCGGCCCCGCTTGTCCGGGAGGCCGTGCGCGCTGGCCGGCACGACCCTCATCCGGGCCGGTCCGACGACCCGGCAGCCCCCAAGGCCCGTGCTCCCCTTCGAGCCGGGGGCTGCCGCTCGCCATCGGGCCAATCCGGAAGCGGCTGAAGGCAAAGGGGCACGCGGCGAGCCCCCGCACCGCCTTGGAGATGCTGGCCCGCATCCAGAAGCACACGGCCCATATCGGCAGCCGCACCCTCAACGGCACACCCCGAAGCAACTCGATCTCTTTGACGCCCTGAGCCTGCCAAAACCGCCTGTCGCAGCTCCATTTTGGCAAACGCGCCATCTTGGAGCAAAGGAAATCAACCGCTTATTCGTTTTCCTGATGAACTTCGGCAGCCTTCAACAAGGTGCCACCGAGCACGCGGCATTGATTTGGGACCTGATCCGCGAACACCATAAGGGCCCGCGGCATGGAAGTGGCCGCATCAGAGACCGGACACATGTCAGCACCCGACGACGGGCTACGAGCCTGCAAATACCCTCTTGCGAAAGGGACGCTTACACATGTTGCAGAATTTCCGCCCGGAAGGAGTCACATCAGAAATCCATGGCGTTAGACGGGTGGCATGACGAAGCCTGCACGCCCACGATACCGCACGACGAACTGGTCCACCTACAACCGGGCGCTCCGCAGGCGCGGGTCGCTGCTGATCTGGTTGGACAGGGAGATCGCCTGGCTCAAGCCACGGCTGTCATCCCGATCCGCAAGAACGGCCGACCGTGGAAAGATGACGGCCCCTCCGCCCGCGACCGCAACGAGACCCTGCGCGCCACCCGGCACTTTGGCCGGGCGCTCTGGAAGCGATGGACCGGCTACCATGCTCGAAGCCGCATCGAGGCGAGGATGCGGTGCCTCAAGGCTCTTGGCGAACGCATCATGGCACGGGACCCTGACCGCCGAGATCCACATCCGCGTCGCGCTCATGAACCGCTTCAACGCACTTGGCACCGCCGAGATCGTCCGCGTCGTCTGCCGTCAGGCGGGTAAGGGGCAGTCACGCCTCAAGGTGGGTTCTGCAACAACGCCGTATGATAGTGAATTCTTAGCGCCTAAAGGTCTCCGAATTGGCCAGGAACCATTGATAAGTTTCCCCAAGCCCCTGATCCAATCCGATCTCTGCGGACCAGCCCATTTGGGTCAGCCGCGAAACATCCATCAGCTTTCGCACTGTGCCGTCAGGTTTGCTCGGGTCGGTCACGATGCGCCCCGTGTAGCCGGTGATCGCGGCAACTTTGTGGGCGAGCTCTAAGATTGAGATGTCGGTGCCTGAGCCGACATTGACATGGCTGAGCATCGGCTGAGTATTGGCCTCGTAATCCGCCTTTGGCAGGTCGAGGACAAAGAGCGAGGCCGCAGCCATATCGTCTACATGTAGGAACTCGCGCCGCGGCGTGCCGCTGCCCCAGATCATTACCTCTTCGGCCCCTGTTTGCACTGCTTCATGGAAGCGGCGGATCAGGGCGGGCAGAACGTGGCTGTTCTCTGAATGGAAATTGTCACCCGGCCCGTATAGGTTGGTCGGCATGACCGAGCGGTAGTCGGTTCCGTGCTGGCGGTTGTAGCTTTCGCAGAGCTTGATCCCAGCGATCTTGGCGATAGCATAGGGCTCGTTCGTCGGCTCCAGCACGCCGGTCAGGAGCGCATCCTCTCGCATCGGCTGCGGCACGGCGCGGGGATAGATGCACGACGATCCAAGCTGCAAAAGCCGTGTGACGCCAGCGGCATAGGCCTGATGGATGACATTCGCCTCGATCATCAGGTTTTCATAAAGAAAGTCGGCGGGATAGCTGTTGTTCGCCAGAATGCCGCCCACTTTGGCGGCGGCAAGGATCACCACATCGGGGCGCTCAGACCGCATAAACTCACGCACAGTGGCCTGATCTGTCAGATCCAGTTCCGAGTGGGTGCGGGTGACGATGTTGGTTTCTCCGCGTGTCTGTAACTGCCGCAGGATTGCGCCCCCGACCATGCCTCGGTGACCAGCGAGATAGATCTTACTCATTGCTTTAGGCCTCGATCGACATAGGCAGATCCAGCCCGTGTTCGCGCAAAAGGCGCGTGCGACGTGCGTTCTGCAGGTCATGGGTAACCATTTCGGCACACATCTCCTGAACGGTGATCTCGGGCGACCAGCCGAGCTTCGCCTTGGCCTTGGAGGGATCGCCGAGCAGGGTTTCGACTTCGGCGGGCCGGAAATAGCGCGGGTCGATGCGAACGATGACATCGTCCACCGAAAGCGCAGGAGCGGCGGCGCCCTCGATCGCCTCGACTATGCCAACCTCGCCCAGACCTTGGCCTTCAAATCGTAGGCGGATACCCAGCTCGGCAGCGGACCATTCGATGAACTGGCGCACGGAATATTGCACGCCCGTTGCGATGACAAAATCGTCAGGCTTGTCTTGTTGTAGCATCATCCACTGCATTCGAACGTAATCTTTGGCGTGACCCCAGTCGCGCAGTGCGTCGATGTTGCCCATGTAGAGGCAAGGCTCCAACCCCTGAGCAATATTAGCCAGACCTCGTGTGATCTTGCGGGTCACGAATGTCTCACCGCGACGGGGACTTTCGTGATTAAAGAGGATACCGTTGCATGCATACATTCCATAAGCCTCGCGGTAGTTGACTGTAATCCAATAGGCATAGATCTTGGCCACCGCATAGGGGCTACGTGGGTGGAAGGGCGTCGTTTCAGTCTGCGGGCTTTCGTGCACGAGGCCGTAAAGCTCTGAGGTCGAAGCCTGATAGAAGCGGGTCTTCTTTTCTAACCCCAGAAAGCGGATTGCCTCAAGCAAGCGCAAGGTGCCGGTAGCGTCAACATCAGCGGTATATTCAGGAGCTTCGAAGCTAACCGCTACATGGCTCTGAGCGCCGAGATTATATACCTCGTCCGGCTGCACCTCTGACAGGATCCGCGTAAGATTTGAGCTATCCGTCAAATCGCCATAGTGAAGCTTGAACCGGGCATTATCGCCATGTGGATCTTCATAAATATGGTCGATCCGCTGGGTGTTAAAAGACGACGAACGGCGTTTGATGCCATGGACCTCATAGCCCTTCTCCAGAAGGAATTCGGCCAAATAGGATCCATCCTGACCGGTGATACCGGTGATAAGCGCGCGTTTAGTCATACTAGATCCTCCTTTTCGGTTCCGCCTTTCCGACGTAGCGGCAGAGGACCCGGCGACCGGTCTTCGTGCTCTCTGTTTTGGGTCATTCATTTCTCCTTTGAGTGCCACCTCTGTTTTCCCCGAGGCGTAGGATTTCCAGCAGCATGTAGCCGAGATACCTGGGTATCGAATAAGCAATTCGGCGCCAATGGCGGCGCGGTTGCATTGCTAAACGATGCACCCATTCCAAGCCGAGCTTCTGTATTGTCGGATTTGATCGTCGGAGTTGCTCGGAGTAGAAATCAAACACGGCGCCGATTGCGCCGGCGTACTTCACCGGCAGTCGGTGGCGGTTCTCGGCAATCCACTTCTCCTGCTTGGGGGCAGTCATGCCGACCCAGAGAACATCGGCACCGGACTCGGCTACAGCATTGATCATCTCCCCAAGCTCCGCGTCAGTGTAGTCCGGCTTGAAGGGGGGCGAATAAGTGCCAGCTAGGCGCACATTGGGGTAATCTTTCGCCAGCCGCTTCGAAATCAGGCTCAACGTATGTTCGGTGCTTCCAAGGAAGAACACACTGCCGCTTCTTTCATTCAACGCTGTCATCATGTCTTCAAATACATCCGGCCCGGTGATACGCTCGGCAATATGGCGGCCCATCATGCGTCCCGACCAAACCAGTGCGATCCCGTCGGGAACAAGCCAATCGGCCGAACGCAGCGCCGAGTCGAAAGCCGCGTCGTCCTTCGCGACCACGTAGGAGTGCACATTCAGGCAGGCCATCCAGCGACACGCGCGCTGATCATCATCCAGCACACCTTGCATTTCTGCGAGGCACGCCGCGCGGGGATTGGCTTCAATGAGGTAGCCCATCGTTTCAAGCTTCATAAAAAGGACCCTTTATCATGCTCTACGTTAAATTTGACCCGCTGACGCATTCAATACTTCGATAGTGTCCACGTTATGTCCGTTGGCCGCTTCTCGAATGCAAGCTTCAAGCGCGGCACGCCCGAAGATACGTACGAAAATTGGCGTGTGGCCGACCGTCGATTAGGATATCGGGCGAATTTCTGAACCGGAACTGCTGCCGAATACGTTTTCTATGTTAATGAGCATTAGAAAGTGTCCATCGAGAGACCGTCGAATTGAATTTTAGCCATGGCGTCCAGCCCCGGTTCGAGGCGGCGCAGGATGACGTGCCAAGGTGATGGCATTAGGGTTGCCGGAAGCAAGGGGCCCTTGCCTTCTTTCGGGTAAACCGGAGTAAGCGGCGCCAGCCCGCGATTGCGGCGCCATGGTGTGGCTGGAATGTCGTTGGGCAGATCTGTTCGTTTCGTGCGGCCTAGCGAGAACACAGTCCGACCGCGGCGGGTATTCACGATGGCTTCATCCTGTCCATAGGGTGTCAGGAAATACTCCGCCGACGGGTTTGACAAACGCCAGCGGACCCAGCCTTCGCCTTGGTCGAGATGGGCATAGCCGGGTACGACGGGCGAAGGTTGCCGCCATAGGGCCAGACCTATCTGGCCCAAATGTTCGAATTCGAGCTTATTGAGGAAGCCGTGGATGGACTGAGCGTTCGCGACGCCGACAATATACTTATAGCCCTCGTTTGCAGCACGCTCATAAGTCGCCGCGGCGAGGCGCGTAAAAAGGCCCCGGCGCTGGTGGTTCGGGTGGGTCGCCGTATTGACGGATAGCACCCCCTGAACGTTTTCCCCGTCCACTCTGTAAATGCGCGGTATAGTCACGTAATGGGCGGCCAACTCACCATCTAGATAAGCATCGAATCCGACTGCGCGGCCATGAGGGTTAC
Source organism: Rhodobacter sp. NSM (assembly GCF_052244495.1). Lineage (NCBI taxonomy): Bacteria > Pseudomonadati > Pseudomonadota > Alphaproteobacteria > Rhodobacterales > Rhodobacter > Rhodobacter sp. NSM. The sequence continues at coordinate 5,755 of NZ_JBQPXH010000021.1, forward strand.
TTTCATAAAGCCAATGCAGGTAAGGAGCGGTTAGCTTCCTATTGTGACCATAAGTCAATTCGAACAGGGCGAGATAGTCTTCAATTTTTGCCCGCTCGAGAGCGTTTACAAATTCATACTTCGGCATAATATGAGCCCTTCGAGTTCATGCTTCTCAAGCAGTGGTCGCGCATATTGTCCCTTTGCGCCGACACTCCACAAGTGGCGTGCCACTTGTCGTGAGCGTTCATATCTCCACCTCCTTCTCGAGGTCGAACACCCTAGCATCTTTCCAGGCTATCAGGCCGGCCGCCTTTCTGAGGGTTACGAAATCGAACGCCGCGAGCAGCCTATCCAGCTTTGCCGTAGCGCCAGAAATGCCAACGTAGGACTTGAAACGCCGCGCCGGAGAGAGTCCCGGTATCATCGGCTGGCCGGCGTCGAAGTCGCGTAAATGGAAGTAGGTCATGTTATAGTTGCTCTGGCGGAACAATTGCCGCCCTAGAACCCCAGGGATCAGGCGGAAGTAGCCGCCACCGCCGTACACAAGGGGGCGGCCAAGCACGGTAGCGTAGTTCATCGGAAATTCCCGTATTTCACTACCAGAGGAGGTCCGGATTATAGCAGGGACCCCATCGCCGTATCCTTCGAAACCGCCGTGGGCGCGCGGTGCGGGGAAGATCGAGCAATCGGTGTCGAAGCCCTGCTCGGCAAGAATTTCAAACGCCCATGGAGTTGCCCGCGTGATCGAAAAGCCAGGCGCGCGAAAGGCACGGGGGCGCTGCCCGGTTGCCTTCTCGATGTTTTTGACCGCAGTCTCGAGATCTGTGCGGAAAGCGTCCGGGCTTTGCTCGTAGACAAGTTGATGCATGTTAGAATGACACGCAATTTCGTGCCCGGCCTCATGTACTTTGGCAACCAACTCAGGGAACCGCTCGGCGACCCAACCCAGCACGAAAAAGGTGGCATACACGTTATGATGCGCAAATTGCGCCAACAGCTGTTCAATTTGCCCGGGGATTCGGCTCTCAAAAGCTGCCCACTCGGTTTCGGTCCGGGTGGCCTGATTGTCGAGCACATGGAACCAGTCTTCGAGGTCAACCGTCAAAATATTAAGACTACGCATCATCGTGCCGTTACCTTGGTGCAGAGCGCCGTGGCTGTCATCTGGTGCGCGACCCTGCCGGAAATTGGCGCGCGTTTTTGGGGGGAAACCGGGCTGTCAATCTTGGATGCACGTGTTAATGCCTCTGGCAGTTCACACCTATTTCGCATTTCCCAGCAAGCGTTTGCTTCTAATATGCTACACCGTATTATCATGTCACATCACCCTCCCGCGGCGTTATGGCTTTGCCGTCCTTGACAATCGCCCCTTAGAGCGCGTTATTGTAGAAGGTCGGCGCGACTAATCCGGGCGATCTCGTCGGACGCTTCATGGTTGAAAGCCGCTGATGAGCAACGCTGTATTAGCACGCTCGCCAGGCTGCATGCGACCTGAACCCGCTGCGAAGTTGATGTACTACCCATATACATCTATCTGGCATGACCCCGACGCGGTAGTCAATTCGCACTGCGGATTGTACCTGAAATTGGTTCCGACCAGAGTTTTCCCGGAGCATAGCCTGCATACACATTGAACGTCTTATTTTTCCGTCTCCACAATCCAATTGGGCGCGCGCTAAGAGGCCTCGACAGCGTGCTGTTTCTTAGGCTCCAGACTTCGGTAAAGGGTCCGTTCCGGTCAAGCCGTTTTGCGCATGGGGATGCGCCGCCGGACGGCGATTTTTTGCCTTGAGCAAGTGATCTGCCACCCTGTTCGGTGTTCGTCAACGTGGTTGTCCCGGTCTCTCGTTTTCAGGCTGCGTGTTCGACTGGCCCGGCCATGGGTCCGCCGCCGCCAGCTTCATGGGGGAGCGCGCCGGCGGACGCATGGCCTCCGCACCTGTCACCGGGACGTCCCGGGTTCAGCCAGACCGATCCGATGGGCTGCCAGTTGCGGGTCCGGCCTGACCAGCGCTCCGGATGCGCGGCGCGGGCCAGCTGGTAGACGCGGTCGCGTTCGGGGAGCAAAACCCTGTCCTCGCCGCGGTGGCGCCGCTCGGGCATGACATAGCGGATCGCGCTGTGACGATGCTCAGTGTTGTACCAGCAGACGACGTTCTGAACCCAGGTCCGGGCCTCATCGATCGTGGCGAACCCCGGGTCGGCCATTTTGGCGTGTACTTGTAGGTCCGGAACTGCGCCTCGGAGAAGGCAATGTCGTTGCTGACGCGGGATCGGCTGAAGGACGCCCAGCCGCTCCATCGCCCCCTTCATTGGGCTGCCATTGTCCGCATGGAGTACGAGCGGTCTGGTCAGGCACCGCTCCGACCAGACGGCCCGCTTGAGGACCTCGGCCGCGAAGTCCGAGGTCTCGCGATCATGGACCTCCGAGCCGACGATCTTGCGGCTGAAGATATCGACGATGAGGTAGAGATAGAAGAAGGCCCCGGCGATCGGTCCGGGGAGCCACGTAATATCCTAGCTCCACACCTGGCACGGCCCCTTCGCTTCGAAGCTGGTGGGCGGCTTGCGGCGCGCCGCCGGTCGGGCGCGGCCCCGGCGGTGGATCTGGCCGCGCTCGCGCAACACCCCGTAGAAGCTGGATCCCGAGGCGATGTAGATGTGCTGTTCGACCAGCCGGGGCACGATCTGGCTCGGCGGAAGGCTTGTGAATTCCGGCGTGGCGCAGGTCGCCACGATGCAGTCGCGCTCATCTTCCGAGAGCTTGTTGGCGGGCGGCGATCCTCGCGGATCCCGCCGTCGTGGCCCTGCCAGCGGTGCAGGGTGCGCGGGCTGAGGCCGATCTCGGCACAGGCTGCCGCCTCACGGGCACCTGTCTCCGTGGCCGTGGCGACAAGGACGGCAACCTCATGGCGATCCGAGGCGGAGGTCATTCGTCCTGGCCGTCTTGCGGCCCCAGATCGCGTCCACCCTTTTTCGCAGGATCATCAGCCCGGCGGCCTCGGCCAGCGCCTTCTCCTTACGGGCAAGTTCACGCTCCAGCGTAAGGCTCCGCCGAGGGCCGCCTGCCGGGGCTTGGTTTCATGACTTACGTCATGACGTATGTCATGCGCTAAGGTCGTTTCACAATTTGAAGTCATCGCGGCGGGCGATCTCGGTCGCCGCCGGACCTGGACGGATGCGGAGAAGATCCGGATCGTCGAGGAGAGCTATCGCGGTCACCGGCAAGGCTCGGTGGTCGCGCGTCGCCACGGGATCTCGCGGCCGCTTCTGACGCAATGGCGGCGAGCGTATCACAAGGGGTTGCTGGATGGCGGACGCCCGGTGTTCACGCCGGTGGAGATCGGCCCTGATCTGAGCGACCGACAGCGGGAGGCATCGGCCGTGCGGGCGGCGGATGCCGACGCGCGGATCGAGATCACGCTGGCGAATGGCCGGCGCCTCGCTGTTCCTGCCGACATCGAGGCCGGTGCGCTGATGCGGCTGGTCCAGATCCTGGAGCGGGCATGATCGCCTTTCCGGCGGGGACGCGGGTCTGGATCGCAGGTGGGGTCACCGACATGCGCTGCGGGATGAACTCACTCGCGCTGAAGGTCCAGCAGGGGCTCGGCCGCGACCCGCATGGCGGCGAGATCTTCTGCTTTCGCGGCCGCAAGGCGGACGTGGTGAAGCTGCTGTGGTTCGACGGGGTCGGCGTGTCGCTTTATGCGAAGCGCCTCGAAGCCGGGAAGTTCGTCTGGCCGTCGAGCACCACGGGCGAGGCCGTTGCGATATCCGCAGCCCAGCTCGGCTATCTGCTCGACGGAATTGACTGGCGAAATCCGCGCTGGACGCAGAGGCCGAAGAAGATGGGGTAAGCGGGCAGAAGCTCCTGTATTTGTTGGCTTCCATGGCCGTGCATGGTAGAAGCGGCCATGTCCGATCCCGCGTCCGAACTCGAGAAATTGCGCGCCGCGCTCACTGCTGCGGAGGGTCGTGCATCGGCTGCCGAAGCGGAACTGGCGCAGGCCCGCGCAGTGGTCTCGACCTCGGAGGCGATGATCGCGGGCCTCAAGCTCGAGATCGCGCTGCTCCGGCGCGAGCAATACGGGCGCAGCGCCGAACGGACGGCCCGGCTGATCGATCAGCTGGAACTGCAGCTCGAGGAGCTGGTGACCAATGCCGCCGAGGATCGGGTCCGTGCGGAGAAGACGACGAAGGTCGCCTCCTTCGAGCGCAGGAAGCCGGTGCGCAAACCGTTCCCCGAGCACCTGCCGCGCGAGCGGGTGGTGGTTTCGGCGCCGACCAGCTGCACCTGCTGCGGCTCGGACCGCATCGTGAAGATGGGGGAAGACATCACCGAGACGCTCGAGGTGGTGCCGCGCCAGTGGAAGGTGATCCAGACCGTCCGCGAGAAGTTCACCTGCCGGGCCTGCGAGAAGATCAGCCAGGCGCCGGCGCCGTTCCACCCGATCCCGCGCGGCTGGGCCGGCCCCAGCCTGCTGGCCATGATCATCTACGAGAAATACGGCCAGCATCAGCCGCTGAACCGCCAGGCCGAACGGTATGCGCGGGAGGGCGTGGATCTGAGCCTCTCGACGCTGGCCGACCAGATCGGCGCGGTGGCCGAACTGCTGAAGCCGCTGCACGCGCTGATCGAGGCGCATGTTCGCACTGCGTCCCGCCTGCATGGCGACGACACGACCGTTCCACTGCTGGCACGGGGCGGCACGAAGACGGCGCGGCTCTGGACCTACGTCCGCGATGATCGACCCTTCGGCGGCACCGCCCCGCCCGCCGTATTCTTCAGGTTCTCCCGCGACCGGGGCGGCGAACACCCAGCAGAACATCTCAAAGGCTGGCAGGGGCTTCTGCAAGCTGATGCCTATGCCGGCTACAACCAGCTCTACCGCGGCGACCGCAAGCCGGGGCCGATCCTGCCCGCGCTCTGTTGGAGCCATGCCCGGCGCAAGTTCTTCGAACTGGCCGATGTCGAGGGGAACATCCGCAAGGGCAAGGACGCAGCGGAAATCTCGCCGATCGCCTTCGAGGCGGTGACGCGCATCGACGCGATCTTCGCAATCGAGCGCGAGCTGAACGGCCAGGACCCCGCCGACCGCCTCGCAGCACGACAGGAACGCTCGGCCCCGCTGGTCGAGGATCTGGAGCGCTGGCTCCGGACCGAGCGGGCGCTCCTGTCGAAGCACGCCAAGGTGGCCAAGGCCATCGACTACCTGCTCTCGCCCGACCACTGGCCCGGGTTCACCCGGTTCCTTGAGGACGGCCGGGTCTGTCTGTCGAACAACTGCGCGGAACGGGCGCTGCGCGGAGTGGCCCTCGGCCGCAAGAGCTGGCTCTTCGCCGGCTCCGAGCGCGGCGGCCACCGCGCCGCCTTCATGTATTCCTTGATCGGCACCGCCAAGCTCAACGGCATCGACCCGCAGGCATGGCTCGCGGACGCCATCGCCAGGATCTCGGACCTGCCGGTCTCGCGGTTGTCCGAACTGCTGCCGTGGCACTGGCAGCAACCGGCAGCCAGTTCGGCCGAGGCCGCCTGATGGCCCGCGTCACCCATGTCGTTACCATCGACGAGGTCGCCAAACAGATCGGCGAGAACCTGGAACTTGTCGAGTTCGTCAGCGCCAATTCCGACAACATCGACTATGGCGAGAAGATCTGGGTCGACAACGGAACCGAGGAAGGCATCACGACCTTCACCGACCGCGGCATCGAATGCCTGCAGGAACTCCTCGCCGACATCCGGACCTGGAATGGCGGGATCCTCGGGTTCCTGCACGCAGAAAAGTGCGAACCCGACGTCATCGAGCGCATCATGGCCGATGAGAAAAGCCGGTAAGTCCAGACGGCCCTCGGCGTAAGCTTACGCTCCAGCTGCTGGATGCGCTTCTTGACGTCGCACGTCTCGCGGGTGATCCGGCTGGTGGCCGCCCGTTCCCAGTCGTTGGCGCGCGCGCAGGCTTCGCGCCACACGCCGAGCTGCTCGGGATAGATGCCACGGCGCCGGCAGTATTCGCCCAGCTCGGCCTCGTTCAGCGAGGCTGTCTCGATCACCGCCGCCAGCTTGTCCTCGGAGGTCCAGCCCTCAGGCCCGGCGTTCGCATCTGGCAGGAGCCGCCCCTTCGCCCGAGCCTCCGCCCGCCACTTGGCGAGCGTCGCGACACTGATCCCTTCCTCCTTGGCCAACTGGCCCAAGGGCATGTTGTTCGGCGGCAGCAACTTCATGAGAACCGCCGCCTTCCGTTCCGGTGAATACGCCAACTCGTTGTCCCGCCCGCCTCACCAATACACTTTCGTTATCAGAGCGGGCGACAACTTCCCTGACAGAGGGGGTGGTCCGGCGGCGACCGAGATCGCCCGCCGCGATGACTTCAAACTGTGAAACGACCTTAGCGCATGACATACGCCATGACGTAAGTCATAAAACCAGGCCCCGGCAGGCGGCCCTCGGCGGAGCCTTACCGTCCGTCAGCCAGAAAAGGTTGCTCATAGGTCGGGTATCAGTGCGGAACCTGATCCGCGCGAACCGCCCCAATCAATGTGTCCGGAGCCTAGACGGCTCCTTGCTGATTGGTCGATGCGTGGGCCTTGTTTGCGAGTCCACTCTTTGATCTTATGGTGGCGCTAAAGATGGCCAAAACTAGCAGCAATTCCGGCAGAAATGCCCGTTCGCCCTGCAACGTCAATTGGGCGAGATAGGCACCAGTCAACGCTATGACCAAATTGCCCGCCAAATGGTCTCGTCGCCCGCGCCAAGCCATTCGCACCAATGACAGCGTGTAGGTAAGAAAAATGCCTAAGCCCAAGATTCCCGAATATAACAGCGCATTGAAAAAACTATTGTGTGTCGAAATCCTTAGGTTAACGCGCTCCAGCATACGTTCTTTTCCGTAGTATGGACCAGCGCCGAACAGCCATTCTTCTGGCGGGCTGTCCCAGAACGAATCGATACCCGCAGCCCAGAAACGAATTCTACCCGACGAAAGGTCTCCTCCGGAACCGGACGCGATCGTGTAAATATTCTGACCCTGCAATCGCATCAACAGTGCTTCATTGTCTAGAATGGCGCCCGCTGCAAAGAATATTGTGACCGCCGCCAGGGGCATAATTGCCATAAATCTAATGACATTGAAAGGTAATAAGATGACTATAAGCAACCCTAGCGCGGCCATAGCGTAACCCGTACGTGCGTAAGTTTGAAATGTGCAATACAAAGCAAAAATAGCAAGCAACACGAGAAACGCCGAACTTGCAAGGCCATTTGAACGTTTCGCTGCCCAAATTAAGACAATCGCTGAGGTTCCCATGGTGATCGCGGCGCCATGGGAATGAAAAAAAATCCCGTTGAACCCTCGCCCATCTATGCCAAACAGGCTCAGTTCATAGCCGCCGGCGGAAATAGGGTCCAAAACACCAAGTACGAACGGGATGCCGCTAAGCGAGATAAAAACTGAAACATGTGTTGCAAATCTTAAAACTGCGTCTGGGGCTAGGTGGCGCTTCCGGTGCAGGCCATAGAGGGCAATAAATATCGCTGGGATATAAAGGTACTTTATAGCCTCGCTGCACGTTTCGACCGGCTCTATAATAACTGACGGATTAACCACTGATGCAGCCGAATACATGATCCCCCATAAGGCCACTCCTGGGACGAATTGATACCTTCGTATTAACAGAACGAGCAGACCAACAATACCAATCGCTACGACCTTCCACAAAGCGGCGACATTTAAGGATCCGATGGCGATCGGTTCAATGTAGAAAAGTGCGAAAGCCGCTAGATAGCAAAGGCCAAGCAATATAATCCGATTTAGCTTGCTCCAATTTTTTGAAGGCCGTCGAGCTGAGTGACTAATTTCTATCATTGGCATAGCAGGTCTTGGGAGACGACGGCGGACAGTCGGGTGCGCCTTTGGGCAAAGGCCGAGGCTGTTGTCCCATCAAGATCGCACGTGACTGTAGAAACGCTTTAGCGCGGCGGCATATGAGTGCATAGAATGCCTCCGCAAAATCCTTTCGTGTGCTCGGCGGGATAGGGCTTCAAAAGCACCATTTTCCTTTTCTTGTAGAGCCTTCTTCAGGGCGTCGCTTATGGCCGTCGGCGAGTTTTTTTGGATAAGGTATCCTGTCTCGCCATCAACAACTACGTCGGCGATCATCCCGTCGGCGGTCGCAATGGGAACCACACCCATCGACATCGCCTCTAGCAGAACCATCGGAAGACCCTCCCCACAGAGAGAGGGCATTACTAATACATCTGCCCAGTCATAGGCAGAATCCCGCTCTTCTTCGTGCGCGACTCCGCCGAATACAAAAGACGATCCCAGCGCGGCCCCGAAACGAGGGAGTAGGCCTTGTTCCATTGGTCCCGCCCCATACAAGCGCAAAATAACATCAGTGCGGAGGTCGGGATCTCGTTCGAAGGCGGCGCAAAGTACGTCGAGTCCTTTCTCTTGGCTGAGCCGTCCGAGTGAAAGAACCTTGAGAGGTCCTGAACTGTCGTTCTTCCGCAGGACCCGCGGCACGTTGACTGCGTTTGGAAGAACACCTACACGGGCCGTGTCAGCACCATATAGTCGTATGATTTTTTTGGCTTCCCGCTCTCCTAAGACGAGGATGAGAGCGGGGAGGGACAACATGACGGCAATGAGTCGAGACATCAGCCGCGACGACGGTTCAGTCGAGACGTACGTCCCACCGTGGACGTGGTAGATAACGTGTTTCGAGTAAGACCGCGCTAGGATCAGCAGAATTAAATCGCGCAGAATAGCCAGTGAGTTGAGAGGACCGTTGATGTGGATGATATGCGGACGGTTGCGCAAGACCATCAGCATGAAGCGGAACGGCACTGCGAGTTGTTCGAACGCCCAAGCGAGGCCACGTCTCTGATTGTCGCTTTTGCCAATGATCACTGTCCGGTATGTGATATTAGGCCCATCGCAATTGGTGAGGATACCGCGCACCACCGCCGCGACACCGCTTACGTTCACAAATTGGTCGAGGGAGGGAGTCGTGATCAACACCATCTTTTGTGTAGCCTCAGTCATGGTTTCCAATATCCTGAGTGCGCTTCGGCGCTATTTCTGCTTTTGGGCCGTAAATGACACTGCCGCTGGGACAGTCCTGAGTGACAATCGCTCCGGCACCAATAATACAGTTGGAGCCTATCTCTATATCGCCAATTAACACACAGTTAGCCCCTACGGACACATTATCGCAAATAGTTGGTGAAGGCCCGCCTTCCCATTTTGAACCGATAGTAGTATTCTGGCGAAGCGTGACATTCTTCCCTAGCGTGACCTGTGCGTTTACTACCAAACCAACGCCATGATATACAGCAAGGCCAGGGCCTGCGACGACGCGGTCAGGCAATTCAACTCCCATCACAAATTCGACTATGAACTTGTAGAGAGCGCGGATAGGTAATCCCAGATCTCGGATCGGCCGACTGGAGTGTTGTGCAAACCATCCCGACGTCCTGAAGAATAGTACGATAAACAGAGATTTCACCGAGAGCCGATTGCGCTCCCAATCGGCACGGAGACCTTCGCTTTTCATTTCGGCGCCCTGTGTCGAACGAAGAGCCTTCTACGCAACATCGCCAGCGAACGAAAAGTCTGGCTTCGTTCACGCAACGCAACATAGAAAAAGTACGTAGCCCCCAAAATCAATTCCGGCGTCGGAGGACGCTTAGCGGAAGCGAGCCGTTTGAGGAAGTCGTTGAACCGCCCGGCGGCATGTTCGATTGCAAAATCCTGGCGGATCAGATTCCGAACGCGATCAGCGTCCCTCGAATTGAAGTCCGGCGGCATGATCTCTGCGAGTTCATCAGGATGCGCCCGACCGGAAAAATTGGAACGAATGAGCGCGTGATAGTTGTTAGGTGTAAGAAGGGCGAGCTGCTTCCCATGGTCGAAGGGGACTAACACCTTGAGCCCCACCAATGTGGCTTCAACCGTGCCGCGCCCCGTCGTGATGGCGGTATCGAAATTCGCGAGGAACCGCCCTGCATCATTGACATGGAACGCGTCCGACAGGAACAGAGTGCCTTGGGGGCGATCGTCCAAGAGGCGCCCCATGACCTCCTCATGCTGAATCGAGCCGATCACAGCCAATACTGCCGGCCGACCAGCCGCCTGAGTTGCCCTTAGGTAGTCATATGCACGACGGATTTTATCCTCATAGGCGTGCCCAATACGAGCGACGCACACTATCTTCTCAACATTCTCCACGCAACCTTCAATTTTCTTAAGTTCATGCAGCGCTGATTCCGATAGACGCGTCTGTTTTTTCTTGAGCAGGCTCTCAGATACCCTATTCGGGATCTTGGCTAGCACGGAATTCGGAAGTTTTTCACCGAAGAATCTCTTGTCTTCGTCTGAATACACGACCAAGTTTTCCGGTTTGGGATAATAGAGGGTCAGAGGGGGACCACCGCATTTGACGTAAACAACCTGGATCAAGTCTCTGGCCAAGGCGAACTGGGTGATATTGTAGGCAGCAATGTCATAGCAGAATACGACCTTGGTCCCGGCTTCCAGCAGAAAATTTCGCAGTTGCCGTCGTGCCTCGGCATGTCCGACCCAGCCGTACGGAATGAAAAGGGTTCTAATATCGTCTAGCAGCGGTGTTGGGCTGAAACCGAGATCGAGAACCGTGGGTTCAAAAAAAATGCCTGAGCGTACGGTCTCAACCATACTCAAGTAGTGGCCACCAAAACCCTTATTGAAGTTGAAAGACACAAATGCAATGTCTGCAATTGGCTCGGTCATCTGGTCTCTCCAAGCAAGTCCTGCGTTGCGTCGGTGGCGGGGAAAATCGACCCGTCAGGCGCTACGTACCTCACCTCTGCGCGGAGAGTGGCGCCGAGTTCCCTCGCTGCGGCCCCCGAAATTTCATGGATCAGAGTCAGTACGTCGTTAGCGCGCGCGCCGCCTGTATTGACTATGAAATTTGCGTGTAACGGCGAAACCTGCGCACCGCCGCTTCGACGACCCTTTAAGCCGAGTTTTTCGACGATCTCACCTGGCGGGCCATGTTGGGCGTAAGTCGCAGGATCGCTGACGAAAACCGAGCCGCAATTGGGTTGTTTTCTGGGAAATTTCCGTCGTCGGTCTGCCAGGATATCTAACATTTCGGCGCGGATTTCACCGATGGGACGAAATCCAAATCGCATAACCGTACCAGTGATGATCTCATGATTTTCTTGGTAGATTGATTGGCGGTACGCGAATCCGCATACGTCGGCATTGCGTTGCCGGATGGTGCCCTCAGCATCGACGCTTTCCACCATGGCTATGTGGCTGCCAATCCCCTTACGCTGGCTGCCGCCATTCATGCAGACCAGCCCACCCAGAGTTCCAGGGATGCCGCAGATATGCTCTGCACCGCCAAGACCGGCTTGCATCAGCCGGCGCGCTAGTCCCGGTACCCAGATGCCCGCATCGGCATAGACATCCGGCCCGTCAATACGGATCTCCGCCATACTTTTGCCAATCTGGATACAGGGAACACGTAGTCCGGCATCGTCGAACAGCAGGTTGGTGGCTTGGCCGATCACAAGCGGCCGTATTCCTCGCATCGCAAACCAGCGCATCAAGGCCGCAATCTCGTTGGCGGAAGAGGGGCGAAGCATTAGATCGGCTCGCCCGCCGATCTGCCACCAGCTGAGCGCGGACAGTTCGACGTCGTGAAACACGCCGCCAGGACAGAGCGCGCCCAGTTCGGCTAAGGCAGAGTCAGTTAATCTACCCATTCGGCCACTGCACCCAAAGTCTGAAGCTTTTCGACAAAATCTACGTAGCCTCGGCCGATCTGCCACGCATCAGTGATCGTCGTCTCACCCTCGGCAATCAAGCCACACAAAGCAAGGGAAGCACCTGCCCGCAGATCCAGCGCGCGCACGCTCGCTCCATGTAGCTTGCCTGATTCCCCGTGCACGACCAACATGTCGCCGCGTACTTCGTGCCGCACCCCCATGCGCGCCATCTCCTCGGCATATTCGTAGCGTCCGGGAAAACGCAGATCGACAATGCGCGATTCACCTCGCGCCCGCGCAGCCCAAGCCGCCATGATAGGCTGAACGTCCGAATTGATGCCGGGATGCGGTCCGGTACTGATTTCGATTGGATAGCACTTCCCACCGCGAACAATCAGCGCGTCCTCGTTGCGATACAACCTGGCCCCAGCCGCTTTAAGATGCGCAATCACCACTTCTAGGTCATCATAGGGAAAGCCGACGATCTCGACATCGCCGCCTGTCATGACCGCGCCAATGAGCCAAGTCACGGCTTCCATATTGTCTGCGATCACACGATGTTCGGCGCCGTGCAGACTCTCGACACCGGTAATTTCAATATGCTCCTGACCGAAAACCCTGATCCGCGCGCCCATTTTGCTCAAAAGTGCGATCAGGTCCAAGATTTCTGGGCGAATATGCGGGTTCCATACGCGGGTGATCCCCTTCGCCAAAGTGCCGCAAATAATCGCATTCTCTGTTGCTCCCGTTGACCGCAACGGCAAGTGAATATCCGCGCCCACCAAACCGCCGGCAGTGGCTTCAGCACACAAATAATAGCCCTCGTCCCACACGCGCGCGCCCAAGCGCTCAAGCAACATGACATGCAGGTCGTACTTGCGGTCTCCCAGTTTGCATCCGCCGGGCAGCGGCACACGTCCGGCGCCAAGCCGAGCAGTCAGGGCCCCGAGAATGAGCAGTGTGTTACGGATCGAGCGCCCGGTCCAGTCCAGGACCGGTACCAGTGCAGAAGCCTCGTCAATCTCAATACGATCCCGGGTTGCGCTCGCATGTTTACCCAGAACTCTCAGCATGTCGACATGCACTTGGGCATCCAGCAGTCCGGCCGGATACTGCGTCAGCGACACTCGCCCGGAAGTCAGAAGGCTGGCGGCCAGTAACCGCAACGCTGAATTCTTGGCGCCCGCGAGTGTGACTGAGCCAGTCAGAGGGGGTGACGTAGAGATCTTGATCGTATTCGCCATCTTAGGAATCTTCTTCATTTTGTCTCTAGAAGTTTCACTACGCGTGCCGGAGCACCCACCGCGACTGCATTGTCTGGTATGTCACTCAACACGACTGAGTTGGCGCCGATTACGCAATTTCGGCCCACTTTGACTTTTCCGATGATTGCCGAGCCCGAGAAAATCACGCATCCATCCGAAATTTCTGGGTAGTTCCCTTGCTCCCAATCACCGACCACGCGGCCACCACATGTGACCGACTGGTAGATCGTAACATTGGATCCGATCCTCACCCCGGCACCTATGACAATCGACGTAGGATGAGGCAACCGAAGTCCATCACCGATAACTGCCCTGTTCGAAACATAAACTCCATATCGCTCAAGCCACCGAGAGCATAGGCGTGCACGCAAAAAATAACCGCGACTCCTTGCATGCTGCATAACGTCGACGAGGCAACGAATGCGTCCCGAAACCCGACCAAGAAACAACGAGCGCAAAACCCGGAGTGGACGGAGTCTTCCATTTTTGTTCAAGCTCATCTCTTAGGCTCCAGACCCATTGTTTTGGTCGTTTCGCGTGACTCAGGCATCGCAAGGGGACCTGACCGATGAGCAACCTCTACTCCGGCTTATTAACCGCGCCCGCGCGTTTAGCCGGATGGGGTTGGCGTCCGGGATTTCTCGGTCGCTGTCGCGGCCTCCGGGCGGCGACGAGCTGCGGGATCATCTCGACGGCGAACGGGGATTTTCTTCACCCGATTAAGGCATACCTTATGTCATGCGCCAGGCTCAGGACCTCTTTAAACGGGGTTGTCCCCGTCAAGCCGTTTTGCGCCTGCGGTTTTGTTCTTTTAACCCTTGATCTGCTTTCCTTCTCTGCAGCTTTCGCCTGAGGTCGACCCGGGTGCATGCTTCGGTCCGTGGTCAGCAGCGAAGGCTGCCAACATGATGCTGGTTCAATGCAGTTCCGATGTGCCCATCTCATTGGCGTGCTCGATGCGATCGGCATCAGTCCTGAGCACGGCACCACCGGAGCCGCGTCCCGTGGGGACCTCGAGGGCCCGCGATTAGGCGGGCAGCAGTCTGGAGCTTGTTTCTTCAGTCGGCATGACGCACCGAAGTATTGAAGCGGAAGTCGGTGTCATCCTTCCATATGCGGTGCAGGATCAAGGCGATGCGCCGTGCCAACGCAACCATCGCGCGCTTAGCACCACGACGGCGCCTATGTTCGCAGCCAGCTCGCCCGTCCACGATGCATCATGACGGTTGCCGCCTGGCACAGCGTGCGTCGCCCGCCTTGGTGATCCCGCCCGGTACGTCGCGCTCGCCCGACTGGGTACGAGAGGGCGTCAGGCCGACCCATGGTCCAGCCTTCTTCGACGAGGCGAAGCGAGCAGGATCATCGACCGCGGATCGGTAGGTCAGCGCCGATCGCGGGCCTCGACATCAGCCGACGACAGACCGGATCTTCGTGGGCGAGTTGACGGACCTGGCGTTCCAGGCCTGCAAGCTCTCGCCGCCGCGCTGAGCGCGAGTGGAGCATGGGTTCGGTTGCCGCTTCCAGCATCGGATTGCCTGCCGCCAATTCGCGGATCCGATGTTCGAACCGGCCGCGCGATATGGTGGCGACCTTGGGCCCGAAGTTCCGCGGCAGACCGGCGTTGTTGCAGAACTTCCGCCCGATAGGATTCGCATTACGGAACCATGGCGTTAGACGGGTAGCATGACGAAGCCTGCACGCCGCCGCTATCGCACGATGAACTGGTCCACCTACAACCAGGCGCTCCGGAGGCGTGGGTCTCTGCTGATCTGGCTGGACAGTGAGATTGCTTGGCTCGCGCCACGCCAAGGAAGACCACGGAGGCGGCCGGTGTTCTCGGAGGCGGCGATCCAGTTCTGCCTGTCGATCAAGGGTGAAGGGCGCCCGGAAATCGGTCCTGAGGACCGTTTTCAGCCCTGAACGGGCGGAGCCCTGGTTCCGTCTGCCCCCGAGGCAGACCGCAGGCATGGTCGCCAGTGTATCGACACCAGCGGAATCTGCACAGGTTAAGCCGCTAATGATGCCGGCCGCGCTCCCCCATGGCCGGGCCAGGCGAATAGGCAGCCTGAAAACGAGAGACCGGGTCAACTAGGTTGACGAACACCGGTCAACCGCGCGGCGAAGGTGATCACCGCGTCACGACGCATCCGCCGTCTCACGGCTACCTTACCGCTGCATCCAGTCCAACCACGCTGCAGCTGTTCTTGCCCAGATCAATCCCCAGGATCACAATGCTCATGTCTCGCTCTCCTTCCTTCGTTGAACACCGACATCCTACCCCGAGATCGGCGGGCCCAAGCGGGGCATAAACACCAAACTGCATGCCGTCGTCGATGCGAAGGGTCAACCGATCGGGTTCTTCAGTTCCCCTGGACAGGTCAGCGGCTACACCGGCGCTGCTGGGCAGCCTGCCGAAGGCGGACCGGGGCAACGATGCGGACTGGCTGCGAGAAGCGTTGAATGACAGGGGGATGAAGGTCTGCATCCCCGGCCGGAAATCGTGCAAGAAGGCCGTGAGATAAGACAAGCGGCGGTACAAACGCCGCATCCGCATCGAGATCATGTTCGGTCGCCTCAGGGACTGGAGGCGCGTTTCCACCCGATACGACGGATACCAGAAACCTTCTTCTCCGCTATCGCCCTCGCAGCAACCGTCATGTGCTGGCTCCGAAAATCAATGAGTCTGGGCCCTAAAAACTCTCAAAGCATGAAAAACAACAAGTGAACTACCGAGATAAAATATAGCGGAGAACACCGAATAAAGCTTCACTGCGCCCTGCGGTTCCAAAGAATCCACGCTTGACACCCAAAATATCAATGTTAAACCAATAGCGCGAACCGCGTTTATAGCCATGAAAGCCGACTGTTTCCGAAGCAGGTTCATGAGTTGCATTAAAGGTGCAGAAGTGAATTGAAAAATAATCGCGATCGACAACATAGAAGCGAATGAACCAGCCCTTATCCATTCATCTCCAAAACAAATTTGGAAGATGCTATCGCCGAAAAAGAAAATTATCGCGGCTGGAGCGAGCGCGATGAAGAAGAGTCTGAACTGAACCTCAAGGGCCATCTGCGTGATCTTGCTGGGGTCGGTTTTCATGGCGAGTGCCGCCTCACCGTACAGCGCCTTGCCGGCAGATTGTCCGAGCAGATCCACCGGCATGGCCAGTGCCATGACTGCCAGCCCGAACTGCCCAGCCGTCTGCGGTTCATATAGCGCTGCCATGAAGAGCATGGGCGCCTGCAAAGAAAACGCCATTAAAAACTGTGACGGAACGCGCCAGATCGGGAACCCTCTGTGTTGCCACGCGGCCCTTCGTATGCGGGATGAGCTGACATGGCGCCAGTTGGCGCGGAAATCGGCAGAGGAGCCGCGCAGCAATCGCCCGATTCCGCCCGCCTGCGCCACAACCTGCCCCAAAATGAGGCCCAACGGTTGCAGCGACATGAGCCCCAGCCCGATCTTGACCAGCGCGCCCGCCGCGCTTTGGGTTACGTTCGTTTGCGCGATCATCTTGTAGGCCCGTTTTCGGGTGGCCCACATGGTCAACATTTCGTATGTTGCGGTCCCAAGCACTCCCAAAGCGATCAACCACCACCAGGGGGTCAGCGGCTCCATCGACACGACTGATAGGAGCACCTCGCCCCAAAGCCAAAGCATGATCGCGACAAGCGCCGAAAGGATCAGCATTAAGCAGGTTGAAACAGCGAGCAAGTTCAGAGCCGCGCCGTCATGACGTGGCAGGGGCAAGGCCAAGACATAGCGCAAGGTGACCAGCGGTGCGAGTATCATTACAAGGGACGTGAACACCGCCAGAACCCCGAAATCCTCGGGCGTATAAAGCCGCGTGAGGATCGGAATTGCTGCGATCCCGATGACCCGCCCGATCCCGCTCCCCAAGGCCAGCGTCGCCATGCCCCGGAAAACCCCGCCAGAGGCGCCGCCGAACAGGCGAGCCGAAAGGCGTTGCGTCAGCGCGGCGCGATCAGGCACCGCAACACGCCCTGTACCAGCGCACGGACCCCGCCACCCCGTCGCGGACGTCGGTATTGGGGATGTAACCCGCGAATGACTGAAGCAAAATCGCGTTCGCCGAGGTGGCAGGGACGTCGCAGCGCCGTGTCGGCGTGCCCACCGCAATGAAAACCGCATCAGCGCCGGCCATCGCCTCACGTAGATCGCCTAGGAAACTCAGGCGACCCGCTTTCACATTCTCGACCACCAACTCGTCAAGCCCGGGCTCGCAGATCGGAACTTCGCCTGTGTTCAATGTCTCGACTTTCCAAGGACCCCTATCGACATAGATCACCTCATGACCAGAGTCCAAAGAGCCTACGTCCGAGATCAACCCGACGTATCCCGTTCCAATCATTGCAATTTTCATGTGAGATGGATTACTGGTTCTGTAAATTGCTGATTCTACGATGTTCCAAGGCGTCTGTTCTCTCTATTTTGAACGCCCGACGCCAAACGCCCGATAATGCAAATCTCTCAGCGACCATCCGGCGACAACTCGGCGTCGATGTCTATTTGTTGCGTCAACACATCGATCTCTGCCTTTAGGGCATTGTATTCTTCCATTTTCCGAGCCAAGAACCTTCGGGTGATAGCCGTCTTTTCTGCCACCCCCTTGCGGGTCAGGGTGTACGCGTATCGCCGCTTATCTTGGGCTGCCGTGAAATTCCCCAACTTAACCAAGCCTTTCTCTATCATCGCGGTCAGCACGTAGTGCATGCCCCCAACGCTGACCCCGACCGCTGCCGCCAGCTCCCGCTGGGACATTTCAGGGTTATCTTGCAGCAGTCGAAGAACGAGGAAATGCGTGTCCTCTTGCAGCTTGGTGCGTTTGCTGGTCATTTTATGATTTTCTCAGGCTACCGCACAAGGAATGCCCATGGGGCGCCTTGTTGGACGCAAAGTGAGGGGAAAAAAGACCCACATCGCTCAGTCTTGAGCAATAGCAAATGCTGCGGGCGCGAACAAGAGGGAAATTCAGAGTTCCAAGAGACCTTGCATCACGAGGTCCCTATCGTCGGCACTCGACGCAGTTCAAGCTGCAGCTCTGCCAGGACATCCGCACTGGCATTCTTGGGCGGCGCGATGCGCGGCGCATGTACCAGATTAGCGCCAACCTCATCCAGGCGGCCCACGCCTACGGGATCGGGCCAAAGCGATTGCCGAGAGAACCGGGCCGCGTAAGGCCAAGGTCGCGCTGACCCTGAAACTGGCGGTCACCCTGCAAGCCATGTAGCGCACCAACACGCCCTTCCAGGAGGCGGCGGCATACGAAAAACGAACCGAACGAAGCCGACGGCCAGCGCAACGGAGTGCTTCCAGCCGGGTCGCACGGCGAGGGTGAGATCGCTCCCGGGTATGCGGCACCGACCGCGCACACCACTTCGATCCACCCGACCCTCAACGCCAACATGTGGCTCCCGCGCGGTGGCCACGGAGAGAACCTCGGAGCCCAATACGCAGAATG
Source organism: Rhodobacter sp. NSM (assembly GCF_052244495.1). Lineage (NCBI taxonomy): Bacteria > Pseudomonadati > Pseudomonadota > Alphaproteobacteria > Rhodobacterales > Rhodobacter > Rhodobacter sp. NSM. The sequence continues at coordinate 24,240 of NZ_JBQPXH010000021.1, forward strand.
AAGCGCAGCGAGATCAACCCTTGACCAACGCGATTAGAGAATCAGATGGAACGTCATCTCGCCGCCTCGGGCCAGCGGATCATGCCGGGGCGACCGCGACCGGAAGGCGGGCGATGCCCACATGAAGGCCGCGACTTCGCGCGCGATCGCCGTGTTAGCGGTATGCGCCGCCTATGGCCCATTGAGTTCCCGGGTTCCGGATCGGGATGAGAGGGGCGAGTCTCGTTCTGAGGGTTCAGAAGGAGGCGACCATGCCGGATGGCGGTGAAGGGTTCGACGGCCGGATCGTGGCAGAGAGCTTCCGCCCGGGCGTCCGTGTGGCAGAAGTGGCGCGGCGGCACGGGGTGCTTGCGCACCAGCTTTCGGCTTGGCGGCGGCAAGCCCGGAAGGGGCTGCTCGCTCTGCCCGAGGACGCGGTGGAGGGCGTGGAGGCTGCCTTCGTGCCCCTGACGGTGGAGCCGGAGGTTGGCGCCGGGCTAGATGGCCTGTCGGGCGTGGTCACCATCGAGATCGGCGTCGTCGTCCTGCGGGTTCCGGGTAACGTGCCGGCCGAACGGGCGGCGGCGCTGGTGCGGGCGCTGCGAGAGGCACCATGATCATCGCCGGACAGCGGCTGCCGATCGTCGTGGCGACCCGGCCCGTCGACTTCCGCTGCGGCCATCAGGCGCTGGCGCTGATCGTGCAGAACGAGCTGAAGCTCAATCCGCATTCGGGCGTGACGGTGATCTTCCGCTCGAAGCGGGGCGACCGGCTGAAGATTTTGGTCTGGGACGGCAGCGGCCTGGTGCTGATCTACAAGCGGCTCGAGCAGGGAAACTTCGCCTGGCCGAGGATTCAGGACGGGATCATGCGGCTGTCCCGGGCGCAGTACGAGGCTCTGTTCGAAGGGCTGGAGTGGCGTCGGGTGGTGGCACAACGGGTGGCGCCTCCGGCTGCGGCGGGGTGACTCAGGCGGTCGTTTCGGACCTTGTTTTACTGGGGTCCGCGGCTCGGATCGGGTAGAAGGGCGCATGTCGCAGCCCCTCGATCTCAGCCGGTTTCCGGATCTTCCGCCCGAGGTGGTGACGGCCTTCCAGGCCCAGCATGCGGCTCTGGAAGCGGCCCGGTTCGAGGCCTCCGTCGAGCGTGCCGCGCGCCTGCACGAGCAGGCGGTTGTGGCCGAGAAGGACGCCTTCATTGCCGAGCTCAAGGAACTGATCGGGACGCTGGAGGGCCAGGTCGCGCAGTACCGGCAGGCGAAGTTCGGGCCGAAGTCCGAGAAGCTTGATCCGGCCCAGCTGGAACTGGCCCTCGAGGATCTGGAGACCGCCATCGCCGAGACCGAGGCGCGCATCGCCGCGGTCGAGGAGAGGATCGCGGCCAGCGCTCCCGATGCGGAGAAGAAGCCCCGCGCGCCCCGCAGGGCCCGTGCCCTGCCGGACCACCTGCCGCGGGTCGAACGGGTGATCGAGCCCGAGAGCATCGCCTGCCCGTGCGGCTGCGGGGACATGGTCCGGATCGGCGAGGACCGCACAGAGCGGCTCGACATCATCCCCGCCCGGTACCAGGTGATCGTCACGATCCGCCCGAAGTACGCCTGCCCGAAGGGGCGGATTGGCGTCGTCCAGGCCAAGACTCCGGCGCATCTGCTGGAAGGCAGCTGGCCGGCCGAGGCGCTGCTTGCCCATGTCGCCGTGGCCAAGCATTCCGAGCACATGCCGCTCAACCGGCAGGCCGTGGTCATGGCGCGGCTTGGCGTGCCGATCGACCGCTCGGTGCTGGCCGACTGGATGGGGCGCACCGGTGCCCTGATCGCGCCTGTGGTCGACAGGATGGCGGAGTTGCTGAAGGCCGGCAGCTCTCGGCTCTACATGGACGAGACCACGGCGCCGGTGCTGGATTCCGGGCGCGGCAAGACCAGGACCGGCTATCTCTGGGCCATGCTGCGGGATGACCGGGGATGGGGAGGTGCCCTGCCTCCTAGCGTCGTCTTCCACTACCGCCCCGGGCGCAGTGGCACGTTCGCCGACGAGATCCTCGACGGCTTCGACGGCACCATTCAGGTTGACGCCTATGGTGGCTACAGCCACCTGGCCAAACCTGACCGCAAGGGCGGCAAGCCTTTGGCGCTGGCGTTCTGCTGGGCTCACGGTCGAAGAAAACTGATCAATGCCAAGCCGAAGAAGGGCTCGCCCATCGTCGACGAGGCGCTCCTGCGCATCGCGGCGCTTTACAAGGTCGAAGACGCCATCCGCGGCTCGGCTCCCGACCATCGCCGGGCCGTGAGGCAGGAACGCTCCCGCCCGCTGGTCGACGCCTTCTTCGCCTGGCTGGCCGCCCAGGCCGCCCGGGTCTCGCGCAAATCGGGCCTCGGCGAGGCCATGGCCTACATGCTCCGCCGCCAGGACGGCTTCCGGCTCTTTCTGGAGGATGGCCACCTCGACATCGACTCCAACCTGGTCGAGAACGCCATCCGCAGCCCGGCCATGAACCGCCGCAACGCGCTCTTCGCGGGCCACGACGAGGGCGGACGGTCCTGGGCACGCTTCGCCAGCCTGATCGGCACCTGCAAGATGAACGGCGTCGAGCCTTACGCCTACCTGCTCGACCTGTTCACCCGGCTCGCCCACGGCCACCTCGACAAGGACATCGACGCGCTGATGCCTTGGGCCTACATCCCGGCGGCCAACACCAAGGCCCCCTCACAACCGGTGAAATGACCTCATTCGTGAGTACCCAGTGAGCTCATATGAGCTCAGACAACCACCGGACGCCGGCGTCGCCGGGCGAGAGCGCAAGCGAAACCTCAATGGGGAGGAGACGCCGCTTACTGTTAGCGTCCGAGGAACTGGTGTAATTTATCGCCGCCAGCGATGTGATCCCGGGTGGCCATCGAGGTGTAGGATCGAGATGGAGTTTGGCGACTTCAACCACGGACCTTACGGAGACCCCGATGACCAAGACGAACATGGGCCCGTCCGAGCTTCTGGCCAAGCACGATCAGGGAGACTTCCTGCGCTCAATCGCCGAAGCGGTGCTGCAGCTGATCATGGAGGCCGCTGTCGAAGGCCTGAGCGGCGCCGGCCGGCATGAGCGCAGCGGCGAACGCACGACTTCGAGGAACGGGTATCGGGACCGCGCCCTCGATGCCCGCAAGACCTCGGAGCAGGCGCTGGTGGCGGTCATCCAGGAGGCTTGGATCAGCCGGGTCTCGACCCGGCGTGTCGATGAACTGGTGCATGCAATGGGGCTGAACGGCATCTCGAAGAGCACGGTCTCCAAGCTCTGCAAGGACATCGACGAGCGGGTCGGCGAGTACCTGAACCGCACGCTGACCGGCGAATGGCCCTATGTCTGGCTGGACGCCACCTATCTGAAGGTGCGCGAGGGCGGGCGGAACATGCCCGTCGTGGCCGCCAACACCGAGATCAGCCGCGTCAAGACCTGAGCCGCGGCGGCCACGGCCATCGAAATTTTCACCGAGAGACACGGCGCGAAATACCCGCGCGGCGTCACCTGCCTGACGAAGGACACCTACGCCCTGCTGGCGTTCTTCGACTATCCGGCCGACCGCTGGGGCCACCTGCGGACGTTCAAGACGGTCTTCGAGCTGGTCCGGGCCGCCACGAAGACTTGGCGCAGACCCAAGGCCGCGAACCACTTGCCTCGCGTCATCGAGTTCGTGACATTCACCAACGGCGTCGCCACCACAGGCGACAGCGAGATCCGCGCCGCTTGATCAGGCCCGTCACCCAAAATCAACCATAGCTCTCTTCAGACGGAGCGCTACGCCTGTGTCGGAGGATACCATGATCATCCCGTTCCACCAGCGCGGGTCCGTCCTTGACCGACTTATAAATATCGCGCGCGAGGGTGTGCGGCACTTGCTCACAGCGGCGCTGAAGGCTGAGGCGGACGCCTTAGTCGTGAGTTTTGCCGAGGATCTGCTGCCCGACGTTACAGCTTTGCCTGTCTCGAACCTTGGCAATGGAGATCAGCGGGCACGAGCGACTCCATCGAGCCGCTCAACGAGGTGTTCCGCCACCAGGTTCAAGACCTGGACCGTACTGCCTAGCGCCGAGATCGTGCCGATGCTGCTCTGGCGGTGCTGGCATTCGGCCAGATCCAGATGGAAAAGGTCGACGACTTGGAGAAGCTGACCCAGCCTCTCGACCCGATGCCTCTTGATCGCGCGGCCTGAGGAACCGACCCTCGCCATGCCCGGAGTACGTAGCCAAGGAATTTCCACGCGACCGCGATACGACCATGAAAAATCGGTTGCAGCTCCGGGTGGAAATCAGCAGCCACGACCCCTGCCCCGCCTCAAACTGCCGACACGATTTCGCACCGCGCATCCGGCCCGAAGCAAACACGAAGCGGATGCTCGATCTCCCGCCGCAGATGCGTGTCGACATATTGTGCCGCGAATCGCGAAGGAGCACAAAGCGTCACGACACCATGCTCCGCCCTGAGGAGGGTGAGGCGCGCGTACCATGATGTGAAATGAGCAGGGTGTGCATCTTCCAGCAGCCGCAACATTCGTTCCCACGGGCTGAAAGCCCCGGCACGGGTTCCTGATGTGAAGTCGACATGCACAACGTGAGCCGTCGCCGCGGCCGGAGTGGCGACGGCTTGCCCCGATAGTCCATACCTGCCGGTCATGCGCGCCGCGAAATCCGAGCCTACCTTTTCCCATTCATCCACGGTGGATGAATAGATCGCTGAAATGTCCAGCGAGTAGACTGCCACCCTGCCCTTTACGCCTCTGTACTTGAGCACCAGAAAGCCGGTGTCGATCAACCGGCGGGTTTCCCGCTTTGCGGTGCGTTCATCGACCGACCAGAGCGCGGCCATTTCGCGCTGGCCGATCGCCATCTCGCCGCTTATCCAATTGTAGCGCGCAGTCACTAAGGCGACGAGTCGAAGGATCGACGTTTGGAGTGTGCCGCTCGAAGCCAGACCTTTGACAGCCAAAGCTGTGAGGATGTCATATTTCTCGGCCCCCGCACCGGGACCCGTAAGCCGCGCATTCTGCATAGTGTGCCTTCACTGCCCGGTCGGCTTGATCTGCCGATTCCTCTGGCGTTCACTGTGCCATTCTCGCGTTCTTTGTCAACCCGGTTCGTAAGACGGGATTACCGTGGTTCTTCGAGAATAATGTAGGTCAGGACCTTACTGGTATTGCGGGCCATCTTGGGTGTCACCCTTTTGGGCGCGGGATGTCACCGTTTGGGCTTTAATGTTTGCGCCGGTGTCACCGTATTGGCTGGGAGCCCGGCGCGATAGACGCTCTTTGGCCACATCAGCTTCAGAAACGCGATAATTGGAGTCTCGAGAATTGGCCAATGGCAAGTTTCGCGCTATTCTGCATCACGAGTACAAAAACGCGAGTAATGAGATGCGCGACTTCAGCTATCTGCAGGACATGAACGAGCGGAGCCTGGTGCAGCAGGCGGCGGTGCGCAAGGCGACCTTCTCGCCTTCCGAGACCAAGCAACTGCGGCCCTTCTCGATCTGGGAGATTTCGAGCTTCATGTTCGAGGTCCCCGCCGACACGCTCCGCAAGAAGTTGGCCGAGGATCCCTCGCTGCCGCAGGGTGTGGTGGAGGAAGAGGGCCGCCAGCGGTGGTTCACTCTGGTCGAGATCAACGAACTCCGGCGCCGTGTGCGCTTCCGCGGGAAGAAGCTGCTGCCCGAGCGCCCCAAGGGGCGCGCGCTGCGGGTGGCTGTGTCGAACTTCAAGGGCGGCGTCGGCAAGACCGTGGTGGCCCAACATCTTGCGAACGCCGCAGCCCTTGACGGCTACCGCGTTCTGGTCGTCGATTTCGACCCGCAGGCGACCCTGACGCATTCGATGGGTTTGGTGGAGGTCAAGGAGTGGGACACGGTCTGGGGCATCATGTGCCGTGACCTCTGCAAGGAGTCTGATAGGATCATGGAGGCCTATGACGACCCCGCGGACTGCCCCTACCCTGCCGCGGACGAGTTGCCGAAGGACGTCCAGGAAATTGGCACGATGCGTGTACAAGACTTCATCCAGCGCACGGCCTGGCCGACCATCGACATCATCCCGTCCTGCGCCAATGCGGCCTTCGTCGAGTTCGCCTCGGCGCAGTATCGGTCGCTGCATAAGGCGTGGTCGTTCTTCGGCTGCGTCGCGCGCTACCTCGACGAACTGCCCGACGACCAGTACGACCTCGTGATCTTCGATTGCCCGCCGGCCATCGGCTACCAGTCGCTCAATGCAGCCTTCGCGGCGGACGTGCTCTACATCCCCTCCGGTCCGGGGTATTGGGAGTACGACTCCACGACCTCCTTCCTCGGGCAGTTGGGGGACGCGTTGCAGGAAATCTCGGTCGGCTTCGAACGCATCGCGGCCGATGCCGGCATCCAGCTACCGAAGCGGTTCCTTGATATTCGTGTCCTGATGACCCGGTTCGAGGCGTCGAATCCGCTCCATGTCGCGATGCTCGAGGCGTTCCGGAACGTCTTCGGCGCCGACGTCTGCCGACACCCGATCGAGATGACCCGCGCGGTCGAGCAGTCGGGCCGGTTCCAGATGTCGGTCTACGAGCAGGATTACCGGGAGATGACCCGCGAGACCTGGAAGCGAGCCCGGCAGTCCTTCGACAGCGCCTACGCAGAGTTCAAGGAGACGGTCCTGAAGGCTTGGAAAGAACGCAACGGCATGCAGGAGGCGGCGTGATGGTCAAGGGCAACAGATTCGGCATCGGACCTGTCGAGGGCCCGTCGACTGGCGGGAGCCGCCGCGGCCGCGATCCTGGTCCGATGGGCGTGGCCGTGCGGGAGAGCGCTGCGAGTGCGCAAGAAGCGAGCGATGCATTGGTCGAGCAGCGACGGCAGAATGCGGCTGACGCACGGGAGTTCCGGTCGGCGCGCGACGAGGGTCGGGTTCTGGTACGGCTTCCGGTAAGTGAGATCGACGTCGACCAACTGCCTCGCGACCGGCTGGATCTTGAAGGAATTGCCGAAAGCGACGAGATGGATGAGCTGAAGGCGTCAATCCGCGAACGCGGACAGCGCGAGCCGATCGAGGTCTTCCTTGCCGCGTCGGGGCGCTACCAGCTCAAGAAGGGGTGGCGCCGACTGACGGCGCTGCGCCAGCTGCATGCCGAGACCGAGGAGGATCGCTTCTCCTGTGCCATTGCGCGCGTGACGCTCGCGGACGCCGACCGCGCTGACCTCTACGTCGACATGGTGGAGGAGAACGTCATCCGCCAGGATCTGAGCTTCGCCGAGATGGCGCAGATTGCCATCGCGCTAGCCGCTGATCCGCAGGCCGGGGTGGGTGATGCGGATGCGGCCGTGGCAAGGCTCTACCGCTCGCTCCACAAGGTGAAGCGCTCCTACATCCGCTCCTTCGTCGCTTTGATGACGGTCTTGGGCAAGGATCTCCCATTCCCTCGGGCCATTCCGCGCGACCTCGGCGTGGAGATCGCGCGCAAGTTGGATGAAGGATTGGAGATCCCACTCGCTCGGCTTTCGGCCTGTGCGTCCGCCAATGAGCAGAACGAGATGCTGCGGGAACTGCTGCGAGGTGCTAAGCGGGCGGTTCAGGTGGTGGCTGAAGCCGCGCCCACCGCGCGGCAGAAGTATGAGTTCCGGGTAGGAGACACCAAGGTGACCGCTCGGAATGGCGAGTTTCGGATCCGTGCAGCTTGCGACTATTCCGGTATCGAGCGCCGGGTTCTTGAGCGCGCGGTCCGGGCCTTCCAGGACGCCTTGTCTCGCAAGGATTGACGTTGTCCGGTGCCGGTTACCGATCGGTAACCGGCACCAATTACCGGCCGGTAACAGCCCATCGCGACCATAGCATCCTTTCGGGCACCTGTCCTGTGAACGGAAAGGGTGGCTGGACGGTCATCACAGCTTGCGCAGCCAGCCGTCGCGGCCCGATCTCCTCAGGTTGACCTGGCAGCGCCAGCCGCACCAACAAGGCAGCTGAGGCTGCGCCCCCCGACGGGAAGAGTTTCTGATCGTCTACGTGTTGACGGCGCACTGCGGAAGGTCATCAACGACAGATGTGCTTGAACGTGGTCGCAGACTCGAACGGCCTAGTTCCGACCTTTCAGCGCCAATGCAGTGCTGAAGCGGCGTATTGCGACGTTCTTAGAGCATCCCCAGCTTCCTTGCGCGTTCCAGGAGCATCCTGACCGACGACGGCTGCCAGCTTGTCCGTCCTCGCGGGGTTCGCTCGCGCATGGCCTCGAGGCGGGTGCAGATCGCCTGCAGGGTGATGTCGGGATCGGCGCCCCTGATGGCGGCGACGATGGCGGGCAGGCGGTCGTCGGTTTCGCGCCGGCCGGCGCGTCCGAGGACGGTTGCGGGGAGGAAGCCGTCGCGGACATAGGCGTTGACGGCGCGCAGGAGGCGGCTTTGGGTCCAGCGCCGATCCGGGGGCAGGGGGGCGTTGACGATGCGCAGCACGTCTTCCCAGGCCATGGCGGGGCGCAGGCGGCGGACGTGGGGCACCCAATCCTGCGCGGTCTCACCCAGCCGGTCCATGTAGCCCTCGGCGCGGGCGAGGCGGACCTTGCGCAGGGCGGCGGGATCGCGGGCACGGAGGCCCGGATTGCCGCCGACGCGGCCTTGCGTGCGGGCGCTGGCGAGGCCTGCCTTCGTGCGTTCGCGGATCAGGGCGCGCTCGAACTCGGCGGCGGCGCCGAGGACCTGGAGGGTGAACTTGCCCTGCGGGGAGGCGGTGTCGATCGGATCCTCCAGCGAGCGGAAGAAGGCGCCCCGCGCCTCGAGCCGCTCGATCACCTCGAGGAGATGGGAGAGCGAGCGTGCGAGGCGGTCGATGCGGACGACGACGAGGGTGTCGCCGCGGCCGATCCGTTCCAGCACGCGGGCGAGGACGGGGCGGGCGCGATTGCCGCCGGAGGCCTGCTCCTCGTGGATCTCGGCGCAGCCCGCGGCCTTCAGGGCCTGGGTCTGGGGGAGGGGGGTCTGGTCCTCGGTGGAGACGCGGGCATAGCCGATGAGGGGCATGGGGCGGTTCGGGGGCCGTTTTGCGGTTTGGGATGTGGTGAGTAAACGACCGATTGCAAACGGATGCAAGCGCTCTCTCTGTGGTGCTGTTCAACGGAACACCCTTGGTTTCCTGAGCCTGAATACGATCAGAGATGTCTCGCAGGCGGCCGCGCGCGTGCTATAGAAAGCGTGTAGAGGCACGCCGGCAAAACCATTGGGTAACGTGCAAAAGTGCTGTATTTTGCACATAAAAAGCTTAAAGCACCTGTATTTCATGATAATTACGGCAGTCTTCCGTCTGCTGTCGGAGTGGTTGAGGAGACATCCGAAGACGATCTGTGGTTCCTGCCCAGTTCGATCGAAACGGAGCCCGACGATCTCCCCTCTGGGCCAAGGGCGGAACCCTGGGAGACCGCGGTTCTCGACGACTGGCGGAAGGCAGAGGCGGGGCTGCCGCACGGCTCGCCCGCGTTGCGGGTCGGTTCGGCGCGCTGAACGAACGGCTGAAGTGCGGGCCAGAGTGCTGGCGGCACAGGCTCGCCCTGATCGAGGGGGCAGACCTGAATTGGTTCGCGGGTGACCGGATCGGGCCGGATCGTCTTGCGCTCTGGACCGCACTGCGCCTGTCGGGCGTGCATGACGACGCGACGGCGCTGGCGCATATCGGATGGGGGGTGCGGCGGTTGACAGGCGGGCCCTTGGTATTGACGGAACCGAGCAGAGCTTCCTATCTAGACAGAAGTCTAGCTAGGTGAGCAGTTTTCATGTGGACGCTTCAGGACGCAAAGAACAGGTTCAGCGCAGTGGTCGAGGCTGCCCTTGCCGGCGTGCCGCAGGAGGTGTCGCGCCGGGGACGGCCGGCGGTTGTCGTCCTGTCTCTCGACGAATACCACCGGCTGCTGTCGGGCGCACGAGATGGCCGCGGCAGCTTCGCCGAGCATCTGCTGGCCTTCCCGGGCGAGGCAGGGGAGCGTATCGAGGTGAAGCCGCGCGACGTTGACTTCTGATGTATCTGCTCGACACCAACGTGATCTCGGCGGTTCGTCGTCCCGATCGGGCGCCCCAGGTTGCAGCTTGGCTGGCAAAGCGCAACGAGGCCGACCTGTTCCTGAGCGTCATCACCCTGGGTGAGATCGAGCGCGGCATTGCCCGCCAGGATCAGCGCAACCCGGCCTTCGCGGCCGACCTTCAGGCTTGGCTCGACCGGACGGTGCGGCTCTTCTCGGATCGCATCCTTCCCTTCGCCGCCGAGGACGCCCGGATCTGGGGGCGGCTCTCCTGCCGCCTCGGTCACAACGGCGCTGACCTGATGATCGCCGCCACGGCGCTGGCCCGTGGGGCCGTGGTCGTGACCGGCAATGTCGACGACTTCCGCCCGACCGGGGTTCAGGTGGAAGATCCCTTCTGAGGGGCCGCGTCCGCCGAGGACCGTGCTTCGGGCGTGCGGGACGATCGGCCGGGGCTCGAGGCCTGCCTGCGTGCCCTGCGGCCGGAGGACGTGCTCGTGGTCTGGAAACTCGACCGGCTGGGCCGCACGCTTGGCCGGACCTTTCGGTTCTCATGCCCTGGCATCGACCGATGGACAGGGGCCCCGCGACAACGTCTCGGGATACCGGGTCAACTTCACCCGAATTTCATGCGGCGGGTTCCGGTCGGGACGCGATCATAGCCGGAAGCCTGTCTCAGAAGCCGTACCCCATGCCGAACACCAGGCCGTAGACCGTTTGCCCGAGCACCGCGCTCAGCGGCGTCATGCGGCCGTAATTCAGCCCGAATGCGCCCGGGGGCTCGAGGCGGGAGAGGGCATCCGGACCGTCGTAGCTTGATGCGACGTTGGGGTGGAAATGCGGCAGTGCCGGCAGGAACACCGTGGCAAGGAACACCCCATGTGCAAGGCCGAGCGCCGTCGAGGTCCAGAATGCGGACTGGCCGACCAGTTCCACCGCCAGCGCGTAGAGGAGGGCGAAGGCCCAGCCCCCGAGGATGTAGAGCACATAGCCCAGCATCATCGCGCGGTCGCGCTGCAGGCTGAACGCCGCCCCGAAGAGCAGCGGCAGGCTCATGCGGGACAGGCCCGCCATCCGCATCCCATCCTGCACGGTCGTCATCGCGGCGCTTGCGAGCAGGCCCCAGACGGCGATGGCGGTCGCGTTCTGGCCGATGTCGTGCCACGCGCCGATCACAGCGCGCGCTCCATGGCCTGGTCGTCATCTTCCGGGTCCATTTCCCCGCGAGGCCGCCGTCCGCCGTCTGCCTCCTCTATCGCCATTGCCGCACCCACGAGGCCCGCGTGCGAGAACGCCTGAGGGAAGTTGCCGAGCATCGTGCCGTCGCCGGCATCGGTCTCTTCTGACATCAGGCCGAGATCGTTTGCATCCGCCACGAGCGCCCGCATACGTTCCCGCGCCTCGTCGATCCGGCCCGCCCGCGCGAGGTAATCCACCGCCCAGAAGCCGCAGGCGACGAATGTTCCCTCGCGGCCGGGCAAGCCGTCGGACCCGTGCGGGTAGCGAAGCATCCGTGCGCCGTGGCCAAGGTCGCGCTCCACCGCCTCGAAGGTCGCCACCATTCGCGGGTCGTCGGCCGCTAGGAACCCGACCCGCGGCAGAAGCAGCAGCGCCGCGTCCATGTGCGCCGCTCCGAAGGCAGCCGTGAGACAGCCGCGTCGGGGGTCGATGGCGTGGCGCAGCACCGTCTCGCGGATCGCGTCGCGCTCGATGGCATAGCGGGCCGGATCCGCCTCCAGCACTCCCCGGCGGCAGAGCCGCACGGTCGCATCGAGCGCCGCCCAGCACATGACCTTGGAGTGGGTGTGATGCCGCCGTCCGGTCCGGAACTCCCAGAGCGAGTTGTCGGGCAGCGTCCACTCCGCACAGACCGCATCGGCCAGTTCCAGCAACCGGCTCCGGGTCGAGGGTCCGAACGTTCCCCCCTCCCGCACGTAGTGGAGCGCCGAGGCGAGCACCTCGCCACGGACGTCGAGCTGAAGCTGGCTCTGGGCGCGGTTGCCGATGGTGACGGGGTTCGAACCACGCCAGCCCTCGAGGCTGTCGACGCGGCGCTCGCCCGCGTTGCGACGGCCGAACAGATCGTAGAGGACGCGCAGGTTCGGCGCGTCGAGCCGGGTGGCGTGGATCATCCACCGGAAGAAGGCCTCGGCTTCGTCGCGCGAGCCGAGGTCGAGGAAGGCGCGCAGGATGAACGACGCGTCCCTCAGCCAGCAGAAGCGATAGTCCCAGTTGCGGCCGGCGCCGACCGCCTCCGGCAGCCCTGCCGTGGGCGCAGCCAGCACCGCGCCCGAGGGGCTGAAGTTGAGAAGCCGGAGCACCATCATGCTGCGCTGCACGGCCTGGCCGAACTCGCCGCCGCGCGCATGGGCGAGGTGGCTGCTCCAGGCCTGACGCGTATGGTCAAGGTCGCACCACGGCTGGGCGCCGAGCGCGGGAATGATGCCGATGTCGTTGCAACAGAATGAAAGCGACAGCGCCCGCCGCTCGCCCGCGCGCAGCCGTTCGCGCCCGCGGATCGTGGCTGTCGCGGCCTCGTGCAGGGGGATGCCGAACATCAGACCAGCACGAGCAGCGTGTTCAACGCGATGGTCCGTCCGTGCAGACCGTGAAGCAGGCGATGTATGTTACGGCCATGGACAGAAAGCAGTGCGACGACAACGGGGCCAGCCGCGCCGTGGTCCGCCCGAAACCGCTAACTGAGAGATGATTTTGCGTAAATATCGTTGAAAATGGCTATATAGTCGCCCATTTAGGGCGTCGGAGGCG
>NZ_JBQPXH010000022.1:0-33645 GCF_052244495.1 Rhodobacter sp. NSM
GGGCCCGCGCAGCTGGCATGGAGGGACGGGCGAATGACTGCGGAGGCGCTTCGGGACTGCCCCGACGAGGAGGAGATCGACCTCGGCCGGCTCCTGGCCGAACTCTGGGCCGGCCGGTTCCGGATCGCGGCCGTCACGGCGGCGGCGGGGCTCCTGGCGCTGGCCCATCTGGCGAACACGCCGCCCGTCTTCCGGGCCGAGGCGCTTTTGCAGCTCGAGGAGAAGGGGGCAGCGCAGGCCCTGCCGAAGGGTCTCTCCGACCTGACCGGGACGGAGCCGCAGCTTGCCACGGAGATCGAGATCCTGCGCTCGCATCGCGTGCTGGGCGCCGCGGTGGCGGCCGCCCGGCTCGACCGACAGGCGGTGCCGCTGCGCGCACCCGTGCTGGGTCCGGCCCTGGCGGCTGGACGGCTTCCGTTGCCCGATCTCGGGGCCCCGCGCGCCTATGACCGGGGGGATGCCCGGATCCGGCTCGACATGCTCGAGGTGCCGCCCGAGTGGATCGGCGCGGAGATCCGGCTGACGGCGGCGGGGGAGGGGCATTTCACGCTCGTCCTGCCGGACGGCAGCGTCACGGAGGGAGAAGCGGGCGTTCCGGTCGCGCTGCCGGAACTCGGCTTCGGCCTGCGGATCGGCGCGCTCGAGGGGGCGCCGGGGCGGCAGTTCGTGCTCCGCCGGCAGGATGCGATCGACGCAGCCGATGCGCTCCGGGACCGGCTCGTGATTGCCGAGCGCGGACGGGGCTCCTCGATCTCGTGATCTTCGACACGCCTCCGGCGCTTGCGGTCACCGATCCGGCGGTGATCGGCCGCGCGGTGGGCGCGACGCTGGCCGTCCTGCGCCACGAGGTCACCGAGACCGAGGAGATCGACGTGATGCTCCAGCGGCTGCGGGGGGCCGGGGTGAGCCTTGCGGGCGTGGTGCTGAACGCCTACCGGCCGCGCCGGCGCCGGGACGCCTATGGTTATCGCTACGACCGTGCCGGCGCGCGGTGAATGGCACCTGCCTCCGATGATGGTGGAGGAGCGGACGGTCGCTCCGGCGCGGCGGCGCCATCAGGAAGGGGTCCGAGCGCGCGGGTGACACGCAGGTCCGGCGAAGAGGGGAATTGCCTCAGATCCGTCGCCTGAACTGAAAGTGCGGCGCAGCGCGCGACCTGATGTCATCCCTCATCGTCATGTCCCTTTCTCGACAAGGGGGGCAGTTCCTCATGTCGGCTGACAGGAGACGGTCCCGGCTGCTCATGCCGGGTGGCATGACGGCTGCGGGATCAGCCAGGGGACCTGCGGCGGCATGGGCCGGAGGCTGGTGCGCCGTTTGCAGGGAACTGGCTGGAGTGCGCGAGAGAAGACGAAATCCGAAGAGTTGCCTCTCCCATTCGCAATCCCTCAGGGGGTACGAGGACAAGCCTCTTCTCTCGCGCTTCCTCCGCCTGTCCGGCGGTGGATGAGGTGAATGTAGCGCCGAGGCCCCGTCGCCTCAATAACTATCTGCAATAACTCTCGAAATAGATCATCCCCATCCTTCCGTCACCCCTCCGGACCCCTCGGCGGCCGAACTCCCGGGGCCGGCGCGCCCGTCGCCCGGGAACCGCGACATGTGCCGGGTTCGGGATGACGGCCGCCCCGCCCGCGATACCTCGCGAAGCCCGTTCGTCCGGGATCTCGCCTGGGGCTACGGGGGGTCGCAGCCGGTGCCTCCCGGCCATCGCGGCGAACCTCCCCGATCGCCTCTCCTCCCGCGCAGAGGGGGTGGGAAACGGCTTCGGGCCGCTCCTGACTGGGTCAGGCGGATCTGCGATGCCGCCAGCGATGGAGGCTTCGCTTGATCCTCCGGAGGGCGAGGTAGGAGAGAAGAAGTCCGAGCGGGACGTGGAAGAGAACCAGGCTCGTGTCGGTGTGCAGCCAGAGCGGCAATGCCGCTTCCGCGAAGGTGTAGAGCAGGCCCACGAAGAGCAGGGCCAGAAATGCGGCGGCGGGGAGGTCGCTCCACCGCAGGTTTGCGGCCTCTCCTTCGGCCATCTCCGCCTGTGTGGGCCTGTGGTAGGCCCTGTCCACGGCTCTCGGGATCACGCGGTAGGCCTCCTTCATCTCGCCGTCTTCCAGAACCTGGCGCAGCGCTTCGAACAACCGGGCCCGGACGTCGGCAAACTCCACCTTGAGAAACAGGATGGGTCGGGACACCGAGCGGAACTGCAACTCGATGCCGGTTTCCTCCCGGGCCCTGGCCCTGGCGCGCGCATTCTCCACGGAGGCCGCAAGGCCGCCGCCGATGGCTTCCGCGGCGCCGGTCAGGCCGACATGACGGGTTCCGCCTGACAGGAAGCGGCCGGCTTCCATCACCTGCTCCCTTGCTCCCAGGAAATCCGACAGCGGCATGTCCTCATGCGCCCAGCCTGACCTTTCCCTCTGAAGGACGTTCTTCTCGAAGATCAGCAGCCGCCTGCGGTCGATGTCGATGGCAATGCCGAAGTCGTCGTTGAAATAGACCAGGTCATTCGTCCTGAAATCGTCGATGAACATGCAGGAATTCCTTGCAAATCGGTCGCGACATCAGGATTGCCCGACAGCCTTTCCGGATCAAGGGCGGGCTCATTCGCCGGATGGTCACTGCCTTTACGCCTGATGGCGCCTCGTTTCCGCCTTTCTGGCGTCCGGCATCGCAGGCCTGACCGCAGCTGACAGGAGGGTGCGCCCGCAGGCGCGCGCGGCCCTGGCTTGCGCGTCCGGGCATCGGCGGACAATCCGGTCAGCTGCCTGCCATCGGGGCGGCTTCGGCTCGTCCGGGCATCGGCCGGAGGATCCGGTCCGCCCGCACGGATCCTCCCTCTTCCCCGAGACGCCTGTCCCGATCCCGCCAGGGCGGGTGCAGGATTGCGCCGGGTCGGCCGGGGGCGTCACGCCGCCCGGTCACGCGTCTCCTCCGCGAGGGCCTCGCGGAGCGCCGTTTCGGGGAAGCGGCGGCTCGTGCCCCGGGCGATGGAGCAGGCGAGGACCGGGAGGGGCTGGCCGCGATCGAGGGCGAGGGCCCGGAATCGCTCGCCCTCCGAGGTGAACTCGAGCCCGAGGATGTCCTGCGGCAGGGGAGGCTCGGCCGAGGCTGCGGGCGGGGCCGGCGACCCCTCCGGCGGGATCCACTCCGCCACGACGAAGGTCAGGGCCTTGCCGCCGCGGCGGGCGCGCAGCACGCGATCGCCACAGGGGCGGTCGCAGTACTGGCTCAGGTAGCGTCCGATGCTCTTCGAGGAGAGCCGTTCGGATCGCTGGGTGAGGCCGGCGATCAGGTCGGCGAGAGGGCCGGCAGGGCTGGCCTCCACCCCCTCGTAAAGATCCCGTGCCGAGAAGGGGAGCGCCCCGAAGGGCTCCCGGAGGGCGCAGAGGAGGTCGTGGAGATGGATCGTGTCGTCGGTCTCGCGCAGCGCACGCACCGTTCCCGGCACCGGGTCGGCGAAGTGCCCGCCCGAGAGCGCCTCGGCATGACGCAGGGTGGTGCGGACGAGCCGGTCCCAGGCGGTGAAGGAGGCGAAGCGGAAGGGGGGCTGCGGCAGATCCGCCGCCAGGGCCGCGCGCAGGAGGGCCAGCGCCGCGCAGACGATGTCCTTGTGCATCTTGAGCGCGAGCTCCTTCGGGCAGAAGTCGAAGCGCCTTTCGCCGGGCTGTTCGGCCCGGGCATCGAGGCGCCAGCGCAGCGCCCGGCGCTGCAGTTCGCCGTCGAGCGCGATGTTGGTGCCGGTGGCGCCGACGAGGATCCGGGTGGGAAGGCCGTCGCGCAGGATGTTGGCGCCGAGCAGCCGGTCCGACCAGGCCTCGGAGGTCAGGAAGGCGCTCAGCGGCGCCGAGGACAGGGTGCCGGTGCAGTTGTCGAAGAGGAGGCTTCCCTCGGATCCGAGCGCGGCGCTGGTCAGGAGCTTGCGCATTTCTGCGGGATCGCTCTCCGGCATCGGCGCACTGACGCTGACTGCCCGCCCGGCCCCGATGCTGGCCACCGTCTCCATCGCGGAGGTCTTGCCGGTTCCCATGACCGGGGCGTCGCTCACGAGCATCGGCGCGGTCCGCAGGACCGGCCGCAGGATGGCCGTCAGGATCCCTGCGAGAAGGGCGCCGCGCGAGGCGGCATCGACGAGGGGATACTGCCGGAACGGGGTCCAGATGACGTCGAGCGCCGCCCGGGCCTCCTCCTCGGAGAGGGTCTCGGGGATCGCCGGCCAGTCCTCGGCTTCGAAATCGAGATAGAGTCCTTCCGCGGCATGATAGCCCGGCCGGTCGAGGAGCCTGCCCTCGGCGTTCAGGATCGGGCGGTCGAGGACGGCGGTGAGCGGATTGAGCCTGCGCTGCGTGCCGAGGCTCAGGATCTGCCGCAGCAGGCGCACGGGCGGATCGATCGGTTTCAGCTGACCCCGGGGGTCCGGCTTCAGGAAGCGCAGGTCGCCGAGCATGAGCTCGAGCATGTGTTCGTCGATGACCTGCAGCCGGCCGGCATGGACGGTGACGAGGGCGCTGCCATAATCGAAGAAGCGGCCGTCGGCCCGCATGCAGGCGAGAACGGCTTCGGTCGCCTTCCGCATCTGGCCGGCATGGACTTCGATGATCTGGAGGGCGGCCTCGAGCCGGTAGGTCGCCCCGCCATGCGCCATCGAATGCAGGACCGGCGTCCGGCCATCGAGAAACAGGCATCCCACGGCGGCCTGGCCATTGTAGTCGGGCTCGACCGGATCGAGGGTGATCGCGCGGTGATAGCCGATGCGATCGGCGAGGACCGCCGCGACCGGGACCGGCGAGAACTTCGGTTCGCCGGAGCGCTTCACGAAGAGGACGAGATCGGGGCCGAGGATGTGCTTCTCGACCGCCCGGATCAGCGCCTCCTCCTCCTCGCGGGCGACGGGATCCGCCCCGAGCCTGCGCAGCAGGGCCGGACGCTCCGTCGCAAGCCAGGTCTCGCGCGCCTCCTCCGCGGCCTGCCGGGCCTGGGCGCGGGCATGCTCCTGCGCCGCCTTGACCAGTTCCTCCGTGGCCGCATCGGGGTCGGGCAGCGTCGCCCGGCTGTCCCAGGCGTCCGCACCTTCCGGATTGACCAGCACCGGATGGCCGCGGCGCTGCTCGAGCCCCGGCCCGCAGATGGCTCCTGCCGCGAAGACGATGCGGTTCGGCTGCCAGACCGAGGTGTCGACGGGGCAGCGCAGGAGCCGGTTGCCGTTGCGCGCCACAAGGACATGACCATGGCCCGCGAGCCAGAGCCGGAGGGCGATGACCATCCCCACCCGCGGGATGTCGCGGGCATCGAGCAGCGGAATGTGGAGATGGAGGCCGCGGGATCCGGTCAGGTCTTCCCCCGTATCGGTGCGGCAGATGTGCGAGGAGGAGGAGGGGAGCGCGATGATCTTCACGCCCCGGAGGTCGGGCACCGCCTCGTAGAGCAGCTCGAGCAGCTCCTCGCGCGTGAGGCAGCGGCCATCGGGCAGCCCGTCGTGGTCGATGAGCAGGAAGCCCCCGGCGGCCGCATAGTGGAAGCCCTCGGTGGTGCGGGCGATGGAGCCCGGGCGGCCCTGGGTCAGCATCATCTTGCGGGTGACGATCCGCGTGGCGGCCTCGTCGCAGGGCACGCCGAGGACGAGGGACTGCGCCGTGGTCAGGCCCGCGAGCACCGGAATGAGATCTTCGGGACGCTCGAGCGTGATCGTCTCGATGCGGCCCCGGATCAGGGCGGCGCAGGTGGTCTTCCTGAGCTTGCCCTCCTCGCGCTCGAACCGTTTTGCCTGTTCGGCCGGCTGGGTCGCCGTCAGTCTCGTCAGCTGGAACATCTCGTCCTCGGTGGTTGCGATTGTCCACCGGACGCTCCTCGGGATCCGGAAACGCTTCGCCCCTGTCAGTGACGGGACAGAGAGGCTTGATTTGCGGGAGCAGATGTGCTGGGCGCGCGCCGCGCGGGGCTGAAAGCCGGTTTGCCGCTTTGAAATCCGCTCCTTTTCTTCTCGGGACGTTGTCGAAGAGAACAGAAACCAGGGGAAGACAAACCGGTAAACCGGCAAAGCGCATGGCTCCGGGGGGACCGGGGGAGACGGATCTCCCGGATCGGGTCCCTCCTGGGAGGGGGCGCCCATCCTTCTCGTTGGTGCCACCGCCATTGCCCGGAACGTGTCGCAGAAGGCCGCGCCGACGCGCTCGCGCGGATCGGTCGTGGATACGGAAGGCAGCACGGGGACGTCCTCAGCTCATTCACGTGGGGCGTCAAGGAAGGATCGAGAACGGTTGCGTGCGACCGCTGCGCAGAGACTTGGAAGCGATGCAGCTCCTGCGATCCCGGTACGGGCTTTCCTGGCCGATGGCCTTTGCGGCATGGCCGATCCGGACTGCATTCCACCAGTGCGGCGACCTGTCGCTCCTCTCCCGCAGGGGCCTGTCTTGATCCGGCTGTGCCTGCTCCTCACCTTCCCCGAACCGGTCCCTGCCTGACCGCCTGACTTGTGCCGCACAGGCTGCGGCAGACGACAGAACGACCGATATCCGGAGATTTTCATGAGTAGTTTCCGTACACTTACCGCCTGCCTTTTCGCTCCCTGCATCGCCTCGTTCGCCACCGGTGCTCAGGCCGGGGAGGAATGGTTCCACGCCACCGCCCCGATGGCCCAGTTCGAAGGCGGCTATGGCGACCACGACGCCGACTTCGGCATCGGTTACGGCTGCTCGACCATCGGCAGCTCCCTCGACATCGACCTCAAGGGCAACCACGTCGGCACCGGAACGGGCCGGATCACGATCGATGGCACGGTCCTCACCGATGCCCCGATCACCTTCGATGCAACCCGCGGCACCACGCGCATGGCCTTCCACTCCTCCTGGAAGGATAGCCCTGCCCAGCGTGCTGCCTATGACCGCGTGATCGCCGCCATCGCTTCGGGTCGAGCCATGTCCGTCCGCTTCGGCGATGGCACCGACGTCCCGGTTCCGCTGAAGAATTCCTCCGCCATCACGTCCTGCCTCGTCCGCTGAGGCGCGCCACCGTTTCGGCCATTTCCTCTCTGGCCGAAACGGGACGCACCTCGTGGCGTCTTTCCCCAAGTCTCACCGGCGGAATTGGAAGCGGTGCTTGCCGGCAATGCTGCAGTCATTCCGCAAGGCCGGAAACCGGCGCGGGGCGCTGTGGACGATCGAGGCCCGTTCATGGCGGTTGCTGGACAGACGCGCGGGCAACCTTGCGCCCGGGTGATGTGAAGCTCTCGAAAGCCTGCCGTTGCCTTCGTCAGAAGAGAGGCCATATTGATACCATCGCAACCTTTCTCGGGAGGAGGCCTTCATGGCGCCATCTGCACGCGAGACGCATGATGCAGGCTCCGGGAGGCAGGCGAGGAGCGCGGCGTCCCTGAGCCCGGTCCAGGAGCAGTTCATTCGGCAAAGCGAGGACTGGATCCACCGTATCGTGGCCGAGATGCCGGAAGCCGTCATGCACCAGGCGATGTCGGACGATTTCCCGAGTTTCGAGGTTGCCGACCTTGCTTCGGGGGTTCCTCTCGATCAGGCGGCGCACAAGGCGCTTCTCCTGCGCTACATGCGTGAAGTTCACCGGCTCGTGCGTGCGATGCCCGCGGATCTGCTTGTGTCGACACTGGCCGCTCCGTCGGATTTCGGCGCGCTCGTCCGTGCGCTGAGCGATCCGCGCACGGCGGAAGCCTCCCGGGAAGTGGATCCGATGGCTGGCGCGGTCGGTCGGTCCATCGAGCATCAGCGCCGCCTGACATCAATGGCCGGCGAGATGCTCACGAGTTCACAGGTGGAGGACCTGCTCGGCATCCGGCGCCAGGCCATCGACAAGCGCCGCTCTGCCAGCAGGATCCTCGCGCTCAGGAGGGCTTCCGACTGGCTCTATCCGGCCTTTCAGTTCGCCCGCGGCGCTGTTCTTCCGGGCATCGAGGCGGTGCTGCAGGCCCATGGCGACACCGACCCCTGGGTCATTCTCGACATGCTGCTGGCCCCGGATGACGCTCTCGGCGGCCGCACGTTGCTGCAGTGCATCGAGGAAGGGGACGCGGCGGCTGTTGCACGCCACATTGCCCAGGCGGAGGGCAACGGCTTCGCATGAGCACGACCCCTCGTGGCCCGACCGGTGAGGCTCCGCTCCCGCCGGCCGACCTCGCCTTGCGTCGCCTGCCCATCACGGAGATCGGATCGGACGCGGATCTGTTTCGGGTTCATCGTTCCGGTCTCGATCCTGTCTTCTACGGCCCGGGGGCCGGCCTGCCTCCGGTCTACCGCTTCGACAGCCCAGGCGGCCGGTTCGGCGTTCTCTACCTGGCGCCAGGACCGGATGCGGCCCTGGTCGAAACCCTGCTGCGGCAGCCGCAGCGTCTGACGGTCGACTATCGGGAGATCGCAGTCCGGAGCCTGTCGATCCTGAGGGCAAACCGGCCGCTCCGGCTCGTCGCCGCCCAAGGAGCAAACCTCTCGCGCCTGGGCACGACCGCGGCCTTGGCCACCGGCCCTTACGACCCCTGCGGTGCCTGGGCGGATGCGCTCTTCGACCATCCCGAGACGCCTGACGGGCTGCTCTTCTCCTCCCGCCACAATCCCGACGAGACCTGCATCGCTCTCTTCGAGCGCAAGGACATCGTCCTGACCCGGCAGAAGAGCATTCCCCTGCCTGACATGCTCGCGGATGTCGGGCGCCTGCTCGACCGGCACGGCAAGTCCGTGTTCGGAGCCCCCTAGCCGCCGCACCATTCTCTCCAGGAGTTCGACAGCCATGCGGCTCCTTCTCGGCAGCAGGTCCCTGCCTTCTGCATCCCGCTTTCGCCGGTTTGCCGCTTTGCCGCTTTGAAAGCTCCTCCGATTTCTTCTCGAGACGTTGTCGAAAAGAACGGAAACCAGGGAAAGACAAACCGCCAAACCGGCAAAGCGCATGGCCCGGAGGGGGGCGGAGGGGCCGACCCCCGGCCTGCGGCCCTCCCCGGCAGCGGATCCCTGCCTTCTGCACCCCCGCTTTTCGCCGGTTTACCGGTTTGCGCGGTTTGAATCTGCTCTGAATTTTTCCGAGACGTTCTCGAAGAGAACAGAAAACCAAGGGAAGACAAACCGGCAAACCGGCAAAGCGCATGGCCCGAGGGGCGGAGGGGCCGACCCCGGCCTGCGGCCCTTCCCCCCCGGCAGCAGGTCTCTGCCGTGGAGCCCCATCCGCCGGTTTACCGGTTTGCGCGGTTTGAATCTGCTCTGAATTTTTTCGAAGACGTTGTCGAAGAGAACAGAAACCAGGGAAAGACAAACCGGCAAACCGGCAAACCGCATGGCCGAGGGGGGACCGGGGGAGACGGATCCCCGGGTCGGGTCCCTCACTGGGAGGGGGCGCCCATCCTTCTGCAGGGATCCCGCCCTGCCGGTTTGACCGCTATGTCCGGTCTCGCCCGGGACGAGGACGGCCGCGATGGAAGAGACCAGAAGAGGGATGCAGGGCGACAGGCCGCCGAAGCCCCGCTCCCCGGCGGGCGGGTCGATCCGCCACGCCTTTCCCGGTGCCTCTTCCACCGAACGGCGGCTCCTGATGATGAAGGGCCATGGCGGCGGGCGGCCCTCCGCCTTGGAAGGATCCGGCGCCACGGCGGGACGGGACGCGCCGGAGGCCGGTGGATGTCCGGGCGCCCTGCTGTCGGGGACCGCCGCCCTCGGGGACGGGCTGTCGGATGCGCTCCTGTTGCTCCTGAACGCGCTTCATGTCGGGGAACCCGAACAGGGGGCGACCTCCCTCGTCCTGGGCCTGAAGGACGGGTTGCTGCCCTCCGGGGCGCTTCTTGGCGCCATCAGCCAGCTGCCGCGGATCCGCACCCTGAGCCGGACCCTGATGCCGGACGGGACGGTTTCGAGCCACAGCAATCCGCCCAACGCCAGGCCTGTCGCACGGAGCAGCCTGCGCGGCATCGTCCTGCTGCTGCAGGTCGAGCGGTGCGGGCTCGCGGCCCGTGGCCAGGCCCGGGACGATCTCGTCCGTGCATGCATCGGATCGGCCCGCCACCTCACCCATTATGAGACCCCCGCCAAGACCGTCCAGGCCTACCGCGCCCGGCTGAAGGGGGCGGGCCTCTTCGAGAGCGCCGCGGGAACCCGCGCCTTCATCGCCTCGGTCCTGGCCGCCATGGCCGGACCCGGCCTCGACCGGATGCTGGCCCGCCCCGAGGCTCCGGACCAGATCCGGGCCTTCCGCGCGGCGGCGGAGGCCCGTCACGGGCTGCTCGACGACCGCCTGCCCGAGGGTCTCGTCCGCGACGCCCTCTGCAGCCTCTTCGATTTCTCGCACCACAGCGACGCCCAGATCTCCCGCACGATCCGGGCGCTGGCCGGAGTCGAGCGCCATCCCATGCCGGATCTCGGCATCCTGCCGAAGCTGACGGCGGACCTCCTGCCCGAGAGCCTCCTGTCGGGTCCCTCGCTTCCCCTGCCCGGCGGATCGCGGAGCGGGGCCCGCGGCCGGTGAGCGGAAGGTTTCTCCTTATCCCGATCGACAGATGGCTCTCGCGGCCATCAGTCATCGGAGTTGTCCGGATGTACCCGGAAAATGCGGAGGCGGCAGCTTAATCTGTTGCGATGCGCGGACCTCGGTTACGATCATCTTCGATGGGTCGACATCTTTCACGGAGGGGTTTCATGGCCGACGACGATGCACTCGACGCACTCCGCAAACATAACGAACAGCTTGGGCAGTTGTTTTCCTCCGAGGGCCGAGCCCAGCTGGACCGCCTTGTGTTGCTTGAACTTGCGGTTCACGCCTATACGAACGGCAGACTGTCTGAATACAAGTCTCTGCGGGACCGCAACGAAGATCAGTTCAGGGGGCGCATCGCCGATAGGCTCCAAACCGAGTTGCAGGGGCTTGATGAAGGAGATGCTAACCGGCTTGCCGCTGATGTCGCGGCATTTCTTGATGTTCCAGACGCCGTGAAGAATGTGGGCAAGAAGATTGGCTCGGTTGCGAATTCTTACCTCAAGAAGAAGGCAGGCGGCTTTCTCGGCGGAGCGGATGATGACGACGATGCCGATGACTGATGCGCACTTGTGGCGGCCGGTCGCGACAGGAAGGCCGAGAGCGCGAAGCCTGGTGCGGGAGCCTCGGTAGGCGGCCGCTCATCGCCCTGGTTGCTGCGGCGCAGGCAGGTCCGAGCATGGGTCCGATGCCAGCTTGCTCATCGGGACGGGACCCGCGCATGCGAGAGGCGCGGGCGGGAGGCTGCGGCCATCCGCTGTCAGAGGAAGAAGTCGCTTGCCTGGAGGCTCATGGGATCGTCGAGGAAGATCTGGAGGTCGGCGCGTCCGTCGCCGTTGACGTCGCCCTGGATCAGGGTTCCGCCGTCGTGGCGGAGGGAGCGCAGCTCGCCCGCCTCGCCGCTGAAGGCGGCACGACCGATGAAGGTGAAGGCCTGGTTGCCCCGGACACCCGTGTCGGCGTCGATGGCGGCAAGGTTGATGTGATCGGTGCCCCGCGCAAGGTCGGTGATCGTGTCGCGGGTGGAACGGCCGCCACAGCTGGCACGCAGGCTTTCGAAGACGAGGACGTCGGCCCCGCTGCCGCCGGTGAGATGGTCGGCGCCGAGGTTTCCGCTGAGGCGATCGTTGCCGCTTCCCCCGCTCAGCAGGTCGTGCAGGCCATGGGCGGGACTGGTTGCCCCATGTCCACCGCCTGTGCCCCGACATTGCCTGGGAGGACGTGCTTCGGATCATCAACGGCGTTCTGCCCGAAGCGTGGCGCTGGACGCAGAGCCGCCTCCTGCGCGCAGTGAACGCTCATGTCCGCGATGGCTTTCTGCCCGCAACGGTATTGGCCCGCGCCGGGCGAAAGCATCGAAGCTGTCCGCTCATGCAAAGGGGTTCACAATCCGCAGCCTGTCTTCCACAAGCAGGCCATCCTGCATGTCCTCGCTCCACAGCGTGGTACAACCCGCAACCAGGGCGCTGGCCACGATCATCGCGTCGTAGATCGAGAAGCCGTAACGTTCCGCCAAGGCGCGGCCGACGTCATGGGTCTGCAGGGTCAGGTCTTCGACGGGACACAATGCGCGCACGCCCTCGAGAAACGCCTCCGTCTCCTCCCAACTGAGGCCGGCTTTGCGGCGGCAGTTCACGAGCGTCTCGTTCAAGACCTGAATGCTGATCCGGGGCCCCTGCTCCAGGATGACCTCGGCTCGATCTGCCTTCGATCCGTTGTCAAGTAGATAGAGGACGACATTCGTGTCGGCGAACTCAGCGCTCATGCGTGTCGTCGCGGCTCAGGCGTTCTGCAGAGGACAGCTTGCCCCGGAAGCGGCGCAGATGTGCAAGCACCTCATCGGCACGAGCCAGACGACGGAGTCTGACCTGGCCGTCGTCCTTGACCAGGTCGATCTGATCGCCTTCCTTGAGGCCGAGCTCCCGGACAAGCTCCGCGGGCAAACGGACGGCGAGGGAATTGCCCCATTTTGCGACCTGCATCCCGACCTCCTGCGTGGATACACTTTCGATAATGTATATCAGCAAGGTCGAGAAGGCAAGCTTACCCCGGGCTCCAGGCGTCTCTCTCGATGCCGGGAATGCCGGCGAACTCCTTCGCCAGGAACTCCACCATGAGCCGGATGCGCGCAATCCGTGCCCGCTCCGGAACGATGAGCAGGCTCAGGGGGATCGACGGGAGCGCATGGTCCGGGAGGATCGGTTCAAGCTGCCCGTCGGTCAGCAGATCGTCCACCAGCCACAGATGGGCGGGACCGAGGCCCCGCCCCGCCCGGTAGGCCTCGCGCGCGGCGAGGCCATTATCGACGCGCAGGCGCCCGCCGAAGGAAACGACATGGGTCGCGCCGTCAGGTCCTTCGAGGGTCAGCCTCTCGCTGCCAGTAATGTTGAACATTCGGATGCCCTCATGCCGCTCGAGGTCGGCCGGCGTCTCGGGACGGCCCCGACGCTCGAGATAGCTGGGGGAGGCCACCAGAATGCGCCGGCTCCTCCCGAGGGAGCGCAGCTTCAGTCCACTGTCGGCCAGCGCGCCCAGGCGAATGGCCAGATCCACGCCCTCGCGCACCAGATCGATCCGCTCGTCGGTCAGGCCGAGATCCACCTCGATATCGGGGTGCCGGTCCTGAAACCTGTGGATCAGCCGACCGATGTGGCGCACGCCGAGGGCGGCCGTGCAGGAGAGACGCACGAGGCCGGAGGAGGCGGCACCTGCGCGGCGTGCCTCGTCTCCGGCTTCCTCGACAAGCCGCAGGATCTGAACGGCGTGCAGGTAATAGTGATGGCCCTCCTCGGTCAGGGTCACGCGTCGTGTCGTACGGCTGAGGAGGGCGACACCCAGCGCCCGTTCCAGTTCGTTCAGGTGGCGGGTGACGCTGGACTGACCGATCCGCATGTCGCGGGCGACGGCCGAGAGGGATCCGCGCTCCGCCACCCGCACGAACGTGCGCATGCGGTCGAGCGTGACCTCCGATCCATCCATCCTACGGCACAATCCTATCCATTCATCCTCCATACCGCGGAAGTTCGGCAGCGCCTAGTTTCGTCGGGCAGATGCCAGGAGGGTGCCCCCCATGAACGTGCTCATCGTCCATGCCCATCCCGAACCCCGGTCGCTCAGTGCCGCCCTGCGCGATGTGGCCATTGCGGAACTGACGGCCGAGGGCCATTCGGTCGAACTGTCGGACCTTCATGCCATGGGCTGGAAGGCCGTGGTGGATCGCGCCGATTTTCCCGCGCTCGATGCCGGCATGCGGCTGCGGGTCCCGTCCGCCTCGGGGCAGGCGGTCGCGACCGCCACGCTGACGGAGGATGTGGCGGCCGAGCAGGAGAAGATGCGCCGGGCCGACCTGCTGATCCTTCAGTTTCCGCTCTGGTGGTTCACCATGCCCGCGATCCTGAAAGGGTGGATCGACCGCGTCTATGCCCATGGCTTTGCCTATGGGGTGGGCGAGCACAGCGACCGCCGCTGGGGCGACCGATATGGCGAGGGCACCTTCGCCGGGAAGCGGGCGATGCTGATCGTGACCGCCGGAGGATGGGAGCCGCACTATTCGGCGCGAGGCATCAACGGCCCGATCGAGGATCTGCTGTTCCCCATCCATCACGGCATCCTGCACTACCCGGGATACGACGTGCTGCCCCCCTTCGTCGTCTATCGCGCGGATCGGCTGGACCAGGCCGGTTTCGACGAGGTGGCCGAGGGCCTGCGCCAGCGGATACGCATGCTCGACAGCCTCCGGCCGATCCCCTTCCGCCGTCAGAACGGCGGGGACTACCTGATCCCGGAGCTCGAGCTCCGCGCCGACCTGGGGGCACCGGGCGCGACCGGCTTCGCCCTCCACCTCGAGACTTCAGACAGTCGGGAAAGCAGCGATCCCGACGCGTCGAGGTGACGCGATCGCCGGCTCGGCCCCGAGGATCGGCGCACCGTCCGTCAGGATCTGTCCCGCCCGCTGGTGGAGGCCTTCTTCGCCTGGCTCACCCCTCAGGCCGACCGGGTCCCACGCAGGTGCGGGAGCCTCGGTCGGCGGCCGCTCATCGCCTTGGTTGCCCCGGTACCGGCAGGTTCGGTCCGGGTTTGATGCCAGCTTGCTGATCGGGGACGATCCCGCGCATGCGAGAGGCGCGGGCGGGCGGCTGCGGCCATCCGCTGTCAGAGAAGGAAGTCGCTTGCCCGGAGGCTCATGGGATCGTCGAGGAAGATCCGGAGGTCGGCGCGTCCGTCGCCGCTGACGTCGCCCTGGATCAGGGTTCCGCCGTCATGGCGGAGGCAGCGCAACTCGCCCGCCTCGCCGCTGAAGGCGGCACGGCCGATGAAGGTGAAGGCCTGGTTGCCACGGACACCCGTGTCGGCGTCGATGGCGGCGAGGTTGATGTGGTCGGTGCCCCGCGCAAAGTCGGTGATCGTGTCGCGGGTGGAACGGCCGCCACAGCTGGCGCGCAGGCTTTCGAAGACGAAGACATCGGCCCCGCTGCCGCCGGTGAGATGGTCGGCGCCGAGGTTTCCGCTCAGGCGATCGTTGCCGCTTCCCCCGCTCAGCACGTCGTTGCCCGACCCGCCCGCGAGCTTGTCGTTGCCCGAGCCGCCCTGGAGCCGGTCCGCGCCGGCGCCGCCGGTCAGCCGGTCATGGCCCCCGCCGCCGCGGATGACGTCGCCCGCCGACGAGCCGACGAGCCGGTCGTTCAGGCTGCGTCCGTTCATTTCGACGCCGGAGCGGTCGAGGGTGACTTCGACGCAGATCGTCTCGTAGGCGCCGAGCGAGAGGGACAGCACGTTTCCGTCCATCAGCTGACCGGCGGTCAGGAATTGGGTGCGCGCGCAGCCACCGTCCGCGAGCGGATCGCTTCCCGCCATGCCGATCTCCGTCGCCCAGACATGGCTGTAGCCGGACGCCACATCGGAGATGTCGAAGTCGCCGGTCAGGGTCGAGCCGGTGGTGTTCGAGATGAAGATCACCGTGCGGGAGTCGCTGCCGAAGGCCTCGACCATCGTCCTGCCGGAGGCCGCCCGCAGATCCAGCACCTGGAGCCCCAAGAGTTCCTCGTTCATGATCCGCAGGGTCTCGCCCGCCACGGTGAGGCCGCCGTAGGTCTCGCCGGCATGGCCCGTGGTCGTCGAGAGACGCGTGGGGTTGTTCTGCTGAACGCTCCAGATGTTGGTTCGGTCGACGCCCGCCTCGACCGCCTCGGCGAAGAGGGACACCAGCCACGGCGCCATGAGCAGGCCCGAGATGCCCTCGTGGCGGGCGGATACGTTCCACTCGGAGACGTGCCGCGACATCTCGCCGAAGGTCGGGTTGCGCGCGGCCATCCGGTCCCAGGTGTCGAACGGGTTGTAGGCCCAGCCGTCCACCGAGGTCCCGGTGAGGTAGCGATGCGTGACCACTCCGTCCACGGCCCGCTGTTCGGCCGCGGTATCGAACTCCCGGAAGATGAGCGACGTGGCGCTGACCGTAGGCCCCGTATAACCCTCTGGCACCCGTCCGCCGTTCGGCAGCACCTGCTCGGCGCGGCCTCCGGGGCCGACCTGCACGACGATCTCCGGTTCCACCCAGTCACGAGGCAGGTCATGCGAGGCGCGGAACGCGTCGATCGTGCTCTGGATCACCGCGGCCAGCCGGCTCGCGATCCGGCCATATTCGACGGCGCTCAGGGTCTCGCCGAAGATCGAGGAACTGTCGGCCCACCATTCGTTGCCGAGTTCGATCGCCGGGATCTCGACACCCGCCGAGAGCGCATGCTCGAGCAACTGCGTCGTGAAGCGGCCGACCAGCGCCTCGTCGACCGCCTCCTGACGGTTGCCGGACCTGTTGCGCACCGTCCCCGCAAAGCGGATCGTGGGCATGACGAAGGTCATCGACAGGCCGGCCGCTCCGGCGGCGTCCAGCGCGTCCCAGAGGCCCAGGGTCGAGCCGCGCGAGGGGCCGTCCCTGTCCGGGTCGAACATGTTCGTCCTGTCGCCGTAGACGAAATTCTGCAGCGAGCCGTTGGGGTTCGCGAGATCGAACATTCGTTCGGACAATGTCCCGCCGGGATAGCGGATGGTCGAGACACCCAGGTCGCGGACCGCCTGCAGGTAGGTGTCGCCGGGGCCGAGGCGGTCGCGGTCGAAGAGGAAGTTGACGCCGAAGTGGTCGGTGGTGACGACCGAGCCGAGCCGGTCGTCGCCGGACGTCGCCGTGGCGATGCGATACATGATGCGAGCCTCGCGGGCTGAGGGACAGCACCACCCCGCCGGAACGGGACGGCAGCCGAAGGGGAGGACGCCCGGAGGACCGGGCGCCCGATGCGGGGAGCCGCGTGAAGCGCCTTCCGGCGCAGGCGGCCTCAGATCGGCGCGGGACCTGCGGCGCGCATCGGGCGCCACGGAGCGGGCCGGGCCGGCTTCCGGCGGGTCACCTGCGTCGGAGACGGACCGTCACATGGTGCCTTTCTCCGGTTTTCCGCGGGCTTTTCCGCTTCTTCACACGATCGGCGGAACCGGCGCCTCCCCCTGCCCTGCCCCGGCCCGGCGCACCGGGCCATCAGAGGAGCAGGTCCTCGGGGGTCCTGCCCGTGGCCATCGCCTTCTTGAACCAGTGCGGCTTGCGCCCGCGGCCGTACCAGATCTCGTCGGGATTGGCCGGATTGGCGTAGCGGGGCCCCAGCGGTGCCCGCGGATGCGCCCTGCCCGACCCGGCCAGCTCTTCCAGGGTGAAGCCGAGTTCGCGGGCCCGTCCGGCGAGTTCCGCCAGGGCGTCCTTCCTGCGCTGCCTCTCGAGGGCCGCGAGGGCCGCGGCGACCTCGATCTGCAGCTCCACCAGCTCCTCCCGCGAAAGGGCCTCGAGGTCGATGTCGAGGGCAGCCCTGTCGCTCTCCCGGGGCGCGCCCTCCCCGGGCATTCGTCCGTCCTCTCTTCCGGGACCGCCTTCCTCGCGGGCGCAGGTCTCGGCCCGACCCGCCGGTCCCGGGGCGCGGGCGGGCACCGGGGGGGTCCGGCTCCGGGTGACCGGATGAGGTTCCGCAATCTCGATCACGTTCGAAATCCCCGTTTCGGGAGTCAGCGTCGTCCTTGCCGATTGAACAGGCCTTTTCCCCGGGTTTCCATCCGGCCGGACGATATGCCCAAAGGTGCGCAGCGGCTCCCTGGTATCATGCGCCCGGAAAGGAGCGGGCAGATCTCGCAAAAAGGAGATCCGATGGAAGGGGAATGATCCGCCCCATGGAGATCATCCGGAGAAACATCGGCCTTTCGAGCGGGGATCTCGAGCGGTCGCCCGAGAGTATGCCTTCCCGGCCCGGTCGGGCGATATCGAAAGGATAAGGAAGCGGCCTCGCCCTGTTTTACGTATATTCCATTTTACCGGAAGAAGGAGAGGCCGGGCGGCCGCCCGGCATCCGGCTCTCGCGCTTCCCAGGGATACCCGTTTTCGGCCGGTCGCATCCGGGTGCTGACCTTCTCCGTCCTCCCGGCGCATCGCCGGCGGGCCGGGCTCAGAGACCAGCCCCCGTTGCAGGGACCGGCCCGGAGGATCCGGAAGGACACCGCCTGATCGCTGTCCGCCGGGCCTCGGCGAGTGCGGCGTCCACGCGGGCGAAGGCGATGCCGGCGGGCAGGCACCGGTCACAGTCGGGCGCGTCCTCTTCCGGGACCTCTTCCGTGAAGCGATCCGACATCAGGATCACGCACAGGGCGGGGTTTCGGGCGCGGAGGCGCTGCAGGTGGGGACGGATGGCCAATCTGCCTCCGTAGGAGTCAAGGTCGCAGAAGAAGGTGGTGAAGGCCCCGGGACGATCGGAGGCGGCGTCGACGGCGGTCTCGAGCGCGGCGGCACAAAGCACGATGCCCCCCGTCCTCTCCAGGAAGTGGATGAGATCCGCATGGCGCCCGTGCCTTGCCGTGGCAAAGAGCATCAGCTGGTCCGGATGGAAGAGGGGCATCGGGCTGTTCCTTCGTGTCCGGCGAGGGGGTGGCCGGGAGGGAGGCATTCATCCCGGGGCTCCGCCTCTCCGGCATGCCGGAGCTCTTTCGTCCGGCAGCCGCTTCGGCCGTCGCCGCCGCCCGGCCGTGAGCGGCTCCACGCGCATCGGGTCATCGTCCGGACCCTTCCCTCTTTCTCCGACAGGCGGGCTTCGGGCATCAAGGCGACATGACGCCCGCAATTGCCCCGCCCGATCTTGCGGCATTGCGCCGGGCAGGGCTGTGCTTTCCGAAAAGGACATATCGCAAGATATTTCCGGCCCGATTACCAATCCATTCGATCAGATCGCGCGGCGGAGACAATATCTTGTTGCGGGTTTCCGGCGCCGTCCGCGCGACAATCGGACATGAAGGCGGTGGGGCATGTCCCAAAGATCGCCCCCGCGGCCTCCGGGGAATATTGCTTCCCCTTATAAACATGCAATTAGTTATTCCGAATAAGCCGGGTCACCGCTGCGGGATGTAGGTCGGGCAGCGCGAAGATCGGAGTCATGAATCGGGCAATATCGTGTCAGGGATCCTGCAGTTCATCCGGAGCGCCATCGCGCAGCCGTCGGGCCGTAGGGCCGCTCCTTTCCTGATGGCAGCAGCCCTCCTGTCAGCCTGTTCCCCGGCCGACCTGCCTGTCATCTCCCTGTCCCTGCCGCAGGCCACCACGGAATACAGGATCGTGCCGAACCAGCGCCGCTGGGTGGGTGTCGCGGCGGGCGACACGACGCTCGAGCGCATGGGCGAAACCGGGCCGGAGCAGCTCATCGTGCTGCCCAACGCCACGACCACGCCCGGCGACAATTTCATCCTGCTCAAGGCGCGCAAGGATCTCGGGGCGGGGGGCCGGTTCTCGACCTCGGTCTTCTCGGAGGAGATGGATGAGCGGATCCGGCCCTTCCGGGGGCTGTCCGAGGCCAGTCTGAGAAGCCGCACCGATCCCCTGGGGCCGCTGATCTGGGCCGAGATGCGCCAGGGCAGCCTCTATTGCGTGCTGGCGTTCCGGAGGGCGGATGCCGCGGCGCGCATGCTGCCGGTCAATGCCCGCACCGTCGACCTCATGATGCGCAACTGCGTGAACGGCGATCTCGAGACGGCCCTGGCGCCGATCGGGGCGGCCAGCCTCTCGGGCATCGCCGGGGCCGGGACGGGCGCGGGGGGAGGGAGCGTCCTGCTGTCGCCTCTCGCGGGTCCGCAGCCATGACCGCGGCGGTCCGGATCGGGTTTCAGGGGCCGCAGGCGGCCTGCCGGTGTCTCGTGGACCGGGCTCCGCGTCGGGCCCCCGTATTCCAGGGGTCCGCATGTCCTCTCGTTCCAACCTGACGGGCTCCAGCCTCCTGCGCGGCCTGCTCATCCTGGCCACGGCCCTTGGCACGATCCCCTTGATCATGCTCCTGAGCGTGCCCTCGGACACGCTCGCGCAGGGGCTTTTCGGGGTCACGACCATCCTCCTCGTGGCGGCCCTGAAGCCCTTCACCTGGCGCTCCATGCCGCTGCGGTTCCTGATGCTCGCCACCGCGGGGGCGGTCGTGCTGCGCTACTGGATGTGGCGCTTCTTCGAGACCCTGCCCTCGGCCGAGGATCCGGTCTCCCTTGCCGCGGCCTGGATGCTCTTTGCGGTCGAGACCTATGCGATCGTGCTGTTCTTTCTCAACGCGTTCCTGCTGGCGGATCCGCTGAAGCGCGGCATGCCGGAGATGGTCCCGGTCGACCGGCTGCCCACGGTGGACATTCTGGTTCCCTCCTACAACGAGCCGATCGACCTGCTTTCGGTGACGCTGGCGGCGGCCAGGAACATCCATTATCCGGCGCACCTGCTCAACGTCGTGCTCTGCGACGACGGCGGCACCGACCAGAAATGCACCTCCTCCGATCCGGCGGAAGCCGAGGCGGCCCAGGCCCGGCGCAAGGCGCTCCAGGCGCTCTGCGAGCACCTCGGCGCGACCTATCTCACGCGCGAGCGCAACGTGAGCGCCAAGGCCGGCAACCTGAACTCGGCGCTTGGCCAGACCCGGGGCGAGTTCGTGGCGGTCTTCGACGCCGACCACATTCCCTCGAGCGATTTCCTGGCCCGGACGGTCGGCTTCCTGGTCCGGGATCCGAAGCTCTTCCTGGTCCAGACGCCCCACTTCTTCATCAACAAGGACCCGATCCAGCGCAACCTCGATCTGCCGGACGCCTGCCCTGCGGAAAACGAGATGTTCTATGCGCTCATCCAGAAGGGGCTCGACCGCTGGGACGGGGCGTTCTTCTGCGGCTCGGCGGCGCTGCTGCGGCGCGCGGCGCTCGATGCGGTGGGCGGCTTCTCCGGCCAGACGATCACGGAGGATGCCGAGACCGCGCTCGACATCCATGCGCGCGGCTGGCACAGCCTCTACATCGGCCGGGCGCTGATCGCGGGACTGCAGCCCGAGACCTTCTCCTCCTTCATCCAGCAGCGGGGCCGCTGGGCGGCCGGGATGATGCAGATCCTGCGGCTGAAGAACCCGATCTTCCGCCCCGGCCTGACGCTTGCGCAGCGCCTGTGCTACTACAACTCGATGAGCTACTGGTTCTTCCCGGTGGTGCGGCTCATCTTCCTGCTCTCGCCCCTGCTCTATCTCTTCTTCGGCCTGCAGATCTTTGTCGCAAGCTTCGAGGAGGCGCTCGTCTACACGCTGACCTACCTGGTGGTCAGCTTCCTCGTGCAGAACGCGCTCTTCTCGAGCGTCCGCTGGCCGCTGATCTCGGAGGTCTACGAGATCGCGCAGACGCCCTATCTGATCCGGGCCACGCTGGGGGCGCTGCTGCGGCCCAGGGGGTTCCGCTTCCAGGTGACGGCCAAGGACGAAACCGTCGCCGACAGCTTCCTCTCGCCGATCTACCGGCCGCTCCTCGTCCTCTTCCTGCTGATGGCGGCCGGCGTGGCCGCGGCGGGGCTGCGCTGGGTTCTTTTGCCCGACGACCGGCAGGTCGTGATGATCGTGGGGGGCTGGGCGCTCTTCAATTTCCTGATCACCGGCTTCAGCCTGCGCGCCGTGGTCGAGAAGCGGCAGCGCCGGGTGGCGCCGCGGGTTGATCTGAGTGTCCCTGCGAGGCTCGAGGCCGGCGAGGACGAGACCGCCCTTGCGGTCGAGGTGGTGGATGCCTCGACCTATGGCGCCCGGCTGCGCCTGGCGGATGCCGCCCATCGCCGGTTGCGCCTCAAGCCCGGTCAGACCATCACCTTCCAGCCGGAGATCCCGGACGTCCCGCGCGCCAGCCGCCGGATCGCCTGCGAGATACGCTCTCTTCAGCCCGAGGGACGCGACCTGTTTCTCGGACTGCGCTTCCTGCCCGACCAGGATGCGTCGGTCCGGGAGGCGGTGGCCTGTCTCGTCTTTTCCGATTCCGGCCTCTGGGAGAAGACCCGCCGGTCTGCGCTGGCCGGACGCGGGCTTCTGGCGGGCATGGCCTATGTCTTCTGGCGGGCGGCGACCACGATCCCGCGCACCTCCCTCGACATGGTCCGGCTTTCCTGGACGGTCCCTCCCGAGGAAGCCGATGCCGAGGCGAAGGGACCTGCGCCGCATATTCTGGCCTTCGGGCAGGATCCCGACGAGCCGCTTCCGGCCCGGGAACCGGAGGACAAGGTCCGGAAGCCGCCCATGAACGGACACGGGAAGACACCTGTCCCGACCACACCGCAGGCGGGGCTTGCGGCGGCGCCGGCGAGAGAGAACGCCGGCGGCACCCTTCAGCTGTCCAGCAGGTGACCGAGATGCGCATGGCAACCGTCTGCCTTCTGGCCGGCTCCCTGGCGATGGCCGAGGACGCCCGGGCCCAGGTGATCCGCTTCGGAGGGCCGGAAGAGCTTCCGTCTCTCGCGGCAGGGGAGGCTCCGGGGGAGTCCGCGCTCCCCGAAAAGGTGCGACCGGTCGACCCGGACTTGCGCCAGAGAAGCGAGGCCACCGGTTCGGCGCCCCGGGGATCCGCGCCGGCCGATCCGCCGGCCCTCCGCACGCCGCTCATCCTGGTGGCGCCGGACGAGGCGCGCGACGGCATCCTGCGCCAGCAGGGCACGCGGGGGCGGATCGTCTTCGAGGCCTTCGCGGCCACGCCCGGCGCAGCCGCCTCCCTCGAGCTCAGCTACCGCAACAGCATCGCCGTCCTGCCGGAGGCCTCCTCCGTCGCCGTGACGATCAACGATCGCGAGGCGGGGCGCTTTGCCCCCCGGGCCTTCGACGGGTTTGCCCGCGAGACGCTTCGCATTCCCCCCGGCCTGCTCAAGCCCGGCCCGAACCGCATCGTGCTGGATCTGCATCTCTTCCACCGGATCTACTGCAGCCCCGAGGCCTGGTTCCAGCTCTGGAGCGACTGGGACCTCTCCGCAAGCGGGATCATGGTTCCTGCGGATGCGGAGGCTGCCCCGCGGATGGAAGACTTCCGCGCGGCCCTGCGGGCGATGGCGGGGAGCGGCCGGCCCCTCGTGATCCGCCGCAACGCGACCACGCTCATCGACGAGGCCGGCACGATGGACCGGCTCATCGCCGTGCTGGGGGCCGCCACCGGCGGCAGGTTGCCGCCTGTCGAGCTGCGCGAGCCCTATCAGCTGCGCGATCAGGCCCCGCCTCCCGCCCGGGTGACCTTCCTCGCCTCCGGCCGGACCCACATCGAGGTGCGTCGGGGCGGAGACGGGGCGGCGGTGCTGGTGATCGAATATCCCCTGGGGCAGCTCGCGGATGTGGAGGGGCTGGCCCGCCTCCTGCCGCCGCAGCCCGCGGTCGCTCCGGCGATCCCGCCGCTTGAGCCGGGCGCCGTCCAGAGCCTCTCGAGCCTCGGCTTCGATCCGTTCAGCGGCTCGGACATCTACTCGTCCCGTACGGTCCGCTTCCGGCTGCCCGAGGACTGGCTCATCCTGACGAACGAGCCGGCCATGCTGGCGCTCGTCCATTCGGCAATGCCGGGGCTGCCCGCGGGATCCGGGATGGTGGTCAGGGTCAATGGCGAGGCCGTGCGGCTGGTGCGGCTCGACGGCTCCGTGCCCGGTTCGGAGGGCCCGCTGGAGATCCGTTTCGAGGGACGCAGGCTCCGGCCGGGGATCAACAGCCTCGAATTCCAGGTCGTTCTTCCGGGCGAGCGGCCCGATCAGCCCTGCGCGCGGACCGAGGCGGACCGCTTCCTGATCAGCCCGGCCTCCACCCTGCAGGTTCCGGTCTCCCCGCGCATGGTCCTGCCCGACCTGGGACGCGAGCTTGCCCGGGTGGAGCAGGCAGACGTGCGGGTGTCTGGGGACGCGCTTGGGCTGCAGGCGATCCTGCAGGACCTCCTGGTCCAGGCGAGGGCGGTTCCGGATCCGGAGCAGGGGCCGGGACGTGTGCTGCATGTGATCGATCTGGCCCGGCTGCCGCCGCTTCTGCAGGATCGCCCCGACCTGCGGGAAATGGCGCTCCAGGCGGTGCTGCAGCCGGCCACGGGACCGCAGGCGGAGCCCGATCCGCTTGCGGGCGGGATGGAATGGAGGGCGCAGGCCTTCCCGACCACCGGCCAGATGATGACCTGGCTGCGGTTTGCCTTCGGGCCCGGCCAGGGATCGGTGGAGGACTGGCTGCAGGGACGCAAGGCCGCCGCGATGCTGGTCCTGGGCGGCGCGGCGGAGCCCCGGAGCCTCTGGCTCGTGCTCGGCCCGGAGGCCGATCCGAAGGAGGTGCTCAGGGCCCTGCGCAACAGCCTTGGCTCTCCGGACCGGCCAGCGGGCGAGGTGGCGCTCCTCGACGGCGAGGGTCACTGGCAGAGCTGGAGATCGGATCGGGTCTGGCCCCGGCTTCTCGAGCCGATCGGACCGGCGAACCTGCGCACCGTCACGGGGGCCTATGTCTCCTGGGCTCCGGGGCTGCTCGTGGTGGCGGGCCTGGGTGTGTCGTGGATCGTGGCGATCGGGGCGTGGCTGGCCATCCGGGGCGGCCGGAAGAAGAGGCAGGGATGAATCGCAGAACCTTCATGACGGCCCTCACCGTCACCCTCGCGGGGGGAGGGGTTTTCCGCGCCGGGGCGCAGGGCGCCCCCGCCTTCAGCCTCGCGTCCGGGCATCCGCTGCAGGAGGCCTGGCAGGCCTGGAAGCGCCTGTGCCTGAACGAGGAGGGCCGGGTGATCGACGCGCCCCAGAGCGGGGCGAGCCATTCCGAGGGCCAGGGATACGGTCTTCGGCTTGCGGCTGCCTTCGGAGACGAGGAGGCGTTCCGCCGGATCTTCGCCTGGACCGAGGGCAACCTCGCCCTGCGCGAGGACGGGCTTCTGAGCTGGCGCTACCTGCCGGAGACCGGCGATCCGGTCCCGGACCAGAACAACGCCTCCGATGGCGATCTCTTCTATGCCTGGGCCCTGATCCAGGGCGGGATCCTGTGGAACGAGCCGGGGTTTCACGAGCGCGCTCGGATCATCGGCCGGGCGCTCGAGCAGGGCTGCCTGGCCGGCCATCCCGACGGCTCGGAGCGCAGGTATCTGCTGCCGGCGGCCTACGGATTTGCCAGCGACGAGGGCGTCACGCTCAATCCGTCCTATTTCATGCCCCGGGCGATGCGCGAGGTGGGGATGTTCGCCGAAGCCCCCGCCCTCGTTCTGGCGGCGCGGGACGGGCTCGAGCTGATGAACGCGATCGCGGGGTCGGCCCTCCTGCCGGACTGGCTGCGGCTCACACCCGAGGGCCCGGCCGACGCCCCCGGCCTCTCCGCCGATTGCGGCTACGATGCGCTCCGCATCCCGCTCTATCTCTGCTGGTCGGGCATGAACGCCACGCCCGCCCAGGTGCGGTTTCGCGAGATCCACCGTCGGGCCGCCAGGGTCTCGCAGGACACGCCCACGGTTTTCGAAGAAGGCACGGGCCAGGTCCGGGAAACCAGTGACCAGCCCGGCTACCGGGCGCTCGTGGCCCTCAACGACTGTGTCCTGTCCGGGACAGCCGGCGCAGCCCTGCCGGATTTCGACGCCGAGCAGCCCTATTTCCCCGCCACACTCCATCTGATGGCGCTGGTCGCCCAAGCCGAGTTCTTCCCCAAATGCCTCCCCATCTGATCCGCCCGCGCCCCGGCCGCGCCCCGGCCCTCCTCCTCGCCTGCCTCCTGGTCCTGCCGGCCTCCTGGAGCCTTGCCCAGACACCTTCGCAGGATGACCTGCGCGCCCTGCGCTATTACCGGTCGCAGAACGACACGGTCTCCTACGAGGCCGAACTGCGCCGTCTCCGGGTGCAATTCCCCGACTGGACGCCCCCCGCCGATCCGCTGGCTGCCATCGCGGGCGCGGCCGACCCCTCGGTCGAGATCGACGAGATCTACCGGTTGATCGCCTCGGGCGCCTTCGATGCGGCCGATGCCCGGATCGGCGAGACGCGCCTGAACCACCCCGGCTGGACGCCTCCCAGGGACATGACCGAGCTTCTGGAGCTCTCCCGGGCCCAGGCGGCCTTCGATCTGGCACTGGCCTCGGCCGATCTCGGGCGCGCCGTTCAGGTCAGCGCCGAGCGGCCGGTCCTTCTGAGCTGCGAGCGGATCAACAATCCCTGGCGGCTGGCCGAGGCGCAGCGGGCCGCGGGCGCGACGGACGAGGCCTTCCGCCTGATGCAGGGCATCGTGCGGACCTGCGGGGACGCCGATCACGTGACCGCGACCCTCGAGAAGGCCGACGCCTTCGCCACGCCCGGACAGATGGCCCAGCTCTTCGCCGAAACCCGGCGACGCTTCCCGGCGCGGGCCACAGCCTGGGACGGTCTCGAGACCCGGCTGGCGGCCGGGCACGGGCAATTGCCGCCCGCTCAGCGATCGGCGAGCGCCCGGACCGTCGCCAAAACGGCGTCTGCCCCGGTCAGGACGAACCCTGCGCCCGCAGCCACTGCAGCCACTCCGGCCCCCTCTTCCTCCGGCGCGGCCCCCCTGTCCCGCAGCGCGACGCGCAATCCGGCCCAGTGCCTGGCAGGCACGAGCCCCGGGGCCACCTCGGGCCAGGCCCTCACGCGCGCCTGGTGCGCCTATGACCTGCAGCGTCCGCTCGAGGCCCTGGGGCTGTTCCGGCGGGCCGAGGCCACGGGCTCGGCCGGGCAGAAGCGCGATGCCCGGTTCGGGCAGGCGCTCGCCATGCTCAAGCTCGGCATGGCCGACAGCGCCGCCCGGGTGGCGGCCGCCACAGCCCTGACCCACCAGCAACGCCTCGATGTGGAACTCTGGATCCTCGACCAGCGCGGGGTGCAGGCCTATCAGCAGGGCAAGTACGAGCGTGCCGTGGCCTTTCTCGATGCCTATGCGGAGCTTGCAGGCTTCGAACGGCGCGATCTCGCGATCCTGCGCGCCTATGCGCTGATGAACATGGGCAAGCGGCAGGAGGCCCACGCGGCCTTCCAGGCCCTGCATGATGCCCTGGCCACGGAGGAGACCCGCCATGGTCTCCGGGCCTCGGCGCGCTAGACGGGGCCGTCTGCGGGATGGGGCGAATCTCGGACTGCGCTTCCTGTCCGACCAGGATCCGGCGGTCCGGGAAGCGGTCGCCTGCCTCGTGTTTTCCGACTCCGGGCTCTGGGACAAGACCCGTCGCTCCGCCCTGGCGGGACGCGGGCTCCTGTCCGGCCTGGGGTTCGTCTTCTGGCGCGCGGCGACCACGATCCCGCGCACCTCGCTCGACATGATCCGGCTCTTCCGGATCGTCCCTGCCGTGAAGGGCCGAGGCGGAGACGACGGGATCCGCCCCGCAGATCCTGGCCTTCGGGCAGGATCCTGACGCACCGCCACGTTGACGAGCGGCCGATGTTCCTCGACTCGCCGGCTGGCCCGCACTGGTGACGCGGGTTCGGGAACCCGGCCCGGGACACCGCCCGGATGCCTTGCAGGGCAGCCGCATCATGGCCAGGTCGACCAGCGGCTCCCGGCGCGTGGCCGACCCCTCCCTGGCCACTTTCGCGATCTGCCCCGGGGAGGGTCCATGCGTCACGGGCCGAGGTCAGAAGCTCTCTCCATCCGCGGCCGCCGCAGGCCGCGACGCAGGATCGACCAGCCGATCCGCTCAGAGGATGAAGTCGCCATCCCCGAGCGTGCCGACACCCCTCACGACGATCCGGAAATCGGCGCGCCCGTCCCCATCGACATCGCCCAGAACCGCGCCACCGGCACAGCGCAGTTCGCCCGCAACCCCACTGAACGCCGTTGCGCCGATCAGGGCGAAGTCCTGGTTTCCGGCCTGCGCCGCATTCGCATCCATGCGCGAGAGGTCAATGCGATCTGCCCCGCGCACGAAATCGACGATCACGTCGCAGTGCGCTCCACGCCCGGCATCCGCCATCGAGGCGAAGACGAACACATCGGCTCCGGCCTGCCCGATCAGGCGGTCCTGACCCGCCCCGCCGATCAGCGTATCGGCACCCGTCCCGCCCAGGAGACGATCCGTCCCGCCGTCACCCCGCAGGCGGTCATTGCCCTCCTCGCCCAGGAGACGGTCGGCCCCTGCGCCTGCGTAAAGAACGTCCGCGCCCTTTCCGCCCACCAGACGGTTCGCAGCGGCATTGCCGAACAGCCTGTCCGCCCCGGACCCGCCGGTGGCGTTCTCGATCAGAGTGTCGGAGGCGATCTGCATGTTTCCGATGGCGCCCATCACGTTCGACAGTGCGCCGGGCATCAGGTCGATTACCTGCGCTGCGCGCCAGCGGCTGAAATCGACATGGTCCGTCCCGCCATGGTCCACGACAAGGAAGGCCACCCGCGCGCCAAGCGAGGCCGCGTGATCCAGCGCCCCACCCGCCGTCGAGCCCACGCCATAGACGGTGGCCCCGGCATGGATGGCGGGTGCGTCGTACATCTGCTTCAGGGCGAGGTAATCCGCCAGCATCGGGGTCAGGTTGTAGGCCTTCGTCGCCGCGACCCGGGTGTTCTCGTCCTGATCGAAATAGGACATCAGGCTCATCTGCCAGCTGTCGTTGGCGATCGCGGACGCGCCGAACTCCGTGATCCTCGAATAGTCCTGCGGATGACCCAGCCCCAGCGCATGAAGCGTCTCGTGCATGTAGGTCCGGAAGGCGTAGCTGCCGTAACTGTCACCCGGCTCGACCCGATCCGAGGCGATCTGGATCTCGGCCGAGGTGATCGTCGTGCCGCGGGCCGATGTCTCGGTGCGCGCACCCGTTCCGCCGTTGGAATAGGTGATCTGCGCTCCGCCGGAGGTTTCCGCGAAGCGCAGCCCGGTCATCGTGCCGATTTCCGCCAGCGCGGCGCGTGCCAGCCCGCGCTCCTGCAGGGTCAGATCGCCAAGGCTGACCGTGATGGTGCCGTCGCGCCCCGCGTCCATGGTGCGGGTCACCCCATCCGGATAGGAGGTCGCCATGAGCCGTTGCGCGAACTTCTGCGGCGTCATGATATGCATCGGCATCGGCCTTCCTCCAGCGGTTCTGCAGCCCGCCGTACTGGCGGGCATGGGGCCGACAGGTTTTGCGCCGGAAACGGAAAAGGTTCAAGCTGCCGGGCCCGTTGCGAGCAGCGTCCGAAAGCACGGGGGCGCGCGCCACCGCCGGGCGTGGCGATGAGCTCCGCCGACCTGACCCGGGCCTCCTTGCCCGACGCATGGGGCCTCCGACCAGCCCCTGAGTGTTGATGGCACTCCTTCGTGCGCGCCGCCCTCTCGTGGCGGCGAGCCTGCCCTTTCTGTCGACCCGGAAACGCGGACACGGTTCACGTCAGGATGCGGGAGGCCCGAACTCGTCTTCGACAAGGTCGAGGCTTGCCCGGGCATCGGGGCGCTCTTCGAGCGAGGCATCCACCCGCTCACGCCACTTTCGCCCGCGGCGGCAGAGGTCATCCCACGCCGACCACAAGTCGTAGGAGCGTCGCTCGGAGAGGACGGAGAGCAGCCAACCGGCCTGATCGAGGTCCTTGCGGCGCTTTTCCCGAGATGTTCCGGTGCGCAACTGGGCGACGATCAGCTTGTGCAGGGCATACCGCTCTGGCGCAGGGACCTTGATCGACACGCCCGAGCGATAGAGCGAGACAGCGTCGCGCGAGCCATCGAAGGTGAACTCGAGATGCCTGAGAGCCTGAACGGATTCGCCGATGCCTGCGTGCCTGCGTCTTGGCTCGCCGTTCCGGCTCATCGAGGAGAGGAATTCAAGTTCGATCGTTCCTTCGATTACCCATCTGGGAGGTTGGTCTTCACTCATTCCAAGGACCGCCTCCATCTCGATGCCGAGTTTCTGCAGGCGCAACGCAAGCCCTCTCGGATCGCCTGAGGATCCGCCGGCAAGCTTCACGCTGTTCGCCGCGATCAAGTCGACATCTCCGGTCATCGAGAAGGCTGTCGAGGGTGGATCGACGGATAACATCAACGGGTAATGGCGAAACGCCTGGGTTCCCTCGAGGATGCCTCCCGCGGTGAAGAACCCGGTCTTCGCGATGGCGGCAAGCAGCTTGCCGGTGGTCATGTCAGGTGCAAGACAGCGGCCCGCCCGCAGCGTGGCGACACAGGCCGAGGCCGAACGCTTCCAGCGTTTCAGGGCCGCCTGTTCCCTGCCCGCCTTTTCGATCCTGGCCCTGACCTCTTCGGTGTCGGGTCCGATTGCCGTCTCGAAGACGTTCTTGCCGGCCCGCTTGCGGGCGACCCAGTAATGATTTTTCCCTTTGCTGCGCTTCAGGATGGAGCCTTCGATCGAGGGGGTCGGTATGACCGAATGCAGGTGCTGAAGCTCCTGGTAGGCCGTCTGAAGAGGTAAAGGGAGGTCCATTGTTTTCCCACACAAATTATCTTTTGTGTGGGAATATGCGATGAAGCCGGTCCGACGCAATTCTTCCCGCACCAAAGACATGTCCTCAGGCGGAAGACCCGCCTTCCGATCAATGTGGGCGACACTTTGGTCGGGGTGAGCGCACCCATTGCGCGTGGGAAAAATCCTTCGAAACCGGGACTTTGTCGCAGGGCCGGGCTTATGACGACGGGGGAGAAGACAGGGAGGCCTCGGCAAGTCACGGTTTTCGCCGCATTGCAAGGATCTGCTGGTGCCCGGGATCGCTCCACCGGGCCCCTTTTTTGCCGGAGACCGGCAGCAGGCGCTCAAGACCCCGCGCGATCCGACCGACGACCTGCCGATCATCTCCGTCAGGAGTATGAGACAAGATGTGCGGAATCATCGGGATCCTGGGATCTCATGAAGTGGCGCCGGTCATTCTGGATGCCCTGCGGCGGCTCGAATATCGCGGCTATGACAGCGCCGGTATTGCGACCGTCCACGAGGGTCGGCTGGAGCTTCGGCGTGCGACAGGAAAGCTCATGAACCTGTCGGACGTCCTGGTCTGCGATCCCCTGCGCGGCAAGGCGGGCATCGGCCACACACGCTGGGCCACGCATGGCGTGCCCAGCGTGGAGAATGCCCATCCGCACCGCGCCGGCCGGGTGGCTGTGGTTCACAACGGCATCATCGAGAATTTCCGCGACCTCCGTGACGAACTGTCTGTCGCCGGCTGCCGGTTCGCCTCCGAAACCGACACGGAAGTCATCGTCCATCTGACCGACCGATATCTCGACAAGGGTCTCGACCCGGTCGAGGCAGCCCGTGCAACCCTGGCCCGTCTGAAGGGCGCCTTTGCCCTCGCCTTCCTCTTCGAGGGCGAGGAAGATCTGCTGATAGCGGCGCGACATGGCTCGCCCCTGGCCATCGGTCATGGCGAGGGCGAGATGTATCTGGGTTCCGACGCGATCGCGCTCGCGCCGATGACGAACCGGCTGACCTATCTCGAGGAAGGGGACTGGGCTGTCCTGACCCGACAGGGGGTCACGATCCATGACAGTCGGGGCAGCCCCGTCCAGCGCGCGATCA
Source organism: Rhodobacter sp. NSM (assembly GCF_052244495.1). Taxonomy (NCBI): domain Bacteria; kingdom Pseudomonadati; phylum Pseudomonadota; class Alphaproteobacteria; order Rhodobacterales; genus Rhodobacter; species Rhodobacter sp. NSM. The sequence goes on from NZ_JBQPXH010000022.1 coordinate 31,199, forward strand.
CCGTCATCGATGTCGAGAACGCGCGGATCGACAAGGCGGGTCACCGACATTTCATGGCCAAGGAGATGGCCGAGCAGCCCAGCGTGATCAAGACGGTGATCGACCACTACCTGCCGGGGGAGGCTGCGGAGCCGGCCATGCCCCCGGGGGTGGACTTCACTGCCGCCGACCGTGTGGTGATGGTGGCCTGCGGGACGGCCTTCCATGCCTGCCAGGTCGCGAAATACTGGTTCGAACAGTTCGCCCGCATCCCGGTCGAAATCGACATCGCCTCCGAGTTCCGGTACCGCGACCCGGTGCTGGAGGACGGCGACATCGTGATCGTCGTGAGCCAGTCCGGCGAAACCGCGGATACGCTGGCAGCCTTGCGGCATGTGGCCGGACGCGTGGCGAGAACACTGGCGGTGGTGAATGTTCCGACCTCGTCGATCGCCCGCGAAGCGGATGTCCTGATCCCGATGCATGCCGGTCCGGAGATCGGCGTTGCCTCGACCAAGGCCTTCACGGCGCAACTGCTGGTGCTTCTTCTTCTGGCCCTGAAATGCGCCCGGGACCGCGACCGGATGGAGGCCGGCCGCTGCGCGACGCTGCTGTCCGAGATCCGATCCATTCCGGGCTTCATGAGCCGGATCCTCGACCGGGAGGCGGATTACGAGCGCATCGCGGAAGTCCTCGGCGAATGCGATGACGTGCTGTTCCTGGGCCGGGGCGTGATGTTCCCGATGGCGCTCGAGGCGGCGCTCAAGCTCAAGGAAATCAGCTACATCCATGCCGAGGCCTATGCGGCGGGTGAACTCAAGCACGGCCCGATCGCCCTGATCGACAAGAGCCTGCCCGTGGTGATCCTGGCCCCGCGGGACAGTCTCTTCGAGAAGACGGTCTCGAACATGCAGGAGGTCATGGCACGCCACGGGCCGGTGGTCCTGCTGACGGATGCGGAGGGAGCCGCGGAAGCGGGCGCGGCTTCGCACTGCGTGGCGCTGCCCCGGGTGCCCGAGGTGGTGACCCCCTTCGCCTATGCGGTCCCGGCGCAGATGCTGGCCTATCACGCCGCCATCGCCCGCGGGACGGATGTGGATCAGCCGCGCAACCTGGCGAAGTCCGTCACCGTCGAATGATGCGACCGGGACTGCCGGACCCCGCCCCGGGGCAAGGGGCGGGGTGGGACGCCACATCGACCACGCGGCCTTCCAGTCCCTGCATGATGCCCTGGCCACGGAGGAGACCCGCCATGGTCTCCGGGCCTCGGCGCGCTGGACGGGGGCGTCTGCGGGATGGGGCGAACATCCTGCGTCAACGGGGGGCACCTGTACTCTCCGACCGGGTTGATGTGCTCCCGTCCAGGCGGCGGGACGTATGGCAGCAGGCGGGATGTGTGACGAAGCGCGTCATGGCTCCTGTCTGCCGCGCGTCTGACTGCGCGCCATCCAGTCCGCTCCCGCGTAGCTGACGGCGTGAATGAAGACCTCGCGCGCCTCGTCATCCACCGTTAAGGCAATGACCGCCTTGCGCCCGGCGGGGATGGCACGCAGGCCGGGCGCGATCTCGTCGCGGAGGCTTCCCTTGTGCGGCGTCTGCGTCAGATCGGCGATCGCCGCCTCGATGTCAGCCAGCCGGCGCGCGCCGGCCTGCGGCCCGGCAAGGTCGATGATCCAGCGCAGGATGGCGTCGAGATCATCCGTGACGGCCGGATGAAACCGAATGCCGCAGCTCACCCCTCGCGCGCCGCCTGAACCCGCGCCCGGGCAGCGGCAAATGCCTCATCGGCGCCCACATAGGCCGAGCGCGGCGTCTGCACACGAGTCCGGATTTTCTCGGCCATGCTTTCGAGGGCAAGGCTGCGCTCCTCTTCGTCACGCATCATCTGCTCGAGCGCGACGGCACGGCTGCGCTCTGCGAGGCGAAAACGCCCTGGTCGACCTTTCGGTCAGGAAGCGGTGATGCCGGTCGGTGAAGCTGAGTGTTGTCTTGACGGTCATCCGCCCCTCCGAAGTATGACCTGGTCATACATGCCGCATGAATGTCTTCCGGCAACCGGCGCATGGCAGGCGCCATCATTGACCCGACCCGCCGGCGGGATGATCTTGTCGTGCCGGGGAAACCACATCCGCCCGTGAGAGACGCAGGATTTCGCCCCCCTCCCGCAAGCGGCCCCCGGAAGCGGCCAGGGCGGCGGGATCCCGGTGCCCGGGTCCGGGATGCCCCGCGGCAGAACGCAGCAGAGGCCTTGCCGGACCGCAATCTTCAGTTGTGAAGGAGGGCGGCCCAAGGGGGCTGTCTTCTTCCTCTCCGGACGCCTCCCGGAATATATTTCCATTAACAATCAACATGTTTCAGCAGACGCTCCTCGAAATGCGCGCGGCGCCGGTCCCGGCGCGGGATGTACCACAAGATAACCTTCCCCTCCGGAAGAGAAGCCGGAACTCCCCATGGGCAGGATTGCCCCA
>NZ_JBQPXH010000023.1:0-32532 GCF_052244495.1 Rhodobacter sp. NSM
GTATCATGTCATGTCCGACCATCGATCATACCGGCGCGGCAGGCAGGCCGAAACTGCCGGCCCCCAGCCTTGAGGGACGCGGGCTTGCCAAAACTCCGGACGTGCCTTCCAGGAATTACCTGCCGATGGCGCACAGGCCCTCGAGGATCTTGTCGGGTGTGGCCGGCAAGTGCCGGATCCGAACGCCGCAGGCATTGTGCACCGCGTTCAGAATGGCCGCACCCGCTCCGCAGATGCCGAGCTCGCCTATCCCCTTCGCCTGCAGCGTCCCCCCGTAGATGTCGCGTTCCTCGAGAAACCTGACCTCCTGCGCCGGCACATCCGCGTGGGTCGGAATGTGGTAGTTGGCCAGATCGCGCGTCACGACATGACCAAACCGGCGGTCGTGGACAAGGTCTTCCATCAGCGCCATCCCGAGGCCGAAGGTCATGCCGCCAATGCACTGCGAGCGCGCCGTCTTCTCGTTCAGGATCCGGCCGGCGGCAAAGACGCCCAGCATCCGTCTCACCCGAACTTCGCCGGTCACCTCGTTGACCGCGACCTCCGCGAAATGCGCGCCCCAGGTCGAGCTGCGCACGCCACTCAGTGCCTTGCCGGGCTCGAAAATGCCCTCGGCAGTCAGAGGTTCCGGCAGAAGTTCGGACAGTTCCTGCGAACGGTTGCCGCAGGTCGCGCGGCCGTCCTTCAGCGTCAACTCCGACTCGTCGCAGTCGAGCTTGGCGGCAAGCTGTCGCCGGATCTCCTCGCAGGCGAGGAAGGCCGCCGATCCGTTGGACGCGGCCCCGATGGAGCCGCCGGATCCCGAACCTTCCGGGAAGTCGGTGTCCCCGAGGCGGGTTTCGACGGACCCAAGCGGCAGCCCCAGCATTTCGGCCACGATCTGCGTGAGGATCGTGTACGTGCCGGTGCCGATGTCGGTCATGCTGCTCTCGACCTGCGCACCCTCCTTCGACAGCGTGACCCGGACCCGCGCCTTGTGCAGGAAATTTACCCGGACGGCCGAAGCCACACCGATTCCGAGCAACCATTCTCCCTCGCGCCGCTCGCCCGGATTGCGTCGGTCGGCCCAGCCGAACTGCGCGGCACCCGAGCGCAGCGCCTCCGCCAGCTTGTGCGAGGTAAAGGGCTTGCCGGTCTCGGGATCCTCGTCCGGAATGTTCCTCAGGCGGAGCTCGATCGGATCGAGGCCGGCCTTCTCCGCCAGTTCGTCCATCGCCATCTCGAGGATCGTCACGCCGACGGCCTCACCCGGAGCGCGGACGGACCCTGCACAGGTCAGGTTCACACGGGCGACCTCGTGCCGGATGCTCCGGTTCTCGCCCCGGTAGAGAAGATGTGTCGCCTGCTGCACGGGCTCCGAGAACGTCTCGCCGGGCAGGTTCGAGACACGGGCATCATGGCCGAGGCCGGTGAGCCGGCCGTCGGGATCGACGGCCAGGCGAACGCGCTGCTCTGTTTCCGACCGGCGATGCGCTATCTCGAACTCCTGCTGCCGGGCCAGTGGAACCAGAACGGGGCGCTGCAACCGTTCGGCAGCCACCGCCGCTGCCACGGCTTCGGGTGCGATCCCCAGCTTCGAGCCGAAGCCGCCCCCGATGAAGGGCGACAGGATCCTCGCGCGCTCCGCCGGAATACCGAGCGCATCGGCAAGTTCTTCCACGTTCTGTGAGAGCATCTGATAGGCGCCGCAGAGCGTCACCCGGTTTCCCTCCCACCAGGCGAGGGCGGCGTGCGGCTCCATTGCGGCGGCAGCGGATGAGGCAGTCGTGTAGGTCTCGTCCAGCGACACGGCCGCCGCCTTCATCGCCGCGTCGAGATCGCCCTGCCCCGACTGCTTCTTCTCGGGAAATTCGGATGGTGCCGAGGTCGTGTCGAGAGAGGGCTCCGCTTCTTCATAACGGATGCGCACCAGACGCGCGGCTTCCCGCGCCGCCTCGAGGCTTTCGGCCACCACCACTGCGACGGGCTGGCCGAAATAGTGCACGTCCTCGACACCTTGCGGAGGAGACTTCCGCGCCATCCCCTGCGCCGGATGGCGGACAAGGCGCGGATCCTGCACGACATCCAGCACACCCGCCACGGCCAGCGCAGCCTCGGCGTCAAGCGACGCGACCCGCCCACGGGCCACTGTCGCGCGGACGAGAGTACCGAAAGCGCAGTCGGCGCGACGGTCGGCCCAGAGGCTCGTCGCCTGCTCGGCGGCATAGACCGCTCGCCCGGAAACCTTCAGTTCACCCTCTGCGCGGTCCGCAGGCCGACCGATCACCCCCTGAGCCATGGCATCCAGACGATTGCGGTCGTCCGCTTTGTCGAAGACAAGACGTGCGGTCATGAAGCTGCTCCCGTTGCCTCCCGGAGCACGGACGCGAGCGTCCGCCTCGCGAGCGGTATCTTGAAATCATTTTCTCCTGCCGTTGTGGCGCACTGCAGCAGCAGATCTGCAGCCCGGTCGAAAAGATTTTCCGACGGTGATTGCCCCTTCAGGAGATCTTCCAGTTCAGCAGCCCTCCAAGGCTTGGGCGCGAGGCCGCCGAAGGCAAGCCTTGCCTCACCGATGCGGCCCCCCTCCATGCGCACGATCGCGGCAATGGACACGAGCGCGAAGGCGTAGGAGGCCCGATCGCGGATCTTCCGGTAGATCTGGCGGCCTTCCAAAGGAGGCGGCAGAACGACGGCCGTCACGAGGTCTCCCGGATCCATGCAGGTCTCGATATGAGGCGTGTCGCCCGGCAGGCGGTAGAACTCGTCCAAACGCACATGGCGCCTCTGCCCGCCCGGCGCCTCGATCTCGACCACCGCGTCGAGGGCCGCCAGCGCGACCGCCATGTCGCTTGGGTGAGTGGCGATGCACTTGTCCGAGGTTCCGAGGATGGCATGGTTGCGGGTGGCGCCGCCGATCGCCGAACATCCGGCCCCGGGACTGCGCTTGTTGCAGTCCATCGCCGTGTCGTAGAAATACGAGCAGCGAGTGCGCTGCAGCAGATTGCCGCCGGTGGTCGCCATGTTGCGCAACTGCCCGCTGGCACCGGCAAGCAGGGCGCGCGCCAGCACGGGATAGGACCTGCGGATGCGCGCGTCGGCGGCAAGATCGCTGTTGCGCACTGTCGCGCCGATGCGCAGCCCTCCTTCGCGCTCTTCGATGAAGTCGAGTTCCAGGCGGTTCACGTCCACCAGCCGGGCAGGAGCCGCAATGCCGAGTTTCATCAGGTCGAGCAGGTTCGTTCCACCGGCGAGAAAAGCGGTATCCGGCTCCAGCGCTTCGGCAGTCGCCTCGTCTCGAGAGGACGGGCGAAGATAGATGAAGTCCTTCATTCCGCCGCCTCTGCCAGCCTTGCGTCGACGACCGAGGCGATGGCATCGACGATATTCGGATAGGCCGCGCACCGGCAAAGATTTCCGCTCATGCGTTCGGAAATTTCCTGACGTGTCACGGGCGCCTTACCTTCGAGGCTCTCGGACACCCAACTGGGCCAGCCCTGTTCCAGCTCTCCCAGCATCGCCGTTGCCGAGCAGATCTGGCCCGGCGTGCAGTAGCCACACTGGAAACCGTCCTGCGAGAGGAAGGCCGCCTGAAGAGCCGACAATCGGCCGGGCTCGCCGAGCCCCTCGATCGTGACGACATCCGCGCCGTCCTGCGCGCAAAGGAGCGTAAGGCAGGAATTGATCCGGCGCCCGTCCACGATCACCGTGCAGGCTCCGCACTGGCCATGATCGCAGCCCTTCTTGGTGCCGGTGAGGCCGAGTTCGTGCCTCAGCGCGTCGAGCAGCGTCACACGCGCTTCCGCCTCGATCTCGCGGCGCTCTCCATTGATCGTGAGCGTGGTCTTCATGCTTGCCCTCCGGCTGGCCGTCCAGCGGGGCCAACAGGCGAGCGCGCCATAAGGTTCCGCGACGCCGGCGCGTGTCGACGGGTCGCTCCCCCTGCCCCGGCTCGGTCCTTCCCTTTCCGCGCTGGCGGCTTCATCCTGTGCGCATGCATCGAGCGGATCAGGCATTGCGGCCCGGCGTCGTCCTTTCGACCAATCGCGTGGGGCGGCCCGCTGACTGGCTCGCCAGCGCCGCCTTCAACGAGGCGCCGGTGCCGCTACACATCTGGGGCGTGGTGGAGATGAACCGCAGCCTCTTCCTCATGCTCGACCGTGCGCGGGACATGGCGGAAGCGGGCGAGGCTTTCCTTTGCTACATGACCGCGATGTTCGGGCTCGATCCCGAGCAGCGGGGAGAGGCGACGAGTGGCAAGCGGCGCTTCCGCTCGTCCTTCCTGCGGCTCATCCAGGGCTGGAACTTCGACAGCAACGGACCGGAAGGGGCCGTCCTGAAGGGCTGGGTGGAGAGCCGCTTCGGCATCGGGCCAGCCTTCCACAAGGCCATCATCGAGGATCCTTCAGGCCCCGCGTGGCAGGCCTACGTCACAGAGAAGATGGCAAGCCAGTTCCACGAAAATGCGATCTGGGTGCAACTCGACCTGCTGTTCGAGTTCTGCCAGTGGGCCATGCGGCGCTTCATCTTGCCCGATGAAACGCATCTGACCCTGTTCCGGGGCATCAACGCGCTGAGCGACCATCCGATGGCGGAGAGATCCGGCCGACGCGAGGCGGTGATCCGCCTGAACAACCTCGTCTCCTTCTCGTCGGATCGCGACGTGGCGGGATGCTTCGGGGACGCGATTCTGACGACGCGGGTTCCGCTTTGCAAGATCCTGTTCTTCAATGACCTTCTGCCGTCGCATCTTCTGCGCGGCGAGCGGGAGTTCCTCTCGATCGGCGGAGATTTCCGGGTGGGCATCGACTATGTATGACGAGGCGCATGTCGCGGAGCGGGCGCTCGCGGCCTATCTCGGTTTCGCCCTCGGCGATGCCCTCGGGGCCACAGTCGAGTTCATGACGCGCGGCGAGATCGCTGCCACGCATGGCACGCATCGTGAAATCCGGGGAGGTGGCTGGCTGAAGCTGCGGCGCGGACAAGTAACGGACGACACCGAGATGTCGCTCGCGCTGGGAAGGTCGCTGCTCCGCATCGGCGGGCTGGATCCGGCGGATGTCTGCGGCGAATTCGAGGTCTGGCTGCGGTCCGGGCCGGCGGACGTCGGCAACACCTGCCGACGCGGCATCCGGCGCTTCATGCGGGACCGGACGGTCGAAGCCCCCTTTGCGGAGGGCGATGCCGGCAACGGCGCGGCCATGCGCGTCCTTCCGGTGGCGCTCGCGACGCTGGGGGCACCTGACGCGGCGCGCGCCTGGACGCTCGCGCAGGCCCGCACCACCCACTGCCACCCGCTCTCGGACGCGGCCTGCCTGTCGCTCGTCCGGATGGTGCAGGCGCTGGTGGTGGGCAGAGGACCGCAGGCGGTGCGACAGGAGGCCGAGGCTCTGGTTGCCGAACACCGGATCTTCCGCTTCGACCCCTATCCGGCGCAGAGTTCCGGCTACGTCGTCGATACGATGCAGACGGTCCTGCATCAGTTCCTCGCCTCGGACGGGTTCGAGGATTGCGTGGTGCGCACCGTCAACCAGGGCGGCGACGCCGACACGACCGGGGCTCTCGCGGGGATGCTGGCAGGGGCGACCTGGGGACTGCAGGCAATTCCCGCGCGATGGCTCGCCGTGCTCGATGCGGAGGTGGCGGAGGAGATCCGCCAGCAGGTGCCGGGGCTGCTCGCCTTGGCAAGAGGGCAACCGGGTTGAGCTTCGTCAGGACGCCCGAGGATCCGCAGCTGCTCAAGCCAGTCGGGCGAGCATGTCCGCCTTGCGGGCGATGAGCTTCCCGGCCAGCGCCGCACGACCGCCGCCTTCGGCCACCGCGCGGCTGATCTCCGCATCGGGAATGCGGGTCACGAGGCGGATCGCCTCGGAAACGGCCTCGTCGCTCATGTCCCCGAAGAGCCTCATGGCATGGGGATTGTCGGCATGCGTCCTGAGTGACTCGAGCTCGGGCACGGTTGGGCCGAAGGCCCTGCCCTTCGGATCGCCCTGCGCACGGAACTCGAGCGCGCCCCCGAGGTCGAGGGTCAGCACCACGCCCCCGGCGACGCCCTGGTTCTCGCCGTCATGGCCGGCGACGTCCCAGTTCGCGGTCCAGGCATGGACACCGAACCAGCGCTGAGCCGCACGCCGCTCCTCTTCGGAGAGATGCGCAATACACCGCTTCTCGAGCACGACGAAGGTCGTGGCAACCTGATCGGCTTCGGTCGTCGGCAGATAGGAGAGGGTCGGAGCGCCCGCCAGCCGGTAGAGCCGCGCCGCGAGCAACTCGTTGCGGGCAAGCTCCGGCGCGTCGAGGCTTTTCACGTAGAAGGTGCGGCCCTGATCGTCGCGATAGATGCCGCCCGGGTTGCTGCCCAGCCGTCCCCCGACCCGCTTCATGCGAGAGATGTCGAGGGTTTCCGCGCGCGCGTTCTCTGGTCCGGCGCCGGGGCCTGCCCCTGCTCCGGCGCTTGCGGATGTTGCAGCGCCGCCGTCACTCATCGGCGGGGATCATCCGGGTGCGCCGGACAAGGGCGAGCTGCGACGGGGTCTCGATGGCGCCGCGGCGCACGCGGCGCACCTCGCGGATCGCCGTCTCGGGCTCCATTCCCATCTCGACGAGCAGCCGCGCGGCGATCATGCCGGCCCGGCCCAGCCCCCCCCTGCAATGGACGAGCACGTCGCTTCCAGAGCGCAACGCCCGGCGGATCCGGGGCCCGGCTTCATCCCAGTCCTGCTCGAACGCGGGCGACGGCGCCGAATAATCCGCAATGGGCAGGTGATGCCAGGCCATGCCGCGCCTGCGGACTTCGTCCCCCAGTTGCGTCACGCGCAGCGCTACGAGTTCGGCAGGTTCGACGAGGGTCAGGACGAGTTGCGCCCCCCAGGCCGCAATAGCATCGAGATCGGTTCCGAGGTCACGCGCCCATGCGCCGGTCGCGGCCGCGACATCGTGCTTGCCGGGGCAGAAGGTGATCCCGATCCGCCCGTGCGACGGGCTCGCCCGCACTTCGGCAATCTGCAGCGGATGCGTCTCGCTGGTGCGCGCGGTCATCGCCGGCCCCTCCTCGTCCCCGCGTGAGCCTAGCGCAGCGCGACGCAGCCAGTCACCCGCCCCGCGGCTGCTTCACATCCGCACAGGCTGCCGGTTTCAGCCCGGAAGGCGCGCGGGCACGCCACGTTCGGAAAGCGGGCGGCCGGGGCTGCGGCTGCGATGGCTGAACCGCGTCGGCACCGTGCCGAACCGGGCCTTGAAACACTTCGAGAAATGCGAGACCGAGTTGAAGCCGCAGGCGGTGGCCACCTCGAGCAGCGTCATGTCCGTCGTGCTGAGCAGGTTGCGCCCGCGGTCGAGCCGGAGACCGCGGTAGAAGCCGTTCGGCGTCTCGCCCACCGTGGCCTTGAAGAGACGCTCGATGTGCCGGCGAGAGCAGCCCGCCGCTTCGGCCAGTTCCTCGAGCGAGAGAGTATCCTCGAGATGCTCGTTCATCAGCTTCACCACCGCGATCAGGGCGGGGCTGCGCGAGCGCATCAGGACGGCGAGCGAGCTGCGCTGCTCGGGCTCGGCCCCGGCGAGGACGGTTCGCAGGCACATCTCCGAGACCATGGCGGCAAAATCCGCGCCATGATCCCGCGCGATGAGCGCGAGCATCATGTCCGTCGAGGCCGCGCCGCCGCCGCAGGTCAGCGTCCGGCCGAAGCTCTCGAACCGGTTTCCGGTCGGTGTCAGGCGCGGGAAATCCTCGAGGAAGCCCGGCTGGTTCTCCCAATGAAGGGTGAAGCGCCGGTCCTCGAGCACGCCGGCATGGGCGAGCGCGATCGCGCCGGTGCAGATCCCGCCGACCACGCCGCCGAAGCGATGGTGGCGCTGGACCGAGGTGACGACGCCGATGGAGGCCGCGGCGGAAGGAATGTTGCCTGCGCAGACGAAGAGGTCGGTCTCGCGATCGAGGGGGCCCAGCGCCTCGTCGGCCGCGACGACGATGCCCGAGGAACTGGCCACCGGCCGCCCTTGCTCGGACAGGACACGCCAGCGGTAGAGCGGCTTCTGCGAGAGCTGGTTCGCGATGCGTAAGGGTTCAACCGCAGAGCTGAAGGCCAGCAGCGTGAAGCCCGGCACGAGGAGGAAGGCGTAGGTGCGCGGCCCGCGGTTACTCTGGACCGGATAGTAGGCCGCGCCGGGCGGCACGAGGGGTTCGTGGGTCGACAAGATGCGGCCTCCGATGCGCACCCGCCGAAGGTGCGCTTGCGCAGCTTCTGACCGATGTGCCGCTGCGGCGCTACTGCAACAGCGGCGATTCCGCGTTCGGAGGCGTCATGCTCCGGAAGCCGCTCATGCGCAACCGATGCGCAGATCCGTCCTCGCTCCGACTGCTGCACGCAGCCTGTCAGGCGAGCGCAACGGCCGCATTGCGGGCAGATTGCAGGGCGCCCGCCACGGTGCGCAGCGCCGACCTCTGCGCATCGCCCAGCACCAGTGCCTCCGCACGCAGCACGGACCGGCCCTGCGCATCGCAGGGGCACCAGCCGCTGGCGTCCGCAAGACCCGCGGTTCGGGCGATGGTGCCGGCCTCGAGCGCGGGCACGAAGTTCACCACGTCGGCACGGATCGAACCGGCTTCGGTCTCGATCAGCCCCGCAGCTGCATCAACCGACCTGACGCGCCCCCCGCTTCCCGCAGCGATCCACTCGACGCGGTGGCTGAGCGACGCAGGCACCGCAGCCATGAAGCGGTCGGACAGATGCGGATCCGTCGAGCCGTCGAGCACCGTCAGCCGGGCACCGGGCCGCCGGCTCACATGGGCCATGAGCGCGAACGCCCGTGAGACCGCCGCCGCCGGATGGACAAGTTCGCCTTCGGGCAGGCGCAGCACGACCTGCCCGCCCGTCTTCAGGCGGTGAAGCTGCACCAGAAGCCGGCGCGCCTCGCGCTCGCTTCCCCAAGCGGCGGGCCAGGCATGCCGCGCCACCGCGTCCAGTCCCGGGATACCCTCGTCGCGCGGCGCCGTGCCGGGGGCCAGAAGCAGCCGATCGAAGGCGAGGCCGCGCCCCGAGAAGAGCTCGGCGCGACCCGCGCGCCAGTCGATCCCGGTCACGTCGTCGAGCACCACGTCGACTCCGGCAGCCTTGAGGTTCGCAAGCCCGGCTTCGAGGCGCGGCCGGACAAAGGCCGAGGTGGTGGTATCTCCGTGTTCTCGCACGAGCCGTCGGGGATCGCGCTCGACCAGCAGAACCGAAGCAGCGGGATGCAGGGACTTCAGCGCCAGCGCTGCCTCGGCGCCGGCCGGACCGCCGCCGACGATCAGCGCCCTCTGACCGGACCGAAGGGCCATCGAGGACCCGACCACCGCGGCAAGGGTGGACGTGGCGGCGAGCCCGAGGGTGAATTGGCGGCGGCTCAGTCTCTGCATCTTCGGTCTCCTCCTGGTCGGCTCCCGAACCCTGCGGGAGCGCGCCATGTCACGATTTCTTTTCCAGAAGTTCCGCCTCGGGATGGATCGGGCGGTAGATCTCGACCCGGTCGCCTTCCTTCAGCGGCTTGTCGAGCGGGCAGATCGCGCCGAAGATACCGATCTTGTTCACGGCAAGATCGATTTCGGGGAACTGGGCAAGCAGCCCCGACCGCTCGATGGCCTCTCCCGCGGTCGCATCCTCGGGCACGTCGACGTGCCTCCAGACCTGAACCGTCGGCTTGGCATAGGCGACCCCCACGATCATTCGTCGTCGTCTCCGGACTGGAGCCGGGGCGTCAGCACGCCCGCGGCGGTGAACACGCGCTCCACGCGCAGGTTGGTGATTTCTTCCTCGAGGCTCTTCTTCCGGCTGTCGATGATCGATTTCAGCGCGAGAAGCAGGCCCACGAGGATGAAGCCGCCCGGCGGCAGGATGGCGAGGAGGAAGCCCGGGTAATCCGGAAAGACGGTGATCTCCATGAAGGCGAACTGCTGGCCAAGAAGCACCGAGGCCTGGGCGAAGAGTGTGCCGGAGCCGATGATCTCGCGCAGCGCGCCCACCACGACCAGCGCGAGCGTGAAGCCCACGCCCATCGTCAGCCCGTCGAAGGCCGAGGCCGCGACGCCGCTGCGCGAGGCGAAGGCCTCGGCCCGGCCGAGGATGGCGCAGTTGGTCACGATCAGCGCGATGAAGAGGCCGAGGACCTTGTGCAGGTCGTGCACCCAGGCGTTCAGCGCCAGATCCACCACCGTCACGATGCAGGCGATGATAAGAACGAAGACGGGGATCCTGATCTCGGGCGCGATCACCCTGCGCAGCGCCGAGATGGCCACGTTCGACGCGATCAGGACGGCGGTCGTGGCGAGCCCCATGCCGAGCCCGTTCGTCGCCGTCCCGGTGATGGCGAGCGCGGGGCAGAGCGCCAGCATCTGGCCGAAGACGATGTTCTTGTCCCAGAGCCCGTCCCGCGCGATCTTGCCGTAGCTGTCCGACATCGCTCTCCTCCTTCAGGAATGGGCCGGCAGCGGAGCGACAAGCTCCGGCCTGTGACGCTCGAAGAGGGCGAGGCCGCGACGGATTGTGCCAACTACGGCCCGCGGCGTGATCGTCGCCCCCGAGAACTGGTCGAACACGCCGCCATCTCTCTTCACTTTCCAGCCATCGGGCTGCGGATCCGCCAGCGAGCGGCCGGTGAAGCCGAGGATCCAGTCGTCCTTGCCAACCTCTATCTTGTCGCCGAGGCCGGGGGTTTCCGTGTGCGAGAGCACGCGGACCCCGAGGATCGTGCCATCGGTGCCGAGGGCCATGAGGACACGTATCGCACCGCTGTAGCCATAGCCCGTGAGTTCATAGGCAATCCCCGTCACCTCGCCGCCGCGGGCGGCAACGTAGACGGGCACCGCTCCTTCCTCGCCATCCTCGATGCGGCGGATGTCGGCGGTCGGATCGTTGTCGTGCAACTCGGCCGGAAGAACCTGCTCGAGAGAGGCCAGCAGATCCTCGGCCGCACGCGCGGCGATCGGACCCCGCGTCGTGTCGTTCGCAACCGCGAGCATCACGGCCGACACCAGCGAGAAGAGGCCGAGCATCAGGCCCAGGACGACCGGCGAACTCTTCCAGTCGCGGATCTTCGCCTTCGGTTCCGGAGCATCCGGCGCTACGGGATCACGCTCGGTCATTTCCTGTCTCCGCGCAGGGGCTTCGCCTTGATCGGCAGCGGCTTGCCGGTCCGGGTGCGCCCGAAGACGCGGGGGCGCAGGTAGGTCTCGATCAGGGGCGTGCAGGAGTTCATCAGCAGGACCGCGAAGGCCACACCCTCGGGGAACGAGCCCCAGGTGCGGATCACGAAGACCAGCGCGCCGATGGCGCAGCCATAGACCAGCTTGCCCATCGCGGTGACGGGCGAGGTCACGTAATCCGTCGCGATGAAGAAGGCGCAGAGCATCGTCGAGCCCGAGGTCAGGTGCAGGATCGGCGGCGCGAAGCGGTCCGGGGCGAGGAAGGACGCCACCCCCGAGAGCAGCGCGATCGTGCCCAGGACGGACAGCGGGATGACCGGGGTGATGATGCGCAGCGCCATCATGACGATGCCGCCGAGGAGGAGGAGGATCGTGCTCGTCTCGCCGAGACTGCCCGGGACGAGGCCGATCAGCCGCGCCTCGAGATCGGCGAGATCGGGCATGATCTCGGACATCGTGGCCCCGGCGCCGATCTGGCTCTTGATGTGGCTGAGCGTCGAGGCGCTCGAGACGGCGTCGAAATCCTGCGAGCCGGCGAAGGTGATCGCGAGGCCCTGGAGGAAGCCGGGACCGTCGAGCAGGCCCACGGGCGGCACCCAGGTCGTCATGTGCACGGGCAGCGCGATCAGAAGCATGGCGCGTGCGACCATGGCAGGGTTGAAGAGGTTCTGCCCGAGCCCGCCGAAGAGGTGCTTGGCGATGACGATGGCGATGCCCGAGCCGATCACGCCCACCCACCAGGGCGCATAGGGCGGCAGGGTCATGGCCACCAGCCAGCCCGAGAGGATCGCCGAGCCGTCCCCGGCGAAGCGGGCGACGGGCTTGCCCGCGATCCAGAGGCAGAGCACCTCGAAGAGCCAGGCGGAGGCGACGGTCACGAGGAACAGGAAGATCGCGGGCCAGCCGAACTCCCAGAGGCCGAAGAGGGTGGCGGGGGCCAGCGCCGCACTGACGGTGAGCATGGTGCGCGACACGGTGAAGAGCGTGTGCGTGTGCGGCCCCGAGATGATGAGCGGCGCGGTCATTGCGCGACACCTCCGTGCTGTCCGGTCTGAACCTCGGCAACGGGCGGAGGCATCTTGGCGGCGGCCTCGGCCTCGCGCTTCTTCTTCGCCTCCATGTCGGCCTTGCGCTTGGCCATCATCTGGCGCTTGGCCTCGGCCGCGGCCTCCTCGCGGGCCTTGCGGGCGGCGGCCAGGCGCTTGGTCTCTTCCTGCTGGTGCTTGCGCCCCTCGCCCTCGGCAAGCTTGCCCCTGGCGTAGTGGATCGTCTGGACGAGCGGGATGTTCGACGGGCAGGTGAACGAGCAGCAGCCGCAGGTGATGCAGTCGAGAAGCCCGATCCGGCCCGCGCCGTCGAGGTCGTCGGCCTGGATGCGGGCGTTGAGCTCGAAGGGCGTGAGGCCCACGGGGCAAGCCTGCGCGCAGCGTCCGCAGCGGATGCAGGGCATGGTGTCGCGCTCGGGCGTCTCGGCTTTCGTCAGGGCGAGGATTCCGCTCGTCCCCTTCACGACCGGGACGCGGACGTTCTGGATCGGCTGGCCCATCATCGGGCCGCCAAGAAGCAGCCGCTCCGGCTCTTCGGCATATCCGCCGCAGTGCGCGATCACCTCGGATACCGGGGTGCCGATCAGCACGCGGACATTGGCCGGCCGCCGAATGCCGCGCCCCGAGACGGTTACGACGCGCGACAGAAGCGGCTCGCCGTACCGGACGGCAAGATGGACCGCATGGGCGGTTGCGGCATTGTGGACCACCACGCCCAGATCCGCGGTCAGCGCCCGGGCCGGCGTCTCCTTGCCGGTCAGGATCTTCACCAGATGCTTCTCGGACCCCATGGGATACTGCGTCGGCACCACCTGCACCCGGAGCGGCACGTCGAGCGCGCGGTCGAACCGCTGCATCGCCGAGATCGCCTCGGCCTTGTTCGACTCGATCGCCACGACGATCTGCTTCACGCCCAGCGCCCGCGCCATGATGCCCACGCCGTCGGCGATCTCCTCGGCGCGCTCGCGCATCAGCCGGTCGTCGCAGGTCAGGTAGGGCTCGCATTCCGCACCGTTGATGACCAGCGTGTGCAGGTCATAGCGGGAGCGCAGGTTCAGCTTCACGGCCGAGGGGAAGGTCGCGCCACCCATGCCGACGATGCCCGCCTCGGCCACCTTGGCCGCGATCTCCTCGGGCGTGGCATTCTCGGGACGCAGGCGGCCGAGACGCGGTCCCCAGGTATCCAGCCCGTCTGTCCGGATCGTGATGGTGGGGATCGGCAGGCCCGAGGGATGGGGCGCCGCGAAGTGCCCGACGGCGATCACCCGCCCCGAGGTCGGCGCATGGATGTTGGCCGAGACCGGCCCGCGCGCCTTTCCGATCAGCTGGCCCTTGACCACGAGATCGTCGCGCTTCACCAGCGGCTCGGCCTCGGCGCCGATGTGCTGTTGCAGCGGCACGCGGATCAGGCTCGGGATCGGCATGTCCTCGATGGCGCTCTCGGCGCTGAGATGCTTGCGCGTCTCGGGATGGACGCCGCCGCGGATGCCGAAGAACTGCGAGGGGCGGAAGAGCGCCGCGAAATGGGGGAACGTCATGCGGCAACCTCCGTGCTGTCCGCGCCGATGCCCGGTCGGGGCTTGTCCCAGTACCAGCTCTTCAGGCTCTTCGGCTTTGTGCGCACCACGATTGCCTCGGTCGGGCAGGCCTCGATGCAGGCGTTGCAGCCGATGCAGGCGTCGGTGACGACGGTGTGGATCTGCCGGTTCGCGCCGATGATCGCATCGGTCGGGCAACGCTTGAAGCAGCGCATGCAGCCGGTGCAGTGGTCCTCGAAGATGAAGGCGACCGTCGGCTCGACTTCCGCCATGCCCGCAACCGAAGCGCCATCGCCTCCGGTGTCCACGATGGCGGCGAGTGCCAGCGCCACGTCGCGGCCGCCGGGCGAGCAGGCGGTGACGGGGGCGCTGCCCTCCGCCATTGCCTCGGCAAGGCCGTGGCAGCCCGGATAGCCGCAGGCGCCGCAGTTCGTGCCCGGCAGGATGCTCTCGATCGCATCCACGACCGGCGGCGTCTCGACGTGGAACTTTCGCGCGGCGACGCCCAGCAGCAGCCCGAGGCCGAGCCCGAGGGCGGACATGGAGACGGCGGCTTCGATCATGGCAGGTCTCCAGTTGTCTCAGTTCGGCGCAAGGCCGGCGAAGCCCATGAAGGCCATCGACAGCAGCCCGGCGGAAATGAAGGCGATCGGCACACCGGCCAGGGGCGCCGGCACGGCAAGCTGCGCGAGGCGCTCGCGCATGCCCGCGAAGATCACGAGCACGATGGTGAAGCCCGCCGCCGAGCCGAAGCCGTAGAGCAGGCTCGAGGCGAGGCCGTGCCCCTCCTGGATGTTCAGGAGCGCCACGCCCAGCACGGCGCAGTTCGTGGTGATGAGCGGCAGGTAGATGCCCAGCGCCTTGTGCAGCCCCGGCGCCACCTTGCGCATCACCACCTCGATGAACTGCACGATGGCCGCAATCACGAGGATCAGGCTGAGGATGCGCAGGAAGGTCAGGTCGAGCGGTTCGAGGATCAGCGTCTCGACCATCCAGCTCGCACCTGCCGCGAGGGTGAGCACGAAGGTCGTGGCGAGGCCCATGCCGATGGCCGCATCGGTCTTGCGCGACACGCCCATGAACGGGCAGAGGCCGAGAAACTTGACCAGCACCACGTTGTTCACGAGCGCGGTGCTCAGCAGGATGAAGAAGAACTCGCCCATTCCCTGTCCCGTCCGGCTCTGGCCGCCTGCGCTCCGGTGGTTCGGTGGCGCTGTCTCGCGGCTGTTACAGAAGAAGGAGAAGCAGGCACCGTGCCATCCTGCCCGTAACGATCGTCCGCGTCGTCAGGACGGGTGGCTTGCCCCATCGGCCGGGGCCGCGCAGCCCGAGAACGGGACAGGGCGGGACGATCCTGCATACACGAACCCGTGTTGTCGCGTTCCTGACAGTCTTGTCGCGGAATCCTTCCATTCCGGACAAAGGCGCGGCGCCATGGCGGCACCCGGACCGCTCCGCAGCGGGCCGCATGCACGCGCCCCGGAGTGCAGCGCCCGTGGCCGCTCGAATCCTGCAGGGTTGGCACGCTGCCTGCTTCCTCCACGTCTGCGCGGGACGCCATGTCCTCGCCGCCGATGCCGAAGGAGTTCCTCTTGTCCGCCGCCGCAGCGAGTCCCGTCTGCCCGCAGCCCCTCCGACCGGACGGGCCGGTCGAGATCGTGCCCGGCGTCCACTGGATCGGCGCCTTCGACCCCGGCCTGCGCAGCTTCGACACGCTGATGAAGACCGCCAACGGCACCAGCTACAACGCCTATGCGGTGCGCGGCTCCGACGGCGTTGCGGTGATCGACACCGTCGACGCGGCCTATGCCGACACGTTCTTCGTCCGCCTCGAAGCCGTTGCCGGCTATGACGAGATCACGAGGATCGTGCTCAACCACCTCGAGCCCGACCATTCCGGCGCCCTGCCGGAGCTTCTGCGGCGCGCGCCGCAGGCCGAGGTCCATGTCTCTCCGCGCGGCCTCCAGATCCTCCGCACGATCCTGCGCGACGAATTCGGCCTCTACCGCATCACGCCGGTCACCACCGGCGCCACCGCTTCGCTCGGGGGCCGGACGCTGCGGTTCTTCACGACGCCGAACGTGCACTGGCCCGACACGCAATGCACCTATCTTGAGGAGGACGGGCTGCTCTTCACCTGCGACCTGTTCGGAAGCCACTACTGCGACGAGCGGCTGTTCGACGACCGGGTGGGGGACTTCCGCTTCGCGCTGGAGCATTACTTCGACCGGTTGATGCGGCCCTTCCGCAGCTTCGTCGTCGGGGCGCTCGACCTGCTCGAGCCGCTGGACATCGCGGTCATCGCCCCCTCCCACGGGCCGATCCTGCGCACCGACCCGCGCGCCTACCTCCGCCAGTACCGCAAGCTGGCCGGCCCGCGCTTCTCGTTCGGCGGCGGGACCGACAAGACCCTGGCGATCCTCTACATCTCGGCCCACGGCTCGACCGCGCGCCTCGCTCAGGCGATCCGCGACGGGGCGGCCGAGGAACCGGGCGTCCGCGTCTCGCTCTTCGACCTCGAGGGCGGAGACCTGCATCCCTTCATCGACCTCGTCGAGGAAGTGGACGGGATCGCGCTTGGCACGCCCACCATCAACGGCGATGCGGTGCGCGCGATCTGGGAACTGCTCGCCATGCTCGTCGACATCGAGACCAAGGGTAAGCTCGGCGCGGCCTTCGGCTCCTACGGGTGGTCGGGCGAAGCTGTCCGGCAGGTCGAGGCGCGGCTGCAGGGCCTGAAGATGCGCCTGCCCGAACAGGGGCTCCGGGTGAAGCTCGAGCCCTCCGACGCCGAGATCGAGGAGGCGCGGGCCTTTGGCCGCCGCCTCGCCGCCCACCTGACCGGCCGTGCGGTCCCGCGCGAGATCGACCTCGCCGAGCTTGCACCCCGCTGAAAGAAGAAGGACCTGCGATGGAAAAGGCCACACTGACGTTCACCGATGTCTCCATCACGGTCAACGTGCCCTCCGGAACCCGCATCATCGAGATGTCCGAGAAGGTGGGCTCCGGCATCACCTATGGCTGTCGCGAAGGCGAATGCGGCACCTGCGTCACCCATGTGCTCGAGGGAAGCGAGAACCTGTCGGAGCCCTCCGCCCTCGAGCTACGCGTGCTCTCCGAGAACATGGCCGGCAGGGACGACCGCCTTGCCTGCCAGTGCCGCGTCCTGAGCGGCGCCGTCAAGGTTCGCCCGGGCTGAGGCCGGACGTTCCACCCCCGGCCGCCCCGGCAGGCCAGTCATACAGCAAGAAAGGAACCAGCCATGTCCATGACGATCTCCGCCGACCTCTGCACCGCCTGCGGCGACTGCGAACCGGTTTGCCCCACCAACGCGATCATCCCGAAGAAGGGCATCTACTTCATCAAGGCCGAAGTCTGCACCGAATGCGAGGGTGAGTTCGACATCCCGCAGTGCATGAACGTCTGCACGGCGGACAGCATCGCGCCGCTCGAGGCCTGAGCGGATGCGCGGCGACGGCGACCTTTGCGGGGACCGCGTCGGGTCCCGCGCGCTCAGCGAGAGGCTGAAGGTCGTCGCCGTGGCGGGCGACCGGATGCAGCTTCTGGCCGATCGCGCCGCGGGCTGCTCGTGCTGCACCATGCGCAGGACCTGCGGCGCGGCTGAAATCGCCTCGCAGGCAAGGCCCAAGTTCATCGAGGTCGCCCTGCCCGAGGGCGTGACGGTGCGGGCCGGTGACGAGGTCGACATCTCGCTGCCTGCCGGCCGGTTCCTCGCGACGGTGGGGCTGGCCTATCTCTTGCCGACCCTCGCCGTGGTGATCACTGCCGGCGCGGGGCTCGCGCTGAAGCTGCCCGACCTATGGGTGGCGCTCCTCTGCCTGCCGGCCCTCGGGCTCGCCCTCGTGCCCCTCGGCCGGGCCGGGCGGAGGAGCGGACTGGCCGAGGCTTTCCGGATCGAGGCCGTTCATTCCGCAGTCGCTGCGGCCCCCGCATTCACGCGGTGCGGTCCGTGAGCGGCGCGCGGCGCGCTCTGCTGGCCGCCGCGCTCATCGCGCTTGCCGCAGGCGGCGCCGTTGCGACAAACATGGGCAATGGCCCCCCCGATGTGCGCGAGACCTTCTATCTCTTCGGCACGCTGGTCGAGGTCGAGACGCGCGGCGTGTCCGAAGACACCGCGCATGCCGCCATAGCGCAAGTGGGCAAGCGTCTCGAGGCCGCCCATCGCGACTGGCATGCCTGGCGCCCCGGCGAACTCGAGAACCTCAACGCTGCCATCGCGGATCAACGCCCCCTCGTCGTCGATCCGACCCTTGCGGAGCTTCTGAAGCAGGGCCGCGATCTGTCCTGCGCAAGCGGTGGCCTCTTCGATCCGGCCATCGGTGCGCTGATCGAAGCCTGGGGCTTCCATGCCGACACTCTGCCCGAGGGCGACCCGCCGCCTGAAGCCACGGTTGACGATCTGGTCGCGCGCCATCCCCGCATGACGGATCTCCGCATCAACGGCAACGAGGTGCGATCGGTCAATCCCGCCGTCCAGCTCGATCTCGGCGCCTATGCCAAGGGCGCCGCACTGGACCTCGCGGCGCGGGATCTTCGAGCCGCGGGCGTGCAGGATGCCGTGCTGAATGCCGGCGGCGGCGTGCAGGTCATCGGCAGCCACGGCGCGCGTCCGTGGCGGGTGGCGATCCGCGACCCGTTC
Source organism: Rhodobacter sp. NSM (assembly GCF_052244495.1). Taxonomy (NCBI): domain Bacteria; kingdom Pseudomonadati; phylum Pseudomonadota; class Alphaproteobacteria; order Rhodobacterales; genus Rhodobacter; species Rhodobacter sp. NSM. Next base: position 18,400 of record NZ_JBQPXH010000023.1, read on the forward strand.
CAGTGGGGTGTGGTGGCCGCGGTCGCGCTCCGTCCCGGCGAGGCCCTCCACACTTCCGGCAATTACGAGCGATACTTCGATCACGACGGCGTCCGCTTCTCGCATGTGATCGACCCTCGAACCGGTCGGCCGATGCAAGGCATTGTCTCGGTCTCCGTCCTCGACACCAGCGGCGCGCGGGCCGATGCGGCCGCGACCGCCCTCTGCGTGGCGGGGCGCGAGGATTGGCCGAAGGTCGCGGCGGCCATGGGTGTGCGGTCCGTGATGATGATCACCGACGACGGATCGATCTTCGCAACGCCGGAGATGATGGCGCGGCTGGAGGCCGTCGACGGCGACTTTCCCGCTCCGGTTCAGGTCGTGCCGCTGCCCGAGGACGTGGCACGTCCCTCCTGCCCCGAGAACTGACCGGCCCCCGCCGCAGGGGCCGGCTCGTCCGGGTGATGGAGCGGGCCGTGAGAACCACGCCCTCCGTCCTTCCCTCGCCCAGCGCCGCTGCAGGCATCCTTCGTTGGCACGCCGCCTGCTTGTCCCCGTGAGCGGGCGACGCTTGTGCCCGGGCAGCGACAGCAGGGATTCAGGATGAGCAGGATCGGACTCTTCTTCGGCACAGACACTGGCAAGACGCGCAAGGTGGCACGGCAGATCAAGGCCATGTTCGACGACGAGGTGATGGCGAAGCCCGTCAACGTCAACCGGGCGGACGTCGAGGAGTTCATGGGTTACGACTTCCTGATCCTCGGAACGCCCACCATGGGCGAGGGGCAGCTGCCGGGACTTGGCGCGGACTGCGCCGAGGAGAATTGGGAAGAATTCCTTCCCAAGCTCGAAGGGCGCGACTTCACAGGCAAGACCATCGCGATCTTCGGCCTCGGCGATCAGATCACCTACCCGCTCGAGTTCGTGAACGCGATCTTCTTCCTCGCCGAGTTCTTCGGGGACAGGGGCGCAAGGATCGTGGGGCGCTGGCCGACCGAGGGCTATGACTTCGAGGAATCGCTCGCGGTGTCGGACGACGCGTTCCTCGGGTTGGCGCTCGACCTCGACAACCAGTCGGACCAGACCGAAAGCCGCCTGAACGCGTGGTTGAAGAGCATCGCGCCCGACTTCGGGCTTCCCGTCTAGCAGATAGGTCGTGCCCGCGAGAGGAGGCGCGGGCACCGACTTTCGCAACCCGCGTGGCCCGACGGTCACCGGCAACCCCTGCCCGCGACGATCGACGCCCTTCGGCCGGGCGGCACTCCCGCAGACCGTTCCGGAAAGCGAAGGCGGCGGGGAAGAACGGCTGGCCGCTTCGGCGTCCGTCCGGCCGCGCGTCTCGCAAAGCAGGCGGCGACGGCGACCGCCGCCCCCCGCGCTGACAGGCAACCATCCGCCGTCCGGCGTCCGGACACCTGCGCTGTTTGGGCGCAGGCCCGCTGAGCCGCCGCCCGCCACGCAACTTGGCCTTGATCTGGAACCGATTCGCTTTCATCGCATCGCTCGGACTTCCCTGACCGGAAGCGTTATGGAGCAGCAGATCTTGACCTTGCCGATCTTCAGATTGACCGCCTACAGCCTCCTGGCCGCCGTCGCACTGTCGGGAGCCGCCATGTCGGAGACGCCCGCCTCGGCGGCGTCGCCCTCCGGCCCGGCATTCTCGGCGCCCGCCGCCTTTTCCTTCGACCTGCTGGCCGAACGGGCGGCCACCCTCTCGCGCCAGCCCTACGTGCCGACCCCGGTCGAGCATCCCGAAGTGCTGGAGAAGATCGACTACGACGCACACTGGCGCATCCGCTTCCGCGACGAGGCGACGGTGACTGTCGGCGGCACTCCCGCGCAGTTCTTCCACCTCGGAACCTACTTCCGCCAGCCGGTGAGGATCTTCACCGTGGCGGGCGGCGAAGCGCGCGAGATCATCTACAGCCCGGCCTATTTCGAGATGCCGGACGACAGCCCCGCTCGCGGCCTCGGCGAGGATGCGGGCTTCGCCGGCTTCCGGCTGATGCGGGAGGACATGAAGAGCGACTGGATCTCGTTCCTCGGCGCCGCCTATTTCCGCAGCGACGGGGCGCTCCGCCAGTACGGGCTGTCCGCGCGCGCGGTGGCATTGAACACCGGTCTCTCCATCCCCGAGGAATTCCCGCGGTTCACCGAGTTCTACCTCGAGGAGGGCCCCGACGGCGCGACCATCGTGAACGCGCTGATGGACGGGCCCAGCATGACCGGCGCCTACCGCATGGTGATGCGCGACCAGCCGGGCAAAGGGCAGGTCATGGACATCTCGAGCCGTCTATTCTTCCGCGCGCCGGTCGAGCGGCTGGGCGTGGCGCCGCTTACCTCGATGTTCTGGTATTCCGAAAGCAACCGCTTCCAGTCGGCGGATTGGCGGCCCGAGGTCCATGACACGGACGGGCTGATGATCCACACCGGAGCGGGCGAGCACATCTGGCGGCCGCTGAACAACCCCGACCGCGTGGTGACTTCGAGCTACTACGACCGCGGCATCAAGGGCTTCGGCCTTGTGCAGCGCGATCGCGACTTCAACCATTTCCAGGATGACGGCGTCTTCTACGACAAACGCCCCGCCGTCTGGATCGAGCCCACGTCGGATTGGGGCGCGGGGGCGGTGCAGCTGGTCGAAATCCCGACCGAGGACGAGATCTACGACAACATCGTCGCCTTCTGGAACCCCGAGAAGCAACCGCAGGCGGGCGAGGAGATGCGCTTCGACTACCGGATGCACTGGGTTGCGTCGCCGCCCGTGGACATGCCGCTCGCGCATACGGTCGCGACGCAGGTCGGCAATGGCGGCGTGCCCGGCCAGCCGCGGCCAAAGGACGTGATCAAGGTCGTCCTGGATTTCGAGGGACCGGCGCTCGAAGGGCTGGACCCGCGCGACGGTGTGACCGCCGAGGTGTCGGCGCCGGACGGGGTCGAGGTCATCAATCCCTTCGTCGTGCGGGTCGTGGGCACCGAGCGCTTCCGGCTGACCTTCGACCTGAAGGCTGCGCCCGAGACGGATACCGTGGACCTGCGCGCCTACATCGCGCACAAGGGCGCACCGCTCACCGAGACGTGGCTCGGCCAGTTCCACCTGGCGCAGATCAACCGGTTGCGGTGAAGATCGACAGCGGCCGCCGCACGGCGGCCGCGACCTGACCCACGGCCGCTACGGTCGCCAAAGCGGCAGGATCAGGCCTTGCGGTCCCCGCAGGGGAAACCGCGAGCGCCCGGAACAGCCGAGCGGTCGCGAGAACGGCGGCGGCATGCGTCCGGGGCGCGACCCGCGCCCGAGGGATGCCGCACCGGTCCTCCGGCTTATTGGGACGCGAGGCTGTAGGCAACCGGCTCGGCAGCGATCGTCACCTGACCTTCTGCGCGGGCGAAGGTGTAGACGGTCCGCAGGTCCGAGGGCATCGAGAACTGCACCCGGTCCTGATCCTCGAGGCGCATCCGGATGAGTTGCGGTTCGGCCGAGGGCGTGCGGGCGCGGAAGGCTGCCGTGACCTCGAATCCGCCATCCTCCAGGTCGCTGCGATAGGCGACGAGGTCGAGGGCGCCATCGTGCAGGCTGCGGGCCTGCATCGGCGCGTTGAGCGTGATTTCGCCTGCCAAGGCGGAAGAAGCCAGCGTTGCGGTGGCAATGGCGGTGGCGGCCAGGATCGTTTTCATCTTGAGACACTTTCCATGAGGTGAGGCCCGTAACGGCAGGCCGATTGATTGGCGAAGATATTGCTGCAATGCAGCGGCGTCCACGCTCAGACCTGCAGTCCCGCCATGCACGAGGCGGGACGGTTGCCGCATCATTATGTCGCGGAGACAATCGCTTAGATCCCATTTCACGTGACATCGCGGGGGCTTGCCGCAGGTGCGAGACGTTGTGCGCGTGCGGCACGCCGCTTGCCTCGCCGGGTGCCCTCTCAGCAGTTGCGACGACCGGTCGCTGGCCGTTTCCGCAGCGCGGCCGGACGCCGCCGCGACGGGGGCAGGAAGCGGAAAGGCGGCAGAGCGGACCGACGGGGCCCAAGGCCGGCATCAGAGCGGCAGAGAGTTCGCGGGCGACGTTACGGAACGTCACCGCCTCCGGATCTGCCTTTGCGCTTCCCGGCCTCGGCTTCGCCGGATTAGCCTCCGGCAGGTCGACAGGAAGGGGAGGGCTTGATGACCGCTGAACCGATCGTGATCGCAGGTGCCGCGCGCACACCCATGGGTGCCTTCCAGGGAGTGCTGAAGGGCCGCACCGCCGTCGAACTGGGTGGCGTCGCCGTCGCCGAGGCGCTGGAGAGGGCCGGAGTCGCCCCTGGCGACGTCGACGAGCTCGTGATGGGCTGCGTCCTGCCCGCGGGCCTCGGCCAGGCGCCGGCGCGGCAGGCTGCGTTGGGGGCTGGCCTGCCCGAGACCGTTCCCTGCGCGACGCTGAACAAGGTCTGCGGCTCGGGCATGAAGGCTGCCATGCTTGCCCATGACCTGATCCGCGCGGGCAGCGCGGGCATTGTCGTGGCGGGCGGGATGGAGAGCATGTCGAACGCGCCCTACCTGCTCGACAAGGCGCGGGGCGGATACCGGATCGGGCACGGCCGTGTCATGGACCACATGTTCCTCGACGGGCTCGAGGACGCCTACGACAAGGGCCGTGCGATGGGCACCTTTGCCGAGGATTGCGCAGAAGCCTACCAGTTCACCCGGGAAGCACAGGATGCCTACGCGCTCGAATCCCTCTCGCGCGCCAAGGCGGCCATTGCCGGGGGCCGCTTCGCGTCCGAAGTGGTCGCGGTGGACGGTGTGAGCGAGGACGAGGCGCCCGGACGCGCCCGGCCCGAGAAGATCCCGCACCTCCGCCCGGCCTTCCGCGAGGGCGGCACGGTCACGGCCGCCAACAGCTCCTCGATCTCGGACGGAGCGGCGGCGCTGGTGATCGCGCGCATGGGCGTGGCAGAGGCGCGGGGCCTTGCGCCTCTCGCGGTGATCCGCGGCCATGCGAGCCATGCGCAGGCGCCGAAGCTCTTCACCACCGCCCCGATCTTCGCGATCCGCAAGCTGCTCGACCGGATCGGCTGGGATGCGCGTGACGTCGATCTCTTCGAGATCAACGAGGCCTTCGCGGTGGTGGCCATGGCCGCCATGCGCGATCTGGACCTGCCGCATGACAAGGTGAACGTGAACGGCGGCGCCTGCGCACTGGGTCATCCGATCGGCTGCTCGGGTGCAAGGATCGTCGTGACGCTTCTCGAGGCCCTGCGCGCACGCGGCCTGCGGCGCGGCGTGGCCTCGCTCTGCATCGGCGGCGGCGAGGCGACGGCGCTCGCGGTGGAGCTGGTCTGATGGATGTGAGGGACCAGCCTGCACTGGTGACCGGCGCGGGATCCGGCCTCGGCGAGGCGACGGCCCGGGCGCTGGCCACGGCGGGGGCGCGGGTCGCGCTCCTCGATTTCAACCTGCCCGCAGCCGAAGCGGTGGCGGCGGAAATCGGTGGCCTCGCGATCCGTTGCGACGTGGCCTCGGCCGGAAGCGCGGAAGAGGCGGTCGCCCGTGCCGCCGAGGCCCAGGGCGTGGCGCGGATCCTCGTCAACTGCGCGGGCGTGGCACCAGCGAAGAAGATGCTCGGCAAGGGGGGCGTCATGCCGCTCGACGAGTTCCGCAGTGCCATCGAGGTCAACCTGATCGGCAGCTTCAACCTCCTGCGCCTCTTCGCGGCGCGGGCCGCCGACCTCGCGCCGCTCGAGACGGGCGAGCGGGGCGCCGCGATCAACACCGCGTCCATCGCCGCCTGGGAGGGACAGATCGGTCAGACCGCCTATGCGGCGTCCAAGGCCGGCATCGTGGGCCTCACCCTGCCCGCCGCCCGGGAACTGGCGCCGCTCGGGATACGGGTCTGCACCATCGCCCCCGGCATCTTCGAGACGGCCATGCTCAAGGGCCTGCCCGAGGCCGCGCAGGAGAGCCTCGGAGCGGCGGTCCCGTTTCCCTCACGGCTCGGCAGGCCCTCGGAGTTTGCCGCTCTGGCGCTCCACATTCTGGGCAATCCGATGCTCAACGGCGAGACGATCCGCCTCGACGGCGCCTTGCGGATGGCCCCGAAATGAGCGTGCTGAGCGAAGAACAACGTCTCGTGCAGGAGATGGCGCGCCAGTTCGCGCGGGATGTGCTGGCCCCCGGCGCTGCTGCGCGCGCCAGGGCCAAGGCCATCGAACCCGCCGTCCTGGCCCAGATGGGGGAACTTGGCTTCCTCGGCATGACCGTTCCCGAGGAGATGGGCGGCGTCGGCGCCGACTACGTGAGCTACGCGCTGGCACTGATCGAGGTTGCCGCGGGCGACGGGTCGGTCTCGACGGTGATGAGCGTCCACAACGCACCCTTCAATGCGATCCTCCAGCGCTACGCGAGCCCCGAGCAGCGCGAGGCCGTGTTGCGCCCCGCAGCCCAGGGCGCCTTCATCGGCGCCTTCGCGCTGACCGAGGGCCATGCGGGCTCGGACGCCTCGGCGCTGCGGACCCGCGCCCGTCGCTCAGGCGGCGATTACGTCATCGACGGAGAGAAGGTCTTCATCACCTCGGGTCGGCTGGCGGGTTGGGCGATCCTCTTTGCCCGCATGGAGGGGACGTCCGGCAAGGAGGGCATCACCTGCTTTCTCACGCCCACCTCGACGCCGGGCTATGAAATCGCCAAGATCGAGGAGAAGCTCGGGCAGGAGGCTTCCGACACCTGCGCCTTGCGTTTCGACAGCCTGCGCGTGCCCGAGGCGATGCGGATCGGCGCCGAGGGCGAGGGCTACCGGATCGCGCTGTCCAGTCTCGAGACGGGTCGCATCGGCATCGCCGCACAGTCGGTAGGCATGGCGCAGGCCGCCCTCGAGGCTGCCGTGGCCTATGCGCGCGAGCGGACCTCCTTCGGGCGGGCCTTGATCGAGCATCAGGCGGTCGGATTCCGGCTGGCGGACGCCAAAACCCGGCTGGAGGCCGCACGGCAGTTGGTGCTTCACGCGGCACGGATGAAGGATGCGGGCGTGCCCTGCCTCACCGAGGCGGCGATGGCCAAGCTCTTCGCGTCGGAGGCGGCGGAACGGATCGTCTCGGACGCGATCCAGACCTTCGGCGGTTACGGCTACACCCGCGACTTCCCGGTGGAGCGGATTTATCGCGACGTCCGGGTCTGCCAGATCTACGAGGGGACGTCGGACATCCAGAAGATGCTGATCCTCCGTGGCATGGCCTGACCCATTTCGGGGCCGGAACGTCGGCCCGGAGGGCGTGCCACGCTTCCCGGCGACCCTTCGGCGGTGGCCATGCCTGCATTCATATCCAAGGCAGACCCCGCCCAGATCCTGGCGCGACGGGAGTTGAACGGATCTGTGGCGGCCGAGGCCGGAGCAATCCGGCCCGACCGCTGACACCTGTCGCGCCTCGGGCGGGTGCCCGGACCTGCCGGTCAGCCCGGCACGGCCTCCACCTCTTCGCAGCGGACGAAGAAATGCGTCAGCTCATGCGAGCCGAAGGAATGGATCAATGGGACGTCTGCCGCGTCTCGGCCGCGGGCGACGACGATGCGTCCGATCCGGCGCTGGTTGTTGCGCGGGTCAAAGGTGTGCCAGCGGCCACCGATGTAGACCTCTGTCCAGGCGCAGAAATCCATCGGCCCGGCCGGAGGCACGCCGATGTCGCCCAGATAGCCGTTGATGTAGCGGGCAGGAATGTTCAGCGCACGGCAGAGTGCTATGGCCAGGTGGGTGAAGTCGCGGCAGACGCCGGTTCCTTCCTCCCAGGTCTGGTAGGCCGTGCGGAAGGGGCTGGCATTGGCATAGTCGAAGCGGACATGGTCATGCGCGAAATCCGAGATCGCCTGCACGCGCGCCCAGCCGGGAGTCACGCTCCCGAACAGGTCCCAGGCGAGTTGGCTGATCCGGTCGGTCTCGCAGTAGCGCGAGCCGAGAAGATAGGGCAGCGTCTCGTCGGGCAGTTGCCCGACGGGAACCTCCTGTGCCGACCAGTCCTCGGCGTCGGGGATACCCGGATCCCTGATCACGCCGTCGCCGCGGATCGTGAAGTCGCCCGCCGGCACGACCAGCCGACGGCAGGTGTTGCCGAACATGTCGTGGTAGATCTTCATCGGCACCTGCGGCTCGGCCGTCACGACCTCGGGCGACTGCAGGTCCGACCGCCGCTCGTCCCGGATGTCGAGCAGGCAGATCATGGGCGTGTCGGCGATGCAGTTGACCGAGATCTCGAATCCGAAGCGTATCAGCATTGCCTGCCCTTTCGTGGTTCAGGCTGATGAAACATGTCCCCGGATCGGGAAGTTCCGCGCGAGCACCCGATGCGCCGGCTTATGCCCGCAGAAGCGGCAATTGCCGGGCGAAATGGCGGAAACCGCCGCTTAGCCGCGCTTGAGCCGGATCACCACGTCGACACGGCTCAGCTCTGCGCCGGCGGGCAGCTCCGGGATGCGGGTGATCTCCAGCTCATCGGCGGGTGCGTCGAAAAGCTCGGCCGTGTCTTCCCAGAAGAAGTGGGGGTGGTTGTCGACGCGCGTGTCGAAATAGCTGCGCGAGCCGTCGACTACGACCTCCTGCATGAGACCCGCTTCGCAGAAGGCGCGCAGCGTGTTGTAGACGGTGGCGAGGCTGACCTTGTCGCTGGACTGCCCCGCGGCCGCAAAAAGGCTTTCCGCCGTCACATGCCGGTCGCGGCCGTCGCCGACGAGAAGCGCCGCAAGCGCCACCCGCTGCCGCGTGGGGCGCAGACCGCCCTTCCCCAGCCACTCGGTGCCGCGTTCGATTGCCGTTCTTGCCATCGTACCATCTGCCATGAAATGCATCTTATCCCATTGCGGCGGTAAAATTCAAACGGAAAGACCCATGTTTTTCTGGAGCCCGGCAGGCCCGGTGACGCAGGGCGCCGCCCTTGCCAGTCGTTCCGTGCCGGTGTTAAGGGGAAGCGATTGACCAAGGGACGGACGGGAGAAAGATGGCGGACTATCCGACGAGCTTCGACAAGGAGGCGCTGCTGGCTTGTGCGCGGGGCGAGCTCTTCGGGCCGGGCAATGCCCAGTTGCCGCTGCCGCCGATGCTGATGATGGACCGCATCACCGAGATCTCGGCGGATGGCGGCCTGCACGGCAAGGGCCATGTCGTGGCCGAATTCGACATCCATCCGGACCTGTGGTTCTTCGAGTGCCATTTTCCGGGCAATCCGGTCATGCCGGGCTGTCTCGGCCTCGACGGGCTCTGGCAGCTCACAGGCTTCAACCTCGGCTGGCGCGGCTGGCAGGGCCAGGGCTTCGCGCTCGGCGTGGGAGAGGTGAAGCTCTCGGGCATGGTGCGCCCGGACCGGAAGCTCGTCACCTATCACGTCGATTTCACCCGCGTCATCGACCGCCGGCTCAAGATGGGTGTGGCGGACGGGCGCGTATTCGCCGACGGCGAAGAGATCTACACCGTCAAGGACATGAAAGTCGGTCTGGCCGCTGCGGCCTGATCCGGGGGAGGACTACCCATGCGCCGCGTCGTCATCACCGGGATCGGCATCGTCTCGCCGATCGGGAACAATGCCGCCGAAGTGGAAGCGAGCCTGCGTGCTGGCCGCTCGGGCATCTCCTTCTCGGAGGAATACGCCCAGCACGGCTTCCGCAGCCAGGTCCACGGCATGCCGAAGATCGTGCTCGAGGACCATGTCGACAAGCGCGACCTGCGCTTCATGGGCGCCGGAGCCGCCTACAACTTCATCGCGATGGAGCAGGCGATCAAGGACTCGGGCCTGGAGGAGAGCGACGTCTCGAACCCGCGCTCGGGCCTCGTGATGGGCTCGGGCGGGCCGTCGACGTCGAACTTCTTCCAGGCCCACAAGATCGTCATCGAGAAGGGCTCGCCGAAGCGGATGGGGCCGTTCATGGTCACCCGCTGCATGAGCTCGACCAACTCGGCCTGCCTTGCCACCCCGTTCAAGATCAAGGGCGTGAACTACTCGATCACCTCCGCCTGCTCCACCTCGGCGCATTGCATCGGCAACGGGACCGAGCTGATCCAGATGGGCAAGCAGGACGTGGTCTTCGCCGGCGGCGGGGAAGAACTCGACTGGACGCTCTCCTGCCTCTTCGACGCGATGGGGGCGATGTCCTCCAAGTACAATGGCACGCCCGAACACGCCTCTCGTCCCTTCGACGCGACGCGGGACGGCTTCGTGATCGCCGGCGGCGGCGGCGTGGTCGTGCTGGAAGAGCTCGAGCATGCCCGGGCGCGCGGCGCGAAGATCTATGCCGAGGTGACGGGCTACGGCGCGACCTCGGACGGGGCCGACATGGTGGCGCCCTCCGGCGAGGGCGGCGAGCGGTCCATGCGGCTCGCGCTCGGCACGCTGCCCGAGGGGCGGCGCATCGACTACATCAACGCGCATGGCACCTCGACCCCGGCCGGCGACGTGACGGAGGTGAGGGCCGTGCGCCGGATCTTCGGCGAGGGCAACGTGCCGCCGATCTCCTCGACGAAATCGCTGACCGGCCACTCGCTCGGCGCGACCGGCGTCCACGAGGCGATCTATTCGATCCTGATGATGCAGGGCAACTTCATTGCCGCATCGGCCAATGTGAGCCAGCTCGATCCCGAGATCCAGCCGGCCGAGATCGCCACCACCCTGCGCGAAGGGGTCGACATCGACTCGGTGCTGTCCAACAGCTTCGGCTTCGGCGGCACCAACGCGTCCCTCGTCCTGAGCAAGTTCAACAACTGAGGTCGCGCAGATGGCCGAACTGATGAAGGGTAAACGCGGTCTGGTGATGGGGGTCGCGAATGACCGCTCGATCGCCTGGGGCATCGCGCGGGCACTGGCGGCCGAAGGCGCGGATCTGGCCTTCTCCTACCAGGGCGAGGCTTTCGGAAAGCGCGTCGAGCCGCTGGCGGCCTCGGTCGGCTCCGACTTCCTCGTCGACGTCGACGTGACGAACGACGAGTCGCTCGACGCCTGCTTCGCCTCGCTGAAGGAGCGCTGGGGCAGCCTCGACTTCGTGGTTCATGCCATCGCCTTCTCGGACAAAGCGGAACTGGGTGGGCGCTTCATCAACACCACGCGCGAGAACTTCCGGAACTCGCTGACGATCTCCTGCTACTCGTTCATCGACATCGCCCGGCGAGCCTCCGAACTGATGCCCGATGGAGGCACCCTGCTCACACTGACCTATCAGGGCTCGAACCGCGTGACGCCCTATTACAACGTGATGGGCGTAGCGAAGTCGGCCCTGGAATCCGCCGTCCGCTACCTCGCGAACGATCTGGGTCCGCAGAAGATCCGCGTCAACGCGATCTCGCCGGGCCCGATGAAGACGCTTGCCGGAGCCGCGATCTCGGGGGCGCGCGCGACCTTCCGCCATACCGAGTCCAACAGTCCGCTCCGCGCCAACGCGACGCTCGAAGCGGTGGGCGGCACGGCGGTCTGGCTGGCGTCCGATTACGGCGCCTGCACGACGGGAGAGATCGTGCGCGTGGACGGGGGGTACCATATCCTCGGAATGCCACAGCCCGAAAACCTCTAGCGGACGGCCGAGGCTGGCCCCTCACCTGCCACAGGCATAATCCTCGCCGCCCGCGCAGCATGACGCCGCGCGGGATGCAACCCCTTCGCATCTGACGTCTGCGCGAGCATGCCGACGGTCCGATGGAACGGGCTCGCTTCGCTGCCGTTCCCCCTGCATGCGGCCAAGCGGCCGCCTCACCGCACAACGGGGGAACCGGCCATGCCACAGTCGATCTTCGTCAACCTGCCCGTATCGGATCTGTCGCGGTCCGTCTCCTTCTACCAGTCGCTCGGGTTCGGTCTCGATCAACAATTCTCGAACGAGGCCGGCGCCTGCATCACCGTCTCGGACAGCATCAGGCTCATGCTGCTGACGCATGAAAAGTTCGACTCCTTCTTGACCCTCCCGCGTGCCGACACGACCGCCACGACATCCGTCCTGATCGCCCTCTCCCGCGACAATCGCGATGCGGTCGACGATCTGCTCGACACTGCTCTGGCCTCGGGTGGGAAGGAGCCCAGAGAGGCGGACGATCACGGCTGGATGTATCAGCGCACCTTCATGGACCCGGACGGAAATGTCTTTGAAATCTTCTGGATGGACACCGAGGCCGCATCCGCCGCGGGTAGGATGCCAAGTGGGTGACAACTGAAGGTTGACGATCCAGTGCATCAATGTGACAATTTGGGGGCGAATTTGTGACAAGGATTTCCCGATGCACAGGTCGACCACCCTTTCCGTCACCCGCCTGTTACAGATCCTCCTGCTCGTCTGGATCACACTCCTTTCTGCAAGCGTGCTGCAGGATCTGGCGCGATGGGCCGCCGTTACCGATGATCGCGTCTGGCGCCTCGATGTTGATTTCGAGGGAAGCGTCTACACCTGGTTCTCGGGGATGCTGCTTCTTCTGGTCGGGCTCGTGTCGCTCGCCATCGCTGCGCGTGCCCTCGCCGAGAGAGATACATGGCGATTCCACTGGCTGGGCCTGGGGCTCGTCTTTCTGATCTTGTCGATGGACGAGACGCTGTCGCTGCATGAACAGCTGTCCGGCGCGATGGCGACCGGCGAACAAGAGGAGAGCTGGCTCTACTTCCGATGGGTCGTGCCGGTCGGCCTCGGCGTGCTGGCCTTCGCCGTCTCCTACCTGCGGTTCCTCGCCAACCTGCCCCGCCAGATCGCGGTGCTCATGGTTGTGTCCGGCGCGCTGTTCGTGGGCGGCGCCATAGGCATGGAGATACTGGCGGGCAAGCTCGTCTCTGGTGGCGGCGAGGCGATCTATGACGGCATCGCCTATCGCCTGCTGACGAATGTCGAGGAGGGGCTCGAGGTGGCCGGCGTCCTTCTCTTCCTGCACACGCTGTTCCGGTACTGCCTCGTTACCGGCTTCGACAGGCTGGAGCTGAACGAGCGGACGCAACGCTCACATGCCTACGTCGGCACGCCGGCCGAGTAGGTCGCCGAACTTGGGAACCTATGCAATGCCGCGCGGCGAAAGCCGTGCGGCATATTCCTGCCCGAAAGGACCGGCTGCTGTCTCAGGGCAGAGGCTGGAGCGGGTAGCGGGAATCGAACCCGCGCCAAGAGCTTGGAAGGCTCGTGTGATACCATTTCACCATACCCGCGCGAGGCCCTGTTAGCATGAGGCGGCCTGCTCCTCAAGGGTGAGCACGTGCGGAAATGCCATGACGCGCGGCCTCCACGGCCGGAGGGCGTCGCGGTTGATCGCCCGCCTGCGCAGCAAGAAATCCGCCTGGGATGGCGGCGGACATCGGGGCTTCGGAGGCCTCGCGACCGCCAGACACGACCTGTATCGTCGATTCCCGATCAGATGGCCGCGCAGGCAATCTGTGGTCGCGGAAGGCAGCTGTCACCCCGGATGGTGATGACGTGGCTGTGGTGGAGAAATCGAGTAGCTGTTGGCGTCGAGCGTGATCGCGCAGTCATGGCTTACTACCCGCAACAGGTCGCGCAGAGCCCCGAAGGCCCGCCCAGCCACCCAACGGCTTGAGGCAGTGCGCCTCGTCGCACGCAAAGCGCGCCAGCGGTGCCTCCTGCGTTATGCCGTGTACCCCCGCCGACCTGGCGCTCGCACGCCGCCAGATGCGCCTCGAAGGCACTCCAGCTTTGAAAATGCGTCGGGCAACCGCGTTCTTCTTTAGATATCCGACGTAAATCTCCGTCTTGCCCTTCGTGCGGGCGCGGTAAGGCGCACGGAACGAAGCCTCAGTGACGGGCGAAGGCAAGAAAGGTCGGGTTGAACATCACCTGCCGCGGCGTCGCATCGTGGGTCGTCACCGGCGCGCGCGGGTTGTCGATCAGCACTTCCTCGGGAACGCCGCCGAACGTCGAGAAAGCACTCTCCACGCCCGTAAGCCAGTTCTCCTGACGCTCGCCGCGGAAGGCGTCTACATGCACCCGCCGCGAATGACCTGGCGTCGCCACGAACGGGACACCTTCAGGCGCTCGCCGAAATGGATCTGCAGCTGACGGCCCGGAGGCGTCTCGAACCGCACGGTCGCCAGAGCCTCCGCCTTCAGCGCCTGACGCCAGGACGTCACCGCGCGCTCAAACGTGCGAAGGCTCACGAGGACATCGGTAATCCTCCCGGTTTTAGCGGGATCCGGCCGTAGAATTCACGCGGCCATCTTCAGC
>NZ_JBQPXH010000024.1:0-28604 GCF_052244495.1 Rhodobacter sp. NSM
ATGCGGCGGCGCGAGATAGTGGCCGTTCGGCCCCGGCTCACGCCAGTTCGCCTGGCCCTCGAGGTTCGCGCCATGGCACGAGGCGCATTCGGCGGCATAGACCTTCTGGCCGAGGGCCAGCCTGGCCGGATCGGCCGCGGTCGGAGCGGGAGCCGGCAGGAGGATCCAGAAGCCGGCGGCCGTCGCAGTGACGGCCATTGCAGCCAAGGCGAGCCGTTTCATCGCATGGCCTCCCCAGCCGTCCGCGACGGCCCTGATCGGCGCGATGCTGCGGCTACCACCGGGCCGCTGTGGCTGGGAGGAAGGGGAAATGTCGAAGCGGCCGCTCGCGGGCGGCGGAGAGGGAAGTCAGGCATGTCTCATCCCGAAATGTCCGCGCGGGGCGCGGATGTCCATGAAAGCCGAGGCGGACTCGGCCGGCTCAGGCGGCGGGACAGGATCGTGGAGGCCGGACCTCGGGCGGAGGATGCCGGCTGGCGGGCAACCGGCTCCAGCCCGGCAGGTGCCGCGCGCGAACCTGGTTTCGGTCGGCCACGCGAACCGGATCCGGCAGCACCGAGGCCATGGTCGCACAGGAGGCTGCGCAATCGAGGGCTTGGATCCCGGCGCCGTCATGTCCGGCATCCGGGCAGCAGGGCGCGGATCCGGTGCCGGCATGGGGCATCGCGACCATGACGTCCTGCGCCATCCGCTCCGCAGCGGAAGTCCTCGCACCGGGGCCGGCCATGAAGGCCATGGCCAGCAGGACGAGGCAGAGAAGCCGCAGGACGAGCACCCGGATCATGGTGTGACCTTACAGCCTCGTCCCGCCCGGCGGTAGTGCGCTCGCACAACCGTCATCGACACGGAGCGCCACAATCTCCTGGTGTTTTTAAAAAGCCCAGGGTGTCATCCCGCGCTCTCCGGTATCAGCCCCCGGAAAGGCCCGTCCGGATCGCTTCCTCGAAGGGCATGTCGGCGGGGGCGGAGAGGGCGCGGGCGGTGATGGCGGCGGCGGCGCGGCGCGCTTCCATCGGCATCTCTCCGGGCAGGGCGCCGAAATCCTCGAGATAGCAGGGCAGGTGCCCGGACAGGAGCAGCCGCCAGTCGAGCGGGAGGTCGGCCCCGAGCCCTTGCGCGAGACGCCAGACGGTCGAGGTGCAGTTGGCAGTGACCGTGTTGTAGAAGGCGGGCCGCGCCGCAAGCTCATTGCCGAGGCCAAGATAGCTCAGGAACAGGCTGCGGCGCTGCCCGGCATCGAGCGCCAGCGGATAGAGATGCAGGTCCTCGCCGCGCTGGTGGGTGCGCAACCGCAGGATGTCGGATTCGTCGGCCGCGATCAGCACCAGTTCGAACTGGCGGAAGAAGCCGCCCAGCACGCTGAAGCTCTCGTCGCGCTCGCGGCGGATCTCGACCGAGAAGACTAGGTGCCGGCCGTCTTCGAAGCCGAAGCTGACCATGAGATGGGCGATGTCGGGGCTGTCCCGGACCGAGGTCAGCATATCCACGCCCGAGATCCGGTCGAGATCGTAGCTGCGCTCCTCCCAGGTCTCGCGGGCGGTGGCGGGGCCGGTCCAGTCGAAGGCACGCACATTCCGCAGGGCGCGGTCGCCCTCGATCCGCGCCGTGACGCCATGGGCCACGTCGGGCGCCCAGTCGCGGTCATCGCGGGGCTCGATCGCCTGGAACCAGAGGCCCGCGGCCAGCGCGCCCAGCCCGAGGACGAGCCATCCGGTCGGCGGCTCGTGGCCCGCAGGCTCAGCGCGGCCCCCGAGGCGCCGCCGAGAACGGCCAGCGCCAGGATGCGGGGCGCCCTCCAGCTGCACCCAGAGCGCCCCCGTCGTCCAGGCGGCACCAGCGGCGAGGAGAAGCACGAAGGCCAGGTGGCCGGCGAGGCGGGCGAGGGCGGGACGGCGCATGGGATCCTCCGTGGAACGGTCGTTCGGAAATCAGGGGCCGTGGGCCGTCGCCCGGAGGCCCGACTCTCCGGAGGGCGACGGGACGGGCAGGCACGTCCGGTACCGGGTCATCCGGCAGGCCGGGTGGGGCGGAAGGTGCCCGGCGCTTATGGACCGGTGTCCGGAAGATGCCGGCCTTGCGGGCCCGAGGTCGGGAAGACCAAGCCTCTGGAGGGGCGGCGGTCGGGAAGATGCCGCCGGACCCTGAAAGCTTGAGGTCGCGAAGGTGCCAAGCCCTTGCAGGCCCGGCGGACGCGATCCTCAGAGACCCTTGGGCGTGCTGACTTCCATCAGCAGCCGCTCGGTGTGGGCTTCCTCGAGCTTGTTGTGCAGGCGCGTCGCCTCTTCACGGTCGCGGACCGACTTGGTGATGGCGGCGGTCGAGTTCACCAGCATCAGGGCCGCCATGGCATAGAAGCCCTTGGTCGAGAAGCTGGCCTCGAGGAAGTAGATACCGCCCGCCATCATGAGGGCGGCGATACCGAAGTTCATGTAGGTGAAGAGGGTCCAGGCGGCGGAGGCGCGGGCGGGAGCGGCGGAGGCGGTGTCGGACATGGTCTGTCTCCGAAGGAAGAGGGCGTCGGCGATGCCGGACGCGGGGAAGAGTGAGCGGAAGCGGGCGCCGACGGCGCCGGACGCGGGGGCGGGGTTTGGCAGGGAAGCGGTTCGGACGGTCGGGACGACCGTCGGGGGCCGGAGCCTCAGGCGCTCCGGGCGCGGAGCCGGGCCAGAACGGCCGCCGCATCGGGGCGGAGCGGCGCGCCGCAGCCGGCGGCGGCCAAGCGGTCGCGCATCGTCTCGGCGGTGCAGCTGGCCGACAGCGCGATCTCGGCCGCACGGGTGGCCTCCGTCATCTGCTGGCGCTCCTCGAGCCGGGCCAGCGTCGCCTCGGCCTCCTCGAGGCTCGCCACAGCCGAGCCCGCCGCGCGGCAATGCACCGCCTGGTTCGTCTGGGTCGCCACCGCGAGCCGCTGGCCGCGCTGCAGGTAGCGCAGGCGGGTCTCGCTGTCCGAGAGCGCCGTGCGCAGCCGGGCGATCTCGGTCTCGTAGGTGGCGAGCGCCCGCGCCTCGAGATCGGCCAGCTGCTCGTCGATCCGCCCGGCGAGGCGCTTCTCGCGCTCGGCATGGGCCATGACCAGCGCCACGTTACGCCGCGCGGCATCGACCGCCTCGGCGCAGTCGCGCAGCTGCTGGCGCAGGATCGGGATCGCGTGAGCGTCGGTCAGCGCCTCGGCCGCGTCGCGGCTCTGGCCGCGGATCAGGGTAATGACGGTTCGGAACATCCTCGGGCTCCTTTGGCGCGCGCCCCGCTTGAGATCCGGGGCGGCGGTTGGTATGAACATCGTTCAAGACTCGGATGTAACAGAGGCATGAACGTTGTTCACGTACTTTCTGAACGCTGTTCATGGATGGAGAGACGGACGGATGGGCAGCATCAGGGAAGAGCGGCGGGCGGATCTGCGGACACGGCTGATCGATGCGGCCGAGACGCAGATCGCGGCGCGCGGTCTGGCCGGGCTCAAGGCGCGCGAGGTGACGGCCGAGGCGGGCTGCGCGCTCGGCGGGCTCTACACGGCATTCGAGGATCTCGACCGGCTGGCCCTGCACGTGAACTCGCGCACGCTCGCCCGGCTGGGCGAGGCCCTGCGCCAAGCGAGTCCCGGCGAGGGACCGCCAGCGACGACCTTGACCGCGCTGGCGCTCGGCTATGTGGCCTTCGCGCGCGAGAACCTCCGGCTCTGGTCGGCGCTCTTCGACCACCGCCTGCCCGAGGGGGTGCCGATGCCCGACTGGCACCGGGCGGATCACCAGGTGCTGATCGAGCGGATCACCGGGCCGCTTTCCGTGCTGCGCCCGGACCTCGGGCCGGAGGCGCTGGAGTTGCGCGCGAAGACGCTCTTCGCCGCGGTGCATGGGGTGGTCGCGCTGGCGCTGCAGGGCCGCTTCACCGGCACCCCGCGCGACCGGCTGGAAAGCGAGGTGACGGCGCTGGTCGCCGCCATGACGCGGGGCCTCGGGACGGGTTGAAGGCGCGGGCGCCCCGTCTCACCCGGTGCGGGGCCTGCCGTGCGATGGCGAGGGGCTGGAATGCCCCGTGGGCACAGCGTCGCGCCTGTGGTTCTGAAAGCCCGTCAGGCGACAAGCTCAGCAGGAAAGGCCGACCGGATGCTCTCCTGCGCCTCAAGAAGCGTCTCTGCATAGCCAATCCCGGGCATCGTCGCGGAGGTGCCGCGCCTGCCGGGCGATCTCGTCCGGCAGAACAAAGACGCCCCAGGGACGGCCCACGGAACAGCAGTAGTCGTGCATTTCAGGAAGGCATGGTCGTGGACGCTGTCGGGCAGCACAATTGCATTAGCCACTCCCATGGCATCGGCCACGATGGTGCCGTGAAGGCTTTCCGAAAAGACGTAGCGGCACTGCGATATGGCCGAGCACACTGCCAGGCTGTCATGGCTGCGCACGTCGATGACCCGGGCGCCGAGGGCCTCGGCCTGCTGGAGGAACAGGGCGATACGCGCGGGATCGGCCCATGTGGAATGATGCGGAACGAGCCCCACATGATCCATCCGGGCAGGACGGAGCAGCATTTCGCCGACGAGAAGTGCAGAATCTCCCTGATGGGAAGCGGGAAGGTTAAGCAAGCCCGCCGTGAGGGGGCCACGCACGGCATGAAGTCTGACATTGCTCAGGAAATCCGTCTTGATCGGCTTCATGCATCCGGTGCCCCAGACATGGATCGGCCGGCCCCGGGCAGAATGCGCGGCCTTCCGGACATGTGGCGGACGATCTCGTAGGAGAGGTGATCCCCGAAATTCGGCGTCTCCCGCCACCAGAAGAGCTTGATCGGATCCATCCGTGACACCCGCCTCCCATCGCCCGCTTCCCCGGGGTCCGTTCAGCTATGCGGCCAGACCGGAGAATTCCAGCCGATTGATCCTCGGGACGTTCGCCTGTACTGGCGCTGCAGACCCCCGGCTGCGGCGCATGGCACCCCGGAGCGCCATTTCTGCATGCCAGACTGGTGGCTGGACATGAACGACACCCTCTACATCCTGCGGGCACATGCCTTCGGACCGATGGAAAGGCTTCTGGCCGAGCGGCTGAAGGCCACGGGTGTCCCGGTAACGGTGGTGGTGGACGAGCGCCGCGGATCGGCGGACACAGCGCCCTTCGACAAGATCGTCCTCGACGGCGCGCGATTGACTCAAATGGGATTTCAGGGCCTGCCCGACAACTGGGCATGGTTCTTCGGCGACCTCTGCTACTACCTCGCGGTGAAGGACCGGCCAAATTTCGATCGATATTGCCTCGTGGAGTCCGATGTCTTCCTGCCCGAACGCGCCGCGTCGCCGTTCGTGGCGTTGCTTGCCGCCCACCCGGCCCGGGCAATAGCTGCGGAACTCGGTCCTGCAAGTGAAAGGCGTCGCTATTCACTCGACCTGGCGCGGTTCGGGCTCGATCCTGGCTGGGGCTGCATCTTCCCGCTTACCCGTCTCGGCCGCGAGGTCGTCGGGACGATGCGAGATCTCCGGGCCGAGCAGTTGCGTCTCCATCCCCGCGCGCGACTGAACGACGAGGCCATCCTCGCAGGCGCGGTACAACGCGGGCGTCATTCTTGGGCGCAGCTCGAGGAGGTGGCGGCCGGTCATGTCGGTGCTGCCACCTTCGCAACCAACCCGCCGCATCTCTTCGAGGCACTTGCCGCAGATCCCGACGAGGATCGGCTCTTTCATCCCGTCGTGACGTTCGAGACGGTGATGGAGCGGCTGCGGACGGGCGACAAGGCCTACTCGCGCTGGCGCCTGCGGAAGATACTGCGCTCCGCTCCGCGCTGGATGAGGGTGGCAATCCGGCATGCGCTGGCGGATCCGTGAGAGGTTGATCGGGATGTGTCCGGCGGGCTTTTTCGCCTGTTTCCTTCCGGCATCGGGACCGCAGACCCCTGCTTCGGGTGGTCACGCCGCGCGAGACATCTGGCAGCGCAACCACCCTTCTTTTTCCGGAACCCGCCACCCTCACCCGCTCGTCTTGGTCACCGGTCGAGAGCGCTGGTTCCCGAGGGCGGTTCACGGAGTCTGCGCGGCCTCCTCTTCGAACTCCGCATAGAGTTCGTCCATGAGATCCTGGCTCTTCCGCATCTGCGCCTCGGCGACAGCTAGGCCCTGGTGGAAGAGGCGCGAGCGCGGATCACGCTGAGCACAGAGAGCTAGGGCGGCTTCCACGCCACGGGGGCCGAACTTGCCGAGTTCGGTGTGGATCCAAGTGCGGGCGATGTGGGCGCCCGTCTTGAAACAGGCCCGCCAGACGTCCGAGGGATAGCCTTTGGCGAGCGCTGCGCCGTCGCTCCTCCGTAGGACCGGCAGTTCGGCCGCCATGGCGCGGCGGCGCATCTCATCGAGATGGACGGGGTCGACGCCCTCGAGGAGGACAGCGTCGAGAAACGGGGCAAGGCGGGGATGCAGGCGGCCTCGCAAAGGTTCATCCTTCTTGTGTGTGACGAGATCGAGACGGTAATTCTCTCCGTCCCAGGTGATGTCACGGCCCTAGAGCAGGCGGCCGTCTTCCAGGCGCAGCGGGATCAGCATCCAGAACGCGAGGGCGAAGGCCTTGTTGCGCTGGCGCGCACGCAGGCTCCGGTTGCCGCGACGGCGGCTGAGCGCCAGGAGTGCGAGGGCATGGCGCCAGCAGGCGCGCATCTCGGGCAGGGCGGCAAGCCGGGCCTCCTTGAGCGGCACGACGCTGCTCAGCGACCGCCGCAGGGATTTCTCGTGACATCGAAGCGCCTCGATGAGCCCTGCATCCTCGCCGGTCCGCTGGGCGAACTGGCGCAGGCGCAGCGTGGCGATGTGCAGCGTTGTCGGACGTGCCCTTCTCCGGATGCGCAGGGCATCCTCGTGCAGGCGGATCCCGGAGATGCCGAGTTCGGGTGTCAGACCGGCTGCGGCGAGCGTGCCGACATAGGCTCGCAGGACCTCCTCCATGCTCTTCACCGTCGACAGGGCAAGTGCCTCGAAGCCGCCGAACGCATCGCCCTGCCGCAGGGCGAGGAGGGCCTCCTGCCAGGATGCGGGCATGTCTTCCAGCGGCACGGAGCAGATCACCTTCCGGGGCGCGCGCGACGTGGCAGGAGTCCGGGGCGGAGCTTTTCGGCGGATCGCCTCGCGCAGGACGAGGAGGACGGCCGGATTGCCGGGGAGGAGTGCCAGCAGTGCCGCTTCGAGACTGCGCAACCGCCGGGTCGAACCGGTGTCCTCCGAGAAGGCCAGGAAATCCTCGGCCGAGGGACTCTCGATGCCGCGCGAGGCGGCAAAGACAAGGAAGCGGTCGAGGACACGCAGATCTTCGAGACCCACCCTGGCCATGCCGGGAAGATCCCGGTAGGGCGCGAAATGCGGCTCGGCGAGGATGGCCTCGGCGCTGCACCAGTCGCAGCGCCGTGACCGGGGCGTCCTGACACCGATCGCTTCCTAGACCATGGCAAGCAGATGGGCATCCTCGGGAAGGCACCTTCCGAGCGCGAGGCGCAGATCGGCGAGGACCCGTGACGAGCCGCCCTTGCTTGCGAAGCGAAGAAGATCGGCTACCCGTGCCACCTCGACACCTTCTGCTTCAGACCATTGCAGGAACCGGTGCAGGCTCCTGAGTTCGCGCGTCGGGAGGTCCGCAAGGCCGAGCAGCCGACGCAGGCCCCTGAATGCGGGACCGGCGAGGATCTCCTCCGGGGTCGAGCGGTCGTATCGCCGCCTGGGAACGGTTTCAGTCATCGTAGAGACCGATCATGAGATCCTGACCCAGTTCCATCATCTTCACCGCGTCGATCCAGCCGTAAAACTTCATGAGCGAGGACACCTCGTCGCCGATCCGGTTGGCGATGACGAGGGCATGCTCGGGATGCTTGTTGAGAAGCAGGCTGGCCGTGCCATGACGGAACATGTGCGGGCACATCGGCAAATGGACGATCCTGCGCATCGCGTTCTTGAACTTGGCTCAGAACCAGCTGTCAGACACCGGTGCGCCAGAGGCTTCCGGGGACGGAAAAAGATAGAGGTTCGACTCAGCACCCGGGATCAGCGGCCGGATCGTCTCGACGAACCAGCGGATGGTCTCGTAGCCGCCCTTGGCGTCCGGCAGGATGTCGAAGCGGATGTCCTGCTTCTTTGACTTCGTGTGGGCCTTCGGGATGAAGACCTTGATCGGCGCCTTGGCTTTTTTAGGCACAGTGATCCAGGCACCCGGACCGTGGAGCGGGGCGGGCCGCACGTTCGAGATCCGCGTCGGCGCGCCGGCGGTCTCGATCGCGGCAAAGCAGCTGACCATGCCGAGCATCGTGGCTTCCGTGCGTTCGCGCGGGGTGAGATCCCGCCCCTTCGCGCCGTCGAGGATGGCCTGGGCTTCGGCACGCAGGGTTGCGAAGGTATGGAGAAACCTGTTCCGGAGATGCTTGCGGGCGAGCAGATCCTCGCAGAACTTGCGGTGTTCCGGCGTCATCTCCTTGTCCGTCCTGCCAGCCAGCTTCAGGTCGCGGTTGTCCCTCGCAGGTTGCAGCACGGCCGATGGATCGTGACCGGTTGCGGCGAGGAACTGTCCGATGGACCTGAGGTACTTTCGGAACACTCCCGTGGTTTCCGCCGGTGAAATCGCACCGGTGTTCCTGTCATCGTCGGCTTGCGCCGACTTCCGTGTCTTCCTTGCTTTCAGCCTGTCACCCTAGCCCTGGAAGTGAGGGTGGAGCATGGATCTCGTCGTTGGTGCGAGGGCGCCAAAGGCCGGTCGAGGCGCAGGGGTTGCGACATAGGCAGGAAGCGGTTGGCCTGCCTGCCACGCCTGGATCTCCGCGCGCCGCCACCGCGTGAGTCTGGCCTGTCCCAACTGGAGCGGCGCCGGCATGCCGGGTGCCTTCTGCCGCTTCCAGCGATGCACGGTCTCGGTGTCGACGCCGAATTCGGCAGCCACCTCTTCGTTCGTCATCAGCGGAGCCGTCAGTTCTGCATGATGCTCCGGCTTCTGCTCTGCGGCCAATTTAAGGCCTGTCCAGATCATCGGCCAGGGCAGGTTCTTGCCGCGGCGCGAAATCTTCAGGGTCTTCAGGATCGGGACAATTGCACGGGCGGATCCGACGTTGAGAACCGACGCAGGGTCTCGCGGCACGCGGCGGGTGGTAGGGTCCGGGGTAGTGTCTGGGTCATCTCTCTGCCTCCGCCAAGGAGAGAGGGAAGAAATCGGCAACTTTCAAATTCCGCGGGAGAATAACCTGCATCGAGAAGCGAGGGCAGGGCGGGGCGCAAGCGTCGGCCTGCCAGTCGGTTAGCCGCCGCACAGGCGGTCGGGATGGGCTGGTCGGGGGCGAAAAAAATCGGCGACAGCGCTTCCGTCCTGCCAGACCGGATCCATCTCGTTCCGGCGACTGCATCTCCGGATGCACCGCCGGGCCGAGATACCGGCCAGTGAGCCACCGCATAGGCGGCTGAGAAAACGGTTGGAAGCCCTCGGGCCCCAGCCGTCGCCCCGCGATACGCGGGGGTAGACCAAAGCCGGCGAAGCCTTTGGGTTCATCGGACGGTGATTGTCCCCCATGAGGGGTTGGGAGATGAAGTGGCAATCCATGCCGCAAATCGACCGGGATAACCTCCATCGAGAGGCGAGGGCAGGGCGGAGCGCAAGCGTCGGCCTGCCGGTCGGAAGCTGCCGCACAGGCGATCGGGATGGGCCGACGGAACTTTTGCAAGACGCATCCGGCGGCGGGCAGACCCGCCGCCTTCGGCTCAGGCACCGACCCCTTCAGATCACGAAGAAGTCCGCAGCCGTCAGGGACAGCCCCGAGGAGAGGGTCGCGATCTGCACCCGTCCGGCGCCGCCGGCCCCGTCCGCATCGTACCAGAGCGCGCCGGTGTCGCGCTCGTAGATGATCCGGTCGGTGGCATCCGTCGCCTGGCCCGAGAGGTTGGAGGCGAAGGCCACATTGCGCAGGGCGCCCTCGGAGAGGCCGCGGAAGATCCTGTCCTCCAGATGCATCACGTCGGCGGCAACGTTGAAATCGGTGATCCGGTCGACGTTGCCGCCTCCGGGCCGGGTGTTGAAGACGAAGGTGTCGCGCCCTGCACCCCCGATCATCACGTCGGCGCCGTCGCCCCCGGTCATCGTGTCGTTGCCCGCCCCGCCGATCAGCCGGTCGCGCCCGTCGCCTCCGTTCAGCCTGTCGTTGCCCCCCAGCCCCTCGAGCCGGTTCGCCCCGCGATTGCCGGTGAGGGTGTTCGCAAGCCCGCTGCCCGTGCCTGCGAGCGCGGCGCTTCCGGTCAGCACCAGCCGCTCGACATTCGCGTCCAGCGTCCAGGAGAGGCTGCTCCGGACCGTGTCGATCCCGCCGCGCGCCGCCTCGACCGTGCGGTCCCCGGCATGGTCGACGACATAGGTGTCGTTGCCGCCGCCACCCAGCATCCGGTCGCGGCCGCCGCCGCCGTTCAGGACGTCGTTCCCCGCGCCGCCACCCAGGATGTCGTTGCCGCCGTGGCCCTCGAGCCGGTCATTGCCCGCGCGGCCCTCGATCCGCTCGGCATTGGCCGTGCCCGCCAGCCGGTCGTTGCCGCCGGTGCCGCGGAGCGTGCCGTCGATGATGGTGGCCACCCCCACCGGCACCGGCGTCGCCGAGGAGATCTGGCTCGGGAAGGGCGGCACGAGCCGCAGACTGAAGCTCTCGGTATTCTCGAGCGCGAGGTCGTCCGCGATGGGGATGCGGATCTCGGCCGTGGTCTGGCCGGGCCGGAAGACCACCTCGCCCGAGCGGGCGGTGAAGTCGCTGCCCGCGCGCGCCGTGCCGGCGAGGGTCTGGAAGTCGATGGCGATGCGTTCGGTCGAGGGGCTGGAGAGTTCGACGACGAAGACCGCGACGCGGCCGCCCGGCCCCTCCTGCACCGTGGCATTGCCGACGGCGACGGTGCGGTTGAGCCCAACCCCGTCATCGTCGAGCGCCCAGCCGGTGGCCGAGAGGGTCCGGTTGCCGCCGCCGAAGCTGGCGCCGCGCAGGTTGCTCAGGTCGAGGAAGACGCTCTCGTCAAGCTCGTTGTCGCCGTCCGAGCGGGCATAGATCCGCACAGTGCGCACCGTCTCGCCGGGGGCGAAGGTCAGCGTGCCCGCGAAGGGGTCGCCGCCGTAGTTGGTGAAATCGGTGTCGAGCATGCCCGTGCCGGAACGGAACTGGAAATCCACGCTCACCTCATCGGTCGCGGCCTCCGAAAGCCGCACGACGAAGGTCACGTAGTCGCCCTCGAAGGTGCGGTCGCCCTCGACCAACAGCACCGGCCTCGCCCCGTCGTCGTTCAGCACCTCGGCCGTGCCCGTCGCCCCGGCCACATCATGCGCCCCGGTGATGGCGAGGCCGAAGGTCTCGCCCGCCTCGACCGCCCGGTCGTTGATCAGGTTCACCGCCACTGTGGCCTCGGTCTGGCCGGCGAGGAAGGTCACCGTCCCGGTGCGGGCCACATAGTCCGAGCCCGCCCGGGCCGAGCCGTCGTAGGTCGTGTAGGTGAAGCTGCGGTCGGTGGTGAAGGCTTCCGAGAGCGTCAGCGTGAAGCGCGCCTGCCCGCCGGCCTCCTCGGTCACCACCGGGTTCGAGACCGCGAGCGCGCGGTCCACGCCCACCCCGTCGTCGTCGAGCGCCCAGCCGGCGGTGACGAGGGTGTGGATGTTGTCGCCGAACCGCGCGCCCGTGGGCTCGCTGAGTTCGAGGAAGACGCTCTGGTCGGTCTCCTCGATGCTGTCCGAGCGGGCGTAGATCCGCACCGTGCGCACCGTCTCGCCGGGGGCGAAGGTCAGCATGCCTGAAAAGGGGTCGCCGCCGTAGTTGGTGAAATCCGTGGCGAGCATCCCCGTGCCGGAACGGAACCGGAAGTCCACGCTTACCGCATCGGTCGCGGCCTCCGAAAGCCGCACGAGGAAGGTCACGTAGTCGCCCTCGAAGGTGCTGTCGCCCTCGACCGACAGCACCGGCAGCGCGCCGTCGTCGTTCAGCACCTCGGCCGTGCCCGTGACGCCGGGCAAGTCATGAGCCCCGGTGATGGCGAGGCCGAAGGTCTCGCCCGCCTCGACCGCCCGGTCGTTGATCAGGTTCACCGCAACCGTGGCCTCGGTCTGGCCGGCGAGGAAGGTCACTGTCCCGGTGCGGGCCACGTAATCCGAGCCCGCCCGGGCCGAGCCGTCGTAGGTCGTGTAGGTGAAGCTGCGGTCGGTGGTGAAGGCTTCGGACAGGCTCAGCGTGAAGACCGCCTGTCCCCCGGCTTCCTCGGTCACCACCGGGTTCGAGACAGCGAGCGCGCGGTCCAGGCCCACCCCGTCGTCGTCGAGCACCCAGCCTGCGGTGACGAGGGTGTGGATGTTGTCGCCGAAGCTGGCGTCTCCCGTGGGCTCGCTGAGTTCGAGGAAGACGCTCTGGTCGGTTTCGTCGGCACTGTCCGAGCGGGCATAGATCCGGATCGTGCGCGACGTCTCGCCCGGGGCGAAGGTCAGCGTGCCCGAGAAGGGGTCGCCGCCGTAGTTGGTGAAATCCGTGGCGAGCAGCCCCGTGCCCGAGCGGAACCGGAAGTCCATGCTCACCGCGTCCGTGGCGGGCTCGGAGAGGGACACCGTGAAGACGAGATAGGCGGCCTCGGGGGAAGGAGTGCTGGTGACGGTGATGATGCTGGTCATGAAAAACGGGTCCCTTTGAGAATCTGCGAGGAAAGAACTCGCCGGAAAGTCTGCATGACGGACGCCCCGTTTTCAAAGGACGAAGGGGAGATGCCCCGTGTTTTTCCTTTTTTCAGAAGGGGATAGTTCTTTCCGACAGGGGGGAATTGCGCCCTTTGGGCAGGGGCGTCACGACCTTCGGCCGCGTTCCGCACATGCGGATATGGTCATCGCGGGCATCGTTCGGTCACCCGTCCCGCTTCTGCGGGCGAGGATCCGGTCAGGCCGGGACTGGGCGGAAGCCGTCCGGACGCCGGGACCCGGAGGAGGCGGCCTGCGGCTTCCGGCTCATGCGGTGAGGAACTGGCGGACGAACTCGGTCCGGGGCCGGGCGCGGATCTCGGAGGGGCGGCCGATCTGCTCGATCCGGCCCATCGACATGACCACGACGAGGTCGGCGAGCTCCATCGCCTCATCCTGGTCGTGGGTGACGAAGACGGTGGTCAGGCCGGTCTCGTCGTGGATGTCGCGCAGGCCCTGGCGCAGTTCCTTCCTCACGCGGGCATCGAGCGCGCCGAAGGGCTCGTCGAGGAGCAGCATCCGCGGCTCGATCGCCAGCGCCCGGGCGAGGGCGACCCTCTGGCGCTGGCCGCCCGACAGCTGCGCCGGGTAGCGGCGGGCGATGTCGGGCAACTGGATCAGCCCGAGCAGCCGGTGGACCCGGCGGTCGATCTCGGCCCCGGTGGGCCGGCTGCGGCGCGGGCGGGCGCGCAGCCCGTAGGCCACGTTCTCGAAGACGGTCATGTGGCGGAAGAGCGCGTAGCTCTGGAAGACGAAGCCCGCGCGCCGCTCCTGCACCGTCAGGCCCGTCGCATCCTGCCCGTCGAAGAGCACCCGGCCCGAGGTGGGGAACTCGAGCCCGCCGAGGATCCTGAGGAGCGTGGTCTTGCCTGAACCGGAAGGTCCGAGCAGCGCGATCAGCGCCCCCGAGGGGATCGAGAGGCTCACGGGGTGGAGCGCGGTGGTGGGGCCGAAGGACTTGGCGATCTCGTCGATCTCGATATGCACGAGGCCTCTCCTCAATGGCGGTGGGTGGCGGCGAGCTGGTCGGCATAGCGCCATTCCAGCGCCGATTTCAGCGTGAGCGTGACGAGGGCGAGGGCTGCCAGCAAAGCCGCCATCGCGAAGGCAGCGACCGAGAGATATTCGTTGTAGAACATCTCGATCATGATCGGCATCGTGGTGGTCTTGCCGCGGATCTTGCCCGAGACCACCGCCACCGCGCCGAATTCGCCCATGGCGCGGGCGTTGCACAGAAGCACGCCATAGAGCAGCGCCCAGCGGATGTTGGGCAGCGTCACGGTCAGGAAGGTCCGCCAGCCGGAGGCGCCCAAGGTCAGCGCCGCCTCCTCCTCGGCGCGGCCCTGCTCGGTCATGATCGGGATCAGCTCGCGCGCGACGAAGGGGAAGGTGATGAAGAGCGTGGCGAGCACGATGCCCGGCACCGCGAAGACGATCGGATAACCTTGCGCCACGAGCCAGGCGCCGAGCGCGGAATTGGCCCCGAAGAGCAGCACGAAGGCGAGGCCCGCCACCACCGGCGAGACCGAGAAGGGCAGGTCGATCAGCGTGATGAGGATCGCCTTGCCGCGCCAGTCGAACTTGGTGACGGCCCAGGCGGCGGCGAGGCCCGCGGCGGCGTTCAGCGGCACCGCCACCGCGGCCACGGTGAGGGTGAGGCGGATCGCGGCCAGCGCGTCGCGGTTGCCGAGGGCGGTCACGGCGGCGGCAAGGCCCTCGCGCAGCGCCTCGGCGAAGACCGCGGCCAGCGGCGCCAGCACGAGGAGCGCGAGAAGCCCGAGCGTGCCCGCGATCAGCAGGCGGCGCAGCCAGGCGGGCTCGGCCGTGGCGGCGCGGGGCAGGCGGCGGGCGGGAGAGAGGGGGAAATGCGTCATGGCTCAGACCGCGCCCATGCGGCGCCGGCTCCAGATCTGGACGAGGTTGATGGCGAAGAGGAGCGCGAAGGAGATGCCGAGCATGGCAAGCGCGATGGCCACCGCACCGTCATAGTCGAACTCCTCGAGCCGGATGACGATGAGGAGGGGGGCGATCTCGGTCTGCATCGGCAGGTTGCCCGCGATGAAGATGACCGAGCCGTATTCGCCCACCGCGCGGGCCAGCGCCAGGGCGAAGCCGGTGAGCAGCGCCGGGGCGAGCATGGGCAGGATGACCCTGGCGAAGGTTCGCGCCCGCGAGGCGCCGAGCGTGGCCGAGGCCTCCTCGACCTCGCGGTCGATCTCCTCGATCACCGGCTGGACCGAGCGGACGACGAAGGGCAGGCCCACGAAGATCAGCGCGAGCCAGATGCCGGCCTCGGTATAGGCCACGCGGATCCCCAAGGGCTCAAGGAGCCGCCCGATCGCCCCGTTCGGCGCATAGAGCGCGGTGAGCGCGATGCCCGCCACCGCGGTGGGCAGGGCGAAGGGCAGATCGACCGCCGCATCGACGAGACGGCGGCCCGGAAAGCGGTAGCGCGCCAGCACCCAGGCCAGCGCCAGGCCGAAGACGAGGTTGATCGCCGCCGCCCCGAGCGCCGCGCGGAACGAGAGCGCCAGCGCCGCCTGCACCCGCTCGCGCGCAAGCAGCGCCGCCACATCGGCGGGTCCGATCTGCGCCCCCCGGAGGAGGAGCGCGCCGATCGGCAGCAGCACGACGAGCGAGAGCGCCGTCAGCGTGATCCCCATGGCGAGGCCGAAGCCCGGCAGGGGCGAGGGGGCGCGGAGGGCGCGCATCCTATTTCGCCTCGTAGATCTGGTCGAAGGTGCCGCCGTCGCCGAAGTGCTCGGGCTGCGCCTTGCCCCATCCGCCGAAGTGGCCGATGTCGACCAGTTGCAGGTCCGGGAAGCGCTTCACATCCGCAGGATCGGCGGCCGATGTGTCCCAGGCGCGGTAATAATGCTTGTAGGCCAGCGCCTGCCCCTCGGGCGTGTAGAGGAAATCGAGGTAGGCGCGGGCCAGTTCGCGCTGCCCGTCCGAGGCGAGATTGCCCTCGACCAGTGCCACCGGCGGCTCGGCCCGGATCGAGAGCGAGGGGACGACGATCTCGAACCGGTCGGGCCCGAGTTCCTCCAACGCGAGCCAGGCCTCGTTCTCCCAGGCCAGCAGCACGTCGCCGAGGCCGCGCTGCACGAAGGTCGTGGTGGCCCCGCGCGCGCCGGTGTCGAGCACCGGCACATGGGCATAGAGGTCATGGAGGAAGGCCTTCGGATCCTGCCCGTTCTTCTCGGCCCAGGCCCAGGCCGCGAGGTAGTTCCAGCGCGCCCCGCCGCTGGTCTTGGGATTGGGCGTGATGACCTGCACGTCCTCCTTCACCAGATCGCCCCAGTCGGCGATCCCCTTCGGATTGCCCGCCCGCACGAGGAAGACGATGGTTGAGGTATAGGGCGAGGAATTGTGCGGCAGCCGGCCCTGCCAGTCGGCCGGGATCCTGTCCGACCTGGCCGCGATCGCGTCGATGTCCGAGGCGAGCGCCAGCGTCACCACCTGCGCATCGAGCCCGTCGATCACCGCCCGCGCCTGCGCGCCCGAGCCGCCGTGGCTGGTCTCGATCTCGGGTGCCTCGTGGCCCTCAGCCTCCCAGGCCCGGGCGAAGGCCTCGTTCACGTCGCGGTAGAGCTCGCGCGTGGGGTCGTAGCTCACGTTCAGAAGGGTCTCGGCCCGCGCGGGGGCGCCGAGGGCCATCGCCAGCGCGATACCGGCTGCGGCGAGGCGGGGAAGGGAACGGGTCATCTGTCTCTCCTGTCGAGGATCCGCCGGCCTCTCGGGCCGGCGCCTGTCCGGCCTCAGGGGCGCGGGTCGCGCGGGTGGCCGCCCACCGGCGTCATCTCGGCCCGCCAGAGCTGCGGGTCGCGGTTCCGGAGCAGCGAGGCGAGCCCTTCGGCCGCATCCCGCGTGTAGATCACCAGCGGCAGGCCGTTCAGCCGCAGCACCTCGCCCGTCTCGCGGTGGACGAGATGCAGGCTCCAGACCGGACCCTGCGGGGCGGCCAGTCGGGCCCTTCGGCCGAAGTCGCCCCGTCCGCCCGTCCGGGCGGCCTCTTCGAAACGGCCCCGCCGGAGGTGGCCGGCCTCGCCCTCGCGGGTCTCCCTCTGCCCGAACCCTGCGGGTGGACGGCTCTCGATCGCTCTCGCTTCCATGGTCGTCTCCTTCGCTGTCGACGGGCTGTTTCCGTCCCGACAATTACGACAGGAGAAGTCGTGTATGGCAACAGAAAATATCTACTGGTCTTGTCGTGTTTCCGGGGAAGAAAATTCCCCGGAGCCGACACGACCTGCCGGCGGACATTTTTCACGTTGCTTTTCAGCTAATTGAAGGACATGCCGCGACGGCTGCGGAGCGGACCTTCCCGCGTCCTGCCTGCCTGGAAAAGAGGCGAAGGCGGCCGTTCCGCTCAGAGACCGGCGGCCGAATCCGAGTCGGAGGAGGGCCGGGTGGGGGCTGCGAGTATCTGCTCGGCCGCGGCCGGCACGCCCACGAGGTCGGCGAGCGTGAGCGAGTCGATCAGCACCAGGTAGGACCAGAAGATCTCGGCGAAGACCTTGCGGATCCGGCAGGAGGCCTCGTCGGTGCAGTCGTCGCATTTCTGGTAGGAGCGGCGCGAGAGGCAGGGCAGGGGGGCGATCGGCCCGTCGATCATCCGCAGAAGCTCGCTCAGCGGCACCTGCGCCGGCTCCTTGATCAGCAGGTAGCCGCCCGAGCGCCCGCGCGTGCTGGCGATGTAGCCCGCGTTGCGGATGTCGAGCAGGATGTGCTCGAGGAACCGCTTGGGCGTGCCCGACCGCTGCGCGATATCCTCGATCCGCAGGGGCCGCCGCTCGCCCGTGCGTTCCTCGGCAAGGACCATGAGGGCCTTCAGCGCGTATTTCATCTTCTGGGTGATCATGTCCCGAACCTATGGGCCGGGCGGCACGATCACAAGAAAGATCATCGGATCGGTCGTGTTTTCAGGGGAAAGCAGGCGGGACCGCCGGGACGCCCCGGGGAAAGTTGCGCCGCAGGCAGACAGCCAGGCAGGATGCCGGGACCGCCCTGAAACGTCGCCTCTATGCGGAAAAGCCTCGGCCACCGGACCGCGGAAGGGTCCGTCGGAGGATGTCCTACGGGCCGCTCCGGGCGGAGGGGCAGCCGCCCAGGACTTCAGGAGAGGCGCTTGGCCTGGCTCCGGAAGAGGGCGACCGCGCGATAGATGTTGCGCCGCGCGTCGGCGATGGGCTGGGTGCCGGCGGCCGCGGGCTGGGGCTCGGTATGCTGCCAGTGGCGGCCGATCCGGGCGATCCAGTGATCGCCGTGATCTTCGAAGTGGAAGGGCAGCATGCCGTCCACCGTTCCCTTTGCCTCGACCGGTCCATTCCCGGTCATGATGTCGAATTCAAGTGCCATGATCTTCTTTCTCTTGGCGGCGCCTGCCGCGTCGTTGGGCGGGAAACCACCGCCATGCTTCATCTAATGAAGGGATTTTTCGTCCAGCTTCTCCCGAAAGCGCAGGGCCTCGGGAAGCTGGATGAAATATAGGGGCCGGATCCCCCGCTTCAACCGCCCGGGTTGCAGGCAGGATCGCGGGGCGTGCGTCCCGGCGCGCCGCGGGACGCGCCGGCCCGGAAACCGGGCCGAGCAGCGCAGCAGGAAATCCCGGTCATTCCACCTCCCGGACCCCGCGAAGCCAGGCTATCTCACGTTCGGCGGCGACGAGGTCGGCCACACGGTGCGACGCGTCAAGCGCATCGCGCATCAGCCGGCCGATCTCGGCGACGGGCTCCGCCCCCTCGTCCGGACCTTGCGGCTGGAGTCGGACCAGTTCTCCGACGAACAGCTGGAGTTCCTCCCACGCGCGCTCGCTAAGCAGGCGGCGACGCCTGATGTGAGGCGACAACATCTTCAGTTGCTCCTGAAGCGGGTTGAAGAGGTGGGTGGGCAGCAGCGCCACGAGCGCCATCGCCCGGCGTGCGGCAGCGACGCCATCGGCGGCAAGCTCCTCGAGACGCTCAAAGTCGGGGCGCGGAGCGTCGCCCGAAAAGTGGATGACGCGGTGGTTGTTCTGCGCGGGGATCGTGGTCGGAATGTTCATGACGAGTCCTTGTGTATGAAGGAGCGCGGGCAGGGTGTCGCCTTGCCCGCGGAATGTGCGGAAGAAATCAGCGCTCGGAGGCGACGCGGCGGGAGCGGATGGTCTCGACCACAAATGACCGCTTCGGCGCCTCACTGCGCCTTGCGCGTTCCTCCGCTACCTCGCGGCGGCGCTCGGCCCGCTGGTCGGCCGCAATGTCGGCTTCAGCATGGATGCGGGCGCGGACGGCCTGGAGCCGCTCGAACCCGGTACCGGCAAGCCGGCCGATCTTCGGCGTTCCGGCCTCGCGCGAGACGATGAAGCCGGGATGATCGGCCGAAACAGCGAGCCGCCGCAGTCCGATGAAGCGCGTGGGCCTGTGTAGTCCTGCCGCGGCGCAGGCCACCGAACTGGCTATGCGCACCTCGTAGCCGCGATTGCGCCCACTCACGACCGTGGTGCCGTAAGCGAGCGTGATGCGCGGGACACTATCCGTGGGCTCCACCTCGAGGACGAGGCAGGGCCGCTTCTTCGGCGGCACGTTTTCCACATCTTCAACGGGGAAGCGGAAGCTGACGATATCGCCAACTGCCAGCGTCTGGCGCCAGTCAGCAGGGACGAGCGCCGGATCAGGCGAAACCGGCGGCAGGAAAGGAAGATCCGCATTAGCGGCGGACGGCGGAAGAGGAGAAGCGTCGAGCATCGGGTGACTCCGTGTGGGACCATCAACGCCACCACCGTCTCCACCCTCACTTGGGGCGTCCGGATCCAGCGGCGCGTCGCCAACAGCGCGCCGGTGGAGCCGACAGCCCCCGCGCCCTCGAGGCGCATCAGCCGGAGGGGAAAGGGGAGGCGGCCAGCGCTCCCCATTCCGATAAAGCCGACGAACATTTCGGGATCGAGCGGTATCCGGCCTCGGATACCGATAATGCACAACTGCCCGGCGAAGAGGACCGGAAGGCCTTCCGGTCCCGGATGCCGGCGATCCCGGCCAGGGCAGCGGGGGCGCCGCAGGCCCTCTTCAGAGCAGGAAGTCGCTCGCGCTCAGCCGGTCCACGTCCGAGACCAGGATCTCGAAATCCGCCCGGCGGTCGCCGGTGACGTCGGCCCGCACGAGGATGTCGTCGCCCGTGTCCACGCACCAGACCGACCAGGCCCGGGCCGTGCTGCCGCTGAAGGCGAAGGCCTGATCGCCCGCCGCGGATCGGGCGTCGATTGCCCGGAGGTCGATGTCGTCGATCCCGTGGACGAAATCGCGGATCGTGTCATGGCTGCTGCCGGGGCGGCTGTCGGCCACCGAGCGGAACAGGAAGACGTCGCGCTGCCGGTCGTCGCCTCCCTGCAGGAGGTCGCGCCCCGCCTCGCCGCAGATCAGGTCGGACCCGGTGCCGCCGTCGATACGGTCGTTGCCCGTCCCGCCATAGAGCCGGTCGTTCCCGCCGCGGCCAAGGATCGTGTCGTTGCCCGCATGGCCGCGGACGAGATCGGCCATGTTCGACAGGTCGAACCGGTCGGCCCCGCCGAGGATCGAGCGCAGGAGGCTCTGGTCGTCCGAGGTCGCGCGGGTCAGCCCCGCATTGTAGAGCGCGACCGCCGAGACCGAGGCCCGCTCGATGCCCCAGAGCGGCCGGTAGGAGGAGCCGGAGTAGGCCACCTCGACATAGGCCGTCACGGTCCCGCCGGTGATGCGGTCCGTGGCGTTGGAATAGCCGATCGACTGGCCACCGAAGAGGCTGCCGTATTCCGTCCCGCCTTCGACCCAGTCCGCCACGAAGACGTCCCGGTAGGTGATGCCGTTGAAGCTCGCGTAAACATTGTCGAGAAATTCGGCGTAGGTGCCGAAGCGATCAATCCGATTGAGATCGAGCTGATCCATGTTCAGCCCGACATAGGAAAATATGTTTGCCATGTGATGCCTTCCTGCGGCCGGATTCCCCGGCCTTCCGTCCTTTTCGCCCGTTTCCGGAGGGAAACGGACGTTTGCGGACCCTGTCGCCGCATCTGGACCGGTGCGTGTCGGAGCTGCGTCCTTTCCGTGGCAGGCCACCACGGCTGGAGGGTCTTTTTCAACCTGAGCGGTTTTGGCAGCGCTTTCCGGCTCGGGCCAGCCGGAGAGGCGGGGGGCCGGCCTCCTTGCTGCGAAGGCCCGGGGCTTCATGCCTGCCGGCAGACCTCCCTCCAGGACGCCATCGTCTCCGGGGCACGCTCGCCGGACATCCCGTCCCCGGAGCGCAGGCGCGGTCAGATCACGAGATCGGCGGCATAGGCGGTCAGGATCCACCGGGGCAGGATCGGGTCGGCCTTCACCAGCCGGCCGGCTGCGAAGACGAGCATCTGCCGCGGAGGCTGGTTGAGGCGGGAGTTGTCGAAGACCATGCCGCGATCGGCCGCCAGCACCGCCTGCCGGATGAGGGGCTGGCTGCGCTCGTAGCGCGCACGGATCTTGTCCTCGGGCACGTCATGCCCGCCTTCCCCCGTGCGGGCCCTGACGCGCCCCACGGAGAGATCGGGACCGTCGACGCCCACGTGCATGACGATGACGAGGTAGCCGCGCCCCAGGGCAGCCTCGATGAGATCAAGCTTGGACGGGTGCGAGAACACGGTCTCGGCGGCGAAGCTCCGGCCCGCTTCCAGCATCTCGGTGCGCCGGACCCCGGCGATCCTCGCGGCCTCGTACGAGGCCTCCGGCGAGGGATCCCGAAGCTCGTCGCGCTGGATGATGTCCGCATTGATGAAGGGACTCGCGAAGCTCGGGGCGACGCGGGTCCGGTAGAGGGTCGACTTGCCGGCGCCGTTGGGTCCGGCGAGCAGGACGAGGCTCGGCCTCATGCGGCGGTGTCGGTCCCGGCGTGGACGAGGTTGCCGCCGGCATCGAGGCCAACGCCCCGGCCGAGCGCCTGGCGCCGGGCGAAGAAGGACTCCTCGGCCTCCGAGGGCCGTCCCATCTTCTCGGTGAAGGCATCAAGCCAGGCGGCCTCCTCTCCCTCGCTCAGCCGGGTCGTGTCGCGCCTGCCCTCGAGGGCCGCGACGATGCGGGCATGGTCGAAGCTGCCCGACTGTTCGATCGCCCGGCCGATCCTGAGCCAGTGGGTGATCTGGCCGGCCACGGACCGGCTGTTCAGCTCCGCCTCGCGGCGGACGAGGGCCATGATGTCATCGGCCAGCTTCACGGATTGAGCCATGGGTCGCCTCCTCTGTCGGTCGCAAGGTAGCAAAATGCTACCTTCAGATCAAGGTCGGGACCAATGTGGGGCAGCCGCCACCGGCACATGCGGCCTTCCCTGCCCGTTCGGGAGAGGGTCCGCCTTGCCCGAGGCGCGCATCGAGGGGGTCGGCGCCATGGACACCCAGCGCCCGGACAGGCGGGAGGGTGAGGCATCATGGCTCGCCCCCTGCGTGACATGGTCACTGACGCGAGGCCGGGGGCCTGCGTAAGAGGGCGCGCGCCCATGTCCTCTCCCATGGGAGGACCGGCCCGGATCCTCCTCGGGAGAGGGAGGGGCGGGCCGGCCTCTCGCCCGGAGAAGCCGCCCAAGTCCTTCCGCCCGCTTCCGGGCGGATCCACCGGAAAGACCAGGATCCATGAGCTACAAAGAGAAGATCGACGACATCCGCGACGAGCTGCGCTCGCTCTACAAGGCCGCGCCCGAGCAGACCAAGGGCTTCGGCGCGCTCTCGAAGGCGGTGAAGGAGAGCGGCGTCCTCGGCCACAAAGAAAAGGAATTCGTGGCGCTCGGCATGGCCCTCGTGCAGCGTTGCGAGCCCTGCATCGTGCTCCATGTCGAGGCGCTGATGAAGGCCGGCGCCAGCCGCGAGGAGCTGACCGACGTGCTGGCCATGTCGATCCAGATGAGCGGCGGCCCCGGCATGATGTATGCGGCCAAGGCGCTGGCCTGCTGGGACGAACTCGCCGCGCAGGGCTGACGGGCCTCGGGCGGGAGCTTTCCCGCCCCTCCCCTCGTTCCCGAGGGATCACGCCCCTCGGCCCTCCGGGCTGCCGGTTTCCGGACGTCCGATCAAGGCCCCGGGTTCCGGGGCTTCCGGTTTCAGGGGCCGTCGCGCCGCCGGTTTCCGGAATTCCGGTTTCCGACCCATGCGCCCCGGTCTGGCGCCGGCGCGTCAGCCAGCGCAACCGCAGCCCTCCCCGTCCTCCTCCGCATGGTCGTGCGCCCCTGCCGGGGCCAGCCGGCCGGCCGCGAGACCGGCAGCGGCGCGCGCCGGATCACTCTCGGCGGTGGCCACCGCGAGGAGGCCGCGCGCGGCCATCCGGCGGACGAAGCCTTCGCCTGCGCTGGCCGCGATCACCGCCTCGACGCCGTCGAGCGGATGCGGGCCCTCGCCCCGGAACTCGTGGATCGAGAGCTCCTTCGGCAGGTCGAGCCGGCCGACCTCCTGCGCGGGCCCTCCCACGGGCACCTCGAAGATCAGGAAGCGGCGGGTCTTGCCCGCGTGCGGGGTCACGGTGCGGAAGTTCTGGCTGGCCACGGCGATGCGCATCAGGAAACCTTTCAAGGGAGCCGGCGGCAGCCCGCCGCCGGATCGGGCGGCAGCCCGCGCCGCCGCGGCCCGTAGCCTGCCGCGTTCCGGAAAGGCGGTCTGTGACCCGGTCACAGAAGGCTCAAGGGAGCGGGCAGCCGACCAGTGTGCGGCCAGCAGAGTGGGAACGGATGGGGGAGGGGCCGCTCAGGCGCCGAAACCCACCTGCCAGATCATGAAGGGCACCGCCGAGAGCGGGATCAGCGAGACGAGGATCAGCGCCCCGTCCCGCGTCAGCAGCCCTGCCGCGAAGAGGGCGATGGCGGCCGAGGCGATCGAGCCCGAGGTGGGGATCACCTCCATGAAGGGCATGACCAGCGTCAGCAGCAGGATGCAGCCGAGCGGCAGGAAGAGCCAGGGCCGGTGGACGAGGAAGGTGAGCCGCGCGCCCAGGAAGCGCTCGATGAAGTGGAGCGGCCGGCGCAGCCAGGAGATCCCCTTGCAGAGCATCGAGCTCGACACCCGCTGCCGGGTGAGGATCCCGGGCAGCCAAACGCTCCGGCGCCCGAAGATCATCTGCACGGCGAGGATGAAGACGATGATCGCCACCGTCGCGGTGATGCCGGGGATGGCGCTCGCCGGCGAAGTGGAGATCAGCGAGAAGACCAGCATCAGCGAGGCGAAGGAGCGGTCGCCGAGCCGCTCGACGATCTCCTGCACGGCGATGTCCTTGTCATGGATCGCCCCCTCCAGCTCGTCCAGGACGTCGCTCAGTGCCCTTGTGCGTTCGGCCATCTCTCTACCGCCATCCCTTTCCCGGGGTTCCCGCGGCAACGATGCGGAGCAGGCAGGGTTCCTGCGGAGGGGCTGCAATGGCACCGGAAGGGCCGATGACGTTGCGGGATCTTCCTGCCCCGGGCGTCGGGCGCGCCGCCCGCATCGCCCATCGGCGGCCCCCCGGCTTCCTTCCGCAGCAAGGGCGGCAGGCGGGGTGCCGCCTTCAGGCACCGCGTCCCAAAGGCCCCGCCCATCCGGCGCAGTCATTTATTGCGGCAGTCCAAGTCCCGGCTCCTCGGCGACCGCACGGGGCCGCGAGGACCGGCCTCTGCCCTTCCTCAGCAGGCCGTCCCGTCGGGGATGCGCGGGCAGGCGTCTGTCACCGCCACTTCCGCGGGGGCGAGGCCGATCCAGTCCGCGATCGGCGCCTCGTCGAAGCCTGCCTCGCACTGCTCGCCCACCTGCATCAGCGGCCGCCGGATCAGCAGCGGATCCGCCACCATCAGCGCGAGCGCCGCCTCGGGGTCGAGCCGGTCGGGCACCACCTCGCTCGATTTCATCCGCGGCGACGCGGCGTTGAACCATTGCGCCACCGGCCGGGTGCCGAAGAAGGGCCGCAGCCGGGCGGCGGTCCACTCCTCGGCGATGAGGCTGCGCACCTCGAGCCGGTGGCCGGAACCCCTGAGCCGCGCTTTCTGCCGCGCATTGCCGACGCAGCCCGGCTTTTCATAGAAGATCACCTCGGCCATCCGCCGCTCCCTGTTGTCGTTCCGTTCGACCGGTCCCACCGCGCATTCGGCCCCTCGACGAAAAACACCGGAAGGCCCACGAGCGTCCCGCTCTTCACTGCAGACGCTCGGCGATCCACATCTTGATCAGGGACTGGCGCGTGACGCCGAGATGGCGCGCCTGCCTGTCGAGGCCGTCGACCACCCAGGTGGGGAAGTCCACGTTCACGCGCTTGACCTGATCATTCGGCCGCCTGGCCCTAGACCAGTCGATATCCGCACCGACGTCCTTTCCGGCGTCGAACTTCGCATCGAATTCAGTTGCCTTCATAATGTCTGATCTCCTCGTTCCGGGATCGGCGCACCGAGATGATCCGCACCCTGTCAGCCCTGCGGGTCCAGACGGCTGTCCAGTGCCTGCCATCGATCCTGCCGATGGAGAGGAAGCGCGGCTCATCCTCGGTCCTCGCAGGCACCTCCAGCAGCCATGGATCGGACCACAGGGCTCGGGCCTCATTAAAGTCGATGCCGTGCTTCTCCTGGTTGGCCGCGCTCTTGGCGGGATCGTATTCGAAGTCCATGGATAAATATGGTATGAAAACTATATCCAATCAAGGAGGCCGCGAACTCCGGAGGGGCGCGTCCCTTCCGCCTGCCCCGATCAGGCGGGGGTTAGCGTGACCGCCACATCCGCAGGCTTCGCGTGATAGGGCGCGGAGGTGACCAGCACCTGCGCACCGGCGCCGGCATAGGCCGCGGCATTGCTGGGATGGATGCCCCCCGCCGCGGCCAGCGTCACTGCGGAGCCCGCGAGCGCCTCGGCCACGCGCGCCACCGCCTCGGGGGCGAACTTCTCGAGCTGCACCACGTCGGCGCCCCATTCAGCCGCCTGCAGCGCCTCGTCATGGCCTGTTACCTCGACCACGAGGCTCTTCTCGGGGCAGGCCGCGCGCAGCCGCTTGAGCTGGCCCTTGAGGCAGCCCGCCGCGAAGGCCCGGTGTTCGGGAAAGACCAGCACCGTGTCGGAAAGCCCGGCCCGGTGGATCGTGGCGCCGCCGGCCGCCACTGCCTTGAAGGCCATCGCCCGCGTACCCGGCACGGCCTTGCGGGTGCAGGCCACCACCACCCCGGACTCGACCGCCCGGGCGGCCCCGACGATGGCGCGGGCCGAACTCGCCACACCCGAGGCCCATTCCATCAGCGTCTGCGCCACCTTCCAGCCTGCAAAGAGCGCCTCGGCCGGACCCGCGGCCCCGAGGATCAGCTCGCCCGGCGCCCGCGCGGTCCCCGAGGGCGCCGCCACATCCACCGCGCAGCCGAGAAGCTCAAACATCCGGGCGGCCTCCTCGACCCCGCAGAGCGCCATCGAATCGCGTGCCGCCATGACGATATGCCCCCGCACCGCTCCGAATGAGAGCGAACGCGTAGTCAGGTCGCCATAGGGCACGTCCTCACGCATCATGGCGAGGAGCGCTTGGTCGTCGATGAGAAACATGGGCTGGATCCTCCGATATATAGTTCGAGTGAATAGCGCTATGATGCGGGTAGCGCGAGCCATGCCAATCCGCCGGCGGCGGGCGCGGGATGCAGACCGCACT
The DNA here is from genome assembly GCF_052244495.1 of Rhodobacter sp. NSM. Classification (NCBI taxonomy): domain Bacteria; kingdom Pseudomonadati; phylum Pseudomonadota; class Alphaproteobacteria; order Rhodobacterales; genus Rhodobacter; species Rhodobacter sp. NSM. Next base: position 26,279 of record NZ_JBQPXH010000024.1, read on the forward strand.
CCACAAAGTGTTTCCTATTCAGCAACATAGGGGCGACAGGCCAGATGGGCCGTCGCATGCGCACGTCCTGCGGCACGGTAGCACAGCAACAGGCCTGTCCGGCTTGCGACGGTAGCGGCCTTGGCCAGGAAAGGCGGAAGCCGCAGTGGCTTGGGTGCATATGCCGACTTGACAGAATTGGCCCGCCTGTTCACCATCCACGCTGTTCATATTCAAGCCGCAGGCCGGCAGACCCGGCACAATGATCTATTAATTTTGCATTAAAGGCCGATCTTTTTTGCTCTCTGGAGCTCGGGAAACCAATGATTAATAAGCTTCGAACAGCTTGGCGGCACTTTAAGCATATGTATCGCCTTCCTGATCGCTTCGAACGTTTCGAACTCATCGTCAATACGGCGCATATGTCTCCAGTTGATCGCCATGTGACGATGCATCTAGCAACAAGCCATCATGCGGTATACGCCATTAGTTACGCACATTGGCGAACAAAGCGAATAAACAAAATTCTTGAATTATACGGCCCGGAGTGGTTTTTAGGAAAGCGCGTTCTTGAGTTGGGCAGTGGCTTAAGTGATATTGGCGCCTTCTTTGCGGATCTTGGAGCATCAGTCTTGTGCCTCGAAGGGCGCAACGACACAGCCCAAATAGCGCGCTTAAAACATCGAAATGTTTGCAATTTTAATGTGGAAGTTTTTGATTTGGAGGAGGATTTTACTACGTTCGGCAAGTTTGACATGATTATTCACTTTGGCCTGCTATATCACATCCCTGATGTTGAGAAGCATCTGGCACGCTGCTTTTCAATGGCGAATGAAGTGGTTTTGGAAACCGTTGTGTGCGACAGCAGCGATCCTATGAGAATTGAACTTGTACAGGAGAGAAAGGACGTCATTGAAGAAGCGATGCATGGAACAGGGAGCCGGCCATCCGCTGCATTTGTCGAGCGCATCGCGAAGGAGAATGGATTTAGACCTCAAATGGTCACAACATCAGACTTAAACGTTGGCAATCAGTTTGTATACGACTGGATTTCAAGGGATGATGGCGACTTGGGCGGATGGAGAAAGCGAAGGTTCTGGAAAATTTCAGCGAGCTAGTCCGGCTTGAAGAATGGCGAAGCGTTTGATCTAGCGCGCGAAAGCCGATGTTTCAGTAGTCCGTTCGGCGTTGATGATGTGACCGCCCCCCGACGGCATCGATGTGCCAAGGTGATGGGGTGGATGCCTCCCTCCCTGGCGGCATCGCAATGTGCCAAACCTTGATGGTTGAGGCTCAAGGAAAGGGAAGGAGGCATCCATGACTGAGGTTACAATCGTCGGGGTCGATATTGCAAAGAACGTCTTCCATCTCCACGGTGCGGCGTCCGATGGCTCTGTTGTTTTTCGCAAGAAGCTGACCCGGACGCAGTTCCAACGCTTCATGGCGTCGCAGCCTGCTTGTGTCGTGGCCATGGAGGCTTGCGGTGGCGCCCATCACTGGGCTCGGGCGATGAAGCTGCAAGGCCATGAACCGCGCTTGATCGCGCCGGGCTATGTCCGGCCTTTCGTGAAGCGCCAGAAGAATGACATGGCCGATGCAGAAGCGATCGTCGAGGCTGCTCTGCGCCCGACCATGCGGTTTGTGGAAGCGAAGAACGAAGCTGCGCAAGCCCGCTGCATGCTGTTTCGCGTTCGCGACCAACTCGTCCGCCAGCGCAGCCAGACCGTGAATGCGCTTCGTGCCTTCCTCGCCGAGTTTGGCCAGGTTGCTCCGGTCGGCATGCAGAACATCAGCCGCTTGGCGACTATTGTCGCGGACAAGGCCACATCACTGCCGGCGCTTGACTGCCGGCGCTTGCGCGCGAACTCTGCGAAGAAATGCTCGAGAGGATCAATGCATTCTCCGAGCGTCTCATTCACCTGACGCGGCGGATCAACGAGGTAGCTGCACAGACCCCGGACGTTGCACGGCTCCGGACCATGCCGGGCGTGGGGCCGGTCACGGCTATCGCCATCCGCAGCTTCGCCCCGCCGCTGGAGCAGTTTCGATCAGGCCGGGATTTTGCTGCCTGGCTCGGGCTGGTGCCACGACAGAATTCGACCGGTGGCAAGGAACGCCTCGGCCGTGTGTCCAAGATGGGCCAGAACGATATCTGACGGTTGCTGGTCATCGGCGCGATGGCCGTCATGTATCGACCCAGAGAAAATCTGCTCATGCTACAAGGAGTAAGGTAGCAATGAGTGTGACGATGGCCGATGCGAAGCGGCTCACGCAACCGATCGCTGCCATGACCCCGACCGCCACCACCATGTCGACACCCGGGATCGTCATCAGCCGCCTGACATCT
>NZ_JBQPXH010000025.1:0-25513 GCF_052244495.1 Rhodobacter sp. NSM
ACCTGCTTCCGGGAGGTTCAGTCGGCCTGGTTGTCGGCAAACCCGTCGCAGTTCAGAGACACGATGGGAACGGCTTTATATTCCTTGTCGTAATCCTGCGGCGGTCAACCCGCCGCAGAATACGTAACGGCCAGTAGCGAATTGACCTGGATGCGCTGCGCTCGACCTGCTGACCGGTCCCGATAGTAACCATCTCCTCGACCGGCGAGTTGGAGAAGATCCTGTGGCTCAACCGAGACGTTCGGGGCGTTGCGTCTCGCCTCCTTCATGTCCATCGGTTTAAGCACCAGCCAGGTCGCCGCATTGGCCCGGACGTCTTCGCTGAAGTGATCGCTCATCTGCGAGGCGAGGATCATCCCAAGTCCGAACTTGCGAGCCTCTGTGACTAACTCGTTCAGGATGTTATCCGAGCGATCACGGTCACCACCGCCCAAACTGAGGATCTTGGCTTCGTCGATCAGGACGAACAAACGGAAGCGCTGCCGGTCATTGGCGGGTTGAACCGGGATGGGGCCGCGCAGGCGCAGCACTCGGAACAACTTGCGGAGCAAGGTTTCCGTCGCGACGAAACGAATGTCGTCGGGAAGTTTGCTCAGATCGAGCCGGACCGAATGCGACAGGAACTCGTCGACCGAGACATGATTCGTGCGCCGGAATATCGGATGATCGAAAAGTTGCTGGACCGCAGCTAGGCATCCCTCGATCGAGGCTCGCTGGCTCCGGCGTGCGTCATCGCCGGCCCATTCCTGGAGGATGTCTTGCACATCCCCGAACGTCGGCGGCGGTCGTGTCCAGGTGCTAGTATCCTCGTCCACGATCCCGGCCCGATGATATGCCTCTTCGAAGGCGCCCCGCAGGATGCTGGACTGCCGATGCTGAAGCGAAGGGGCGGCACGCTGGATCATGGCCCGCAGAGCCGCACGCTGATCGTAGAGGCCGCTCTCCTCCGCGCTGTGTGCGTCGATTTCCATCGGGTTGAGCCCGATCGTGCTGGCCGACCCGCTGGAGAGAAGTTTGGAGTCCGTTCCTGGAAATACAACATCTCCGTGGAAATCGAACGTCAGGACGGGAACCCCAAACTGATGGATAGCGGAAGCGACCACCTTCAACGTTTCGGTCTTGCCTGATCCGGACGCTCCCAAGACCAGCAGAAAGCCGTTCGACTGGCGACCAGGGGCCCATCGAACCGGACGCGCTGAGCGATACTCCGTCCCGAGCGGAACTTCAAGAAACCCTCCAGCCTCTTGTCTTGTCATAGCAGGCGGATGAGAGGGAAGGCCGGCACCTCTATCAGTCGGCGGAGCCACCCCGTCAGGTGGACCCGGCCGCTCCTCAGGAACAGAGTTGGCTTCATCCTCCGTAGCTTGAACTTCGTCGCCTTCACTCAGTTCCGACAATTCCGGGGTCGTGGGACACTCGGCTAGCAGACGTCGAAGCATCTCGGGTGCACTGAGCGGATCGGCTTGAACGCCTCGGGCCTGTGAGGCAGCAGCCGGCAGGGAGTCGATGGTGATCGCTTCGCTGGTAGAACGAAGAACCAGCCCCACATCGGCGGCGGACAGTGTTTCGACCCTGATCGGAATACCACTCGCGCTCACAAACGTCCGACCTGCCGTATCAGCGACCGATGCCAGTTGCACATGGACAATGCGTCCACTCAGACGCACGGCCACGCGGCCGGAAAAGGCGTCCTCGAGCAGCCCGTGCCAGCGTTCCACATACTCGGGCTCCTGATCCTTGAGGAGTGCTGCGTAAAGATGCTCGCGCAGGACCTCGCGTCGAGGTCGTGCTAAGGGCGATGTCGCTTCGGTGGTGAACACCTCCGCAAGAGCCTGCAAGGTTGCCAGCACCTGACCGACCGCGTGGCCAGTAATCACGCCATCAGAGACTGTGTACGGCGGCGCCTCGTCATGAGCCTTGACCTCAATGACATCGACCACAAGATCGCCATTCGCTTCGCGCAATCCAAGCAGGTCCGCCTTTTCCTTGGAATGATGGCCAGCAACGAGCCAACGAGCGGCGTTCGGCGTGTCCAGGCTGACAGACAGGCCGCTCGGCTGCTGAAGGCGGTACCATCGCATGGCGATGAGTTTGCCGAGCGAGCCTTTGACCTGCTTGTCATGACTCGAACTCGCCAGTCCGATGATGCCGTTGGGCTCGAGAGCAATCAGATCACGAACGAGCCGCTCCAGGGTCTCGGTCGTCGCCTGGAAGTGCGTACGCCGAAGCTGCTGATCCAAGCGGCCGACAAACGGAGACAAGTCGTGAGCGAACGTTGTCAGTTGGCGGCCACCGTCGAGTTGCAGGGCGATCACCTCTGCGCTGCCCAGACGGGGCAGCGGGACGCGGTGCGGATCCGCCAGAACTGTCCACGTCGCTTGCGCGGCGATGGCCTCCAGGTGATCCCGGACCTCTCGCACCTGGGGGATATAGGCTGGCGTCCTGCGCTGAAGGGCCGTGTGAAGGAGCGCGGCGGCCGCTAGATAGCCGCCAAAGACCTGCTCCTCGGCGACCGGTATGACCTGAATTTCCTTGCGGATGCGATTGAAGCGGTATTCGCAGGTCGGCATCCAAGGGCTAAGGTCGTGGACACCCGCGCGCGCCACCGGAGTGCTGCGCACCTCGAACGGATCGAAGATGACCGCCAGATGGGCCGGCTCTGCCGTCAGTTCCCGGGTCAAATCGACCGGTGTCATGATCTCGGAGGCGACGTTCAGAGAGACGAGGCCGCGCTCCTCCCCCCGCCTGAGTTGCTCCCGCACGGTCTCGTTCAGGTCGGCTACGTCGTTGGCCCACCCCCGGGTGTCCTCGTGCGTGTAACGGACTCGCACATGCAGACCCCAGTACGTGTCATCGTTGACCTCGGGCTCGAGTTCGAGTTCATCGAGCAGAGCCTCGATGAACTTGCCCGGCCGTGGCGGATCGACCAGCACCACCTGCAACCCGGACCGGGCGAACGGCCGGAGTTTCGCAAGCCGACGGGCGATATCCGGAACCGTCCGGACGCCATCCGGCTCGAGAACGCCCCGAGGTGCCGCGCGGAAGATGGGCAGCCGCCCGATGGTTCCGGCCTGGCCAAGCATGACTGACTGGTCGAGCCCCGTGACCTGCTGTGGCAGCACGAGAACTTGCAGCAACTGGATCTCATCGGCGCAGGCTTCCTCGACCGTTTGCGCCTCACGGTCCGAAAGGGTGTGCGCGAGGCCACGCACATCGTGCACGATGGTCACGCTGCGCCACAAATACAGAGGATGGAGGGGCGACATTACTGCCTCGATCTCGTCCTGACGTCGGTAGACATAGAGTTCGAGCGCGAGAAGCCCGCTCAGGACCGTCTCTGCCTCGAGATCGGCCGCTGCGGTCATGTCCTGGTAGCAGGCCGATACGAGCCGCAGCATGTCCTCGTAGGTGGCGATGTACTGCTCCAAAGTTTCCAGAAGAACAGGACGACCTGCCAGCACCGAGATTGGCGAGATGGCCAGTTCAGCTGCATGGGGCAGAAGAACGGCGCGCAACTCGGCCAGACGTAGAACGGCCGTGACCAGTCCCGTGGGGACCAGTTCCTCGGCCGCAAACGCGCGAAGTTGCTTCAGGATTGGTTCGATCCGGAACGGTGTCCATTCTTTAAAGCCCGCCACTTGGAGAAGTGCTTCCGGCTTATCGCTTTCCACTTCGATAAGGCCGCCCCACTCGGAATCAGTCGACCGGGAGCGAACGAGGTTCAGAAGGTCGCGATTAGTCTCGACGACGCTGACCTTGGTGTCGGATCCAGCTCGTCTGACATCCTGGTCAGCGACCTTGGCGTCATCTTCAAGCGCACTTATCGCAATCTGGCTAATCTCCTCGGCGACGTCAGCCAGTTCAGTGTCCTTGCCATCCATGAGCAGGCGACTGACTGCCCGTTCCACGGGCTCACGGGGAAGGCCACCTTCTGTACCGGACGACCCGACCTTGGCCTTGGCGCGCCAAAGGCTAACAGCGGCCTCGAGATCGAGTGCTTCAAACTGTGCGTCCTTGGTAGCCTCCCTTAGACCTCGCAGAAGACGGTTGGCATCGGCCTTCTCTGTTCCTTCGAGTTTGCGGCAATAGGCTCGTACGCGGCTCCAGTCTTCGTTAATCGCCCGGCGGAGTTGGTCAACGAAGTCACGATTGAGTTGAAGACGCCGAAGAATGCGGTTGTCCGTCTTCTCGTCCGCTAAGCGCACATCCGGTAGCAGACCAAGAAGGTGCAGGCGGCGAGGCGCCATAACAGAGCGTTCCATCGGCGGGGCACCGGCCAGTTCATCCGCGAACCGGACCAGATCTGGCAGGGTGATCCGCAGGCGGGGGCTGCGCCCGAGAACGTTCCAGAGCGTTCGCAGCCAAGTCACCTCGGCCGCGTCCGCCTGCTGCCCACAGAAGCGTCGGATCAGGTCAGCCTCACCGATGGGGCGGAAGTCCCGCAGGGAGGCTGCTTTGGACAAGGGTCGGTCGGTCACCACGGCGATAGTGCGCAGTTGCTTGTTCCGCCACTGTACGGCGACCTCTTCACGCGCCGTGAGCACGTCGGCCTTATGCGATCGAGCACCGAGCGCGGCCTCTACCGCTTCGACCTGATCGACCAACGCGAGCCGGATGGTATTCAAGCGGCCGGCAACTGGGCCAGCGACCTCGACCAGGCAGGCATAGTCGAGGGGTTTGACATCCCGAACCACGACGCCAAATTCAGCGCGCTGCGCAGCATCCCGCAGTTCCTCGACCAGCACCGCGCTGATCCGCTCGGCAACCGTCATCATCTCAGCCATGGGCTCTCTCATTCTCCATCACGCCCACGACGGCGACGCTGTCGGCCAGGCGTCGGGCTAGCCCCAAGGCCTCGAGCCGAGTCAGAAAGCGCTCGCTATTTTCGGCAAGGCTCGCGCTGTCGACGGTTGCGCCAGCTTCGCTGAGCAGGACCGCGTCCTCGGGCCGACCACCGACCACGATCCCCCACCGCCGATGAAGCGCGGCCAGGAAGTCGCGGAATTCGAGTTGCCGAGCCACGGTATCGAAAGTGCTGATCACCAGGACCTCAAGAGTTCTATCAGCCGGGACCAAGCGCTTGTTGGGGTTCTTCTGCTGCGGATAGAGGAGACCGGAGCGGACCCCGAACAGGCGCAAAAAGCCGTCCAGGCTGCGTCCAGAACTGCCGTCCAGTAGTTCCACAAGCCTCAGGGGCAACTCATCGGCAACGTCGGAGCCCGTGTCGGTGATCTCCGCCAAGGTTTCAGCGAGCATCTTCGAGTCGTAGGATTGGCTCTTCTTGCCACCCGAGCGCGCCAGTTCGGCGAGCGCCTGACCGGGATCGATTTTCCAGTCCACGCCCGTGCTGACAAGGATGTCTGCAAGAACCTTGGCCATATAGGAGCGGCTGTCGTCCATGAGCCGCATCACCAGCAACTCGCTGGCATCGGCAACGGGCGAGTGCTTGGTCCCGCTTGAGTCCAGAAGCAGGAGCCGGGGTGGCATCCCACCCCATTCCGCGGCTCGGGACGCAGCATGAAAGAAGATGCTGATCGACGCGAGCGTCACAATCCGCTGCAAGGACGCGATCGGGTTGGGTCGCGCGTGCTTCTCGTAAGTCCCGAGGTTCACGGCTGCGGCTCGAAGTGCCTCGGCGATCGCGGAGGGGCGCTCGGCCGTGAGATCCTTGTAGATCCAGTCGGCCGGCCGACGCGGCCGTGTCTCATCGGCGAGTGGAATGAGCACGGCCGTCAGGTCGTCCACGTCGGCGACGCTCTTGTCGGACGCGCTCACGTCCCGGAACAGATCGAGGACCTCCAGGCGTCCCGTTTCGTCGAGACCGCTCCAGAGGCGATGGATAAACTCGCCGGCATGATCGTCGGACGGGTCACCGGTGACCGTGAGCGCCGTGGGTGAGGAGAACGACGACTGGTCGGGCGAGGTGCCGAACGCCGCGGCATCGGTGGCCAAGATCGTCCGCAGCAGCGGAAGAACGTGTGTGACCAGCAGAGATTGCCGCAGATCTTGCTCCTCGCCCAACCGACCTCAGCGATCCCTGCTTGTTTCCACCATCTTCTGAGCGGCCCTCAAGCGCGCCTCGGGCGTCTCCTTGGCCGCGGTCGCTGTCATCAGGAGTTTGAGGTCAGACATCCGGCCCACCGTTCCGTGCTCCGCCCGCATGAGCGCGTTTGCGACATGAACGGGCTTCAACTTGCCTTCCATCATTCCGAGACCGTGACGCCGGCGAAGTTCCTTGCCGATCGCTTCGTGGAGAAGTGGCTGCATGATGTTCGCCTTACTGCGCGTTGTCGTAGCGGCGTTGTGCCAGGTCGACTCGAACCCGTACGTGCAGTTCCGACTCGGGATCGAGCATCTCGATGGTGCGAACGTGGGAACTTACCTCGGCGTGCTGGGCCAGCGCATCGTTGAATCGCCCAAGCCGTCGCTCCAGGTCATCGGTGGCTTCCGCCGCTCCCACAGACATCAGGTGCAGCAGCAATCGCTGGTCGATGACGAGGTTGGCGAACCGCACGTTGTCGGGGGGGGCCAGAAGAAGATGATCCACCGTCTGACTTCCGAAGGCGGAACGCAAAGCGGGGGACAGCCGGGGTTTGAAGAGTTGAAGTCGCAAGTTCGAGACCTGTCGTCCCGAGACCATGGCCTTGCCTTGGGCACGCGGCGAATAGGCCAGACGGGTCCAAAGGCGAAGGTGATCCTGCTGGTCCCGGTCGGCGCGGTTCCACCAGTTGTTGATCAGGGCGATGAGCCGACCGACACGCAACTGGCTGCTCAGGCCAGGATCCTGGAGATCGGCGAAGACCCGATCCGCTCGCCTGGCATGCTGAAGCCGACCCTTCGGGTGCTCGAAGTACCAGCGGCGCTTGAGTGCCGTGAACCAGTCGAGCGCTTGCCGCTCGCTCTGTTGCCGCACGGCGTCGAGATCCCGAGAGGTAACCGGCGAAAGGTCGTGGCCGGCGAACGCGGAAGGCTCGTAGCGTCCGCGCCACAGATCTTCGTCCACTCGGGGGTCCGTTTGCCGGACAGGGTCCAGCCCCGCTTCGATGTGATCGAAGATGGCACCCTGTCCTTCAAAGGCCAGCCAGGAATATCGCGTGAATTCCGAGGGACCCTCCGTCATGAGTTCGGCGCATGTCTTCCCACCGAAGATCAGGTGGGAGACATAGGCGAGCGCTTCCCGGAAGGTCGCGCGCAGCCCTCGCTGCCCGACCCGATCGAGCAGATCGACCGTTCGTTGCTTCACCTGAGGATTTCTCAGCATCATCCGGTTCACGTGAACCGGGCAGGACGCGACATGAGGACAAGCGGCGCAGTTCTCGTACCAGACGTCGTCGGTCAATTTGTCGATGATGCGGCCCACCAGATCCGGCGCCAGCGTTCGGCGTAGGCTGAGGTCAAGGACCACCGTGGACCCCGGCCGGGGCAGGTACTTCTCTTCGACCTCCTCGTCGACGGGAACGTAGGTGACGAGGCTCAGGAGTTGCTGCTGGACTTCCTCCAGCCAAGGCGCTCGCTTCGCCTGACTGCGGATGAGTTCAATAAGCGGGCCTTCGTTGATCGCTATGCAGAAGGGGGCCCCGGCCTCACGGGCCTCGCCCCATTTGGCGATGATGTCCTCCTGAGACTCGGCGCTGGCGTCGACGACGACACGCGCGTTGGCCGCCTTCAGATCACGCTCCAAAAGACGGATCGTGTGGGTCTTGCCATCCCCTGCATTGCCCGTGATGACGACGGAACCACCTGCCCGCACGATCCGACGCACGACCTCGTCGACTTTAGTGGCGATGTTCATCTCGCGCAGCCGGCCTATCTTGACCTCGTCGCTGTAGGCAGTCTCATCTCGGTATAGGCGTCGGATGTGGGCCAGTTTCTCGTCTTCCACCACCGACGACATCGAACGTTCCTCTTGTTGTACTCGTTTCAGCAGGTCTGGCTGTCTCGCATCGCCCGGATCCGGGATCAGCCGGGATACACGTTCCTTCAACGGCGACGACGTCGCCACGGCGTCCAGCGCGGGACGGTAGGCAAGCCGCGCGGCGAGCCAGCGCCGACGCCAGAAGGCCGCGATCTGCTCTTCCGCGCCGTCCCGATCGGGAATCAGGAAGCGAGGCTCCTCGTCGACCCCGAGCAGGAACCGCGTCGAGTTCTCGACAAGATCGATCCCATAGATGATCCGTCGGGTGCCGTGATTGAGAACGTTGGAGCGGTTGAGCCCCAGAGCCGCGAAACCCTCGCGCAATTGCCGCAACTTTGGGCTCTGACCCTCGCCGAACACGAAATTCACATTCCGAAAATCGCGCGCCTGACTCGCCAGCGTCTCAAGAACGGCCTCGGTTTCGCTGCTGAGATTGGGGGACCCGTACCCCTCCGAGGCGCCCAGTTCCCGATACATCGCTGCCATGCCTTGGCCATCGCAAGTGCCAGGCGGAAGTTGGACCCGATTGTACTGCGACGAGCGCCCCGGATAGAGGCTTGAGGTCCCCAGGAACACCAAGCACGGCGGCTTGATGACGGGCCGGCCAGCCATCTGACTTGCAATGATGCTGTAGGTGTTCCGATACCGCTCATCGTAGTCGCGTCGGACACGAGGGCTCAGCATCATCAGGCAGGCCAGCTTGCCGCCAAGTAGATGGTTGTACGGAGGCACGGCTCCGCACACCGTGATCTCCATCATGCTGGTTGCCGAGAACCGCTTCTTGAGTTGCCGAAGCAACTGGTTGATGGCCCACTCACCGGAAGGGGACGCCAACAACGCTTCGACCGAACTCGCTTGGTTTAGGACGCGGTGCACCCGGAGCAGTTCGCGCACGAGACGAGCTCGTTTCGCCCGGAATAGGGGGGATCGCGCAAGGCGCTGAAGATCGACCTGATCAACGTTGAGCACGCGCTCGGCGACGCTCTCATCCTGATCGCTCTCACGCAACCGATCGGCTCGCTCGCCCACAGCCTGCCGCTCGATGACCTCCAAGCGCTCCAGCACGGCGTCGTCCACTACCATAGGCAAAGCTTGCGGGACGGGAAGGTCGTCGACAAAAACGTCCGCGTAATCCTCCTCGACCCGGCTTCGGAACGCACACAGCAACTCACTGTCGGTGACACGTCGATCAGCGATGGACTTCTTGAGACCATCGATGGTCCAGCCAATCGCAGCGTCACGCGGAGTCAGTTGCATGACGGTATTGCCGAGCGCGGTGATCCCTATCACCGGATGATTGGGTCGAGCGGCATCGCGGATCAGGTAGAACAGATTACGTCCCGGCGAACTCCGATAGCGCGTTGCCCAAGTGTGGCGGAAATACCGCCACACGTCCATCAGACGCAGGTTGGTGTACTCGTCTCGAGCATCCGGCGTGACGAGTTGAAGGTAGGGCTGACATAGCTCGGCGAGCGCGGCGTCCCTCCGGGCCGCATCATCGAGAAGCGCCGCAGCCTGCAACTCCTCGGCCAGCACGCGCCCGTCAGCGATTAGGTCTGTGACAGGTCGGCATCCGGACGTGCGATTAGGTCGCTCCAGAGAGAGCAGGAACCTGCGCGTGGCGGGCTCCGCCAACTGGTCGTCGCGCCCGAACTCCAACTGCCGTCGCGCGGCGGATTTCGACAGAACGCCAGGGGCGCCCGGTCGCACGTAAAGAAAGCCGTTGGCAGCCATCGTTTGCCAGCCGAGGGAAAGGAGATCGCGCAGAACGAGCGCGGCGGCTTGAAGGCGTAGCCCTGCGTGGGTCGGCGTGGCGGGCTTGCTTAAGAGAGCTGAAAGGCGGGAGAGAACTGCACTAGGCACGGCTGATCCGGTCCGAACAAACTCTGCATAGGCCGCGCCGCTGGTGTCCAAGGTCGGGTAAAACAGACGCCAGTCGCCCGTACGTATGTCGTCCGACACCGCGTCCTCGTACCTCCTCGCCTGCCTGTCGGCCGCTCGCACTAGTGCCTGCCCGTCTTGTAAGCCTGTTTGGCTGCAGGTCTATCCTAGTTAGGTGCTGCCGCCAATGGACCGAACTCGGGCAAAATAGAATGGTGCATCATCAACGCCTGTCCAAGAGCCAGATATCCGCCTCTGTGCCGAAATCGACGAGTGGATGATGCCTTCCTGTCGCGGCCACTTGACGGCGCATGGCCATATCTCTGGCTCGACGCCGCCTACGTGAAGGTCCGCGAGGGGTCGGCGGCCCTACTCCACGCCCCCCGGACACAACCCACTGTCGAAGGCGCCGAACCCTTGTTTAAGGCGGCTTACCTTGGCGGTCAACTTATTAAAGCAAACCAGCCCTTGCTTGAAATACGAGAGTCAACCATGGTGCCGTCATGGTCGATACTCCCCTCCCCAACACCCGGCTCGGCCGGTTCGTCGAAACGCCGGTCGCGGGCGAGATTGTCCGCGCTTTCGTGCCGCCGCCGCTGCCGCCCGACCCGTCGATCGACGTCCTGTCGCTGCTCGAGCGCCTCAGCCTCGCCGAACGGGCGCTGGGGCGGCTCGACGGCATCACCATGCTCCTGCCGCGGCAGGAACTGTTCCTCTACATGTATGTCCGCAAGGAGGCGGTGCTCTCATCGCAGATCGAGGGTACGCAGTCTACCCTGACGGACCTACTCCGCTTCGAGACTGACGCGCAGGCGGGCGAGCCGATCGACGACATCCGCGAGGTCTCGAACTATGTGGACGCCATGATGTTCGGGCTCGAGCGCCTCGGTGACTTGCCGCTCTCGCTCCGCCTCATTCGCGAAATGCACGCCCGCCTGCTGCAAAGCGGCCGCGGCGGCACCAAGAATCCGGGCGAGTTCCGGCGTTCACAGAACTGGATTGGCGGCAGTCGGCCGGGCAACGCCCTGTTCGTCCCACCGCCCGTCACCGAACTGGACGCGGCCCTCGGCGCTCTCGAAGCCTTCATGCACGAGAAGCAGTCGCGGCTGCCGGCGCTGATCAAGGCGGGGCTTCTTCACGTCCAGTTCGAGACCATCCACCCCTTCCTCGACGGCAACGGGCGTATCGGCCGCCTGCTGGTGACGCTCTACCTCTGCGTCAACGGCGTGCTGCGCAAGCCGCTCCTTTACCTCAGCCTCTACCTGAAGACGCGGCGCACCGACTATTACCGGCTGCTGCAGGAAGTCCGCGAGCATGGCTCCTGGGAAGCCTGGCTGGAGTTCTTTCTCGACGGCGTCGCCGAGACGGCGAACCAGGCCTTCGACGCCGCCACCCGCATTGTCGAGTTGTTCAAGCAGGACCGGGAACTCATTACCGCCGAAAGCGAGCGCGCCGGCTCGGTGCTGCGCATCCACGACCTGATGCAGCAGAACCCCTATGTCACGAGCAAACAACTCGTCGAGCGATCGGGCCTCTCCACTCCCACCGTGAATGCCGCACTTGCCGACCTCGAGCGGCTAGGCATCGTCGAGGAAGTGACCGGCCGACGCCGCGGCCGCGTCTTCGGCTACCGCCGCTACCTTGCCATCCTGAGCGAGGGCACCGATCCCCTGCCGGGCGGATGATGTGTCGGGGCGGCCGGCATCTGCGGACCCAAGCCCATCTGGGATCTGCTGCCGGAGAGGACAGAAAAGTTCGCCAAGGCCCCACTGGGCGCAGCCCTCCGGCCAAGGGAGGGAGGCAGCATCCGCTGTTTGTCCATGCGCGCGGCCGAAGATCGCTCTCTCGTGCCGTGAGGACTTTAAAATCATCTACCGGGTGCTTATACAAACCCAATAATTGTTTGAGGGGCATGAGGATGAATGCAACGCGACAAACAGTGGGCAGTACGCTCCAAAACTTGGAAGCCCTACTGGATCGGATCAGGGACGGCATCTCAGATGTCAGGCTTTTTGCCACTCACAGAAGTGAGCAAGAAGGCGGGTTTGATCAGATGACCTCTGGACCATCTTGCAATCTACCTCTTCTTTCGGCGCTCGTTTATGATGGCCGGCGGTGGATCGTCTATGATGGTAATTTCCTTAACGCGGCACGGGATTCCCGGGCGGGCGAAGTCAGTTGCTTAATTGATGCAGCGGTGAAACAAGGAACCGTCCGTTATGGGACCAATCCGGTGAACTTTACGGCAGGCATGACCGCTGAAGAGGCCGCTAAGTATCTAAAAAACATCACAACAGCACCTCTCACCGAAGAAACGCGGAGCCAGTATGGTGGGATGCTTTCAACACATTTGGTTCTCTAGGACCGCGGCTCTGCCACTCTGGTGGCGTCACTGGCGGTGGCCCGCTGCGGGATGCTCGCCACTACACGATAAACTTGGCGGGTGAGACTGGGGGACTCAACTGATGGGATGGGCTGAGTGGCTGGCATGGGAATAGAAACGGACAGTTGGGCCGATATGGTCGAGGCCGGGGCCGGCATTGCCACCGTTTTGGCCGCCGCTGTAGCAGCGTGGCTCGCTTGGCGCGGGCTGAAGACTTGGCGCGACGAGATGCTCGGCCGCCGAAGGTCCGAGGTTGCCGAGCGGGCGCTCTGGTGTCCTTCTTCAAGCTCTTTCTGCATGGCGGCAGAGCCGGGTGCTTTCCCGGGTCTGGGTTCAGGAACCTATCGGAGGAGACGCGGTCCGGGACGCTGGTGAACAAGCTCTGATGCGCGGGCTGGGTACCGCATGTCCATGAAATCGTCCGGGGCTGGTCCTCTCTTACAACGGGCGTCGGCTTGTCCGGAGTTGCGGGAGTTGGCCCGAGGCGGCGTAGCTTTCCAACTTGCGCAGCCGCCTCGAGCCAGCGGGTCATGCCGGGTCGACCGCGACCGGAAGGCGGGCGATGGCCCACATGAAGGCGGCGAGTTCGCGCGCGATCGCCGTTATGGCGACGGTAGTCTTCTTGCCGTTGGCGACCAGCGTCCGATACCGCTTGGTAAGGCGCGCCTGCGCCTTCCAGGCGATATCCCGCACGGCCTCCGGCAGGTGGCGTGTTTCGAGGTACTTCCGGGTTCCGACCCTTGCAGGAAACCGGTAGGTCCAGGCGCTCTCGGCCAGCACGCGCCGGCCGCGGGCATTGCCGGTGCGGGTAATGGAGCCGCGTCGCACGCTTTCGCCGGTGGTACGCTCGGACGGCACGAGGCCCAGATAGGCCATCAGCTGGCGCGGGTTGGCGAACCTTCGCACGTCGCCGATCTCGACCATGAACGTGACCGCACAGATCAGCCTGACGCCGCGCAGGGCCTGCAGGCGCTCGACGATCGGGGCGAGATGCCAGTCGCGCAGGCTGTCCTCGATGGCCTTTTCGAGCCGCCCGACCCGCTCGCGACACTGGCTCTCGGCGAGGATCATCTCCTGCAGCACGGCATGCTGGGCGGGGTAGTCGAAGCGGATGTTCTGCAGCCATTTGAAATACTTCGTCCCCCAGGCCTTCAGACCGGGATAGACCCGCCCATGCGGAGCAGGAACGAGCGGATCTCCTGGCGCTTTCGCGTCCGGTCCCGCACGGCGGATTCCCTCAGCCGCACCAGATCCCGCATCGCCTCATGGGCCGGGTCAGGTGTCCAGATCTCGGTCAGTTCGCCCGCTCGCAAGAGGCGCGCCAGCTTCTCCGCCTCGCGTCGGTCGGGTGCCTCAACGTGTGCATCGACGTCCCGGGGGCGTCAGCCGAAACAACGAGGTCACCGCGACACCGTCCCGGCGGGACATGACAGGCATGGCTTCAGCCCTGCGATCTCAGTGCCGCTCAAGCGGCAGTCTTCGCGGTCTCCCATTCGAAGACGGTGCCGTCCGTCCAAATGCAGTGCAGGATGACGGCCAGCTTTCGGGCGACCGCGACTTGCGCCTTCTTCATGCCGACCCGCTTCGCGAGGCGGATGCCCCACGCCTTCAGCGCGCACCAGCGGTTCGTGCGGTGAAGCAGCACGGCCGCGGCTTCGTAGAGATAGCTTCGCAGCAGCCGGTCGCCCCAGCGCGAGACCTTTCCGTTCAGGTCGGTCTCGCCCGACTGCTTGCGTCGCGGCGTGAGGCCGAGGTAGGCGCCGACGCTGGCCGCGTTGCGGAAGCGGCCGGGGTCGTCGATGGTGTGCCGGAAGGCCGCTTGACTTCCGCATTACTCAGCCCCACCCGGCATCGGACCCCGAACTTGTAGATCAGCACCAGCCCGCTGCCGTCCCAGACGAGGATCTTCAGCCGGTCACCGCGACGGGAGCGGAAGATCACCTTCAGCCCCGAATGCTGGTCGAGCTTCAACTCGTTCTGGACCTTCGCCGCCAGCCCTTTATGGCCGCAGCGAGATTAAAACATTTGCCGTCTATTCTTTTGATAGAAAGTCGGTCTGATCGACAATTTCTTTGCTCCACTCAAGGTATCGCGCAGAGTTATTTTTCACGAACACCGCTCTCGCGTCTGCCGCATGTTTTTTTGCCTGAACTATCCATTCTTGGTCGCTCGTTCTTTGGAAGAGCGTGGTTTCAACCTGTGCCAGACTGGTGCTAGTAATTGCCCAGTCAAGCGGGACACGGTCGCGGGTCCTTTCTTCGAGAGCAAGGCGGTACGCGGCGACAGCCTCCTTCAACCGGCCGGTGTCATCTTCACGCTCTCCGAGTGCGTGCAGAACTCCAGCGAGGCCGTCCTGCGTCCGGGCCCAGTCAAGCGGGACACGGTCGCGGGTCCTTTCTTCGAGAGCAAGGCGGTACGCGGCGACAGCCTCCTCCAACCGGCCGGTGTCATCTTCACGCTCTCCGAGTGCGTGCAGAACTCCAGCGAGGCCGTCCTGCGTCCAGGCCCACTCAAGCGGGACACGGTCGCGGGTTCTTTCTTCGAGAGCAAGGCGGTACGCGGCGACAGCCTCCTTCAACCGGCCGGTGTCATCTTCACGCTGCCCCAAAACATGGAGAGCGCTCGCCAGGCTGGCCTGCGCCCGGGCCCAGCCAAGCGGATCACGGTCGCGGGCCCTTTCTTCGAGAGCAAGGCGGAAACTCGCCACGGCCTCCGCTATTCGATTGCTGCCGCTGTCCTGGGAACCAACGGTTAGAAGAGCATTTCCAAGGCCATGATACGCGTTCCAGCGAACTCGCGAAGGATCGCACGTGTCCTTTTCGAGTGCTATCCGGTAGCCGGTTATAGCAGCTTCCATCTGGTGTAAGCCACTTTGGCTTTCTCCGAGACTTGAGAGCGCGTCACCGAGCATGGCATGAGTCCACGCCCAGAGAAGCGGGTCATTGTCGCGAACTTGTTCCTCAAGAGACAACCGAAAGGCGGCAACTGCCTCATTAAATCTGTCAGTTCCTTCTTCAAGCTCGCCGAGGTCATGTAAAACTGTGCCTAGGTTACTCTGGACCTGCGCCCATTCCAGCGGAACGCGGTCTCGAGTCAGTTCCTCTAATGCGTGATGATAGGCCGTTCTGGCCTCATCCAATCTCCGACGACCACGTTCGAGTGATCCTAGAAGTTGAAGCGTATCACCGAGCTTACTCTGCGTACGAGCCCATAGGAGGGGCGCTTGCACACGCGGAACCGATTTAGTCATGTCGGTCAAGATTGCAAGTGCACGTTCAAGTGATACTTTATCGCCCGTAACGAGACCTTGATCGAAAAGCATATCTGCCGCCGAGCGCAGGTCCGACCATTTTTGGTTGCTGTATTCCTGTGGCGTAAGATTAGCCGCCTCCTCAAAAAGTCGCGCCGAGTCAAGTCGATCCATCAAGGACGCTTCAATATTCGCCTTATAGCACATCAGACGAGCCATCTCTCGCGCCTGCTCCTTAAGAAGCGCGTTGGCGGAATTGAATTTTCGTTGCCGAAGAGCCTCTGCCTCGGCCAACTCGCGACTAGCGACGTCATGTTGCGGCGGATCGGCATCAAGCGCCTGCTGAACGCGATCGAGACGAACCTGAATATTTGGATCAGCAACTTCAATCGCCGCGAGTTCTTCCTTCAAGCTTATATGACGCCGCGCAATTTCGACAAGGCGGTCCCGCAGATGTTCGGGAGGAACCTCATCTTGCTGCAGGATGTGGAAGAAAGAACGCAGCGATTCCGCCTTGAGTTGCGCCTCTCTAGGCGTAAGAGCTTCGAGCTTGGCCAAGAGCTCCGAATAGTCTTCGGGGCGCTTCGAGATAGCCAGTCGCATCATCTCGACCATCTGTTCGGAGGAAATACCGCATATGACCTTTATGCTGCTATCCACCATGTCGCTTTGCACAAGTGCGGAACAATTCAGCACTTGCTCATCGCCCTTAATCTGAGCTGACGCGGGCAACGCTATGATTGCCGCCAAGAGAGATGTGCGGATCATTGGCCGATGTGAATTGTAGAGTTTGTCATGACCCCTTCAACAGATACCGCATGGTCAATGTTCGTCGAGCCATGTCCAACCATCGCTGCCGCAGTTATTCCGAGTACGCCTACCCCTAGAGTGACCCAAGCTGCCCGGGATGTTCTTAAAATTGAGCCGCTGCTGACATGGTGTGTGTGTCCGCCGGAAACCTCTCTTTGTTGCGCAGTTGAGGCGACTGGCGACTTTGCTAAACGCGTGTTCAGGTAGAGTCTGTCGAATGCGACCCACAATCCGCCGATGACGGAAGCGGCACCCCCACCGTAGAATCCAAGCACCTTCATCACGGCAGGATCAGAGAACCACTCATACATCTACAATCCCCGTCGTTCGTTCGCCTCAGTAAAGTAATGCGAGCAAAGCAGCATAAAAGCTCCTTTGTCATGAAGAACACTTGGAGGACACTGTGTCGCGGCCTAGTGGACGCGCCGAATACTGCTGTTGGGGTCCGATGCCGGAGGGGGCAGGATAGTACGTTCTCTCATGAGCGGATGTGAGTTCCCGAGCACGCAGCCGAGTCCGAACGGCGGGCGGGACTTGTTAGTGTCGCCCGGAACCGGCCTAATTGTTGATCCCTACGGTTGGATGGTGCGATCCTTCTGCGAGAATGGAAGGACGCACTATGGAACAAGTTCGTCACCGGAGCGCCACTCGCCTCCGACGCTGCTGCGGGACCGGCTGCACGTCAAAGGCACAAAGGTATGTTTCGTCATGCAGATTTGGCTCTGACGCAATCTCGGTGCGAGTTTGATGTGATGCCCTAGTTCTGGCACATGGTGTAGCTGGAGGATTTGGGGATGCGCGGGACTGCGAGCTATGGCCGGGTGCTGCCGCCTGGCCTGCAGCGGCGCTCCCCAGCTGGCTCCTCGCCAAGGGCACGCCTTGCGGGAGCCTCGAACTCATCCGCGATAATAGCCCCTTATCGCGGGCATGCTCGATGCCGGTCAAAAGCCTGCAGTTGTGTTCACAATGAACCACGAATGCGCATCCCGGTGTCGTGCCGTTGCCGTGGTTGACAAAAAGCCCGCCTGCCGCGTCGGTCAGCGCTGACGATCGCGGCCGTTCTCGTCCCTCTCTTCGCGCCGTGATGGCTGCCGGCTGGCAGAAAGCGAGCGATTGCTGGTCGGCGCCGCCTCACGCTCGACCGGGCGGATCGACAGCGCCATGGCTGCTCGACGGGTTTCCGTGTCGGTCAGTCGAGCCGCGAACTGTTCCGTCTCGCGGGCCAGCGCCTGATCCGCTGGGTCAGACGAACGTGCCAACGTCGCGGCGGCCGCGGCATAGGCGGCCATCACCCTGCCCCGCCGCCGCAGAATGGCATCGTCCCACGGTTGATCCCGAAGGCGTCCAGAATTCTTGGCGAGTTCTGCTTCGACTTCGCGTCGGGTGCGGGAGTCCGCCATGGGTTTGCCCCCTCTCTGCCGGATCTTGTAGACCGGCGTCGCCTCGCCGCGACGCGGAACGCCTCGGGCGTGTCGCGGGGTGGATTCCGCTTCCACGCCACGCTGCCGAAGCTGCTGGGCGAAGACGTCGCGCAGATGCTGGAGATCTGCCTTTCGCAGCGCCAGCTTGGCGCCGTCATGCCCCACCGTCCGGACCGTGAGGTGAACGTGCGGGTGATGCGTGTCGGTATGCAACGCCATCACATAGTCATGTCGTCCCTGGAACTCCTGCCCGGCCAGAGCACGGACAGCATCGCGAACGACCTCGGGACTCGCATGGCCGGGCATCGAGAAGACCATGCTCGTCGTGATCCGGGTCCGGTCCGAGGCCATGCCATTCGCACGGTCCTCGTCGTGCTTGTCGACCCACTCTCGAAACACCGCCGCTGCGGCTGATCGGCCGGCTGCAACCTCGCCGCGATCATTTTCCAGCTCCAGCTTCCCGTTCCGGCTGATGTAGGAGAGATGCGCCGCAACCCGCACCGCCTCGGTCGAGCGGTTGACGTGGATCGGGTTGCCCTGCTTGTCGTGTTTGGCGGCCACCGACACTTTCACCACGACCTCCGGCGCACGACGGACCACGCGAGCAAGCCTCGACTTGTCGTCAGGCGACAGGGTGGCGCCCTTCGACACCGGCCCGGGATCAGCGGGAAGGATCTTACCCCCCTCCCCTCCCCTTCTGCCGGCCAGCCTGCCCGAACCCGTCACTCCCGACGTCCGAGCCTTGACCTTGCGGGATGCGCGATACTGCGGCCAGCAATCCTCGAACCCGCCAAATGTCTCGAAATCAGTCATCACCGCCTTCCTGGGGAGCCTGGAAGGAAAGACGGCCCTCGGCGTAGGTGCGAAGAACCTCACGCAGCGCCGCGACATCGTGCCGAAGCGCGGCCACCTCCTCACGCGTGAGCGCGGCGCCCGCACCTGTCAGCACACCACGGTTCAGCGCATAGGCGATCTGGTTCACGTTCACCGCCAGGCCGCGAAGCTGCCGGAAGGCGCGCTGGATGGTGCGCCGCTCGCTCGGGATTGGTTGAGGAGCTCGCCGCGTCCGAGCGCTGATCACGGCCGCAGCCCAGGTGGACAGCGACACCCCCTGCCCTTTCGCTTCGCGCTCCAGGCCGTCACGAACTTCGGCCGGCAGTCGCACGGTGACCTTGCCCTCGCGGCGCCCTTTCGACGGTAAAGATGCAGGCCCTCCGCCGGGGCCATTCTTGGTCGCGCTCTCGATCAGGATCCGCAACACGCCCGAGATATTCACGCCAGCCTCAGCAGCCAGCCCCTCTAGGCGAGAGCGGATTTCGGGTGAGACCCGGGCGTGAACGACAGCGGATTTCTCGGTCATGGTATGTGCAATGTATACGTTGCTGGCGGCTAGCCTATCCTGCATTAGCACCTAGAGGAACCGAAAATGTGGCCCGGTGCCACATCGCACCTGTCGGAAACGGTAGCGGGGGCTGTCTGCCCCCAAGCGCCCTTGGCGCTTTCCCCCGAGGATATTTCAAGAAGGTGAGACACCTAGGTGCGGCAGAACCGGCCCTGATCAAGGACGAGCGAGGTGGGCTTTGCTCGAAAGGCGTCAGAACCGCAGGAACACGCGCCGCCCCTCGGGCACGCTCCCGTAGATCAAGCTGTCGATCTTGACCGAGATCCAGCTTACCAGAACATAAACGCCGAACATGTAGAGCGGCGCCAGTATCCTGAAGACCATCGGCGTGTCATCCAGGTCCGGGATGCCCGTTCCAGTGAAGATCACCACGACGCCGGCGATGCCACCCACCAGATGGATCAGCATCACAACCTTGAGGAGGATCTGGAGCGGACCGCGCACGAGAACAAGCGCGTTCCAGAAAGCTGCGCGAAGCATATCCTCCTCCGGGTTGCTACAGGGGCACGACGTCCACCAATTCAATCTCGTTCAACGGGATCTCCTCAATGCGCTCGCCCCCGTCGAAACGCACCACCACACATTTGGGCTTGCCGGGCACTGCGGCCAGGTCGAGACGACCCACGGCATCGCCGACCTTGCAGACGATGACGACGCCCCTGCCCTTGCCTGCCCTCTTGCCGACACTCTCGCCGGCCTCCGACAACAGGTCTTCGACCGCCTGCCCGGATGGAGTTTCCGCAACACCGGAAGCCGCCGCATCGCCTTCCGTCCCAAGGTCAGAAGTTTCAACGGAGGGCATGGTTCCGACTTCGGACCTGCCGCTCTCGATCGCATCCCGCAGAACCTCGACGGTGGAGCGGTTCACGTCCTCCACATTCGTTCGAGCGAGGAACGCCCTTACCGCCTCGTCGTCACGCTTCCAGAGCCCGTGAAGATCGGCGATCGCACGGACCGGCACGTTCGCGGCCGCGAGCTGCTGCAGTTCCTCCGGCATCTTGTTGATGGAGGCAAACCGCGAAACGTTGCCCTCGCTCCACCCCAGGGCCTTAGCGATGTCTTCGCGCGACTGTCCCGCTTCCCGCATGGCCAGGACCGCGCGGGCAATCTCGAGCGTGGTAAGGTCGTCGCGCTGCACATTCTCGGTCAGCTGCGCCAGCCGGATCGCCAAGGTTGCTTCCCGGACGACGGCGGGGATCTTTTCCAGCCCGGCGAGCTTCGCGGCCTGATAGCGCCGCTCCCCCATGATGATCATGTGCTTTCCGGACTCGTCAGCCGGGCGCACCGTGATCGCCTGAAGGATACCCTGCGCGATGATGCTGTCCGCCAGAGCACGCAGCTTGTCGGGGTCAAAGCTGCGCCGCGGCTGATCGGGATCGGGCACAATCTGATCAAGCGGGATCTCCTGCGGCCCCGTCGCTGCCGGAGCCTTCGGCCGCTTCAGCGCATCGAGCTGGCCCGACTGCTTCAGCCGCTCCAGCGTCGCGGTGGTGCTGCTGACCTTCTTCTTCAAATCCATTGTCATTTCCCTTCGCCGATGGAGGCCATGAACCACTGGAAGAATGCCTTGAACTCGGCTGCGGCCTCCTTGCCGCTGGCCGTGCTGACGTCCTTGACGTGCATTCCTTCCGCACTGGCGGCCTCGTAAGCCACGCGGTTCCGGATGGCGTGCGGGATGATCAGGTTCGAGTAGGACTCCGCAACCTGCTGCAGCGTGTCTCTCTCGGATTGCTTTACCGCATCGAACCGGGATGGAAGCAGGCCAAGGAACTGGATGCCCTCGTTGATCTCTTGAACCTGGACGAAAGCCTTCAGCACCGCCTCGATCCCGTCGAGCGAGAACCTCTTGAGCTCGATGGGCGAGAGCATGAAGTCGGCGGAAAGAAGCGCGCCATACACCGTGGCCGAGAAGGTTGGCGGCGTATCGATGACGCAGAAGTCGGCCCCGTCGAGCCCCGCGATCGCCTGCGCCGAGCGCTGAAGGATGGCATCGTCAGTGCTGACCGGCAGTTCATCGCTGCTCTCCACCAGAACGATCTCACCCGGCTGGACCGTGATGGCGGGCGCTTCACCCGTCTCGATCATCTGCAGCGTCTGCCCGCCGACCTTCTGGCCGTGCATGACGGTGGTGAGGTTCTTCTGCCCGTCAAGATCGACTGCGATGACCGAGTGACCGGCTTCCGCCAGGTGAAAGGCAAGCTGCGAGGCGACCGTGGTCTTTCCAACGCCGCCCTTATTGTTGACGACTACGATCTTCTTCACTGCCCGAATCCTCTTCTTCCAGGGGCTCAAGGCCCCATTGCTTGAGGGCGTCCACAACGATCTCGCCCATGGACTTGTCTCGCTCGACAGCCGCGCGCTTGAGCGCGCGGTGCAGCGAGACCGGCATATTCATCGAGAACAAGCGCGTTGGCGTGCTTGCCATGCAGGCCTCCCTTTCGCCAACGCTCCTGCTGATACAGGCGCCTCAGCCCCAAGATGCTCCGAGCAAGAGATGGCTTTTCAAGACGCGGCGCTCAAAGTCAGAGGCAGTATATACATACATACTTACATATAGAAAGGAGAAGTTGCGCCACGCGCAGCACAGCGCTGATTAGTGGCACCGTGCCACATGCTGGGACGCGACTTGAGCAGGCGGGTTGTGTCTTCGCTGAAGCGAGCGCGGCAGCTTCGGGCTTAGGTGCTCGGGGATTCACGCTCGGGTTGTTTCATGCTACAAGGATTGTGCGGTACAGGCGGGGACGCCGATGACCGCGAAGGTGAGGGCCGGGGCGACAGCCCCGGCCTGATTTTTTGCCAAGGATCGGTAGCATGACTGCCGCCAGACGCCGTGGAGCATGGGGTGCCGCCATCGAGAAAACGCCCCCCGAAGGGGCCGCCGCGGTCAGTATTCCTCGGGAAGCAGGAGTGTCGGCAACCTTCGGGTCTTGCGCGGGTCAGCGGCGGCGTCGCTGCCGAACTGATAGGCCGCATCGTAGAGATCGATCTTCCAGTAGAGCCTCACCTCCTGCCCTTCGACCATAACGCTGAAGATGCCGAAGTCACGAGTGCCATACGGATCGTTGTCCTCGGTGAAGCTGGCAAATCGCTGGACCGCCGCCATGATCGCCACATGCGCCGTGAAACCGAGATCCGCAACACCGCGCGTCATGACAATCCGGCCGGAGATGGTGAAGTCGGCGCCCCATGTGGTGCGAAAGCGGTCGTTCTGCTGGCCTATCAGCGCTGCCCGTGCCACATCCACGGCGCTCTCACAAGACGTCGACGGGCCTTAGGCCATTGCCCCCCCGCGCCCGCCTCACATGTTATTTTCTTTCTTGCTTACAGTGGCTTATTAATTTCCTACCATTTACAGTTGACGAATAACCTACCACTTCCTACCTTAGAAGGGCGTCAGCAATACTGCTGCGCGAGAAGCGCTAAGGCGCGTTCTCCCTGAAACTTTGGAAGAAGTGGAGATTCAAATGACTACCGGAACTGGAGCAGCGCTCGGCATGACCGCCGATCAGGCCATTTTCGTCGTCCAGATGTCGAGACAACCGTTCGACATGACCGCCGATCAGGCCACGTTGGTCGCCGAGATGTCCGGAGAAGCGCTCGACGCGACCGCCGATCAGGGCAAGTTGGTCGTCGAGATGTCGGGAGCAGCGCTCGGCGTGACCGCAGATCGGGCCATGTTGGTCACCGCGATGTCAGATGCAAAAGTGGCTCACTTCCCTCCTGCTGCGGCGGAGGGCGGAGGGTGGCTTTGACATGCTGGGACGCTTTTTGGGCCTCGGCAGGCCAAGAGCAGACACCCCACTTAAAGTGGGTCCGGTGCAAGCGGAAATCCTTCAAATCATCCGCGATCACACCGAACTTGCTTATGGCGTGGGGATTGCTGGCTATCTCCGTGAACGGCTTGGTCACGATGTCAGTGATGCTCAGACCTACATCGCACTCCGTCGGCTTGACGCTCGTGGCCTGATCGCGGAACGGAACGCCGATTTGGAGGCAAAAGATACGCCCTCGGACAGCCGGAGAGGGCGGCCCCACAAACTCTACACTCTGACAGCGTCAGGGAAGAGGGCGTTGGAACCGGGTGGGGGCGCCGTTAACTCGAATGCTGGAACTGACGCGCAAATGGAAGGAAGGTTCCGTGGCGCGAAAGCAGAAGACCCCACTCCCGTGGTGGGTTAAGACTCCACTTTATGTGGCAACATGGCCGTCAAGAGAGTGCTCGGAGTGGCGTGTATCGCTACACCGGCAGTTCCTGAAGGCCCAACGTCGTGGTGGCCGGAAGGCTGCCTTGAGAGTAGCTCGCCGTGAGGCACTGGGTTACTCGCTCGCCGCTACCAAGCGGATCGGTTGGTGGGTAGTAAAAGCCGTCCGACTTTGGGGAGTTACGGATTAATAGAGAGGCACGCGCAATCGAATTCCAGATCATCGGCCAGATCCTCGTCCCACTCCTCCCAGTTGCCTTTCGGCGGAGCCCCTAGCGGGCTCCGCATCTTCTTCGTTCACGTCGGCACAACGTCAACTGCCAAAAGTTCGCGCGGAGGCTGCCTCGACGTATTTTTATGCTGCAGCCTTCAGGTCAGCCATACGCTCGGTCAGCATCCAGAGCGCGCGGTTCAGGGCTCGGGACTGATCGATGCCGGCCACCTCGCGGACGCTCTGGCGGCGGATGGCACCGCTCTCGGTCTGGATCCGGCCACGCATCCCGCCGCGCAGCGTGTTCTCCTGCACCACGTTGAACGCGGTCCAGAGGTCGGTGGCGCGATCTTCCGAACGGCGAGGACGCAGAAGGGCAGGGGGGTCGACGGGTGCTGCCCTTCCTTCCGCCGCCGCAGGAAACCGCAGGCTGTGCGCGGCCTCGGCGAGGATCTCGCGTTCGGCGTCCTGCAGCCGGATCGACTTGAAGCGCTGCACCTGATCGGCCACGCGCGGCGCGTCCTCGAGCACGCGATAGGCACCCTCGATCACCTCGTGGATGGCGTTGCCCGAGTGGCGGACCTTTACCTCCTCGAAAGTGTCGCCGGCCAGAAGCCCGTTGGCGCAGACGAAGCGGAAGAACCCCGGGATCATCTGATAGGCGCTGGTCCCGTCATTGGCGTTGACGAGCACCACCTCGAACGCCTCGCCGGCCTGATTGACGATGCCGCGATGGCGCAGGCGCAGCATGTGCTTGGTGAATTCGGCCTTGCCGGCTACGCGGGTGCGGGCCTGCTGCGCCATGAACGGCTCGAAGCCCTCGGCACGCAGCCCGTCCAGCACAGTCACGGTCGGAACCGGAGCAAACCGGGCGCTGCGGCTCTCGTGCGCCTCGGTCGCAAAGATCGACGGGACACGCGCGTGAAGCTCGGCATTGGTCAGCGGCTCGCCTCGGCTGAACACCGACCCGCCGTTGGTCATGCCGCGCATGTAATGCTGATAGCCCATGGTCGTCTCCTTGGTGAGGGGCGTCGGGGTCTTTGCCCGCATCCGCCAGTGGGCGCGGCCTTCCCGAACTGGCTTTCCGGAAACACCGCGTGTTTCCCGGAGGACAGAGCGGGGAGGGCATAGCCCGGCCTGCGGCCCCGGGGCTGGATGAGACAGGGGGCCGGAGGTGGAGGAAATTGGGGGGCACCCGCGCGACCGCGTGGGGGGAGCCGATTTCCGGAGACGGAGGCTGACACGCCCGGCGCGGCACCCCAGCCCCTGTTCATCCGGAGCCGGGGATGTCAGGCGGATCAGATGAATGAAAATCATTTTCGCGACGCCTGGACGGCGCGGCTGCTCCGAGCTTGAGCCCGCCTGCGGGCTCGCCCCCCCCGCAAAAGCGACCCTTACCCGCAAGGGCCGAGACGGGCGTTCTGGCCGACCATGCGCCCGCCGCGCGAGCTGGCTCGGAGAGACGGATCGCGCGGCACACGGGGGCGCACGAAGGGCAGGGCGGTCCGGCTCGGGGCGGAGGCCGCGCCGGCGGCCGGAGCCTCAGGGCGCGGTTCCGCGCATTGCGCGGAATTTGCCCAGCCCAGCCAGATGCAATAAGACAATGATTTCCGTACACTGACGTCGAATGCCACCATTTCAGGCGAGAGATGGCCGATAAAGAAGCCCTGTTGCTGCCTGCGTGTCCCAATCCCGCGGCCCCTGTTCAGTTCTTTGCGACCATCGCACCAGCGGGGGCCTACGTCGCCTTGCGCATAGGTTTTTTCGCGCCTGAGGAAGAGCACAACCTGTTCCCGACTGCATGGATCGAGACCTACACGGCGGCCGGCTATGCGCTGAGAGATCCCCTGATGCACTGGGCCATTCGGACGGAGGGAACGATCCGCTGGAGCGCCATCTGCCTCGTGGATACGGTGGGTGTGCTGGCCGCATACCGAAGCCACGCCTTGCGGTTCGGCTGCGTGGTGAGCCTGTCCGCCTGTGTTTCGGCGTGCAACTTTGACCCTCCAGGCGGGGTGATCGGCGTCCAATTTTGACC
>NZ_JBQPXH010000026.1:0-24978 GCF_052244495.1 Rhodobacter sp. NSM
CTTCGAGGAGCGGTTCGCCACCGCCCTGCGGCAGCGCCGGACTTCCGGCGGCGATCTCGCCCTCGTCCTCTTCGACATCGACGATTTCAAGGCCTTCAACGACACCTATGGCCATCCCGCGGGCGACCGGGTTCTCAGGTCGGTGGGGCGCTGTACCCGCAGCACGATCCGTCGGTCGGACATCTTCGGCCGCGTCGGAGGCGACGAGTTCGCCATCGTCCTGCCCGACACCTCCCTGGCCGAAGCCGAGCGGCTCATGGAGCGCCTGCGCCGGCGCCTGGCCGCCATCCGGCTCGTCGAGGCCCCCCATGTCGCCGTGACGGCGAGCTTCGGCCTGGCTGCCGTCCTCGATCCCGATGCCACGGCCCGCAGCCTGATGAAGAGCGCCGACAAGGCCCTCTATGCGGCGAAGGCCCACGGCAAGAACGCGATCGGCGTCCCGGATCCGTGACCCGCCCGCCCGCCAGGGCCGGGCGTCCGGAGGGTCGACAGAGGGAGGAGGAGCTGCAGGCCCGCCCCGGATAAGCACATCGCGCCCCTGGCGTCCCGCAGAACGTGACACCGCACCCGGAGCAGCCGGATCATCATGGACATTCTCCCCTGCTTCACCGGTCTCGCCCTCGACAGCGCGGTCTATGTCACGGGGGCAACGCTCGCAGGCTTCGTGCTGCTTGTCTCCTGGCTCCTGCGCCAGGACGGCTTCTTCGGCCGCGCCCATTTCCTGGCCTGCATCTTCGGCATGATCTGGTGGCTGGGAGCGGCCGGCCTCGAACTGGCGGTCCCGACCCTGTCCTGCAAGCTCGTCTTCGCCACCGCGGCCTGGCCCGCGATCACGCTCGTGCCCCTCTGCTGGTTCTTCTTTCTGAGACACTATTGCTTCGATCTGCGCAGGAGCCGCCTGCGGGCCGAAGCCGTCTTCATCGCAGGCCTCGTCAGCCTTGTGACAGCCGTGGCTGCAACCAATCCCTGGCACGGGCTGTTCTACCTGCCCGGAACGCGGCTCGGGATCCTGCATGGCCGGCCCTCCGGCATCTTCGAGCACGGACCGCTGTTTCATGCCGCGGCGGCACTGCTCTACGTCTTCCTTCTGTCGGCGGCCGCCATCACCATCCTGGCCGCCTTCCGGGCCAGCCGCATCATGCGCCCGACCCTGATGATGATGATGTTCGGCACCCTGGCGCCCATGGCCGCCAATCTTGCCTATGTCACGCTGGGCACGACCCTCTTCGGCTTCGATCCCACCCCCTTCGCCTTCGCCTTCATCCTTCTGATCTTCACCTGGGCGATCTACGCCAACCGGTCCTTCGACATCGCGACCCTGGCCCGCGACCTGATCTACTTCAACCTGGACGATCCGGTGCTGGTCCTGGACGGCCGGGGCCGCCTCGCAGGACTGAACCCGGCCGCGCGCAAGCTGCTGCCCGATCTCGTCCTCGGCGAGACGCCCGGCCGGGCAGGGCCGCTCGCCATCCTGGGCGAGCTGCTGGACAAGGGCGAGGAGGGCATGAGCGAGGGCGGATCGGTGGAGATCCACGGCCGGACGCTCGACATCCGGCTGCTGCCCATGCACCCTCCCCTCGGCGGGCGCGCCGCGCGCCTCGGGACCGCGGCCATCCTGACCGACAGGACGGAGCTTCACCGCAATGCCGAGCGGCTCGAGGAGGCGCTCGAGCAGTCGCGCAGCCAGCTTGCCGAGATCACCCGCCTGCGCGAGGCGGCCGAGCACCTGGCGCTCTTCGACCCGCTCACCGGCCTTGGCAATCGCCGAGCCCTCCGGATCGCCTTCGAGGCCGCCCAGGCGAGGCATGCGACCCTCGGCATCGCCCTGATCGACCTCGACCATTTCAAGCAGATCAACGACCGGTTCGGCCATGCGGTGGGCGACCGGGTGCTCTGCCGCTTCGCCACGGCCATGACCCGGATCCTGCCCGAGGGCACCCGCGCCTTCCGGGTGGGCGGGGAAGAGTTCCTGATGCTCTGTCCCGGCTTCGACCGGCCCTCGATGGTGGAGCTGACCGGGCGGCTGGCGCAACAGGTCTTGGAGATCCCGTCGCTGCGCAGCTCCGATCCCGTCCAGCCAACCTTCTCGGCGGGGATCGCCATCGGTCCCGACGATGGCAGAACTCTCGACGACCTTCAGGCGCAGGCCGACATCCGCCTCTACGAGGCCAAGCGGGGCGGACGCAACCGCATCATGGACCAGACCGGCCCGCTACCGATGCGCAAGGGCGCACCCGCCGCGCCGAAGGCCTGCCCCGGGCAGGGACAGGAGACCCGGCGGCCCCTCCCGGAAGATCCGGGGGATCCGGCCCGTCTCGCGCAGCGCCTGTCGCAGGGACAGCGCCTGGCCACGCCCCTGATGCGCGTCCTGATGCGGGCCACAGGTGCGGAAGTGGATGCCGCGATCGACCATGCGCTTGCAGAGCTGGGCGCCCACTGCATGGCCGACCGGGCCTATGTCTTCCGGATCGCGGAGGGGATGTGCAGCAATACCCATGAATGGTGCCGCGACGGCATTCCACCGGAGCGGCATACGCTGCAGCGGCTGCCGCTGACGATCATCGAGCCCTGGCTGCCGCTCCTTCAGGATGACATGGCTGTCGATACTCCCGATGTCGCGGCCCTGGAGGACGGGGATCCGATCAAGACGCATCTCGTCCGGCAGGGCATCCATGCCCTGGTCATCACGCCGCTCACCGACGGCATGAGCCTGACAGGGTTCGTCGGCTTCGATGCGGTCCGGCCGCGCCCGCCCTTCGATCCGGGAGAAACCGCCCTTCTGCGCGCGGTCGCGGATGCGATCGGGGCCGCGCTGGCCCGCCGTGAGGCCGAGGCGACCGCCATCACCGCCCGGACGGCCGCCAGGCTCGCCGAGCACGATCTCCACCGCCTTGCCCGAGTGACAGAGGTGATGACGAACCTCGTGGCCATCCTCGACACCGGCTTGCGGGTCGTCTGGGTCAATCGCGCCTTCGAGATCCAGACCGGCTACCGGCTCGCCGATGTGGCGGGGCGGGATTTCGGGACCCTGGTCCGGGGGGCGCAGACCGATCCCGCGGCCGTGGCCGCGGTCCATGCCGCCGTCGACCGGCGCGAGAGCCACGAGGGTGAAACCCTCAATTACGACGCGAAGGGCCAGCCCTACTGGATCCGCTTCAACATCCATCCTCTCTACGACGCCGATGGCACCTATGCCGGCTATGTCTCGGTCGAGACGGTGATCAGCGACCGCAAGGCGCTCGAGCGCGAGCTCGAGGCGCAGAATGCCCTCCTTGCCGGCGTTCTGCGGACAAGCGTCTCGGCCATCCTGGCCACCGACGGCGCCGAGCGCGTGATCTATGCCAATGCCGAAGCACAGCGCCTCCTGGATCTGGTCCCTGCGCCCGACGATCCTCAGGTCCTCCTCATCCCGGACTGGCCTCTGGAAACGCTTCAGGGCGAGCCGGTCGGGAAGAGCGCCCTGCCCTCCGCCCGCGTGAGCGCAACCGGGCAGGATCAGCACGACCTGCGCTATGCCCTCCGCCTGTCCGACGGCAGCCGGCGCGTGCTCTCCATCAACGCAGCCCCCCTGCCCACGGCGCCTCAGGGCGCGAGGATCGTCCTGTCGCTGACCGACATCACCGCAGCCGAAGCCAGCGCCGGGCAGCTGCGCCGGCTGGCGGCCGAGGACCCGCTGACGGGCCTGGCCAACCGCCGCGCGCTGAGTACGGAGCTGCTGGCCCGGCTGGACGGAGGCCCTGAAGAGCCCCTGGCGCTCATCATGCTCGACATCGACACCTTCAAAGCGGTCAATGACACGATGCGTCACGAGGCAGGCGACCAGGTCCTGCGCGTCCTGGCCCAACGCCTGCACGACACCGCGCCTCCGGACGGCCTCGTCGCCCGGACGGGAGGGGACGAGTTCCTGCTGCTTGCGCCGGGACTGGAGCATGAAGCCGCCGTCGCCCTGGCCGAAAGG
The DNA here is from genome assembly GCF_052244495.1 of Rhodobacter sp. NSM. Lineage (NCBI taxonomy): Bacteria > Pseudomonadati > Pseudomonadota > Alphaproteobacteria > Rhodobacterales > Rhodobacter > Rhodobacter sp. NSM. The sequence continues at coordinate 3,959 of NZ_JBQPXH010000026.1, forward strand.
CTGCGCCAGGCGGTCACCCTGCCGATCGGGATCGACCGGCAACCGATCACTCTCACCGCCTCCGCAGGCATCGCGCTTTGCCCCGTCCATGGCACCACCATGTCGGTGCTGATGAGCGGGGCCGACATCGCCCTCCACACCGCCAAGCGCCGCGGACGCAACCGGACGGTCGTGCTGTCGCAGGAGCTCTTCGCGGCCGAGGAGCGGCGCAGCGCCATCTGCCAGGCGCTCGCCGGAGCCGCGATCGACCGGCTGCGGCTCGTCTACCAGCCGCAATTCGCCCTCGACGCCAGCAACCGTCTCGCCGGGGCCGAAGCTCTCGTGCGCTGGACGGATCCCGTCCTGGGCGAGGTGCGCCCCGACGAGTTCATCCCCCTGGCCGAGGACACCGGACTGATCCTCGGCGTCGATGCCCGGGTGGTCTGCCTCGCGGTCCGTCAGCTGGGCCAGTGGAGCCGTCGGGGCTGGCGTCATCGGCTCAGCGTGAACGTCTCGGCCCGGAGCTTCGCCCGCCGTGACTTCGCCCAGTCTGTCCTGGACCATCTGTCGCGGGAGAAGGTCGACCCTCGCCAGCTCGTGATCGAACTGACGGAAACCTCCCTCATCACCGGGTCCGAGGCCGCCGCCCGGAACAGCGCCACCCTCCGGCAGGCCGGGATCGGCATCGCCATCGATGATTACGGCACGGGCTACGCCTCCCTCTCCTATCTCCACCGCCTGGAAGCCTCGGACATCAAGATCGACCGCAGCTTCGTCGCGGGTCTCGATGTCCCCGATTGCCGGCACAGCCAACCCCTCATCCAGGCCATCATCAGTCTCGCCCGGGCACTGGGAATGACCACGACGGCAGAGGGCGTGGAAACCGAGATGCAGCGGGAATGGCTGCGCGCGGCCGGATGCGACCACATCCAGGGCTACCTCTCAGGTCCTCCCCTGCCCCCTTGGGACTTCGAGGCCGCCTATGTCTCCTCGCCGGGGGGATCCGCCGCGGGCTGACTGCCCCGTCCCGTCTCCTGGGCGCCGCGCCGTGGGATGCGTCAAAACTGCGCAGGCCAGCCGCCGCCGCCGCCGCTCGGAAGCACGGCCATGCAACAGAAATGCGACAGGCCCGTCATCCCCGCCCGAATAATCGTCGGCTCTGCATGCCCTGAAAGCAGTTTTTCGCAGTATCTGCCCCGCTTTCATCTTCCGGTTGATTTATATCCATTTTAAATCCCCTCCATGACGCAACGGCATGGCAGCCTTGAGTCGCATTTTATCTTTCGATTAATGCTTGCGATACAGGATGCGCGCAGGAGATAAGATGCCATGCGTTTTTTCGCGTGTTATGCGCAGATAGATCAATCTTGGCCACATCGAAGGCGGTAGGGCCCCCCTTTGATCAGTCCGTACTCAGCAGCGCGGCGATCGAACAGGCACCGTGCCGAAAAAGAGGGATGGAGCAGTCCAATGGTGTTTCAACTGGCGGCAGAAGGTTAACGGACAGTGATGCAGAAGAGAAGGATCGCGCTTGCGGAGAACCAGTGCCTCGTCCGGGAGGTGATGGCCGCCTATCTTGCGACTCAGCTGGACGTTGAGATCCTCGAGGCCACGAGCGTCGGGGAGCTGGAGACGCTTGTCAGGACCCATGGCCCCGTCGACATGATCCTGCTCGATCTGCTCCTGCCGGGGATGATGCCGGGGCTCGAGGCGCTCGCACGCCTGGTGGAGCTGAACCAGGCTCAGCCCGTCGTCCTCTTTGCCAGCGGCGCCGCGCCCAATGTCGTCATCGAGGCTCTGGAGAAGGGAGCCGCAGGCTATATCGACAAGTCCCAGGGCGCCCGTTCGCTGGTGAATGCGATCAATTTCATCCTGGCCGGCGAAACCTACCTGCCGGCCTTCCTGCGCCTGACGCCGCGACGGAACGTGTCCGACGAGCGGGGACTGACGCCGAAGGAACTCGAAGTCCTGCTTGGGCTTACCGCCGGACTGATGAACAAGGAGATCGCCCAGAACCTCGGCCTTTCCGAGGTGACCGTGAAGATGCACGTGCGCTCGATCTGCGCCAAGCTGAATGTCAAGAACCGGACCCAGGCGGCCATGGTGGCCTCCCAGTTCGGCTACGGGACCACGGCGGCAAGGAAGACGCCTGCACCGGCGGAGGGGGTCACGACCGGGACCCCGAGCGGCCTGAATGCCTGACCGATGACGTCGGCCCCGCGGCCGGCGTCCAGACGGCGAAAGGGCGCACGCGCGGCAGGTGCAGCGGTCCTGGAGCGGAGGCAGGATCAGGGACTCTCCGGGATCCGCAGCAGACGGTACAGACCCGGCCCTTCCTTTTGCCGGCCCAGGGCAGACACCGGACCCTGATGATTTGAAGACTCGAATCGGTTCTCCATCCCGAACCCAGGCCAAGGCGGCCGGCGGGATCTGTGCCATATGCCAAGTCCGAAGCCATCAGGACGGGCTGAAGGAGACTTTTCCGGAACCCCTCATCGGCTTTCAAGTTGTCAAGCTGACCGAACGAGTTCTTTCCGGATTGCAATTGTCGTGCATACTATCCTGATTACCTTTCTCCCAGTTTCAGCCACTCATACAGAGCGCGCATGACACGCCACGAGAACGATCCACGGGATGAACGCCCCCTTGCGCCATATGCAAAGGACATGCGCCATGCGCGCAGAATACCGGCCGCGGCTCCTTGCGGATTTCAGGCGCAGGATGAGGGGGGGTCCCCGGAGTTGAACCGATCAGCGAGCCGGGACATGCGCGAGCCCAGCCAGACCGGCACAATCGAAAGGTCACGACCCTTCGATGGCTGGGCACTAGAGGTAGCCTGCGAGCTGGAACGGCGCACCTCGATCCCGATCGTCTCCCGCCTCTTCTGCGCCAGCGATCTGCGGCGCGGGGCGGTCTTTCTCGCCCTTGCCGCCTGGCGCGCCCCTGATCCCCAGCAGCGCACGCTCCTCGCCGGCGTGACGGAGGGGGACTTCGCAGCCTGGCTCTTCCTGGAGGACCCCGCGGAAATCGCGGAGGTACTTGACAGCCGCAGGAGCAACCCCCGAGGCCTCGCGCTCTTCGGCAAGGAGCCGCTCGCCCGCCCGGAACAGTACCAGAACCCCTTCGTGTAAGGGCAAGGGCCGCCGCGGCAGACCGATCGCGAGCGACGATCTTCTTTCGCTGCGGCCCGCTCCCGTCGGATCGGGAAGGCAAACAGTTACCGAAACGCGAATTCTTCCCGGCCGGTGGTCCGGCGGGACGTCACGGCAGAGGCTGACAGGGCCGTCTTGAGCAACTGTCAGATTCAAGAAGATTCCTGAACGGGCGTTGGGGGAGTTGGACGATGCGCATGACTCTTTCAATGATCCTTCTGTTGCGACAACAGCGGCCGATGAGACCCGAGCCAATGTGGCAATCGCATTTTGCCTGGACGGGGACGCGGATATCGCTGTCCTCTCGGCGCACAGCGATAGCGGACGGATCACGGGAGGCACGAAAGGGATCTCGGGATGGCATCGGATCGACGCGGGCGGCTGTTTCGACGGCCGCATATTTACCTATCAAAGCCGAGAATATGTATTCGCCTGGCCAGATCTGCGTGATCGATTGAAACTTGAATGGCGATCCGCTGACTGGCCGAGTCGGAGAATCGATCAGGCCAGGATGCATCACGTGAATCTGGGTATCGCCTGTTCTTGCTTTCCAAGTCGCTCGTTCTGCAGGCCCGGCCGCCGGCCCCGTCGGCGGCCAATAAGGCTCGCTATCTGGCTCGCAGGAATTCCCACGCCACATGGAGCATCAATGGCACAGAACATCTGCCGTAAGCCACTTGACGGCTTATCATTGCGGAGGCAGGATGTCCCCATGAATTACGCGCGCACCATGCCGTTCAAGATACGCTGACTCCTTTAAAGGAGTCAGCCTCGGCCGTGCGGAAAGATCCGATCGCCCCCGGGAAACAACGGACCCCGTTCCATCCCGGCGCATCCCGCCCTTCCCTCACCATCCGAGTAACTGCGAGAGCGCCAATGCGGATGCAGGGCCAGCAGCCGACGCCTGCGGGAAGGCCATTGGGTCGCGGCTCCTGCCCGACCGGCCGCCGCGACCGATCAGGAAACCGGCCTGTAGTCCGTTCTCTTGAAAAATCTACCGTGTAGGAAACAGATCTCATGAAGACCGGCATGGACCGCATTCTGGACGATATCCTCTCCGGCCCGAAACACTCCGGATATCATGTGGTGACGGCCACCAATCTCTCCGATTTCAAACGCACCGTAGAGGCCTGGGTCGAGAAGGGCTGGACACCGACCGGTGGGCTCGCCGTCTACACCGACTTCTCGCATGTGCCCACCTATGCTCAAGCGCTGTGGTGGCGCGCCTGACCGGGCTTGAAGCCCAGGCGGCCGACCGGCAGGCGTCCTCGGTCTCCTCGCATCGGGATCGGCTCCGGCGGCGATCCGGCGGGGCGTCACGTCCGGGTGCGTGATCCAATCCTGCCGACGATGAACGGGCTGGATACTCGGTCGGCGGTGTCGAGAAGAACAACAAGCAGTGGAAGTTCGCGGGGCTGCGGATGGCCTATGGCCAGTGGAGCCATGACCTACCCTACATGGTTGATGACTACTACTCAGCAGCGTACCTCGTCTGGGTGAACCAGTTCCTTGAGACGATTCAGGTCGCTTCTGTAACCGCCGCTTGTAATCTCCCCGGATCCGCCGTTTGAAAATTCCCCAGAGGCGAGCGGCGGCGTCAATTTCCGGACCTCAATTATCCGGAAATTGGCGTCCCCGCGGACCACTGGCCTGATATCCTCAACGAAGTGACGAGGGCATGCAGGTGAAGGGACCGAGGGAGATCGTCTTGATCCATGATCTGAAGAAGCAGGGGCTGAGCATCAGCGCCATCGCGCGGAAGGTCGGCTGCGACCGCAAGACCGTCCGCAGACATCTCGACCGGGGCCTGGAGGCCCCGGTCTACGGGCCGGAGGTCGGCCGGGATGTGCCGTGCTGCGTGTGTCACGGGCAGGGGACCATTGGCAAGGACGCTGAAATCTCTCCCGTCTGGCTGGCCTACGGGAAAAGCCGGAAGCTGATGGACCAAGAATAAAATGTCGCGACACGATCACGAACAATCAAAGCTCTGCCCGCATTGCGGCGGATCGACGATCTTCCTGCACATGCTGAAAGAGCCACGGCACGAAAGCGGATGGCGGCACATCTGCAAGACCTGCGGGGATGTGGGGCACATCCCCGATCCGCCTGAAACGGATCAGGAGCTGATGCTTGAGTATCTGACGAAGATGAAAAAGCGGCTCGCCCGGATGGCCGAGAATGGCAACCCATGGCCGCTCGATTCCGACATGCGTAAGGTTGTCCGGTTTTCGGAGCTTCAAGACCCGCCGTCCGATGAGTGGAAGCGCGGACAATTTGATGCCTTCAACGCTCTCTGGTCGGTCTATTGCGATCTCGAAGCCAAGGCGATCGACATGGGCCTCATTGAAGGCCGGATCGAACTGGACCCACAAGAGGATGAGGCCATGCCGTTCTAGCGGCCTCGTCCACCCGATCTGTCCTGCTGTTCTTGCATCTGTTCTCGGGCGGATCGAGGTTTCTCAGGTTCTTGTGAAGGGGGGGACCGGCTTGTCTGACTGCCGACAAGCGGGCGGTCGCACGGCAATACATGCGACTTGAAACCCTCGCCCTCTTCACTGACATTATCACCATCAGCCCGTCCGCCGCGACTGCCTGATAAAGCCCTGACGTCTTCATGGTTCGGCCCTCCTGCACCATTCGGTTGAATACCTTCAACGAAAGCGAGGAACCTGCGCGATGATGCGAAATCGGACATGCACGATCGCGTTGCAGGCAGCCCTTTGCCTGGGCACTCCTTCGGCCCTGGCGCAGGAATGGCAACATGGGAAATCGGCCGACCGGGCCTGGACCACGGCGAGCAGTAATGGTCGCGAACTGCTGTTCCTGTGCCGTCGTGGCACGGGACGGGTCTCCATGAACCTGATCGACAGGTCGAAAGGGGCGGATCTTTCCGCGCCGCACAAGACCATCAGCACCACCGGGGGCCTGATGCTCTGGATCGAGTTGCCGGACGGCCGCACGAGCCGCGATTCGTTCATCGGCTTCAACGAGCAGGGATCGATCTCGGCCGAGATCCCCGCCGACCACATCCACTGGGACTTCTTCGCCAATGGGCAGCGGCTCTGGGTTCAGGACACGGGGTCATGGGAGACGCTCTTCGAATCCGGCATGAAGGGGACCGGCGCGGCCCGGCTCGCCCTCTTGGAGCGCTGCGGGATCTGACATGGGATCGCCGCGCGACCTTGACGCGCCGCGATGAAGCACGAGAGGACGCGCGGCTGCTCCTGCGCCCTGCCCGCGCTGCGCATTCTTTCCATGCCACCGATTGATCCGGAAGGGAGAAGGCCGAAATGCGTCTCATGACTTTCGCAGCGCTCGCCATGGCGGTCCTTCTCCTCGTCCAGGAGGCTTCGGGGCAGACCCGGGTAGACGAAGCGGCGCGGATGATGGCGGAGAACCTCGCGAAGCAGTCGCTGCAATCGCTCATGCTCGGCGACAGCCCGTCGGCGCTGGATCTGGCCTTGAAGGCATTTCCCCCTCAACCGACAGAGCAAGAAATGGCGGCCCTGCCTGACGCGGTCTTTGCCCTCGAGATCGCGGCAGGCTCACGGGTCGCGCGCATCGCAGAGGAGACCCGCGGTCTCTACAGCGTCGACAGCACGGGCACACGGGCCTTCGTCGGTTTCTTCGATCCTCGCGCCGGCGCCGAAGGCGCGGTGCCCGCGATCCACGACCCGCGTGACGGAACCCTCATCAGGCGTCTTGACGAGGTGAAGGCAGTGACCGCGCCCGAGCATTCTCCCGTGTTCTCTCCCGACGGTCGTCTTCTTGCCTATCCGACCATGCCCGGGATCTCGGTTCAGCTCTTCAACGCGCAAGACGGAAGCTGGGCAGGGGAGATGGGCTCCGGCATGGTGCTGCCACGCCCGGGCACGATCCTGCCGCTCGGCTTTTCAAGCGACGGCGCATTCTACGCGGTTGGTTATCTGAACAATGGCGGCGGGATTCTGGTCTGGAACGTCGCCGACCGCTCGCTGGTCCGACATCTGGTCTCGAATGGCGGGCCCGGAGAAACGTCATGGCCCTTGGGTTGGGATCACGAGGATGGCTTCGCCGTGCAGAATTTCGTGACGGACAGGACTTCAGGCAGACGGTCGGGTGTCGTGCTGGAACGGTGGACCATGGATGGCCAGCGCCGGACCGTAGCCGATCTGGCAGGGGTCATCGACGCCCCGTCGAGCCGCTCCTTCACCTTTCCCGGCGTGCCGATGGTGTTGATGACGGACGAGGCGCGCCTCGCCGCGATCGATCTCGAGACCGGGAGCGTCCGCTTCACGACCGAGGTGCTCCATCCCGAGGTCGCGCTGGTCCGTGGAGGATCTGCTTTCGCCATCCGGCCTTTCGACCTCGGCTCGCTCGATGAGTTCCAGGTGATCGACCGGCAGGGTGCAAGGCTGCCGCCAGAGGGGCGGGATCTCATCCCGCTGGCGCAAGCGGCGGTGTCGCGGACGGGCGAGTTGGTCGCTGTCGCGAGAAATGCGACACGTCACACCTATGGTGGCCAGGACCTTCCTCATGGCTCCGCACTCTACGGCGCCGTCCTGCAGAGGCTCGGCGGCGACCGGAGAATGGCCATCGACCAGGACAGGGCCGGAGCACAGACCGACGCCGCACGAGGTGCGCAGCTCATGTCGCAGAACTTCGCCAGCGAGGCGATCACCGCCCTGCGGCACGGCGATCGGAGAGGAGCCATCGGCCTCGCGCTGCGTGGCCTTCCGGACGGACCGACCGAGGAGGACATGGCGACCTATGCCGCGGCGGCCTTCGCACTCGAACTTGCCGCAGGTGCGAGGGTGCCCCGCATCGCGCAGGACCGAGAAGCGCGCTTCAGCGTCAACAGCAGTGGGACACGTGCTTTCATATCCCATTGGGAAGACAGCTCCCGTCCGGACACGCGTGCTTTTCCCCAATCCATCATCGATCCTCGGGACGGTCGAGTGATCCGTCAACTCGCGCCTCAGATCGAGGTCCACGGCATCTCGAGCCCGGGGATATCCGCAAGCTTCTCTCCCGATGGCACGCTGTTGGCGGTTCCGTCAAACCGGACGTCCAGCGTGCATATCTTCGCGGCCGGGGATGGTGCCTACCTCGGGGAAATGGGGCCAGGCGGGACAGCGGCGGGACAGAAAGGTGTCGGATACGAGGTCGGCTTCTCTGTCGATGGGCGGCTATACGCGCGGGGCTATGGCGTCCCGGGTGCGGCGGGCATCCATGTCTGGGACGTCGCCACACGGCAGCTACTTTACCACCTGCCCATGTCCCTCGACAGGAACGCCCGCCAGTGGCCTCTGGGGTGGGATCATCAGGCGAACCTGTTCATGCAGACCGCGATCAAGGATCCCGGTGCCCCGGGGCAGAACCGGATCGTCATCGAGCGGTGGTCGCTGAACGGCGCCATTTCTCCGTTCGTTGCGACGACGGGGAGACCCTTCGACGCGGAGGTCACGGCCTTCGCCTATCCGGCCACCGGGCTCCTCTTTCTCTCGACCGAGGGAGGTGTCACGGCAGTCGATATGGCAAGTGGTCAGGTGCGCTTCGTCCGCCAGCTCGCAGCGCCTTTCGTCGCCATGGCGCGCGGAGGGCGGGCTGTGGTGCTGAATCCACGGCAGCTCGTTTCGCCCGATCAGTTCGTCGTTCTGGACCTTGCCGGGAACGAACTGACGATCAGGGGCCGGGATGCCGTTGCCTTCATGCACGCCCTGTTCTCCTTGAACGGCAACCGCATCGACGAGTCCCGAGGTCCATTGGCGACGACGTACCTCGGCCATGGTACCGCAGAAGGCCTGGAGCTTTATCATGCTCTATGGGCACAACTCGACGCGGAGGAGCGCGCGCGCATAAAGGAGGAGCGCGTTCCGCGGCAGTGATGCCATAAAGCCGTTCTGTCCACTACGGTCAGGTTCGTGTCCACAGTTTTCGGAAAGGAAAAGGGCTGCCGAATGCCGGCCCCTTGCAACAGATGGAGCAGCCTGGAACTGATGGCACCGCGGGCGGCACGCCATGCCGAACAGCTGCTCCCGAAGGAATCTTCGTGAGCTGTCTGCTAAACAGGCATTTCTGCCTTGGCCTAAGACCGCACAAAGGCATCGTGCGGGCGCTCCATGAAGACAAGCCGAAGCCCAACCGCGATTAACAGGCTCCCGGCAATACGTTCCAACCAGCCCTGCAACCGCGTGGACTGACGAAGGCGCTCGCCAATGGAACCGGTGAGCAAAGCGATTGCGCCCTCAATCAGCAAAGCGACGATACGCATGAGAATCCCGAGAATGACAAACTGCATCATTACCGATCCATTTTCGGGTCGGACGAATTGCGGCAGAAAGGCCAGGAGAAAGACATGGCTCTTTGGGTTCATGAGGCTTGCGGTGAACCCTTCCCTGATCGCCGCCGCGGCTGATGTGTGGCTTGCTGAAATCACATCGGTTTGCCCGGAATCCCGGATCATCTTGAAGCCGCGCCAGATCAGATAGGCACCTCCACAATAGCGCAGAATATCAAAAAGAACTTGATTACGGGCAACGATGCTCGCCAGGCCAAAGGCCAGAAGCGGCACCTGAACGAAACCGGCAAGGAAAAAGCCGAATGCGGTGTATAACGCGGCGGTGCGACCCTGCGAAATACCACGCCCGAGGATCAGGAACAGGTCCGGCCCCGGCGTGATGGTCAGGATGATCACCGCCGAGACGAAAAGGGAAAGTGTGACCAAATCCATTCAGGAAAACCTCGCAGAACGATACCATGAGTGCAATCTGCCACAGGTCTGCGCTCTCCGCAAAAGGCTGCGAAGCGCAGTGACACCTCCATCGCAGACAATTCCCGAAGATGTCTCGGGATCTGCTGCCACCGCATCAAGCGGGTGGCGCACAAGACAAGGAAACACCACGATGGCCAACGGCACCGTGAAATGGTTCAACGCCACCAGAGGTTTCGGCTCCATCGCTCCGGCGGGCGGCTCCAAGGACGTGGTCGTTCACCTCAGCGCGCTGGAGCGCGCCGGCATCCGGCAGCTCGATGACGGCCAAGCCGTCACCTTCGACCTCGAGTGTGACCGCAACGGCCGCGAGTTGGCAACGAACTTCGCTCTCGCCTGAGCGAACCATCTTCGGATCGACATGGCCGCCTGTTTGCTTGCCGAGCTATTCCATAGGCGCCTGTCGACAGCATTTGCGAAGGGCCGGACATGACGTTCCGCCAGGGGCGCCCTGCAGAAGGTCGGCTGTAACGCCGGCCAGATCCCGCGCGCGAGCAGGGCGGCCGTTCACGCCAATCCGACGGCGCGCCCAAGGCGTCAAACAAACGCGCGGGTGGATCGGCTTCCCGACTTCCGGACCGAAAATCAGGCTGCCGCGATCGGGGCGAGATCCTCATCCCATTTGTCGCGCCGCGGGGGCGCTTCCATCAGTTGGATCCCTCTGGCCATGGACAGCTCCGTCGCAGTCAGCCTCGCGATGATGCTGGCATGAACCCTCGCAATCTCCTCATGGTCCCCGTCGTCGAGCAGCTTCAACTCGGGCACAAGCTCGTACAGTTCCCGGCGCGAGACCAACTGCATGGACCAGTCGGGAAAGCGCCGCCTTTCGATCTCGGACAATCCAAAGGTCACCAGCTCCTCGTGGCGGGGATCCCTGGAGATGCAGGAGAACAGCTCATTGCAACCGCTTCGTGGCCCCTCGAGCGTCTGCACGAAGTGGAAGCCGTTGTAGAACAGGATGCCGGTGATCCCAAAACGAGGGTTCATCACGCGGCTCATCCGGACGATGTTCAGGATATCCACCTCCGGATCGGCAAGGCGGGCGCGGCTCTTGTAGGTCAAGGATATCAGATCACCCGACATGACGGCGATCCGACATGTCGAGGCCGAAGCCACGCCCCACCAAACGGAGCACCGGCCTGGAGGCAGGACGACTTTTCGGGGATGGCGTTGCAACGGGCCCCGTTTGGACCTGGCCGCTGCGGAAGAAGGCTACCGCATCCTTGAGCTGGTCGACCTCGGTCGAGAGTTCACCTGCCCCGCTCGCCAGCGCCTCCGCCGCGGTCCGTTGGTCGCTGTGGGCGGCAATCATCGGTTGTCCGGCCTCGTCCGCCAGTTCATTCAGATGAGCAATGCTCGCGCTCATCGCCCCCCGGAGTCCCGTGATGTTCTCCAGCACCGCACGCTCTGCCGCGTTGCCTGCAAAGACATAATCGCGAAGCACTATGTTGAACTCTGCTTGCTCGGCCTCCAGCTGGCGGGCGGCATCCACCCGGGTCATCAATGAACCGACAATTTCCTCTATCGTCCGGTTGGAATGGCGAAGGTCGAGGATGCCGATAACCGTGCCGGATCCCATCATCATGAAGGTCATGGCGAGCTCCTTGTTCCGGCCGCCTGCGGGCCAGGTGATCCCGACAGCGGATCACGGTTGCCAAAGGCAGTAATCGTCTCTGCCGCGGTCTGGCAGCCGGGAATTCGGCTGGGCAACATGGCGTGGTGCTTCCTCAGGTGCCCAAAGGAAAAGTGCCGGCACCCGAATGACCGTAGGACGCCTCCATTGGAGGGTCTTCCCCCCTCCACCAAGCGGCCAGCCGGCAGGCGTCCCCGGTCTCCCGATGCCCGGATGAATTGTTCCCTTGCTCCGTGGACACCAAGTTTGAGCATCGGGATCTGCTTCGGTGGCAGCATGGGACGGCCGGCGACCCTTCTTCGGAGGGAGAACGCAGCGGGTGACGCCGCTGGGAAGAACTTCGCCGGCTCCGTTCAGCGCCAGCAACTCGGACAAGCAGCGGCTGGCGCCGGCCCGGAGGATTGCACTCACGGAGCAGCCCATCGCACCCCGCCTTTCGGGTAGGAAACGTGCCAGCAGCCCGCCCTTGTGGTCATCTGGCAAACGATATTGCTCCACCCGACACCTTGGAACATATCCGGCGATGCAATCACCCTTCCCAAGATAGGGTGCGGTGTCCCGTTTCCCGTGTTAATCGCTCATGAGGCGGTCGGATGATAGGGGGCGGTTTAGCCTGCCAGCTTCGGGTTCAATCCAGAATTCCGCCCCATTCCGGGACGCCGATCGCGCAAACGGTATATTGCCTGTGACCAGGCGCCTTTGATAGCCAGAATCCATGCCGAAGAAGAAAATCGCCATCGCCGACGACCACTGCCTCGTCCGCGAAGTCATGGCCAATTATCTGACGGTCCAGATGGAGGCGGAGGTCCGGCAGGCAAGTTCCGTCGAGGAGCTTGAAGCTCTCATCGAGGTGGAGGGGCCCTTCGACATCATCCTGCTCGACCTGATAATGCCGGGCATGATGCCCGGGCTCGACGCGATCCCGCGCCTGCTGGAACTGAACCAGCAGCATCCAATCGTGCTTTTTTCCGGCAGCGCCTCGCCGGCAGTGGTTTACGAGGCGCTGGAGCGGGGGGTCTCGGGCTATGTGGAGAAAAGCCAGAGTGCCCGCTCGCTTGTCAACGCCATCAACTTCGTTCTCGCCGGCGAGATCTATCTGCCGATGTCTGTCCGCCTGAATGCGGCGCGCCCCTCCATTACCGATGAAAAGGGCCTGACGCCAAAGGAAATCGAAGTCCTCCGCTGCCTGACAGAGGGCATGATGAACAAGGAAATCGGACAGAGCCTCGGTGTGAGCGAGGTGACGATCAAGATGCATGTCCGCTCGATCTGCGCCAAGCTGAACGTCAAGAACCGCACCCAGGCCGCAATGATCGGGTCCCAGTTCCTTCTCGTCTGATCAACGGATCCGGACCGCCGCCAGATCCCGACCTGCAACCGGAAATCCGGCGGCCCGCAATCACCAGATCCTGGCCTTCCCGGGATAGGCACCGAGCGAGCCGCCCCTGTCGCGCAGCCCTATCCTGGCGAGGGCCCAGGACATGCAGGACCATGATCATGAGTGGCCATGAGTAAGCGATTTGAGAAGGAAAGGCTGCTTCTTCGCGCATTCGCTCCCGCCGGATATTATATCGGGAGGCGGATAAGGTTTGTCGCCCCCGAAACCGAACTCAACTCGCTGCCAATTGGGCTGATCGAAGCCTATTCCACCCGTGCCATGGCTCTGCACGACCCCCTGATGCGGTGGGCCTTCCAGAACAGCGGCACGCTCCGCTGGAGCGAACTTGCCGATCGCGACCCTGCCGGTGTTCTCGCGGAATTTCGCCGCCACGGCCTCACTCACGGCGCTGTCGTCAGCATCCTCACCCACGGCAGGCAGGCCCTCCGGACCATCGGTATTTTCGCCAGCGGGGATCGGGATTACAGCGATTCGGAGCTTCTGCATCTCCGGCAGATCCTTGGGAAACTGCATGGGCCCGTCGAACTCACCCTCTCCAACCGGCAACTCGAGGTCCTGCGCCTGCTTGCCAAGGGCCATCGCTACAAGAATATCGCCCATATCCTCGGCATCACGGAGAGCGCGGTGAAGTCACGTCTCAAATCCGCAGCCCAGACCATTGGAGCAAGAACCCCCGCTCAAACGCTGCGCATGGCTGTCGATGCAGGCCTGCTGAAACTGGATCAACCAGATCCGAACGTATGATCTTATGATTAAGCTTCTGTAACTAAATATTTAAACGTCCATGGTGACTTGCGATCACAGATGCGTTACAAGTCAGACGGGGTGCCGGCCAACGCCTGCCCAAGATGGTGACCCCAACTGCCGCACCTCTGCTGCTGTGGTTCCGCCCCATGCAGCATGGACGCCCAGGCTTTGCCGGGCGTCCATCTTTTCATTTGAAGACCATGCTACCCGCAGCGTGGCGTCTTCCGGCAGAATTCTACCTCCCTTGGATAATCTGCTGAAACCAAAGACAAGTGCATGCCTCCCCCGAAGGATCGTACACTTGTCCTGGCGCAGGCGGCAGGGTCGCAGGACGGGAGGCCGGATGTATATTTCGAATGAGACAGGCAAGGACCGCCCGGAACCAATGCCATCCGGGCGTCCCATCAACCTCGAAGCGGTAAAGCGCGCCCTCGATCGTCAGGCCGAAGAGGAACGCAGGGTTCCGGCCGCCTTCTGGCTCGTCGTGGGCCCGGGCCTGCTCATGTTTGCCTTGGTTCTGGCCGCTTTCGGCTGACCCGCGGCGGCCCTCGGGAGATGCAGCCTGTGACCGGCGCATAAAGGCACGGTCCGGGGCTCGATGGTCTGCCCCCAGAAAAGTGGTCCTCCCTGAGGTAGGCTTTCGAGCCTGATGGAGGATGCAGGAATGCCCCAGAAGAAACACAAGCCGGAGGAGATCGTCGCGAAGCTCCGACAGGTCGACGTGCTGGTGTCGCAAGGCCGGTCGGTGGCCGAGGCGGTTCGGTCGATCGGGGTGACGCAGTTCACTTACTACCGCTGGCGGAAGGAGTTCGGCGGCCTGAAGACCGACCAGGTGAAGCGGCTGAAGGAACTTGAGAAGGAGAACGAGCGGCTGCGGAAGGCGGTGTCAGAACTCACGCTCGAGAAGTTGATCCTGAAGGAGGCAGCCTCGGGAACCGAAGGTCCGCGTCAGCGAAACTACTGAGCCCCGCCCGCCGGCGAGCCTGCATCGACCACGTCCGCCAGAAGCTCGGCGTGTCGGAGCGGGTGGCCTGCCGGGTGCTGGGGCAGCATCGCTCGACCCAGCGGAAGGTGCCACGGGGCCGGCCCGACGAAGAGGCGCTGACGGCCGACATCGTCGCGCTCGCCAGCCAGTACGGCCGTTACGGTTATCGCCGGATCACCGCCCTGCTCCGCGAGGTGGGCTGGGCGGTGAACGTGAAGCGGGTCGAGCGGATCTGGCGGCGCGAGGGGCTGAAGGTTCCGCAGAAGCAGCCGAAGAAGGGGCGCCTGTGGCTCAACGACGGATCGTGCGTCCGCTTGCGGCCCGAACGCCCGAACCACGTCTGGTCCTACGACTTCGTCGAAAGCCGGACCCACGACGGGAGAAAGTTCCGCATGCTCAACGTCCTCGACGAGTTCACCCGCGAATGTTTGTCCATCCGGATCGCCCGCAAGCTCAACTCGACCGACGTCATCGACGTCCTTTCCGACTTGTTCATCCTTCGCGGAGTGCCTGGCCACATACGGTCCGACAACGTCCTATGTCGGGAAGAACTGGCGGCTTGAGGCATCAGATCACGGTGCATCCGAGCGACCGGATGCCTGTTGAATGGTTGCCCAGACGGGCTCCGCCGTCAAGAAGTGGTCTCTTCCATAGCAAATACAGGGTCGGCAGATTGGCCGCCCTCACCGTCCTCAAGACGAGATCCGATCTTCCAAGCGGAAGGCCCGAACATTATCTACGAGGTCAGGAACCTGCCTCCACGGCTCTACAGAGAGGGGTCCTTCCGCCTGGGCTCACCCCCTCGAAGAAGGGGCGATAGGGTTCGCCGGACTTGATCACGGCGTGAATGGTGCGGGCCATCTTCGCGGCGATGGCGGTGTAGGCCTTGCGGCGCAGGTCGGGGTTGTGGCGGTCCTGCGCGATGTAACGCTCGAACTTGTCGCGGAAGCTGTTGGCTGGCTTCAGCACGGCGGCCTGACTGGCCAGCCAGAGCGTGCGGCGCAGGCGGGCATTGCCATACTTCGAGATCCTGCTTCGGCCGCGGAACAGGCCGGACTGCACGGTGGCCAGGTCCATGCCGCAGAACTTCAGGAACTGGCGGTGATGCCGAAAGCGCCGGAGGTCGCCAGCCTCGGCCAGAACGGCGAGCGCATTGATGGGCCCGATGCCCGGGATCGAGCGCAGCAGGCAATAGTCAGGATGGTCGCCGAGAAGCTTGGCGGCGCGTTCCTCGATAGCATTCCGGCTCTGGATAAGGCTGCGCCCCTGCGCCAGAACGAGGCGGAACATCCGGATGGCATCCGAGTCCGGCGCAACCGGTAAGCCCACGGAAGTCTTTGACGTCTCGTAGATATCCGCCAGAAGCGCGGCCTTGCTGACACGGCGGCCAATCACCGGCCAGGCAGCTGCGATGAAGGCATCCTTGTCCATTGCGGAGATCATGTGGGGCGAAGGAAAGGCTTCGAGGAACGCCAGGAACCAGTCGCCCCGCGAGCTGCGATGGAACCGGTCCGCCTCGGGAAAATAGAGCGGCAGGTAGTGCGTCAGGATGCGATGCCACAGCTCGGTCTTGGCGCGCGCGACCATCTCGTAGGTCTTCGACAACTCCTGAATGTCGCAAGTGCCGGCCACCAGCGGGTCATGAAAGACCTGCACTGCGCCGATCTCCAGCATGCGCAGGATGACCTGCGCATCCTTCGGATCGTTCTTGTCCCAGCTGTTGTGGAGCGCCTCCCGGGTGCGGGCCAGCGCAATGGACGATACCAGCTTCAGTTCGAAACCCGCCGACCCGAGGGCGAACACAAGGGCCCGGTGGTAGTTCCCTGTCGCTTCGAACCCGATCGTGACCGGCAGCCCGAACCCCCGCAGGACATCGATCAGCCGTCGATAATCGTCGGCCGTGTTCAGCACGGTCATCCGGCGGCGGCGCGCCTTACCGGGGACAGCGATCAGCACCTCGTGGCGGTTCTTGGAAATGTCGATGCCTACCAGAATACGGGCATCCGAAGTATGCTCAGCCTCGGCCATAGCCGGTCTCCTCTGTGGTGTGGTTCGCAAAACCACCATAGAGACCTGTGCCCGGTTATGGCCGCCCGCTGCGCGATCCGGGGGCTCCGCGCGCGGCCATAATCTTCCGCTGCGCATCATTCCCAACATGCTATGGCCCCGAGTTCATCGCGACCGCAGTGCGGACCTGGATCGCCGCGGTCGGCGCCCGCACCGCTTTCATCGAGCCCGGCAGCCCCTGGGAGGTATGCCTCCGGCGAGGGCCGCCTGCCGGGGTTTGGCTTTCTGACTTAAGGCATGCGTTATGTCATGCGCTAAGGTCATTTCACAATTCGAGGTCTTCGCGGCGGGCGAGCTTGGCCGCCGCCGGACCTGGTCGGATGCGGAGAAGATCCGCATCGTCGAGGAAAGCTATCGCGGTCACCGGCAGGGCTCGGTGGTCGCACGCCGGCACGGCATATCGCGAGCGCTGCTGACGCAATGGCGGCGCGCCTGGCACAAGGGGCTGCTGGACGGCGGACGCCCGGTTTTCACGCCGGTGGAGATCGGCCCGGATCTTCGTGACCGACAGCGGGAGGCACCGGCCATGCAAGGAGCGGATGCCGACGCGCGGATCGAGATCACGCTGGCGAACGGCCGACGCCTCGCCGTGTCGGCAGACATCGAGGCGGTGGTGCTGACGCGCCTCGTGCAGGTGCTCGAACGCGCATGATCGCCTTTCCGGCGGGAACGCGGGTCTGGATCGCCGGCGGGGTCACGGACATGCGGTGCGGGATGAACAGCCTTGCGCTGAAGGTCCAGCAGGGGCTCGGCCGCGATCCCCACGGTGGTGAGATCTTCTGCTTCCGCGGCCGCAAGGCGGACATGGTGAAGCTCCTGTGGTTCGACGGGGTCGGTGTGTCGCTTTATGCGAAGCGCCTGGAGGCGGGCCAATTCGTCTGGCCGTCGAGCACCACGGGCGAGGCCGTTGCGATATCCGCAGCCCAGCTCGGCTATCTGCTGGACGGAATTGACTGGCGCAATCCGCGCTGGACCCAGAGGCCGAAGAAGATGGGCTGACGGGGCCGAACATCCTGTATTTGTTGGCTTCCGTGGCCGTGCATGGTAGAAGCGGCCATGTCCGATCCCGCTTGCGAACTCGACAAACTGCGCGCCGAACTGGTGGCCACGAAGGCCGAACTGGCGCAGGCGCGCGCGGTGGTCTCGACCTCCGAGGCGATGATCACGGGCCTCAAGCTCGAGATCGCGCTGCTGCGGCGCGAGCAATACGGGCGCGGCGCCGAGCGGACGGCCCGGCTCATCGATCAGCTGGAACTGCAGCTCGAGGAACTGGTGACCGCCGCCGCCGAGGACCGGGTCCGGGCGGAGAAAACGACGAAGGTCGCGGCCTTCGAGCGCCGCAAGCCGGTCCGCAAACCCTACCCCGAGCACCTGCCGCGCGAGCGGGTGGTGGTTCCGGCGCCGACGTCCTGTTCCTGCTGCGGATCGGACCGCATCGCGAAGCTGGGGGAAGACATCACCGAGACGCTCGAGGTGGTGCCGCGCCAGTGGAAGGTGATCCAGACCGTCCGCGAGAAGTTCACCTGTCGGGCCTGCGAGAAGATCAGCCAGGCGCCGGCGCCGTTCCACCCGATCCCGCGCGGCTGGGCCGGCCCGAGCCTGCTGGCCATGATCGTCTTCGAAAAGTTCGGCCAGCATCAACCGCTGAACCGCCAGGCCGAGCGGTATGCCCGCGAGGGCGTGGACCTGAGCCTCTCGACGCTCGCCGACCAGATCGGCGCGGTGGCCGAACTGCTGAAGCCGCTCCATGATCGGATCGAGGCGCACGTCCTTGCCGCCGCCCGCCTGCACGGCGACGACACCACGGTGCCGCTGCTCGCCCGGGGCGGCACGAAGACGGCGAGGCTCTGGACCTATGTTCGCGACGACCGCCCCTTCGGCGGCACCGCGCCTCCCGCCGTGGTCTTCCGCTTCTCCCGCGACCGGGCCGGCGAGCACCCGGCCGAGCATCTGAAGGGCTGGCAAGGGCTTCTGCAAGCCGATGCCTATGTCGGCTACAACCAGCTCTATCACGGCGACCGGAAGCCGGGGCCTGTCCTGCCCGCGCTCTGCTGGAGCCATGCCCGGCGCAAGTTCTTCGAACTGGCCGATGTCGAGGGGAACATCCGCAAGGGGAAGGACCCCAGGGAAATCTCGCCGATCGCCTTCGAGGCGGTCAGGCGCATCGACGCGATCTTCGCAATCGAGCGCGAACTGAACGGCCAGGACCCCGCCGACCGCCTCGCAGCACGACAGGAACGCTCGGCCCCGCTGGTCGAGGATCTGGAGCGCTGGCTCCGGACCGAACGGGCGCTGCTGTCGAAGCACGCCAAGGTCGCCAAGGCGATCGACTACCTGCTCTCGCCCGATCACTGGCCGGGCTTCACCCGGTTCCTTGACGACGGCCGTGCCTGCCTGTCGAACAACTGCGCCGAGCGTTCGCTGCGTGGGGTGGCCCTCGGCCGCAAGAGCTGGCTCTTCGCGGGCTCCGAGCGCGGAGGCCACCGCGCTGCCTTCATGTATTCCCTGATCGGCACGGCCAAGCTCAACGGCGTCGACCCGCAGGCATGGCTCGCGGATGCCATCGCCCGGATCTCGGACCTGCCGGTCTCGCGCCTGCCCGAACTGCTGCCGTGGACCTGGTGCAACCCAGCCCATCCCAGGATCGCCGCATGACGCTGGTCGCCCGCCTCAAGGTCACCCTGTCGGATGTCGAGCCGGAGGTGCTGCGCCGCTTCGACGTGCCGCTGAAGATCCGGCTCAGCCGCCTGCACGAGGCGATCCAGGCCGCCATGGGCTGGAGCGACACGCACCTCTACGAGTTCCGGGCGGGCGGTGTCGGCTGGGGTGTCGCCGATCCCGACGGCTTCCACGACGGCCCGCTTCCGGCCAGCAAGACCAGCCTGCTCGACGTCATCGAGGATGTCGGCACGAAGACGATCCACTACATCTACGACTTCGGCGACAACTGGCACCATGTGATCAGGGTCGAGAAGATCGGCGATGCCATCCCCGGCGCCGACTACCCGCGCCTCGTCCGTGCCATCGGCGCCTGTCCTCCCGAGGATGTGGGGGGTGCCCCCGGCTATGCGGAGTTCCTCGTGGCCCGCGCCGATCCGAACCATGAGGCTCACGCCGAGATGATGGATGGCTGCAAGTTCGATCCAGACGACGCCGGCATCGACCGCATCCTCGACAACTTCGAGCGCCTCGCGAAGAAATGGGCGCCAAGGCCCCGGAAGCCGAAGTTCACCAGCAGGCCGCTCTGAGCTACCGTCCGGGCCGCGGCCTTCCCCGGGTGCTTACCCTGGGAGAACGGCTATTGCGAGAGCTTCAACTCGAAGCTCCGAGATGAGCTGTTGAACGGAGAGATCTTCTACAGCCTGGCCGAGGCCCGGATCGTGATCGAGACCTGGCGCCAGCATTACAACACAAGGCGCCCGCATTCATCGCTTGGCTACCGTCCCCCGGCGCCACTGGCGGTGCAATGGCCGGCTTCGCCAACCGCACCCGCTACGCCGGCCACCTCAACCGTGGCGCCAAGACCTGTCATGCACTAAGATTGAAACCGGACCACCCCGTGGGGGCAGGCCATTTCTGGGGGCAGACCACACCTCGTCGTCCGCTTGGGTGGATCCACACTTTGACTTGAATTTATACCGACAGCATGCGGCGTAGAATATCAGAACACGAAGAAGTCGGCACTGGTTAGAGAAAGACCTGGATGGAGCACCGCGAAAACGACAGCCTTTCCGGAACCGGTCCCGTCCAAATCGAAGTACAGCTTGCCGGTATCCGTTTCATAAATGATCCGGTCTGAGGCATCGCCAGCGAGTCCCGTCGCATTCGCGCGGAAGGCAGACGTCGACAATGTTCCCGCCGCGAGACGCGTGAAGACCGCATTCTCCAGCCAGATCGTATCGTCTACCGCACGGAAATCGGTCACCCGGTCAATGTTGGCGCCGCGCAGCTTGGAGTTGAACACGAAAATATCGCGGCCGGATCCTCCGGTCAGCGTGTCGTTGCCAAGACCTCCCCAGAGTCGATCATTACCCCCTCCGCCACTAAGAATGTTGCTTGCGATGTTCCCCCGCAGAGTGTTCGACAAAGCGTTTCCTGTTCCTCGCGTGGCGCCGGAACCAGTGAGCGTTAGGTTTTCGAGTGCGGCGCCGAGCGTGTAATTGACCGACGACGCCACGAGGTCGGTCCCGCTCGCAGCAGCCTCAACGATCAGATCGTTACCATCGGTGAAATAGACATCGTCGCCGAGCCCGCCGTAGAGTGCGTCCGCACCGCTCCCCCCGGTCAGGCTGTCGTTGCCATCACCC
>NZ_JBQPXH010000027.1:0-22067 GCF_052244495.1 Rhodobacter sp. NSM
TTCGCTTCAGCGGCTTAACCTGTGCAGATTCCGCTGGGTCGATACAGATCTCGTTGACGTCGGTAACGACGCCAATAACGACGTCGGATCAGACACCCCAGATATCGGCCGAACCCGCAAGGCGGTCACAATCGGGCGGTTACTGTCGATCTGGGCGAAGGCCTCGACCATCATGTAGCGGCTCGAGGTCTGCCATTCGTCGTTCTGCTCGAAGAGCACGGCGCCGATGAGACGCATGATCGAAGCATCGTTCGGGAAGATCCCGACGACGTCCGCGTGGCGCTTCACCTCCTTGTTGAGGCGCTCGATCGGGTTCGTAACCGGTATGAGAGGATTGGAGCCCTTGTCCGGCTGTCGGCCTATCCTGCCGGCGGCGTATGCTGCGAGCATCCGGGACAGAGGCTCCGGGAGCACGAAGGTGCGGGCAGGCCGATGCATAGGATGAGCTTTGGTCGCCTAATACATAAAGTAATCCTCCTTCCCAAGATTACACGGAAAGAAGGCTAAGTGGATAGTTAAGCTACGTAGATGTACCGCGTCACGCGTCGTCCTCTAGCACCAATCCAACGAAAGAGCGATCCTGCACACGATCCAGAGTGGGCACTCTCATCCTCGCATGCGCTTCTGAATAGACAGCGCCAGGAAAATGCAGTGGACGAGCCTCCACCCAGGCTGTAGCGTTTACTTTCCACGCCGATCCGGTAGCCGCCTCGATCGAAAACACCTTAAGCATAGGCCTCTCAACCCTCTCTATTGCGCTGGTCGATATATTAAGCCACGTCCCGCTATGCCCACCATTATTGAACTCGACGCGTAACGCGTTGCGCGACTTTGGGTAAATTAAAGCGGCAACGCCAATGACTTTGCATGGCCCATCAATCTCCATTCTAGATCGCTTAGCAGCCAATGGCACCGCAATTAGAGAATTGCGAAACTCACTTTCAGCCTTAGCGAGTTGCACCCGTAGTAATCCACTGGTATGGCGACGTGCAATGGCACTCGGAGGAACTGCTTTTGCAGCGGCCTCGACCACACCTTCTACAATGAAATCCATTAAATCAGGCTTCAAAGCGTAGTGAGCATTGTCCTCGTGCATGTCCGGAGGCATCTTAGATCTCTGAAACTTCCGGCGCCAAGCCTGCGAGACATCGAACCGTACAACGCCATAATGATCGAGAAGCGTTGTAAGCCGCTCATAAAGAGGTGGGCGGCTCTCTGACTGTTCATCAAGCCTCGAAGTAAAGATGGCGGCCACGAGGTTGACCTGTCTGCGAGCACACTCGCGGATGAAGCGTTCTTGATTAAGAAGTGCTACATCAGCATCATATCCACGTCTTACATGTCCAGACTCATTAAGAGCATATTCCCAGATCACGGTGTCACCAGCGCGAGGTCCATTTGCTTCGTCGGTTAGCATTCGGAAGATCGCCATTAGAGATGTTGCAGCGCCAATCGAGCGGTTGACAATATTTGCTCCTGACATGTTTGCAGCTAGGCTACTAGTCCAACCACCTTTACGCAAAGAGTTAGATCCACCGAAAACAAATACCGCCATTGTAGTTTCTCTGTCTGCATTGATTAGGTTATCCGCTGACGAAGGCCTTGTATCGGCTAAATTATCAAATACCGTACAAGTTCCGACTTAAGATCACCATCTAATTGGATTATAGTTGCGAATGCTTCGCAGCGTACAGCCCTTCCCCGCAAAGGATTGGCTGTCAATGCACCGCCCGGTCTGCCTGTTGTTTGTTTAGACTTAAATTGGAGTAAAACTGATCGACTAGGAAGCGCTCTTTCTGCAGAATTCGTCCCAACTGTTCTGCAGGGATTCTGCTGTCAGCCTTGGAAAGGGTAACGTTGACGCGCTCCGACGTATTAAGGAACGTCTCCACCTTGTCCTTGTGGAAGTATTCCGGCACCGTTTCAATAGCGAACTTGTAGAGGCTGGAATTCAGATCCTCTTGACGGAAGATGTGGTGCGCGATATTATATTTCTTCCATATATCGACCATCTCATCATATGATTTAGGTGCGGACATGGCCTTCGCCGGGTATTGCAGGGTTATACGCATGGCACGGAATGACATAAACCCTACACCAAGCGGAGCAAGCAAATCATAACCTTCCTTAAAGATGGCGGCATTTGCCTCATCCAGAATAAAGTCGAGCCATGCGGAAAGATCTTTGTAAAGATCCATTCTGTCCATTGCCTTAATTCGTTTTAATGTGCTACCTTTGCCGTCCAACCCGTACTGATATAGACTGGTATAGAGATCGACAGGATGGCGTACTGTCGAGAAGTACACAGTGCTACGACGATAGTCGTTGCGGATCGGGTGATGTTTTTTTGATTTAACATGTTTAAGAGAACAGCACTCCCGCAGAAAGTGCGAAACGAACGTACTACCTGTTTTCTGATTATCGAGGAAAACCAGTTGACCATAATCATACATTCGACAACGTCCTTCTCTTTGCCACAGCCATCGATGGCTAGTGACAAGGTAGACGCTTGTAAAGCGTATTTTTTGGGCGACTGTGGTGCGTCATCTAGTGTTCTGAGTCTGACGCTTGTTACCGTTTTCCGCGGATTTCATCGAGGGCGTTCAGAGCGCGGCGTTCGGCGGTGGCCTGCGCCCAGGGGGAGGTACGGTTTCAATCTTAGTGCATGACGGGTTGGGGCCACGGTTGAGGTGCCCGGCGTAGCGGGTGCGGTTGGCGAAGCCGGCCACTGCACCGCCAGTGGCGCCGGGGACGGTAGCCAAGCGATGAATGCGGGCGCCTTGTGTTGTACAACTCGATCACACAACACCCACGGGACGGAGGAACGGACGCTTCTCTATCCCTGGCATCCATGGACAGGCTGTCGGGTCTATGTTCACGAGGCCGTCGAGAAGGCGGGCGAGGCGAGATTTCGGTGCAGCCTGACGGGTGTTGCCTCCGCTCGCGCTCTTGAGGTTCCGGCCTGGATGTTCGACCGGGCAGCCAGTCACCACTGGGAGTTGAAGACGGCCCCGTCCGCATCGATCGGGCTCTGGCGGGCCTGGCAGCACTGCTGAACGATGCGGCAGAGGCTCGCGGCGGGCCATCTGGTTCGCGGGATTCGGGCGCAGGATCGACGTCCTTGAACGCGATTCCGGGAGATGCCCATGCCGCGCCGAACGATACCGCAGCAACTCGACCTCTTCGATCCGCCCTCCGTCGCCAGATCGCTTCCATTGCCGGACTGGAGGAGCCTGCCCGACGAGACGCAGGCGACGCTGACCGGGCTGATGGTCCGCCTGATCCTCGACCACGCCGACGGCGCGGACGGGCAGCGGAAGGAGGCGGGACATGATGCATGAGAAGATCGGGCCGCATCACCTGGAGCGCAAGGCGATCCTCCATGTGCGGCAGTCCTCGGCCCATCAGGTTCTGCACAACCGCAAGAGCAGCACCCTGCAATATGCGATGCGCGACCGGCTGGTGGCGTTCGGCTGGAACTCCATCGAGACCATCGACGAGGATCTCGGCCGCTCGGCCGCGGGCGGTGTCGCGCGGGCCGGCTTCGACCGGATGGTGGCCGAGGTCTGCCTCGGCAAGGTCGGTGCGGTCGCGGCGCGCGAGGTGCAGCACTTCGCCCGCAATAGCCGCGACTGGCAGCAGCTGATCGAGATGTGCCGCGTGGTCGACACCGTGCTCGTCGACCAGGAGACGGTCTATGCTCCGCGCCAGGGCAACGACCGCCTGCTTCTCGGCCTGAAGGGCAGCCTCAACGAGTACGAACTCGATCTGCTGCGACAGCGCTCGCTCTCGGCGCGGTACGAGAAGGCCCGCCGCGGCGAGCTGATCGTCGCCGCCCCGGTCGGCTTCGTGAAGGCCGGCGACCGGCTGGAGAAGGATCCCGACCGTCGCGTGCAGGAGGCCCTCAGCCTCGTCTTCGACAAAGTGGCGGAACTCGGCAGCGCCCGGCAGGCTCTGCTCTGGTTTCTCGAACATGGTCTGGAATTGCCGGCCAGGCGCGCCAACGGCGACGTCTTCTGGCGCAGGCCGACCTACGCCTCCATCCACCGGATGATAGCAAACCCGGCCTACGGCGGCGCCTACGCCTATGGCAAAACCCGCGTGGCGCCGAGGCACGGTGCCGCCATCGCGCGCTCCGGCAGCCGCTCGCCGAGCCGCGCGGCGACTGGCTTGCGCTGAAGCCCGGTGCGCATGAAGGTTATGTCGGTTGGGAGCGGGCAGAGGCGATCCGCACGATGGTCAGCAACAACATCCCCGCAAGCCGTCACCGTCGTGCTGGAAGCACGCCTCCCGCGTGACGCGCGCCCAAGCACGGCGATGCCATCGAGGAAGCCCTGCTGCAGGTAGTCGAACCCGGCGCCATCGCTGCCGCCGCCGAAGCAGAGGCGCAGCTGCCGACCGACGCGACCAGGTTCGCGAAGCCCTGCTGCGCGATCTCGAAGCGGCCCGCTATCATGCCGATCGGGCGTTCCGGCAGTTCGATGCCGCCGATCCAGCGAACCGGCTGGTGGCGGCGGAACTGGAGACGCGCTGGAACCGCGCCCTGAAGCAGGCGGCCGACGTCGAGGCCAGAATCGCGATGCATGATGACACAGCGCCCGGACCATCCTCGCTGGCGGCGCTCGACGCCACCAGGCTCGCCGGGAACCTTCGAGCGATCTGGGCCGCCTCCACGACGGATGCACGGCTGAAGAAGCGTATCGTCCGTGCCGTCATTCATGAAGTGGTTGCCGACGTTGATGACGGCGCGTCCGAGATCGTCCTGCTGATCCATTGGATCGGCGGCGCGCACACGGAGATTCGACTGCCGAAGCGGCGGCGGGGACAGCGCAACAGCACCGCCCCCGAGACCATCGCCGCGGTGCGCCATCTCGCACTGATCGCCTCCGATGATCTGATTGCCGGCATCCTCATTCGAAACAGTCTGCTGACCGGCCATGGCAATCGCTGGACGCGTGAGCGCGTCACCGCATTGCGCTCGCATCACAGGATCCCGGTGTTCCGCCCGGCCCCTGACGGCATCGAGCCGTGGCTCAACCTGACCGACGCCGCGCGCCTGCTCGGCGTATCGCCGAAGACCCTGAGGATTGCGGCCGAAGCCGGAGTGGTAGAGGGCAACCACCCCCTGTCCGACGGCCCGTGGCTCTTCCGGCGGTCCGAACTCGCCACACCACAGGCACAGCAAGTCGCGGAGCAAGCCAAGCGGAAGGCAAAACACCCCGCAAGACCGCATCCTGACCAGAAGAACCTATTCCCCTCAACAACATAGAGAGATGGGTGTTATGCAACAGCGTTGTAATGCTGGCGCTAGGTCTCGATCACGATCCGGGCCTCGGCGAGGCTGTAGAAGATCTCCCGTTCAGCAGCTCGGTCTTAGGTAGTTCGGCCTGAACAAGCTTGAAGTGGTTGATCCGGCAGGGAGAAGCCGAGGTTTGTGTCGCCATGTCCTGCAGGATTTCATAGGATTCCGTCCGGAACCCTGCAATTTCAGCTCGCCGCATGAAACACCGCCCCCGTCCTCCCGAGCAGAACGATCTCTTCCGACCGCGCCTGGTCGACATGATCGACCTGCGCCACGAGCTGGTCACGCTGGCGGGGCTCATCGACTGGGAGTTCTTCGAGCGCGAATGGGCGGGGTTCTTTTCGTCCACAACGGGTCGTCCGGCGACGTCGCCGCAGCTGGTCGCCGGTCTGCTCTATCTGCAGCACGCGTTCCGGCTGTCAGATGAGGCCGTGGTCGCCCGCTCGCCACGCTTCGAGCGGAAGATCACCGTCACGCCGGAATGCGGATCGAGCTTAAGCTGGTCCTGCACGATCAGCGCCAGCGCCTGATGGCCGCAGCGGGAGTCGATGGGCCGGGTCGCCACCACCACCGGCAATCGGTGGCCGGGGACAATCATGGCGCCTCTCGCAGCGCCCGCACCAGCGCCGCCGCCCGTTCGGGCGGGACATCGCCCGGAACCCGAAGGATGACGGAGCCAATCTCGATGGTCACCGCCCCGGCAGCGCCACCTTGCTCCGATGCGGCGGTAGGGGCCGGCTCTACCGTCAGGGGCACGAATGCGGCTTCCAGTCCCTCCACAGCTTCCTCGGGCAGAGCCAAGAGCCCTTGCCGCGCCTGACGCCGCCAGTCCGAAAGCTGGTGCGCGAGCACCCCGTGGCGTCGCGCCACATCCGCCACCCGGGCGCCCGGCCGGAAGCTCTCGGCCACAATCCGGGCCTTCACCTCGTCAGGCCAGCGCCGATATCCCCGCGTGCGCCGGACCACCTCGATCCGGCCGCCAAATCGATCTCCACCATCCGCCATCGCCGTGCCTCTCTGAAACCTCAGAGCAAGATTCGCCTCTCGGTCAGCACTGGGGACCGGCGAAATCAATGGGACGGAGCCAGCGCATACGCTGAAGGGCGGGTTCGTGGTCGGGATGCGTTCGCTGCCCAGCAACCCTACGACGGCCACACTCTTGGCGAGGCGCTGGAGCAGGTCGGCATCCTCACCGGCCACCCGGCCAAACGCGCCGGCGTCGACCGCGGATACAAGGGCCATGGCGTCCAGAACACCCAGGTCCTGATCAGCGGCACCCGGCGCGGCCTGACGCCCGCGCTGGCGAAAGCCCCCCGCGGCGCAGCAGCATCGAGCCCGAGATCGGCCACATGAAGACCAACGGCCGCCTCGCGCGCTGCTTTTTGAAAGGCACCCTCAAGGACGCCCTCTTCGCCGTCCTCTGCGGATGCGGCCACAACATCCGAAAGATCCTCGCCTATCTGAGGAAGCTTCTTGCCGCCGTCATCGCCTTCGTCCTGGCGACGATCAGGCGGGAGGAACTCAAGGGTTATAGCCTCGCGGGTGCCTGATCGCGTTGTTCAGGCTGAACTAGGTAGCAGATGCACCGAGTTGCCGGATGGACCGGAGTGGCGGCTTAGGGGGCATTCGGGGCATGAGCGAACCCCTTATCGTCCAGACATTGAAGCAGAAGCGCGCCGAGATCCTCGCGCAGATCAAGGCCTACGAGGCTCAGATCGCGCACGCCAAGCACGACCTCGCCCATGTGAATACGACCATCGAACTCTTCGCGGCGCCAGAGCGACAGCGGGCGCGCTACATCGTGAGCCACGGGTTCTTCAAGAAGGGCGAGATTGCGGAGGTCTGCGTGCAGCACCTCGGTGATGGCGCTGAGATGACGACGCGGGAGCTGGCCGAACGGGTGATGGTCGAGCGCGACCTCGAGATCACCGACGCAGCGCTGCGGAACTCCGTGGTGTTCAAGGCCGTCCAGGCCGCGCCCGAGAACGGTGGATTACCTGCGTGACCTTGTGCAGGAGGCGCCGGTAGCCCATCGGATAGAAGCTCCCGCGGAGCCTTTGGGCGCTGTAGCTTTAGATAACCAGATTGCGGGAGGGGGGTGTGGCCCTCTCAGCTTTGCCGGGCCAGCCAGTCCTGCAGCCGCTCGCGGAAGGCCTTGTCCACAGCGGGACCGTAAAGCACTAGTTCACCGCCTCGTACGTCCTTGAGGAAGAGGCCCGGGCGCGGTTCTGAGACAGGGACCGCCACGTGTTGGTTAGGCACGGCACGCACAGCCGCCTCCTTGCCCGCGTCAACTGCGGGCGCTTTCGCTAGCACCTCAGTCTTGGCCAAACGGTCAGCCAGCAGCGCCAGTTCCTCCTCGGCCGTGGCGGGCTCCGCCTCCGCCAGCGCCTGCACGAGCCGGGCCGCGAAATCCGCCTCCTCCTCAAGCCGCCGCGCGAGGGCCAGCCCCAGCCGCTCGGGCACGGCCGAGGGAAAGCGGAGCGCACCGTCGAGCATCTGGTAGATCCCGAGGAAGGATCCAATCTTCGACCGCTTCGCCCGGCTCGCCGAGGCGTAGAGTTGCTGCAGCGCGAGCTTTGGGGTCGGGAAGACCCCGGCATCCACCGCCTTAGCTGCGATCCGCGCTCGTTCGTAATAAGAGAGGCCGAGGCGGATCTCGTTCTCCTCGACCATGGCCACATAGGCCGCAGCCGCGGTGTCGGGACGGCGCAGGATGGCGAGGGCCGTCGCGAACCGCTCGTCGCCGGTCTCGGAAAAGAGGCGCCGCAGCGCGGTCACCCGCCGCCAGCCCGAGATCAGGCCGAAGCGGCCCTCGCCCATGTCGGCCACCTCGATTGGGCTGCGCTGGCCGTGGGTCGACAGGCTGGTCATCAGGCTTGCCAGTTCCTCGGATTCGATGCCCATCCGGTCGCGAACCAGCCAGCCCTCCTCGATCCGGTCGAGCTCGAGCCGGAGCATTAGCCGCCCCTCGCTGCGGGCGGCACCCAGTTCCTCGGCCACCTCGCGCAGTGCGGCGGTCGCCGCCGCCTCGCCGGTGACCCGGCTGATCGGCGCGGGCGCGAGACCGGGGCCGATCATCGCCTTGGTCTCGGAGGCCGCCGCCGGGGCGAAGCCGCCGAGGGGCGGCACTGTCAGTCGCTTGCGCTTGGCCATGGGCCTGTCTCTCCTGTCCCTCGGGCGACCGATTTGTTTCGCGCGCGAAACATTTCGCCTGCCCCGCCGTCGCCCGTTGTTGCCACTTGTTTCGCGCGCGAAAGGCCTGTCGTCCGTTTCTCGCGCAAGATCCTCATCCCTTGCTTACCGCAAGGAGCGGGTGTCATTTGTTTCGCGCGCGAAACATTCATCCCTCGTTTCCTGCGCAAAACAGGCGGGGCAGGGGACTCACTCTGCCGCCTCGGCCGCCGCCAGTTCCTCGCGCCGCCAGATGCCGACAAGCAGCCGCTTGAAGGCAGCGTAGGTGGCGTCGAAGGTCTCGCGGCCGCGGATGTAGGTGTCGCGGTTGAAGTCGCGGTAATCGGCCTCGTAGATGCCGTTCACCTGCTCGCCCGCCTGCCCGATCAACGCGGTAAAATCCTGCCGCTCGGGGGCCATGGTGCGGCCCATGTAGGCCTGCATGAGGGCCGCCATCTCGCCCTGCTGCGCTCCGTCGAACCGCGTGAGCACCGCACGCACCGCGTCCCATTCGAAGGATAGCTCCTCGCGCCCAAGCGCGCGGGCGGCGATGTTCTCGCCGTCCTCGATCGAGCGGAAGGTCGAGTGCAGCATGTCGAAGAAGCGGCCCGTCGAGTCGAACTCGAGGAACGAGGCGCCGAGCGGCACCAGCAGGATGTCGGCCGCGGCGAGCCCGTTGATGGTCAGGTAGCCAAGGGCAGGGGGGGTGTCGATGAAGATCACGTCGTAGCGGTCGAGCACGCCATCCTCGGCCAGCACTTCGGTCAGCGCGTCCCAGAGCTTCCAGCCGCGCCCCTGCATCCGCCAGACCGGGATCTGGAACTCGGCCCAGTAGAGGTTCAGCTGCGCCCCGATCAGGTCGATGTTGGGCCAGTGGGTCTTGGCGATCAGGTCGCCCGCGCGGATCTTCTGCGCCTCGGCAAGCGTCTCGTCCATCGGCACCGGCTGATCGCCGCGCGACACGCGGATCCGGTTCTCGGCCTGCAGGTGGCCCGCGTAGTGGCGGGCGAGGAGGGGGAAGACCGTGCCCCATTCGTCGGCCACGCGGCCGCCGAAGATCGAGGTCATCGAGCCCTGGCTGTCGAGGTCAACGACCAGCACCCGGTAGCCGTCGAGCGCGGCCGACATGGCCAGATGCGCCGCCGTCGAGGTCTTGCCGACGCCGCCCTTGAAGTTCGCGACGGCCACGAGCTTCGCCGGCAGACCCGCGGGACGGTAGGGGCGGTATTCCTTGGCCTTCGATCCTTCCGCCGCGAAATGGGCACGCAGCCGCAGCACCTCGTCGAGCGTGAACCACTTGGCCCCGCCCTCGGTCTCCGAGATGCCCTGCGGCAGGTCGGGATTGGCCTTCAGCACCCGGCGGAAATGCGCGGTGGCGACCGGGATCAGGTAGCGGGTGATCTCCCAGGTCGAGAAGAGGCGGAGGCTCTTGCGGCCCTCCTCGTTCAGCCCGCGCGAGGCGAGGTCGTCCCGGCCTTGGGCGCAGGCGCGGGCGATCTCGGCGAAGCCCCCGGTAGTCAGCGGGGCCTCGAGGTCCGCCAGCGCCGCGTCGGGCGAGATGTTGAAATAGGGCGGCAGCGGCACCTGAGGCTCGCGCGCGGGCGGCCCCTTGCGCAGTTCCACCCGGCCGCGCGCGGCGGCCTTCCGTCCCTTGGTCTCTGCCATGCCTGTCCCCTTTGCCGGGTCATCTGCTCTGTTTTCGACAAAGTATCACCTTTCAGATGATATGGCAATTTTCTGCGCACATCGGCCTGCAACTTTCTGATTCTTATGGCTGATTCCCACCACTTTCCCCGCGCGGGGCCTCGGCTCTTCTAGGCGTCGTGGCCGGGCTGCATCAGTTAGTTCGGGTTATATATAGTTACGGGCTATGGCGGATTCGGCCAAGCACTTGATGATCCGGGAAAATCGGGCGGCTGGATCGGGGGCGTCCGACTCTGGAACCCCGAAGTGCCGACTCCGAAGCCACGCTCGGGCGACTCCGGAACCCCGATCTTTTGCCGCCCCCGCCGCGGGCCGTGCTGGACGCAAGAGTTGCTTCGGCTTAGGCTCGGCGTCATCGAAACCACGAAGGCGCGAGACATCCCGGGGACACATCGGGGGCCGCACCGTCGAGCAGACAGGCGACGACAAGATGCAGGAGACAGGCGGAGGGCCGAAGGCCGCCGCCGCCCGGAGGGGTGCGCAGGGCGCCCGTCGGGCGGGGCAGCGGGCCCGCCCCGACCCTGCCGGCGAGGCCGGTGCGGGGCAGGGGGGCATGGAGGAGGCCGCGGCAGGCGGGATCCGGAAGGCGGATCCGGAGATGGCTGCCGGAGGATCGCAGGCGGCAGGGCAGGGGAAGACCGCGGCGCGCGGGCTCGCGGGGAAGGGGTCCGCGGCAAGGGCTGCTCCCGCTGCCGCGGCAGCGGCGCCCGTCGCCGCTCGGGAGCCCGCGACCACGAACTTCTTCATTTGCGACATCCTCGATGCGCTGCCGAAGGACGACATGGCCTCGATGGAGCATCCGGTCTTCTCGCTCTCGACCCGGCCCGACCTGCGCGTGCTCGACTATTCCCACAACGGGGTGCGGATCACGGTGACGCCCTCGGTTCGCGGCCTCGCCACGCTCTTCGACAAGGACATCCTGATCTACTGCGTGAGCCAGCTGATGGCCGCGCTGAACGCCGGCCGCGCCATCAGCCGGACGCTGCACCTGACCGCCCACGACCTGATGACCGCCACCAAGCGCGAGACCAGCGGCGACGGCTACCAGCGCCTGCGCGAGGCCTTCGAGCGGCTGGCTGGCACCCGCATCACCACCAACATCGAGCAGGGCGGCCGCGAGATCACCACGGGCTTCGGCCTGATCGAGAGCTGGCAGATCGTGCGCCGCACGAAGGGCGGGCGCATGGTGCAGGTGATGGTGACGCTCTCGGAATGGCTCTTCCAGGCGGTGCTCACGAAATCGGTCCTGACGCTCAGCCGCGACTACTTTCGCCTGAGAAAGCCGCTCGAGCGGCGGATCTACGAACTCGCCCGCAAGCATTGCGGCCAGCAGCCGGAATGGCGGGTCTCAATCGCGACGCTCGCCAAGAAGTCGGGCTCGGCCTCGCCGCTCCGAGTCTTC
This sequence comes from Rhodobacter sp. NSM, assembly GCF_052244495.1. Classification (NCBI taxonomy): domain Bacteria; kingdom Pseudomonadati; phylum Pseudomonadota; class Alphaproteobacteria; order Rhodobacterales; genus Rhodobacter; species Rhodobacter sp. NSM. The sequence continues at coordinate 11,583 of NZ_JBQPXH010000027.1, forward strand.
CGCAAGATGATCCGCGACATGATCGCGGCCGACACCCTGCCGGGCTATCAGCTTGCCGAGGAGCCGGGCGACCTCCTCTGCGTCACCCGGCGCGAGGCGGTGCTGGTGCCGGGCCTCGCCCCCACGCTGCGCGAGGCCACGCTCGAGAAGGTGCGCGCCCTGATGCCGGGCTGGGACGTCCATGCGCTGGTGGCCGAGTGGCACGCCTTCTGGAACCGCAGCGGCCAGCCCCGGCTGAGATCCGCCGATGCCGCCTTCCTGGGATGGATCGAACGCCGTGCCGCCGGTTGAACTGAGCATGGTTGCAAAGAGACCGAGGGGGGCCCTACTATCCGGCATCTTTTTCAGAGAATTTGACGAGTGAAGATTGAAGAAACGGACCTGCCGGGCGTCCTGATCCTGACGCCCAAGGTGTTTGGCGACGCGCGGGGCAGCTTCTGCGAATCCTGGAACCGGGCGACGCTTGCGGGCCTCGGGCTCAACCTTGATTTTGTGCAGGACAACCAGTCGATCAGCCTGCCTATGGGAACGGTGCGCGGCCTGCATTATCAGGCGCCGCCGCATGCGCAGGACAAGCTGGTCCGCGTGGGCCATGGCGCGATCCTCGACGTGGTGGTAGACGTGCGGCTGGGTTCGCCCACCTACGGAAAATGGGTGGGGGTGGAGCTGACCGCCGGGAACGCCCGCCAGCTTCTGGTGCCGAAGGGCTTCCTGCACGGTTTCGTCACGAGAGAGCCTGGGACTGTCGTCCTCTACAAGACCACGGATGTCTATGCGCCCGACTGCGACGGGGCGGTGCATTTCGCCGATCCCGACCTCGGCGTGGACTGGGGGATCGACCCCGCCTCCGCGGTCCTGTCGGACAAGGACGCCCGCGCGCCGCGCTTCGCGAACTGGACCAGCCCCTTCACCTACGAGACCTGAGCCCCATGAAACTGATCGTGACCGGAGGGGCGGGCTTCATAGGCTCGGCCGTCGTGCGGCAGGCGGTGGCGAAGGGCCACCACGTCGTCAACCTCGACTGCCTGACCTATGCCGCCTGCCTCGAGAACCTTTCGAGCGTCGCGGCCGCGCCGAACTACGCCTTCGAGAAGGCCGACATCCGCAATGCGGAGGCCATGGCGCGGGTCTTCGCCACCCACCGCCCCGACGCGGTGATGCATCTGGCGGCCGAGAGCCATGTGGACCGCTCGATCGACGGGCCGGGCGCCTTCATCGACACCAATGTCCGCGGCACCTATGTGCTGCTGGAAGCCGCGCGCGCGTACTGGGTGGAGCAGGGCAGGCCGGAGGGCTTCCGCTTCCACCACATCTCGACCGACGAGGTCTTCGGCACGCTGGGCGGGACGGGCCAGTTCACCGAGGAGACCCCCTATGCGCCGAACTCGCCCTATTCGGCGTCCAAGGCGGCGTCCGACCATCTGGTGCGCGCCTGGGGCGAGACCTACGGGCTGCCTTACGTGCTTACGAACTGCTCGAACAACTACGGGCCGTTCCACTTCCCGGAGAAGCTCATTCCGGTGGTGATCCTGAAGGCGCTCGCCGGCGAGCCGATCCCGGTCTATGGCAAGGGCGAGAATGTCCGCGACTGGCTCTATGTCGAGGATCACGCCGATGCGCTGCTGACCGTGCTCACGAAGGGCGTGAACCACCGCAGCTACAACATCGGCGGCGAGAACGAGGCGCGAAACATCGACATCGTCCGCAAGATCTGCGCGATCCTTGATCGGAAGCGTCCGAAGGCCACGCCTTACGCCGAGCAGATCGCCTTCGTGACCGACCGCCCCGGCCACGACCTGCGCTATGCGATCGATCCGACGCGCATCCGCACCGAGCTCGGCTGGCGGCCCTCGGTCACGCTCGACGAGGGGCTGGAGCGCACGGTCGACTGGTATCTGGCCAACGAGCCTTGGTGGCGCGCGCTGCAGGACCGTGCCGGTGTAGGCCAGCGGCTGGGGGTGAAGGCATGATCCTCGTCTTCGGCCGCACAGGGCAGGTGGCGCGGGAACTCGCGCGGCAGGCGCCGGAGGCCTGCTTCCTCGGCCGCGACGAGGCGGACCTTTCCGATCCAGAGGCCTGCGCCCGCGCGATCCGCGAGGCGAAGCCTGACGCGGTGATCAACGCCGCCGCCTGGACGGCCGTGGACCGGGCCGAGGAGGAGGAAGCCCCGGCGACCGTCGTCAACGGCGCGGCCCCCGGCGCCATGGCGCGGGTCTGCGCGGAGCTCGGCATTCCCTTCGTGCAGATCTCGACCGACTATGTCTTCGACGGCTCGGGCGAGCGGCCCTGGCGGCCCGAGGATCCGGTGGGGCCGCTAGGCGCCTACGGCCGCTCGAAGCTCGCCGGCGAGGAAGCCGTGCGCGCCGCGGGTGGGACCCATGCGATCCTGCGCACCTCTTGGGTCTTCTCGGCCCATGGCACGAACTTCGTGAAGACCATGCTGCGCCTCGGTGCCACGCGCGACCGGCTGACCGTGGTGATGGACCAGGTGGGTGGTCCCACGCCCGCCAAGGACATCGCTGCGACCTGCCTCGCCATGGCCCGCGCGCTGACCTCGAACCCGGACCTCTCCGGCACCTACCACCTGTCGGGCGGCCCGGACGTGAACTGGGCCGATTTCGCGCGTGAGATCTTCCGGCAGGCGGGTCTGCCCTGCGAAGTGCAGGACATTCCCTCGTCCGACTATCCGCAGAAGGCGCACCGTCCGGCCAATTCGCGGATGGACTGTTCCGGCCTTTCCCGCTTCGGCCTCTCCCGCCCCGACTGGCGGCAGGGACTGGCCCGCGTCCTTTCCGATCTGCAAGGAGCCTCCTCATGACCGTACGCAAGGGCATCATCCTCGCCGGAGGCTCGGGCACGCGGCTCTATCCGGTCACGATCGGCGTCTCGAAGCAGCTGATGCCGGTCTACGACAAGCCGATGATCTACTATCCGCTCTCGGTGCTGATGCTGGCCGGCATCCGCGAGATCGCGATCATCACCACGCCGCAGGACCAGGACCAGTTCCGCCGCGTGCTGGGCGACGGCAGCCAGTGGGGGATCGCGCTCAGCTACGTGGTGCAGCCTGATCCGGGCGGCCTCGCCCAGGCCTATACGCTGACCGAGGACTTCCTCGCCGGTGCGCCGTCCTGCATGGTGCTGGGCGACAACATCTTCTTCGGCCATGGCCTGCCGGCGCTTCTGGCCGATGCCGACCGGAAGGAGACGGGCGGCACGGTCTTCGGCTATCACGTGGCCGATCCCGAGCGCTACGGCGTGGTGGCGATGGACGGCGCGGGCCGCGTCACCCAGATCATCGAGAAGCCGAAGGTTCCGCCCTCGAACTATGCCGTCACCGGGCTCTATTTCCTCGACGCCCGGGCGCCGGAACTGGCCCGCGGCCTGAAGCCCTCGGCCCGCGGCGAGATCGAGATCACCTCGCTGCTCGAGATCTATCTCGAGGAGGGCTCGCTCGACGTGACGCGGATGGGCCGCGGCTTCGCCTGGCTCGACACCGGCACCCACGGCAGCCTGCTCGACGCGGGCAACTTCGTGCGCACGCTGCAGAAGCGGCAGGGGATGCAGACCGGCTGCCCCGAGGAGGTGGCCTTCCACAACGGCTGGATCGACGCCACGGCGCTGCGGGCGGTGGCGGCGAAGCTCAACAAGAGCGACTACGGCCTCTACCTGCAGGCGCTGCTCACCGACTAGTTGATGGAGGGCTGAGGCAGAGTTCCGGCCCGGTCCTCCTGACGGCGCCGCGGGGCTTGCCGAGCATGCCGGAGGATACACATTCTTGCATATTTATCCGTCTACGAAGGCCGCCATGCAGGTCGCGCAATGGGGTAGCTTGCTTGCTGTCCGCCTGCCTGCAGAGCTTGTTCGGGACCTCGGGCTCAAGGAATGCGACCGGATCGAGCTGGTGAAGGAGGACGGGCGCGTGAGGGTACGACGCCTGCTTGCGCGGACGAGGTGCTTGCCGATCTGCGCCGCTTCCGGGGCAGGCTGCCTGGGGCCGAGCGCCTGAGCCGCGACGATGCGAGTGATCGCTGAGTTTGCCGCAACCAATGTGGTCCTCTACCTGCTGGATGAGGGCCCGAAGGCGGATCGAGCAGAGAGCATCCTGGCGCAGGCACCGCGCATCAGTGAGCAGGTGCTGAACGAGGCGCTGGTGAACGGCCGCCGCAAGGCAGGTCTCGGCCGGGAGGAGACGGGCGCCTTTCTGGGGGGTGCGCGCCCTGTGCCCGGTCGAGGAGTCGACCCTCCAGACCCATGACGTCCGCCGTGCCCTGGCGGAGCGTTACGGCTTCTCGATCTGCGACGCGATGATCGTGGCCTGTGCCCTGATTGCGGGCTGCACGATGCAGTGGAGCGAGGACATGGCCCATGGTCTTCCCGTGGGGGACCACCTCCGGATCGTGCCCCCCTTCGTCCGGGCGGATTGCTTTCACGATGCTCAGAGCATCCCCAGCTTCGCGGCCCGTTCCAGGAGGATCCTGACCGATGAGGGCTGCCAGCTTGTGCGTCCGCGGGGGGTGCGCTCGCGCATGGCCTCGAGGCGGGTGCAGATCGCCTGGAGTGTGATGTCGGGATCGGCTCCCTTGATGGCGGCGACGATGGCGGGCAGGCGGTCGTCGGTTTCGCGCCGGCCGGCGCGGCCGAGGACGGTTGCGGGGAGGAAGCCGTTGCGGACATAGGCGTTGACGGCGCGCAGGAGGCGGCTCTGGGTCCAATGACGCTCGCGGGGGAGGGGCGCGTTGACGATGCGCAGGACGTCTTCCCAGGCCATGGCGGGGCGCAGGCGGCGGACCTGGGGCACCCAGTCCTGCGCGGTCTCGCCGAGGCGCTCCATGTAGCCGTCGGCGCGGGCGAGGCGGACCTTGCGCAGGGCGGCGGGATCGCGGGTCCGCAGGCCGGGGTTGCCGCCGATGCGTCCCTGGGAGCGGGCGCTGGCGAGGCCTGCCCTGGTGCGTTCGCGGATCAGGGCGCGTTCGAACTCGGCGGCGGCGCCGAGGACCTGGAGGGTGAACTTTCCCTGCGGGGAGGCGGTGTCGATCGGATCCTGGATCGAGCGGAAGAAGGCGCCCCTGGCTTCGAGCCGCTCGATCACCTCGAGGAGATGGGAGAGCGACCGGGCGAGGCGGTCGATGCGGACGACGACGAGGGTGTCGCCGCGACCGATGCGCTCGAGCACGCGGGCGAGGACGGGGCGGGCGCGGTTGCCGCCGGAGGCCTGTTCCTCGTGGATCTCGGCGCAGCCCGCGGCCTTCAGGGCCTGGGTCTGGGGCAGGGGGGTCTGGTCTTCGGTGGAGACGCGGGCATAGCCGATGAGGGGCATGGGGCGGTTCGGGGGCGTTTTGCGGTTTGGGATGTGGTGAGTAAACGACCATTTGTAAACGGATGCAAGGGCGCTCTCTGTGGCCCTGCTCAACGGAAAGCCCTTGGTTTCCATAGGCTGAACTCGATCAGAGAGGTCTCGCAGACCGTCACGCGCGCAGACCTATACATGCAGAGCGAACACATCCCTAAAACGCTTGGGTAAAGTGCAAAAAGGCCGTATTTTGCACATATGAAGCAGCAAGTCTCTACATTGTATGATGATTGCAACGATCCTCTCGATGGCGTCGAAGAGGTTGAGGAGACATCAGACGACGATCTGTGGTTCCTTCCCGGCCCTATCGAAGAAGAACCCGAGGATTTACCGCCCGGGCCACGGGCGGAACCTCGCGGGACGGAGGTTCTTGATGACTGGCGGAGAGCCGAGGCTGACCACGCCGCACGGCTCGCTCGTGTCGCAGGGCGAGTTGGCGCGCTGGACGAACGGCTGAAGCGCGGGCCAGAGGGCTGGCGGCACAGGCTCGCGCTGATCGAGGCGGCCGACCTGAGTTGGTTTGCGGGTGACCGGATCGGGCCGGATTGTCTTGCGCTCTGGACCGCACTGCGCCTGTCGGGCGTGCAAGACGACACGACGGCGCTGGCGCGTGTCGGATGGGCGGTGCGGCGGTTGACGGGCGGGCCGGGGCCGGAACAGGACCTGTCCGCCTTCCTCGACCGCCGCGACCCCGAGAACCTCGGCGATGAGGCCGAGCCTTTCGCGGATCGCGCAAGCGGTTGGCTGGACCTGATGGCGCGAGCCGCTGATCTGCACCCGATTACCCCCGGACTGAGCTGCTCCGGGAACATTTCTAATGATGCAACGGCAACATCTTCAGAAACAGTTCAGGCGAGGCAATGCGACTCTCATCCTGTTTGTCGCGCTGCACCAACGCCCTCTACGCGTATGAGAGCCTTGCCGGGGTGATGTTCAACCCGGCATCCACTGCGACCGGTGATGTCGACATCCTCGTCGGTGATCTTAACCGTTTGCGGCTCCTGACGGAGACGGATGAGCGGGTAGTCTGATGCGCCTGGTGCAGCGGGCTGTGGACCACGCGGAGCTGTGTCTAGTTGAATTTATTCGTCATTCATTCAGATGTGAGTAAATGTAGAAGTATCACTTTATTACAGTATCTTGGAGCATATCATTTTTTCACAGATCTTGTATGTAGGCCAGGGCTGCGCTACATGGATAAATAATGAATATATGAGTTGCCCATGCATGCCATCCTCGAGATCCGAAATCTGACCCCGCAGGAACGCGCCGTCATGGACGCTCTGCTGCGCAGCCCGGACCCTGTCAGCCAGCGCGAGCTGATGTCCCGCATGCGCGACGCCCCCAGTCAGGCGACGATGTCCCGCGTGATGTCAGGGCTGATCGGCAGGGGACTCCTCATCAAGGAGGGGGAGACCCGGGGTGCCCGGTTCTCACTCACGCAGGACGCGCGACGCGTGGCGACGGATCCAAGGCGGCGCACTCCGATCCCCTACGATCCCGACCGGATCGGCGGCTATGTGCCGAACCAGACACATTGGCTCCCCGAGGAGGCAGCCGCCCGGATGCGGGACGCCGTGGAACAGGCAGGGGGACAGCGACTTGATGCTTCCACATACAGCAGGGCGATCGCGGAGAGATTTCTGATCGACCTATCGTGGGCGTCCTCGAACCTGGAGGGGAACACCTATGATCATCTCTCGACGGAGATGCTGATCAAGTACGGCGAAAGCGCCTCCGGTCGGGACCGGTTGGAGACTGCGATGATCCTCAACCACAAGGCGGCCATCTCCTTGATGATGGAGGGACTCGATGGCGCGTTCCCGGACGCCGGGTCCGTTCAGCGCCGACACGTCCTCATGATGCGGGACCTGCTGGACCCGGCCGACCTTGGCACGGTCCGGAGAAGTGCGGTGCAGATATCTGCGACCAGCTACCGTCCCTCTTCCGACCATGTTCTGCTCACAGCCGGCCTCAGTGACCTTCTCGCCAAGGCCGGTCAGGTCGAGGACCCGTTTGAGGCGTCCTTCCTCCTCCTCGCGGGCCTCTCCTACCTGCAAGCCTTCGGGGACGGGAACAAGCGGATGGGTCGGCTTCTCTCGAACGAGCCGCTGCTCCGGGCGGGTCTCCCACCGCTCTCCTTCATTGGGATCGACAAGTCCCCCTACATCCTCGGGCTGATCGAGTTCTATGAGGCCGGCTCGACCGGTCTACTCGGGGAGGCGATCGCCGGGTCCTACGAGATGACGGCGCCGGACTACATCCAGGCGGTGACCGTCCAGCGGGTTCCGCATGGGCTGGAGTTGCGTGAACGGGGCCGTATCGCGGACGCGCTGGGGCGGCTGTTCCGCGGCAGGATCCCGGACGCAGGGGTCGCAGACCTGGTCAACGAGGTTTTCGGGGACCTGAACGAAGCGGACCGGGGCAAGATTGCCGAGATCCTCACCGATACGGCGGATCGGGCCTCGCCCGCCTCTGCCTTCCTTTACGGCGTGACGGAGGAGGACATCCGGGAGCGAAATGATACGAACCGAGGCGCGTAATGACGTATGCGTGTCTGCTCGCCCTCTCCGCGGCTCTGATGATGTGACCGCCCACCTTGGCACATCGATGCCGTCGGGGGGCGGTCACATCATCAGAGCCTCCGGCATCCCTCGATCCCGCAGAAAATGTGCTGCTGTCCGTCCGGCTTGAAGGGGTACCCGCCGTCCAGACGCGTCTGGCGCCCCCGAAACGGCAAGCGAGGCTGCGCGATGATCCAGGCCCGCTCTCCCGGGTTGACCACCGGACCCTCCCACGCACCCGTCACCGCCAGCCTTGTGGTGGGCGCGGCGTCGGGCGCGCGGGTCCCTCCCGTGGACAACCCTCCACCACCGTTCCGACTACGGCTGCCCGAAAACATTGACGTGGGCGCTCTCGCCTGACATCAGAAATCATGCCGACGGGGCAACGATCCTCAGCTGACCGGATGCTCCGGAATTGGGTCTGATGCCGGACGGGGCAGGATGACACCCTAAGCGTTTAGTTCCCGCTGCCGCTTCATGATATCGAGCACGGTGTTCTTGCTGATGCCGAGGTCGCGGGCGATCCAGCGGTAGCTCCGGCCCTGTTTGACCGCTTCGATGACCTTGGGCGCGAGCTTGTCCGACTTCGGCCGCTGGCCGGGCTGACGTCCCAGCTTCTTGCCTCGCGCTCGAGCAGCGGCGAGACCGGACCGAACCCGTTCGCTCAGCAGGTCGCGCTCGAACTGGGCGATGCCGGCCAGTAATGTCGCCATCATGCGGCCGTGCGGGGTGTCCAGTTCGAAAGTCATGCCGCTGAGCGCGATCACCGAAACCTTCCAGCCCGCCAGCCTGTGCAGCGTGTCGAGAAGATCCTGCGTCGACCGTCCCCAGCGCGACAGCTCGGTGACCAGCACCGCGTCGATCTTGCGGGCCTGCGCCAGGTCAATGATCTGGTTGCGGGCGGCGCGGTTGGCGAGGGTGCCGGACGCTGTCTCCCGGAAGACGCCGACAACCTCATATCCGCCACGGTCGGCAAAGGCGGTGAGTTCGGTGATCTGCCGGTCGCACGACTGGTCGGTCGTGGAAACGCGGGCGTAGATGGCGGCACGACGTCCCAATTGAACCTCTGATGGATCCGGCCCTGCAAGTCCATGGAATTGCTGGGGCGAATGGTGTCCCATACAGGCTATTGACTAACAGGGACGGATTCGCATGCCAAGACGTCATGTCCTCACCGACCGCCAGCGGGCTGCCCTGTTCGACCTGCCCACTGACGAGCCGACGCTCCTGCGACACTACACCTTGGCCGACGACGATCTTGGCCACATCCGCGAGCGGCGGCGACCTGAGAACCGGATGGGTTTCGCCCTACAGCTCTGCACCCTGCGGTATCCGGGTCGTAGAGCGGCACCCCGATCGTGCTGTCGCGGTCGGTCGCGAAGGTCCGGTAGAAGGCCGGGTTGGCACTGATGACGGTGAGATCGCTCGCAAGCACGAGCAGGGGGTCGCGGATCGTGTCCACGATGCCCTGCGCCTGGACGTGCGAAAGCCGCAGCAGGCGGTACAGATCGTCGAGGTCCACCGAACTTCCCCACCTTTCACCTTCAGCACCAACCTTTGCAGCGGCTGGCTGAAAGCGCAAGCTTGCCCCTGCAATGCACTGCGCCGAGGCTGCTGATGTGAGCGGCGGCCAGGCTACGGCTTCCGCAGTTGATCCCGGCGCCATGCACGAAGCGGACACCCGTGAAGATCTTAGGGTGTCATCCTGCCCCGCTCGGCAGCAGACCCCTGAAGGTCCTGTCATGGTCGTCGCAATTCTGGCGTCTGGACTACACCCCGAACGAGGCGAGGATCGGGCAGGGTCCGAGATCGCCGTGTTCGCAGGCATGGGCGAGCCGGGAGAGCGCCTCGCGCGCGTCCCGCAGCTCGGCGATGCGCGCGTCGAGCGCCTCGATCCGGCGGTGGGCCAGGACACGGGCGCGGTCCCGGTCCTCTCCCGCATCGAGGTCGAGAAGCTCGCGGATCTCCTCCAGCGTGAAGCCGGCCGACTGCGCCTGCCGGATGAAGCGCAGGCGGCGGAGATCCTCGGCGCCGTAGCGGCGGATGCCGCCCCCATCCGGCGGCACCGGCATCAGGCCGCGCCGCTGGTAGAAGCGGATCGTCTCGACCCCCACGCCGCCCGCATCCGCCAGCCTGCCGATCGTCAGCATCGTCCCCGCCCGCTCCGTACCATGGTACGGAGACTACAGCCCTGCCGCCCTGAAGGCAAATCCGGGAAGGCGGATGCGGCCCCTCCCGGACCGGTCCTGCGAAGGCGGCCTCGCCGGAGGGCATGTCATGGCGCTTCAGGACCGTCCGGTCGGCTCGCCAGGGCAGCACCCGCCCCTGTCGTCAGGCCGCCCTTTCGACCTCGATGGTGACGTGGGACAGGTCGTGAATATGCGCAAGCCTGCCGCGGTAGAAGGCGGGTTCCCGCGGGTCGGGCGTGCGCAGTGTGACGATGGCGCCGTGATGCCCCGGCCCGAGCCGCCAGATGTGAAGGTCGGTGATCCGCACGCCGTCGCGCTCGATCGCCCCGCGGATCTCGTCGGGCAGGTCCTCGTCCAGCGGGACGTAGTCCAGCAGCACCGA
>NZ_JBQPXH010000028.1:0-17866 GCF_052244495.1 Rhodobacter sp. NSM
GCAGAGTCCGCACAGCGGCTCCTCCGCCTGCTGCGAGACGGTGACGATCCGATCCTCAGAACGATCCGGCCAGGCTCCGGGCGCAGGCCGGCCATCCTTGCCTTCCCTGAACTCTTGAACATAGCCGAGGGGAGGAATGTGCTTTGAGCGTTATCCGCTACACACAACTGCGCTTGCGTGTAACGAAGCCCTACTTCGCTACACGCAAATGGGCTTGCTGTTTATCCGTGACACACAACGGCAGGCCAACGGTGCGGTGCGATGTCTGAGATCCGGATCAGTGAGGCTGGCACCGTCCAGTTTCCGATGGTGAGGCACGCCGCCGAGATCGGCTGGACGCCGATTGCGCCAGAGGTGGCCAAACAGAAGCGCGGTGGCGAAGCCGGTATGATGCTGCGTGACGAGCTCGAAGCGGCACTCAGCAAGTTCAATCCGTGGATGACGTCCGACGCCATCCGGCAGGTGGTAGAGAAGCTGGAAGCAATCCCGCCCACCATCGAGGGCAATCGCGACATGCTCGCCTGGCTGCGCGGCGAACGGCAATGGTACGACGAGGGTGAAAAGCGCCACCGCCACGTCCAGCTCATCGATTTCGAGCGTCCGGGCGAAAACGTCTTCCACGTCACTTGGGAATGGAAATTGAAGCCGCCGGCGCGCAAGGGCAACCGGGCGGATGTGATGTTCGTCATCAATGGCGTTCCCGTCTGCATCGTCGAGCACAAGAACCCCAAGGACGGCGGCGCCATTGATCGGGGTGTGACGCAGCTCAAGCGCTACGAGAAGGAGACGCCCGAGCTGATCGGCACGCCGCAGCTCTTCAACGTCACGCATCTGCTCGACTATTGGTATGGCGTCACCTGGAACGCCAACCGCCGCTACATGGCGCGCTGGAAGCAGAAGCCCGAGGAGACCTACAAGTTCGCGGTTCAGGCATTCTTCGAGCCCACCGACTTCCTCCTCACGCTCCGGGACTGGATCCTGTTCTATGTCGAGGACGGCGAGACGCGGAAATCCATCCTGCGTCAGCACCAGCGTGTTGCTGTCGACAAGATCGTAGAGCGGTGTGAGGACAAGGCCAAGAAGCGTGGGCTCGTGTGGCACACACAGGGCTCGGGCAAGACCTTCACCCTGCTTACCGCCGCACGCCTCATCCTTGAGGACAAGACGCGCTTCCAGAACGCCACCGTCATCCTCGTGGTAGATCGCACCGAGCTCGAAGGCCAGCTCAAGGGGTGGGTTGAGAAGCTGCTCGGCGAGATGCAGAGCCAAGATATCCCGGTCTGGCGGGCCAACTCCAAGACCGAGGTGCAGGATCTGCTCAAGACCGATAAACGCGGCCTGATCATCTCGATGATCCACAAGTTCGAGGGAATCGATAAAGACGCCAACACCCGCGAGAACACATACGTCTTCATCGACGAGGCACATCGCTCGGTCGCCAAGGACCTCGGCACCTACATGATGGCCGCAGTCCCGAACGCGACCATCATCGGCTTCACCGGCACACCCATCGCCAAGACGGCGCAGGGCGAAGGCACTTTCAAGATCTTCGGCACCGAGGACGAGCAGGGCTATCTCGACAAATACTCGATCCGTGAGTCGATCGAGGACGAAACCACGCTCCCCATCCGCCACACCATGGCACCGAGCGAGATGACCGTGCCCGCCGAGCGACTGGACAAGGAGTTCTTTGAGCTCGCCGCTGCCGAGGGCGTGACCGATATTGACGAGCTGAACAAGGTGCTCGACCGTGCCGTTGGCCTCCGCACTTTCCTCACCGCCGACGACCGAATTGAGAAGGTTGCCGCCTTTGTCGCCGAGCATTTCCGGGAGAAGGTCCAGCCACTCGGTTACAAGGCTTTTCTGGTCGGCGTGAACCGCGAAGCCTGCGCCAAGTACAAACGGGCTCTCGACAGGCTGCTACCGTCCGAGTGGTCAGAGGCAGTATACACGGACAATGCAGCGGACGTGGTTGACCGCCCACTGGTGGCCGAGGTGCAGCTATCGCCGGAACGCGAAGCCGATGTGAGGCTGCTCTTTAAGAAGCCGAACGAAGATCCCAAGATTCTGATCGTCACCGACAAGCTGCTAACCGGCTACGATGCGCCATTGCTCTACTGCATGTATCTCGACAAGCCGATGCGCGACCACGTGCTGCTGCAGGCCATCGCCCGGGTGAACCGCCCCTATGTCGATGCCAACGGGGTGCAGAAACGGGTTGGCCTCGTCGTCGACTTCGTGGGCGTGCTACGCGAGCTGAAGAAGGCCCTGCAGTTCGACAGTTCCGACGTCAGTGGCGTGATCGAGGATCTGGACCTCTTGCTCCAGGATTTTCTTGGCCGGATCGAGAAGGCGAAGGGCGACTTTCTCGACGTCGACGACGAGGGCAGCGCCGACGAGAAGCTGGAGAAGCTGGTGTATGGCCGGTTTCTCGACCCTGAGCCGCGCAAGGCGTTTTTCGAGGCCTACAAGGAAATCGAAGCCTTGTGGGAAATCCTCTCGCCGTCGCCCAAACTGCGCGATCACATCACAACGTTCAAGCGCCTCGCGCAGCTCTATGCTGCCGTGCGGAATGCCTATGCCGACCGCGTTGGTTACCTCGCAGACCTTGCCTACAAGACGCGCCGCCTGGTCGAGGAGAGCGCGACGCAGGAAGGCCTAGGGAAGCTGACCAAGACCGTGACCTTCGACGTCAAGACGCTGGAAGGCCTGCGCGGCGAACCTGGCTCGGATGAGGGCAAGGTATTCAACCTCGTGCGCGGACTTCAAAAGGAGATCGAGGACGAGGCGGATACAGCGCCGGTTCTGCAGTCACTGAAGGACCGGGCCGAGCGGATCCTGAAGGATCTGGAGAATCGAAACACCACTGGTCTCGCGGCCATGGACATGCTGGCGGCGCTGGCAAAGCAAAAGGAGGAGGCGATCAAGGCCGCCAAGGATAGCGGGCTCTCCGCGCGAGCGTTTGGTGTCTACTGGAACCTCAAGGACGACGAACCTCTCCGTAACGCCGGCATTTCTGCCATGGAACTGGCGCGCGACGCGGAAACTGAAATGCATCGTTTCCCGAACGCCAGGGTCAATGACGACGAACGTCGGAAGCTGCGCGCCACCCTCTACCGCCCGCTTCTCGGGCTCGGCAAAGAGGATCGCGGCCGGGTTGTAGATCTGGTGCTGGCGATCCTCCTCGACGGCGATCACGATGCCGAGTCCTGAAGACCGACGCGCCTTTCTCCGCGCCCGGGTCGACTACTGGTGTGAGCGTCTGAAGGCGACACCGCGCATCGTCCGAATCCAGCGCATGACGCGCAAGTGGGGATCATGCTCAACCGGCGGTATCGTCACACTTGCCGAGGACCTGGCCGATCAGGAGAAGTGCTTCCAGGACTTCGTGATCGCGCACGAGTTGCTGCATCTACGGGTTCCCAACCATGGCAAAGTCTTCAAGGCGCTGATGACAGCGCATGTGCCCCGCTGGCGTGAATATGAGAAGCACCGCTTGGCCGGAAATCGGTCTGGGGTTTCTCGATGATCGGGCATCACCACGCAAGTCCCACTCGAGGGTCGAAGGGACAGCCCAGCCACTTCGTAATTCGACCAAAGGTTCGATTTCTGTTCCTTCTCAAAGTATGTCCCTGAAATCGAAGTGTTCAGCAGGCAGGAGATTAACCTCTGTAAATTCAATGCCTTGATCGAAATTCACCAAATCGGCGAAGTCAACAGGTCCGGAGAATATCGGCCCTGAGAGACCGCTTTCGGCTCTCGTGGCACAGGGGCCAGTGCTCAGCCTCTCCTGCATAACCCCCGAAAACAACGGAAAAATCCGGCCGCAGCCGGATCGGGAGAACGCTTTCGCGAGGGCAAGTGGCGGAGGGGATGGGCCTGCGGTCCAACCTTCTCCACCTCGCAACACACTGATTCTACGATGTTAAATAACGCCTCACTTCAGTCTGTGGTTTTGCGCCGAGAGTTTTGCACCTCGCGATGCCGTCATGGAAGAGCGACAACCACCCTATCTCCTGCCTTCAAGTATGTCTTGTAGCAGCAACGTGCGCTTCGGGCTGCTCTTCTACTAGGGGCTCGGCGACGACCAAATCAAACTCCTCTCGTCCGTTCACCTTGTCGACCAACAATTCTCTTTCGGTCCGTATCGCTTCTCCCCGAGCAGAAGGGTTGCGCACTACAGTCAGTTGGGCTTGGTCGCGACCTCCTTCGCTAAAGCTGATCCGATATATGAAGTATCGTTCACCCAGGTTGTTTGCGGCTAGCCATTCATTGTCCGAAAATCGAACACTGCCGGACTTTGTCTCGATAAACCGGCTGACCAGTTCAATTCTTGTTGGATTCTTTAGGAATGCCGAACGATCCTCTTCGCTGTCAAAAGTAAGATAGTCACAGCCAAAAGCCCTTGTGCCCTGCAGGTGGGCAACCAGCTGAGGCCAACGACCGTTGGCGCGTTCGAACGCTGCAGTCCAATGCTCCGCATCCGCCGCACGGTGTGGGTCTGTAGCATTTGGACTTGGGACGTGACCTGTAGGCCCTGAAACGCGTAGCGTGCGCCGCGGGAAAGGCGCGCGCTCCAACGACGTATTGTTCTGCGGCTGACGCTGTTGAACAGTCAACTCGACCTCGGATGGTTTGGCTCCATTTTGAACCTCGTCCGGGTCTGGCCCCAGCTCGTCGTTCCCGCTATCCGCTGCGGATGAAGCTAGCCCACCGCGCGACTTGTTCGCGGCCGCTGCCGGCCCGGCAGCCAACGTCTCCGCATCTACGTCTGGTGCAAACGGAGAGACAAACGCGTGATCGATGCCTCCGATCAACGAAGCAAGTTCTTCCTGGCTAAATGAAGGTAGGGCACGTTGAAGATGGGCGCGACGCAGCGCGTCCGTAGAAGCCGACAAGAAAGGCATAAAGTCTGCGCCGCTTTGTAGTTCAAAAAGCTCCGCAAGCCCATCCGCCACTGCATGGCATCCGAGATCCATCACCTCTTCAAAGCTTCGGGTGCCGTCGACTGTAATGACCAATGTGTCACCATCGAAGCTGTGACGCCATGGGTCCAATTTCTCGACGATCGTGGCGCCGTTGATTGACAGCTCCATCTCGGCATGAGACGCGACCTTGAGCTGAACTGCTTCTAGGCGACGTAGATGAGTGCCGTCAGGAGATAGCGCTTTGCGGAGGGCGGCTATGTAAGGCTTCGATAGATCAAAGCGTGACCGCAAAGTTGTGGAATCGCCCTCTACAACCTCATCTACGGCGCAAAGCCTGAGATTGAGCGCATCCTTCTGCAGTGTGGAGACACCGAAACGCGCCATCACCTGTTTAGCATTCCGACGAGACGGTAAATCGAGGAGTCGCAGGTGGGACTTCGCAACTGAAGGAAAGTCATCGCGCTGAGCGTAAAGAACCCCCTCCCGTTCAGCCCAAACTCGGCGCCCTGCAAACTGGACAGGTAGTTTGCCTTCTGTACGAAATGTAATTCCGTCCACTCCCCCGAGCTCCGGGTCGAACGCTTCTCGTTCCAAGATCTGGAGAAAAAGTCTGCTCCCTACCTCGGGCTTGATCTGCCTTGCTGGAAGTGAAGCAAGAAGCCGATACACCTGTGCTTCGGGGAGGTCATCCAAATTTCGCACCACGCCTGCACGCTCAAGGCCTCTTCGCCAATGTGCCTTATCGAGTCCGAATTCTATCTCGCTAGTCGAACTGGGTGCGCGGGGCGCCTCGAATAGTGCTGAGAGAACCCCCGGCTCGATCATTGCGTCTCTTGGTGCGTGGCGCTGTCCGTCTTGGCAATCGAGCCATGCACTCGTTTGGATATCGAGATGAACCGAGTTGGGGAGAGCTCCCGGAAATGTCCGAAACTTTGATAAGCCGTTTTCTCGAGCTTCTAACCTAACGCTGAAAGCCGGAATAGGGGCAAGGGGATCAAGCCGCGGATCATGAGCAAGCCATGCTAGAATGGCCTCAGCCGGTGCATCACTTAGAATACGTTCAAGTCCGTCGACGGTGTCATGAGTTGCATTGACCGTGTAGCCCCAAGAAAGATTCGAGCTTTTAATCTCTCTTGAGGTGTTTCCGTCCGTAACCTGAAAGTTCTCAGGTAGCGCGTCAATCACCGATTGACGCCATTTCACTGGCAGAGGTCCGCTTATCTTTCGCGGCCATGGATTGATACCAAGCCATATGAGGAACTCGACCAAATCAACAGGCTCTTCGCCGAAGCCATTTTCAAGTGGTGTGCCGATCAGTAGTTCGGGCCGACCAGGATAGAGAGCCGCCGTGGTTCGTCCAATTATTCCATAATCTTCAGAGAGATGGACGGTTGTTATGTCGCGCCATTGTCCATCTTTGCATCGTACTCGAAAAACCCCTTGAGGCGTGTTTCGGCCCCGGTCATGCAGAGTGTAGATCGTGGCCAACAAACTTGCTTGCAGATGGTCAGGATTGCTTCGTTTCTTCTTCAGAAGGTCCGTTACTCTGCTGCGAAGCGCTGCGATGACCGCTTCCGCGCTGTACTCAACGACACGGAACCCTTTCAGCGAGTGGATTTTGTCGCGGACGACATTTCCCGATGTCTCAGTTAGTAGTTCGGTCCAAAGCTGTGGATGGATGAAGCGCGCGTTCGCCCATTCGGGAAGCCCGTGTCGCTTGGCTACGTTGGAGGGAGGGGGAAATGCCGTGGCCGTCGATGACATTTCCTTACCTTTGATGTCGATCAACAAACGCCGATCGTGTTGGTCTTCTGGAAAGGCTTTCGCGATGCCTACTATCGCCTTTGCACGCTCAGAGAAACTGAGGTCTGCGTCCCGAAGTGTATTAAGAAGATCTCTCGTGCTCACCATCGGCACACCCAGTTCGTGCCTCAGGAGCGCCTCTGCGGCAGTTGAACTGACGCTGGCGAGTTGGCCGAAAAGTCGTGCTGGCAGGTACTCAGCATAGTTTATTGGACCAATTCGTGCATTGTTGGGTTTGCGCCAAACACGATCCATACACCGGACGATGGGTAGATCTTTTGCCCGCAGCCATGCGGCCTCTGCGACTGGTTTCAGCGCGTCTGGAAATTTCTGATGCGCAATAAGCCAGTCAAGCGGTTCAGAAATTCGGCCCATTTTGCGGAGCTCGGTGAGCATTTCGGCGTGTAGACGACCAAGAGCTCGCAGAACCTCGATGTTGTGCTGCGAATCTTCATTGATCGTCTTGCGGCTAGAGTCGAGTTCCAGTGTGGCGTGGAAGAGGCCTGAGAACGGTAGCGGCAGAGAGGTTGGGAAGAAGCTGTGCAACTTGCCAGGCGCATTCGTTTCGCCAGCCCTTATGGCTATGGCGAGTTCAAATTCCCGTACGTTTTCTTTCTCTCCAATAGTACCTACTTGCTGCCTGACAATCCAATCCTGAGTGCTGGTCTCCGAACCACATTCGAGCAACAGCGATACATCGCCGTTGTCTTTCACACCCTTTGTCCATCTCTTCTCATCATAGTCGAGCAGTCGAATGCAGATTTCGTCCAACGCTCGGACGAATAAAAGAAAGCTAGGCTGGAACTGAGTTGCTTGCTCAATGACTCTCTTCAGTGCTTTGGTACTGCCGAGTGGAGCGGCGATGACTGTGTCATATCCATCTTCCCGAAGTCTGCGGGCATGCCGCACAACAGCCTGCGTGCCGCATTCACTCAGTGAGTCTAGTTCCGCACCGGTGGCGGGAAACACAAGCAATGGAGGTAGGTTGATAGTATCCCCGCTGAAGCTAGCGGCAATCTCAGCGTTCTGATTAGCTAGCTCAGCAACCATGGCGCGTGCATGGGTCCGCGAGAACCCCAACTCAAGCGCACCACTGATGATAATGGGGGCCTCAGTCCAATTCAGGATCGCACGAAACCCCAGCCCCTTCGCGCCGATCATGCGCGCCGCGCGCGTTGGCTTGTCGCTGGTGTGTGCCGTCATCAGGGACGCGACACCACCTCTCCGGAACGGCTGCCCAGTGTTGGCGACGTATAGTGCCTCCGGCGTCACCTCGATTAGGACACGTCCAGAACCACCCACCTCGCTTGCCGCGTCCGCTGCGTTTTGAACGAGCTCCAGAAGCTCGCGACCGGCATAATCCGCCGTCGTCTGCTTTTCGGTGCGTGAATGCCCTAGAAGGAAGGCGGGTTTCTCGAGATATGCCTTGCACGTAGATTTCAGCTCAGCAGAAATAAACGCAGCCCATGCCTCGCCTGTCATGTGCGCGTCGTGCGCTCTGGCACTGATCTCTTGTTTTACGGACATTCAGTACATCTCAGTTCGCGACGCATAAGACTGCTTTCACTTAATCTGTTGCCAGAACTTACACACTTCATTTGCTCGCCCAACCTCTGTCCCGATCTCAGCGAACAGGACAGTTATCCGAGCGCTTCCTTGATCGTCTTGCCATCACGAGCCCTGCGCCAGCTTTGGGGTCCACTGCAGTTTCCATCCTTGACGACCCCCCCCGGCCACACTGGAGCTGCCGAAGA
This sequence comes from Rhodobacter sp. NSM, assembly GCF_052244495.1. NCBI lineage: Bacteria > Pseudomonadati > Pseudomonadota > Alphaproteobacteria > Rhodobacterales > Rhodobacter > Rhodobacter sp. NSM. The sequence goes on from NZ_JBQPXH010000028.1 coordinate 8,486, forward strand.
GGTGATCGCGCGCAAAACGATACAAGTCAGGGTCACTGTCAGGGACGAGGACTGCCTGCCGAACTAGACGGTCACGCTCCTCGCGATCCCGCTTCACACGAGGGGAGCCTTCCCGCATCGCCGTCGAGCCCGTGCGGACAAGGAAGCCACCGGCCTCGGGGCGGCCATAGGCCTGAGCCTTCTGCGGACGCATTTCAAACCACTCGTTCTCGCTCATGCACTTCCTCTTTCGTTCTGTTTGAATACGGGCAAAGCACAGAGCGTGTTCACAAGCCGCATCTGCTCGACCGTCTCGCATTTCGCCTCGCGCAGACGCGGCGCGCCGAAGACCAGTGCCAGCCCCTTGGCACGCGATACCGCAACGTTGATGCGGTTGAGCGAGAACAGGAACTCCATCCCGCGCGAGGTTTCCTCGGCCGAGGACGCGGTCATCGAGACAAGGCAGACCGGCGCCTCCTGTCCCTGGAACTTGTCCACGGTGCCCACACGGATAGCGTCCGGCAGCGCGTCGCGCAGGGCGTTGACCTGCGCGTTGTAGGGGGCGACGACGATGATGTCGCTGGCCTGCATCGGGCGGGTGGTGCCGTCCTTCTCTGTCCACGTTCCAGTCAGCAACTCGGCCACGGCCGCTCGGATCGCTTCAACCTCTTCGGCTGCGATCTGCGCGTTGCCCTCGTGAAGGACCGGCACCCAGAATGCTCCGGCCTGGGGGAAGCGCGTCTCAAGGACGGCCTGCCGCGCGGTGTCGGGGTGGCTGTTCAGCCGCCCCTCATAGACCTGGTCCGAGATGAAGCGACAGACCTCGGGATGCATCCGGCGCGAGACGGGCAGGAAGATGCCACGGTCCGGCGGCACGGTCGCATGGTCGCCCAGCATCCAGTCAAGGCAGGACAGGTTCGCAGGCTCAGGATGCGCCCCCTGGATCACCTGCGGCAGTTGGCGCGGGTCACCGACCAACACGATATTGCGCGCCGCCCGGCCCATGGCGACCATGTTAGCCAGACCCACTTGCCCCGCTTCGTCCACGAAGAGCCAGTCGAAGGCCTGCACATTCTCGTCGCGAGAGAAGAACCACGCCGTCGCGCCGACAACATGCCGGCCGCCCGCCGCATCGTCATTGCTGGTGGTGCGGCGCACCGGGCAATCCTCGGGGTAGCCGTCATCGTCGCCGCTGGTCTTGTGAACCAGATCCAGCGTGATCGGCAGATCGTCATCCTCGAGAGCACTCAGGCAACCCATCAGGACGTTGCGGATCGCTTCGTGGCTGTTCGAGGTCACGCCGACCCTTGCGCCTTTCCGCACCAGCGACAGGATCGCCCGGGCAGTGACATAGGTTTTGCCCGTGCCGGGCGGTCCCTGGATCGGCAGCACGGTTTCGTCCATCGCCCCGACCGCCGCGATGGTGCCCGCAACGGGGTCGACCACGGACACCAGCGGGCCGGTTTTCAGATGGGGTGCTGCGCGCGACAGCAGATCGTCGACCGCCCGCCAGGCGCGCGGCCCGCATTGGTCGGCGATGACGTCACGCAAGGCGCCAGGGATGGGTTTGGGGTCAAGTGGCCAGTCGGGGTGCAGGTTCACCCGGTCACCCAGAAGATGATCCTTCCCCGGGCCGGCCTTCACCGTGACCTGCCGTGCCTTGCGATCCATGTCGATGATGCTGACCGAGATCGGCGGGCCATCGAACACTGGCACCGTCGCGCCCTTTCCGGAGCGAAGCTTCGTCTCTTGCAGCGGGAAGCGATAGCTGCGGGCGAAGGACCGCTTGACCGGCTCGATCGGACCAATCGCTTCCAGCCCCGCCAGCGCGTCCAGATTGTCGAGCAGGTCGTCCTCGTCCTTGGACGCGGAGTCGAACACTGCCCATTGCGCGGGCTTGGCCTCGCGCTTGTGGAAAAGGCCGAGGTTGAACAGCAGCGCCTGCCGGTCCTCGGGCAGGTCTGACGCGGCAAGTGCCGTGCGCAAGGCCTGCGCATCGGCATCTTCCTCAGTCTCTTTCGGCCCGGCATCTGGGGCCAGCGTAGGCCACGTCCCCGCAGGCCGGATACCCACAAGCCAGTCGCGCAGTTCCTCGGTCGAAATGCAGTCGATGCGATTGTAATCCTCAATCTCATCGAGGATCTGCTGGTCCTGCGTTTCGCGCCAGCGTTCATAGGCGACAACCGATCCGCCCGCCGTCTTGACCTCGCCCTCGCGCACCCGACCGTAAAACGCCTCCATCGACTTGATGGAATAGTTGCGTTCCGATCCGATCAACCCGCCGCGCACGACCGCGAACAGATCGACAAAGCGCCGTTCGCGCAGCAATCGGTCAAGGAACGCCTCGCCGATCCCATATTTCGTGGACAGGCGGCGCAGCGCGGTGATCTCGTAGGCCGCATAATGATAGATGCGGGCGTTCGGGAACGCCTCCAGCCGCGCGCGGAAGAAGGCCAGTAGCTCCGCGAGCACCTTGGCCTCGGCCGCGTGGTCATGCGCCCAGAAAGCGCGGAACTGCCCGTCGCACCAGACGCCGTGCAGATATTCGAGGCCGCCCTCGTAGTGCGGATCGCCTTCGATGTCGTAGAACAGATCGCCCGGCTGCGGTTCCGGGAGCAGGTCAAATCCCTTGCCGGGCTCGGGTGCGCGCAACTCGAAGGACGGGGCGCCGGTCTTGCGGGCGTGCTGCAACCGGGCCTGTGTCACCAGTCGCCCGCGGGTGCCCTCGGCCATGCCCCGCACCGGGCGATCCCGTTCCGCAAGAGCCGCCATCGTGATGATCCCGGCCGCCTCCAGCTTCTTGACCTGCCCGCGGCTGATGTTCGCCACGTTGAACAGGCTGTCCTCGGCCTGCCAGACGCTTTCGCAATGATCGGCCCAGCGACAAAGCCCGCAGTCGGCGCAGGGGATTGGCCTAGTCGGCGTCGGCTCCGCCACGAAGGCCTCCAGCCGCCCCCGCGCCGCCCGGGCGTAGTGGGCGTAGTCCGCAAGCCGAAGGGTCGCGCGCTCGCCGGTGCCCAGTTCGACATGGGCGAATTCCGGCGCGACACCCTGCACTTCGGTCAGCAAGTCAGAGTACAAGACCAGTTGCAGCACATGCTTGGGATGCGGCCTGCGCTTCAGCTTGGTATCGGCCACTTCATAGCTGAAGGGCCCGAGCGCCGATGGGCGCTCCACGCGCTCTAGGAAGTCCGACCAGCCGCCCCAGGTGCCGGACAGGAAGGCCCCCTGAAAAACCACTTCGGCACCCTGAGCCAGCGCCGCTTGGGTCGCTTTCGCATCGGCGACCAGATCGCCTCGGGGAATTTCCAGCACGGCTTTCCCGGCGGACTTCAGCTTCTGCAGATGCCCTGCTTCATGCGCATCGCCCTGTTTCTGAAGCAGCGCCGCATCCTCGGTATCCTCGCCCGGCTCCGGCCCCTCGCCGCGCAGGCGCATCAGGTCGAGCGTCGTTGCGTGGGCACAGCCCATGAACCGCATCAGGTCGGTCGCCGAGAAAAGGATGTTGCCGCCGAGGTTTCTCATGGTCGCCTTGAAATCGTAAATGAGCGCAACCCGAAGCGGAATCGTCTCGTCAGGTCACAGGTTCTTCAATAATCTCCTGGGGTGTCAATTCCTGTCGGGCTCGGGGCGCCAATAAATCGGCGTGCCCCCCGCTGAACCTTGCGCAGGTTCAAGCCAACTACACATCACCCTCTCGCACGATCCGGAGGCTCTTCGGCGCGATCAGCGAGGGCGGCTTGCCTTTTGCGCCCATGCGCAGCGAAAAGCCACGACTGACAAGCGAGGCCGCCTCGTCCAGCGTCCGGACATAGGTCGCGTGTTCGGCGTGGTGTTTGTGTTTGCCATGCGCCGGATCGGCAAGCTGATAGCCCTTAGACGTGACGACAGGCTCCTCGACGCTGCCGACACGCGATGAAACCCTTTCGATCCTGATGACACGACCAGCCATTGTTCTTCCTCTCAATTCGTTGGTGCACCTGCCGGGCCAAGGAACTGGTGATGGAAATCACTCGGGAATCGGCTCGACAGGTCGCACCAACCTTCCTAGCCTGCAGGGGTGACAATATCTGACAGGCTTGCGAGGCCGCATGTCGTTTTCCAAGGCTCAAGATCTGATCCGTCTTGCCCAGATTGCCGCTGCACGGCGCGGCGGCGTCAGTCTAGAGGATATCTGCGAGGAATTCGGCGTCTCGCACCGCACCGCGCAGCGAATGACCGATGCGCTTGAGGAGACTTTCGGCAATGTCGAAGCTGAGGATGGAGAGGACCGCAAGCGGCGCTGGCGGCTGGTAATTTCCGGCTTGTCGCAGTTGCAACTGCGGCACGAAACCGGTGTCGAAGCGCTGGACATCGCGGCCCGAACGGCCGAGTCCGAGGGAAGGCTGCGCCACGCCAAGGCCTTGAACGACCTGCGCGATGGCATGCTCGCGCGGGTTCCCGCCCGGGCGCGGGTCGAGGCGGATGCCGAGGCAGTGCTGATGGCGATGGGCCAGGTCACAAGGCCCGGACCGAAGGTCAGCCTTCAACCGGCAATCCTTGACGCGATCATCGAAGCCCTGCGTGGTCCCTTCCGTCTACGCGTGCGTTATAATCAAGACGCAGCGCCTCGCGTCCTGGAACCGCACGGCGTGCTATTGGGCCATCGGACCTATCTGGCTGCCCGCGATCCGGCCAAGGCCGATGAGGTGCGCAACTTCCGAATCGACCTCATCCACGAGGCCGAGACACTGAACGAAAGCTTCGCCTTGCAGGAGGGATTCACCATCGCCGAATACGCCGCGCAGGCCTTTGGCGTCTGGCAGGATCCGGCGCAATACGGCGAGGTTGTCTGGCGGTTTGCCCCGGAGGCCGCCGATCGGGCCGCAGGCTTCCGCTTCCATCCGCGGCAGGTGTTGGAACCGCAGGCCGATGGCAGCCTGATTGTGCGTTTCCACGCGGCGGGTTGGCTCGAGATGGCCTGGCATCTCTACCAATGGGGCGACAAGGTCGAGGTGCTGTCCCCGCAGGTACTGCGCGACATGGTCGAAGGGCACCGCCGCTCAGACTTTGTCGCCATGCCGTGACCCGAATTTGAGAGGATCCATTTGATGCCTGACACACTGACTTTCGCCACCCTCAAGGGAAAACAGCGTGCCATTCGGGCAGGTTTCCCCGAGACGATGGGCCTGCGCGTCCACCGCGCCATCAGCTGGATCGGTCGGGCCGAGGCATGCGACGGGGACGACGACGCCCGTTTCATCTTCCTCTGGATCGCCTTCAACGCCGCTTATGCAGACGAACGAGAGTTCCAGTCGATTCCGCAGGGCGAACGCGCGGCCTTCCTTGACTACTTCGGACGGCTGACCGCATTGGACAGCGAGCGCCGCATCTACAAGGCTGTCTGGCAACGCTTCTCCGGGCCGGTGCGCCTGCTTCTGGACAACCGCTATGTCTTCAATCCGTTCTGGCAGCACCACAACGGGATCGACGGGTTCGCGGATTGGGAAGATCGCTTCAAGGCATCGGCTCGGTCCTTTGCACAAGCGTTTCAGGCTGGCGACAGCGCGCGGGTGCTGAGCTTCGTTTTCGACCGTCTCTATGTCCTACGCAATCAGCTGGTGCATGGCGGGGCGACCTGGAACAGCGGGGTCAACCGAGCCCAGGTGCGCGACGGGGCTGCGATCCTTGCATTCCTCGTTCCGGTGTTCGTTGACCTGATGATGGATAACCCTGCAGGTGACTGGGGCCGCCCCTTCTATCCGGTCGTTCCCTGAGAAACCGACCTACCAGAAGCGCAACCAGACGTTCTCACATCAGTCGGCAGTGCGACCCCGGCCCAGCATCCGATTGTCGATCTGAGGCTCGTCCCACTTTCCCGCAACCGACAGCCACTTCTCGATCTCGGCCTGCATGGCCGGATTTCCGGCATGAAGTTGGAAGGTGTAGAGGCGGTTTACGACATCGCGCATCAGTGCCTGCATCTCGTCGTCGTCGATCCGCGACACGTCGCGCCATGGGATACGGTTGCCGTCGGCATCGAGGACGAGGACGTCGGACCAGTCGCCGGTTTTCGTGACCGGAACCGTTCCGGCGTGCAGGTCTTCGAGGCGCGAGTTTCGGACACACAGAATCGCCATCGCTTTGGCGAGCTTTGCGGCGATACGTTTTTCGGCTTCTTCGTTCATGCGCCGAGCCTAATGCCGCGCTGTTCTCAGGACTATAGGCAAAGCGCTCTGCTCAAAAATCCGTCTCCAGATAGACCCCGGCGCAGTCGTAGGCGACGGCGGCGGCCGTCGCGCCGGTGTTCAGGAACAGCCGCGGCGACAGGAACTGCGTCGCGGCGGGCAGGTCAGCGGTGATCTCCTGCTCGAATACCGCGCCTGAGACCTCGTCGACCACCCGCACCCAGACGGATGATCCGTTCGGCGGCGCGGCGATGAACAGGGTCAGCACCCCGCCCGTGGCGATGGCGAAGGACGCGCCCATGTCGGTGAGCGTCGGCGCCCCGGTGCCGTCGTTCGCGACCAGTTGCCAACGGGTGTGCGTCCCGCGCTGGAAGCCGATGCCGATGCAGTTGATGGCGGCTGCGAGCGTCAGCGTGGTGGCGAGCGCGGCGGTGGAGCCGTAGAGGCCGAAGAAGCCCATTCCGGTCGCCTGCAACGTCGTCAGCGAAATCCGCGTCACGAAGGTCCAGCCGCCGAGGCCCGCCGCGTTCCCGCGCCAGCAGGCCCAACCTGCGGAGCGCTGATCGGCCACCGAGTCCACGACGGCCGCCGAGGTCAGACGCCAGCGCCGCATGCTGGCGGCCAGGTTCGTGGAGACGAGGGTCGGGTGTGAGACGGTGCCGACCGAGGTGATCGGCAGGCCCTCGGTCGTGATCGTGGTGCTGACCGAGGGGGACCAATTGGCGATGCGGTTCACCCCAAAGTGGGGCTGGAGCGGGAAGTCCCGGCCGGAGGGGCGCATGACGTCGATCCACGGCGCACCGGCGCGGCTGCGCGCATAAAGGGTTGCCTTCCCTGTGGGCGGCGGAGATGGCGCTGCGGCAAGCCCCGGCAGAACCGTGGGCTGTGGCAGTTCCACTTGGCCGCTGGTGCGGTCGGTGCGGATCGCGTCGAAGAAGGCCGAGCCATCCGGGCTGACCTTGAAGCTGAAGTCGTCGTTGCCGAGGAGCCCGATCAGCGCTCGGGCGGAGAAGCCGGTCTTGAAGGCAAAGGCCGCGTCATTCCCTGCCGCCGCCTTGTTGACGGTGGCCTCGATCCCGGCGCCTGCGTTGTTCAGCAGCACAGCAGGCGTGTTGACCGAAACCCGGTTGTAACTGTCCGCTGTGGCCCCGCCGAGGCCCAGAAGCTGCGCGGTCAGGTTCGCCTGCGGCATGCCAACTTGTGTGACGGCATTGGCGAAGGTTACCGTCGGCGTATTGATGACGGTCGTGCCGCCCGCACCGGCGCTGGCCGAGCCGATGTTCACGACCGTAGTCGATCCGGACGCGCCGCCGGTCCCGATGTTCAAGGTCTTGGTGACGCCCGTCGTCGTGGCGCCGATGCCCATGCCATAGGTGGCGGTCGTCGTCGCCGTGCCGATGCTTGCGCTGGCGGCCGAAACGGTAACCGTACCCGAGGCGGTCAGCGTCCCGGAAAACGTCTTGTTGCCGGTGAAGGTCTGCGTGCCCGCCAGGATCGCGAGTTCCGACGAGGTATTCGGCAGCGTGAAGCTGCGGGTGGTTCCGGCGCTGATGCCTGCCAGCGAGAAGGTGGCCTTCTTCGTCGGGTCTGCGTCGTTCACCAGGCTGAAGACTGCGTCCGACACGTCGCGCGGCTCGGCCACCACCTCCCAGGCGCTGCCGGTCCAGACGAGGAACAGCCCCTCGGCCGCGACCCAAGTGAGCCAACCGGTGCGCGGCACAAGCCGGATCCATGCCCCGTCGATCCAGAGAGCGATGTTCAGATCCCACCCGGCCCAGAGGCCGGTCGCGCCGGAGGCAACGAGGTGCCGGTTGCCGTCCGCAGGGCTAGCGGGCGGTGTGGTGCGGGTGCGGTCGAGAACCGACAGCTGCACCATGGCATCGAGCAGCCGCAGCGCCTCGTTGTGGGTGACATGCTTCTGCGCCTGAGCCGCTAACAGGTAAGGCAGGCCCAGATGGGTCGTGGTGTCGGACATGGGGGTTCCCGTCAGAACTGAAGGGTTACGGTCGCAGGCGTGCCGCGGCCGAGGCGGTTCGAGAGCTGAAAGATGCGGATCGCCAGCGTCTCGCCGGGCCCGAGCGGTGCGCCCCAATCGGCGGTCTGCTGGGCAGCGGTGTAGAGGACAGAGGGCGTGCCACTGCTCAGAGTGCGCTTGACGGCGGCCCCGTCGAGGATCTGGACATCGTAGCTTTCCAGGTCTTCTGCGAGCGGCACCTCGACCTGTTCCCAGGCATCGGCGACCAGCAAGCGGGACCGTCGTGTCCAGCGAATGGTCAGGTCGCCCGGGCTGCGCGCGATCCGCCACGGCTGTTCGACATGGACCGGGGCGAAGGGCACGAGGCCCCGCCCGGTCGGGGTGAAGCCCAGCGCGGCATAGCTTGCGTCACTGACCGCCCGCGCGGCCGGGCCGATCCGCCAGTTCCAAGGCAGGCCGAGGTCAGCCTCGGCGATAGGCAGCGGGGCTAGCGTCGCGTCCAGCACCACGACCCGCGCTCCGGCCGGGGCCGGGTTGCCCATCGCGTGCTCCGTCCCACGCTGGCCGCGCAGGAGGCGGGTGAGCCGGTATCGGCCTGGGGCGATTAGTTCGGCCGCGCCCGCCTGGACGATCTCCCTTTGGCCAGCGGCACTCTCGACCGCAATTGCATTGGCCCCGCCAAAGAGCGCGACGTCCGTCACGCTCTCGAGCGTCCCCGACAGCAGATCGACGACCAGCGCATTGCCCAGATCGAAGCGGGACGTCGGGCCGGGAAAGAAGTCGAAGGCCAGCGTACCGATCCGCGCCCGACTGCCGAAGGTCGTCAGGAGGTTGAAGCCATCCGTCGACGCGCTGCGGAACACGGCGATCTCACCCGGCCAGGGGCTGGCATGGGCGGCGATCAGGGGGCGATGGCCGGGTTGGTCCTCGCTGATCTGCGGCAGGTCCAGCATCACCACCTCCGGCGTCCCGAAGACGACGGGGCTGGCGAGCGACGCGGGCCGCGGATCGCCAGGTGGCAGATCGTAGGCGGCCCGGTCCTGGCGCACCGCCTCGATCCCGCGCGCCTCGGCATCGGCCACCGATACGAGCCGGAATTCCACTTCACGGCCGTCATGCGCGAGCCGGATCACGTCGGCCGGATCGAGAGCGAGGCGCGAGGGTGGCAGGCGGAAGGTGGCACTTTCCCGGCCGATCCACGCTTCCATCAGCGCGCGGCGGCAGCGGCGTTCGGCTTCCTCGGGCGGAATGGCCATCGGG
>NZ_JBQPXH010000029.1:0-17566 GCF_052244495.1 Rhodobacter sp. NSM
CGAGGCCTCCTGAAAGTGTCGCGGGTGGGGTGCACCCTACGGGGTTGGTAGGGTGGGCTGACCGCCCACCGCGCTTAGGCGTATTTCTTCTGGATCTCGTCCGAGATGTTCTGCGGCACCGCGTCGTAGTGATCGAAGTGCATCGAGAACACGGCGCGGCCCGAGGACATCGAGCGCAGCGTGTTGATGTAGCCGAACATGTTGGCGAGCGGAACGAAGGCGTTGATGACGTTCGCGTTGCCGCGAGTGTCCTGGCCCTGCACCATGCCCCGGCGCGAGGTCAGGTCGCCGATGATGCCACCGGTATATTCTTCCGGGGTCACCACCTCGACCTTCATGATCGGCTCGAGCAGCTTCGCGCCGGCCTTCTTCAGGCCCTCACGCATTGCGGCACGCGCGGCGATTTCGAACGCCAGCACCGAGGAGTCGACGTCGTGGAAGGCACCGTCGATCAGCGCGACCTTGAAGTCGATCACAGGGAAGCCCGCGAGCGGACCCGAGTCCATGACCGACTTGATGCCCTTCTCGACGCCCGGAATGTATTCCTTCGGCACCGCACCGCCCACGATCTTCGACTCGAACGAGTAGCCCTGGCCGGGTTCCGTCGGGTCGATCTGCAGCTTGACGCGGGCGAACTGGCCCGTGCCGCCGGTCTGCTTCTTGTGGGTGTAGTCGATCTCGGCAGCGCGCGAGATGGTCTCGCGGTAGGCCACCTGCGGCGCACCGATGTTCGCCTCGACCTTGAACTCGCGCTTCATGCGGTCGACGAGGATGTCGAGGTGAAGTTCGCCCATGCCCTTCATGATCGTCTGTCCCGACTCGAAGTCGGTCTCGACGCGGAAGGACGGGTCCTCGGCGGCCAGACGCGCGAGCGCCAGACCCATCTTCTCCTGGTCGGCCTTGGTCTTCGGCTCGACGGCGATCTCGATCACCGGCTCGGGGAAGGTCATGGTTTCCAGAACGACCTGGTTGTTCGGGTCGCAGAGGGTGTCACCGGTGGTGGTCTCTTTCAGACCGGCCAGCGCAATGATGTCGCCCGCAAAGGCTTCGTCGATCTCTTCCCGGTTGATGGCGTGCATCATCATCATCCGACCCACGCGCTCGCGCTTGCCCTTCGTCGAGTTGACCATCTGGTCACCCTTCTTGAGCACGCCCGAGTAGAGCCGGGTGAAGGTGAGCGAGCCCACGAAGGGGTCGTTCATGATCTTGAACGCCAGCGCAGCGAAGGGCTGCGCGTCATCGGCGGAGCGCGGGATGTTCCGCGTCTCGGTCTCGTCGCCCGGGGCGAAGCCCATGTAGGCCGGCACGTCGAGCGGCGACGGCAGGTAGTCGATCACCGAGTTCAGGACCGGTTGCACGCCCTTGTTCTTGAACGCGGAGCCCGCGGTCACCGGAACGAAGGCCATCGCGAGACAGCCCTTGCGGATCAGCTTCCGCAGGGTCGGGACGTCGGGCTCGTTGCCTTCGAGGTAGGCCTCCATCGCCTCGTCGTCCTGCTCGACGGCGAGTTCTATGAGCTTGCCGCGCCACTCTTCGGCCTCGGCCTTGAGTTCGTCACGGACGTCCTTGATGATCCAGGAGGCTCCCAGGTCTTCGCCCTGGTAGACCCACTCCTTCATCGTGACGAGATCGATGATGCCTTCCAGCTTGTCCTCGGCACCGATCGGCAGGGCGATCGGGGCGGGGGTCGCGCCGGTGCGGTCCTTGATCATCTTCACGCAGTTGAAGAAGTCGGCGCCGATCTTGTCCATCTTGTTGACGAACACGATCCGCGGAACCTTGTAGCGGTCGGCCTGGCGCCAGACGGTCTCGGTCTGCGGCTCGACGCCGGCGTTGGCGTCGAGAAGGCACACGGCCCCGTCGAGCACCGCCAGCGAACGCTCCACCTCGATGGTGAAGTCGACGTGGCCGGGGGTGTCGATGATGTTGAAGCGGTGCTTCGGCGTCATCGGGGTCTTGCCGTCCTCGGTGCGCTCCCAGAAGGTGGTGGTCGCAGCCGAGGTGATGGTGATCCCCCGCTCCTGCTCCTGCTCCATCCAGTCCATCGTCGCGGCGCCGTCGTGCACCTCGCCGATCTTGTGGGATTTCCCGGTGTAGTACAGGATCCGCTCGGTCGTCGTCGTTTTACCGGCGTCGATGTGAGCCATGATCCCGAAGTTCCGGTACAGCTCGAGGGGGTAGTCGCGTGCCATTGGGATGGTCCTCAGGCTGAAGGGTTACCAGCGGTAATGGCTGAACGCCTTGTTCGCGTCGGCCATCTTGTGGGTGTCTTCGCGCTTCTTCACGGCCGTCCCGCGGTTGTTGCAGGCATCGGCGAGTTCGGCGGCGAGACGCTCTTCCATGGTGTTTTCGTTGCGCTTGCGCGCTGCGGTGATGAGCCAGCGGATCGCAAGGGCCTCACGGCGCTCGGTGCGGACTTCGACCGGCACCTGGTACGTCGCACCGCCGACGCGGCGCGAGCGCACTTCGACCGAAGGCTTCACGTTGTCGAGCGCCTCATGGAAGGCTTCGAGCGGCTCGCGCTTCAGGCGGGTCTGCACGCGGTCGAGCGCGTTGTAGACAATGGACTCCGCGACCGACTTCTTGCCGTCGATCATCAGGTTGTTCATGAACTTGGTCAGAACCGTATCGCCGAACTTGGCGTCGGGCAGGATTTCGCGCTTCTCGGCTGCGTGACGACGGGACATCCCCGGAACTCCTTATTTCGGACGCTTCGCGCCGTATTTCGAACGGCGTTGACGACGATCTTTGACACCCTGGGTATCGAGGACACCGCGCAGGATGTGGTAACGCACGCCGGGAAGGTCCTTCACGCGGCCGCCACGGATGAGCACGACGGAGTGCTCTTGCAGGTTGTGCTTTTCGCCGGGGATGTAGGAGATCACCTCGAAGCCGTTGGTCAGGCGGACCTTGGCGACCTTACGCATAGCGGAGTTCGGCTTCTTCGGCGTCGTGGTGTAGACGCGCGTGCAGACGCCACGCTTCTGCGGGCAGGACTCCAGGTGCTGGGACTTGGAGCGGACTCGTTTCGGCTCCCGCGGCTTGCGGATGAGCTGTTGGATCGTTGGCATTCACGTTCCCCGTGTTGCAACCCGTTTCATTCACGCCTGCCCGGATCCGGTCGGGGGGCGCCGTTCGCGGTGCCTGTTCGCACAAACACCAAAACCGCGGACGTCCCTTTGGCGGGGACGACGCGGTGGAATTCCAGAGGATCGGGGCGCGCGGGCCCGGATCATGACCACTACAGTTCACTGAGCCCGGCCGCAGGCACAGGGGCCCGCAGCTCAGGTAGGCGGCGTATAGGGGGAGTCGCGGGGGATGTCAACAGCGGCTTCCTTGCGGCCTCGCGCCAGCCGGGCCTCGCGCCAGAGCGTGAAGATCCCGGTGGCCGCGACGATGACGGACCCGACCAGCGTGGAGGTGGACGGAAGATTGCCGAAGATGAGCCAGCCGAGTCCGATGGCCCAGATGAGCGCGGTATACCGGAAGGGTGAGACCGTGCCGATATCGCCGACCCGCATGGCAGCCACTATGAAGAGATAGCCCACGATCAGGGCGCCCGCCGCCGCTGCGATCAGGCCAGCCTCGGCCGGCGTCGGGGCCCGCATCCCGGTCACCAGGCAGACGGCGAGGCCCATTGCCGTCACCGCAACCGAGTTCCAGATCGCGACCGTCGCCGAGGGGATCGCGGGGCCGATCTGCCGGGTGACGAGATCGCGCGCCACCACGCAGCCGACCGAAGCGAGACCGGCAAGCGACCAGAGGGTGAAGCCCTCTGCCCCGGGCTTCACGATCAGGAGCACGCCGCCAAAGCCCACGAGGATCGCCGTCAGCCTCCGCCAGCCGAGCGGCTCACCGAGGAACAGCGCGGCAACCAGCGTCACCGCAAGCGGCAGCGACTGGAGGATCGCCACCAGGTTGGCGAGCGGCAGGAACATCAGCGCCGAGAGATAGAAGATCGTGGCCAGCACGTCGGCCCCGGCGCGGATCGACATCAGCTTGCGGTCGCGCGGTGGTATGCGAAAGCACAGTCCATTCGTGGTCCAGCCATAGAGGAGCAGCAAGGGCAGCGTCGCCAACCCGCGGAGAGCGATGGCCTCGAACAGCGGCAGGGTCTGGGTCACCGCCTTCATCAGGGCATCGTTGACCGTGAAGGCCGCCATCGCCACCGTCATGACAAGAGCGCCGCGCAGATTGTCCGAGAGCTGCAAGATGACCTCCGTAAGCGTCCGGAGCCTACCCGCGCATCCCGATTGGCGAAAGGCGAGACTTGTATCGGACACAAGCGGGGTCCGACAGCAACCGAGGTGCATGACTGCCGGGCGCACGAGCGACCGCCGGTCGTGCAGGGCCCTGACTGGTTCCGGCACGGCGACCGCCCGTCCCGAAGCGGGAACCGGCCTCGACCTGTGGATCGCCTGTTCCGGAAACAACGAAGGCCCCCGCACCGGCGGTGCGGGGGCCTCGTGTCATGTTTCCGCGTTCACTCGTCGCGGCTTTCCACCGTCTCGACCAGTCCCGAGTCCTCGGAACCGAGGTCGATGACCTCGTCGGTCGGGGCGGCGAGTGCCGCGGCGGATTCCGCCTCGGCACGGCGGGCGTCGATGACCACCTGGTCACGGTCGTGCGCGATCTTCTTGACGCGGGTGGTGGCGCCACCCGTGCCGGCCGGGATCAGACGGCCCACGATCACGTTCTCCTTCAGGCCGACGAGCTTGTCGCGCTTGCCCTGCACCGAAGCCTCGGTGAGAACGCGCGTCGTCTCCTGGAACGAGGCCGCCGAGATGAAGCTGCGGGTCTGCAGCGACGCCTTGGTGATCCCGAGCAGGATCGGCTCGGCATGGGCGGGACGCATCCCGTGCTGCACGGCCTTGTCGTTGACCTCGTCAAGCTCGGCCTTGTCGACATGCTCGCCCTTGAGCAGCGTCGTCTCGCCCGAGTCGAGGATCTCGTATTTCTGCAGCATCTGCCGCACGATCACCTCGATGTGCTTGTCGTTGATCTTCACGCCCTGCAGTCGGTATACCTCCTGCACCTCGTCGATCATGTAGTTCGCAAGCGCCTCGACGCCCAGAATCCGAAGGATGTCGTGCGGGGCCGGGTTGCCGTCCATGATGTAGTCGCCCTTCTGCACGAAGTCGCCTTCCTGCACCGGGATGTGCTTGCCTTTCGGCACCATGTATTCGACCGAGTTCAGCGTCTCGTCGACCGGCTCGATCGTGATGCGGCGCTTGTTCTTGTAGTCCTTGCCGAAGCGGACGTAGCCGTCGTTCTCGGCGATGATCGCGTGGTCCTTCGGACGACGGGCCTCGAAGAGTTCCGCCACGCGGGGAAGACCCCCGGTGATGTCCTTGGTCCGCGCGCCTTCGCGCGGGATACGCGCCACCACGTCGCCGGCCCGGACTGTCTGGCCGTCCTCGACCGACAGGATCGCCTCCACCGACATCGGATAGGAGATCGGGTTGCCCGCCTCGTTCCGCATCGGATCGCCCGTCTCCGGATTCATGATGATGATTTCCGGTTTCAGGTCGCCGCCCTTCGGCGTCGAGCGCCAGTCGGACACGATCTTCTGGGTCATGCCGGTGGCTTCGTCGGTATCCTCGCGCACCGAGATCCCCGAGACGAGATCCACGAACCGTGCCACGCCGGCTTTCTCGGCGATGATCGGCAGGGTATAGGGGTCCCATTCGAAGAGCCGCGTACCGCGTTTCACCGCCTGGCCGTCCTTGACATGGACCTTGGCGCCGTAGGTCAGCTTGTGCGTCGCACGCTCCTGCCCCGCCTCGTCGATGATCGCGAGCTGCATGTTGCGGCCCATGACGATCGCCTCGCCGTTCGCGTTCTCCAGCAGGTTCGGGTTGCGGAACTCGATCTTGCCTTCCTGCGACGCCTCGAGGAACGACTGCTGGCCCCCCTGCGCGATGCCGCCGATGTGGAAGGTCCGCATCGTGAGCTGCGTGCCGGGTTCGCCGATCGACTGGGCAGCGATGATGCCGACCGCCTCGCCGATGTTGACCAGCGTGCCGCGGGCAAGGTCACGCCCGTAGCACATGGCGCAGACGCCCTCTTCCGCTTCACAGGTCAGCGGGCTGCGGATGCGCACCAGCGCCACGTTCGCCTGGTCGATCAGGTCGGCGCGGCGTTCGTCGATCAGCTCGCCCCTGGCCACCACGACCTCGTCCGTGCCCGGGACAAGGATGTCCTCGGCCGCGACACGACCCAGCACGCGCTCGGAGAGCGGGCTGACGACCTCGCCCTCGTTCACCGCGGCCGAAGCCGTGATCGCGTTCTCGGTGCCGCAGTCGTGGCTGCGCACGATGCAGTCCTGCGCCACGTCCACCAGACGGCGGGTCAGGTAGCCCGAGTTCGCCGTCTTGAGCGCCGTGTCGGCCAGACCCTTCCGGGCGCCGTGGGTCGAGTTGAAGTACTCGAGCACGGTGAGGCCTTCCTTGAAGTTCGAGATGATCGGCGTCTCGATGATCTCGCCGTTCGGCTTGGCCATCAGGCCGCGCATCCCGCCCAGCTGCTTCATCTGGGCAGGCGAACCCCGGGCGCCCGAGTGGGACATCATGTAGACCGAGTTCGGCTCCTTCTCGGCGCCGGCGTCGTCATACCGGACCGCCGAGATCTCGGCCATCATCTCGCCCGCCACCTTGTCCGAGCATTTGGACCAGGCGTCGACGACCTTGTTGTACTTCTCGCCCTGGGTGATCAGGCCGTCCATGTACTGCTGCTCGAACTCCTTCACCTGATCGCGAACCTCGTTCACGATCGGCCACTTGGTGTCCGGGATCAGCATGTCGTCCTTGCCGAACGAGATGCCGGCCTTGAATGCCTCGCGGAAGCCCATGCCCATGATCTGGTCGCAGAAGATCACCGACTCCTTCTGGCCGCAGTAGCGGTAGACGGTGTCGATGACGTTCTGCACGTCCTTCTTGCGCAGGAGCCGGTTCACCAGCTCGAACGGGGCCTTGGCGTTCAAGGGCAGCAGGTTCCCCAGCCGCAGGCGGCCCGGCGTCGTCTGGTAGCGCTTGATGACCTCGTTGCCCTCGTCGTCGATCTGCTTGATCCGGGCAGTGATGGTCGCGTGCAGATGCACCTCGCCGGCGGCAAGGGCGTGCTCGACCTCTTCGACGGACGAGAAGGCCATGCCCTCGCCCTTCATGCCGCGGCGCTCCATCGTGGTGTAATAGAGCCCCAGAACCATGTCCTGCGACGGCACGATGATCGGCGCGCCGTTGGCGGGCGACAGCACGTTGTTGGTCGACATCATCAGCACGCGCGCTTCCAGCTGGGCTTCCAGCGAGAGGGGCACGTGAACGGCCATCTGGTCGCCGTCGAAGTCGGCGTTGAAGGCCGAGCAGACCAGCGGGTGAAGCTGGATCGCCTTGCCTTCGATCAGGATCGGCTCGAACGCCTGGATGCCCAGACGGTGCAGCGTCGGCGCGCGGTTCAGCAGCACCGGGTGTTCGCGGATCACCTCGTCGAGGATGTCCCAGACCTCCGGGCGCTCCTTCTCGACCAGCTTCTTCGCCTGCTTCACGGTCGAGGACAGGCCCTTGGCCTCCAGCCGCGAGTAGATGAACGGCTTGAAGAGTTCGAGCGCCATCTTCTTCGGCAGGCCGCACTGGTGCAGCTTGAGTTCCGGACCGGTCACGATGACCGAACGGCCCGAGAAGTCCACGCGCTTGCCGAGCAGGTTCTGGCGGAACCGGCCCTGCTTGCCCTTGAGCATGTCCGACAGCGACTTCAGCGGGCGCTTGTTGGTGCCCGTGATGACGCGGCCGCGGCGGCCGTTGTCGAACAGTGCGTCGACGGCTTCCTGAAGCATCCGCTTTTCGTTGCGGACGATGATGTCCGGCGCGCGCAGCTCGATCAGCCGCTTGAGGCGGTTGTTCCGGTTGATGACGCGGCGGTAGAGGTCGTTCAGGTCCGACGTGGCGAAGCGGCCGCCGTCCAGCGGGACCAGCGGGCGCAGCTCCGGCGGGATCACCGGCAGCACGGTCAGGATCATCCACTCGGGACGGTTGCCCGATTCGAGGAACGATTCAACGATCTTCAGCCGCTTGATGATCTTCTTCGGCTTCAGCTCGCCCGTAGCCTCCTTCAGCTCCTCGCGGAGCGTCTCGGCGGTCTGTTCGAGGTCGATGGCCGACAGCATCTCGCGGATCGCTTCCGCGCCGATGTTGGCGGTGAAGGCATCGGCGCCATACTGGTCCTGCGCGTCGAGGAACTCTTCCTCGGTCATCAGCTGGCCGTAGGTGAGGTCGGTCAGGCCCGGCTCGATGACGACGTAGTTCTCGAAGTAGAGGATCCGCTCAAGATCCCGCAGCGTCATGTCGAGCATGAGGCCGATGCGCGAGGGCAGCGACTTCAGGAACCAGATGTGCGCGACCGGAGCGGCGAGCTCGATATGGCCCATCCGCTCGCGACGCACCTTCTGGAGCGTGACCTCGACGCCGCATTTCTCGCAGACGACGCCGCGATACTTCATGCGCTTGTACTTGCCGCAGAGGCACTCGTAATCCTTGATCGGCCCGAAGATCCGGGCGCAGAACAGGCCGTCGCGCTCGGGCTTGAAGGTCCGGTAGTTGATGGTCTCGGGCTTCTTGATCTCGCCGTAGGACCACGAGAGGATCCGTTCCGGCGAGGCGAGCGAGATCTTGATCTCGTCGAAGGTCTTGACCGGCGCAACCGGGTTGAACGGGTTGGTCGAGAGTTCCTGGTTCATGTCCTGATCCCAAAGAAAAGGTTGCGGTCGAAGGTCCTCGCGGCGGTCCCCGGGACTTGCGCCCCGGGCCGCCCGCGCGGCTTATTCCTCGTCCGCATCCAGGAGTTCCATGTTGAGGCCGAGGCCCCGCACTTCCTTGACGAGCACGTTGAACGACTCGGGCACGCCGGCCTCGAAGTTGTCCTCGCCCTTGACGATCGACTCGTACATCTTGGTGCGGCCCGCCACGTCGTCCGACTTCACCGTCAGCATTTCCTGCAGGGTGTAGGCGGCGCCGTAGGCTTCCAGAGCCCAGACCTCCATCTCGCCGAGACGCTGTCCACCGAACTGCGCCTTGCCGCCCAGCGGCTGCTGGGTAACGAGCGAGTACGGACCCGTGGAACGGGCGTGCAGCTTGTCGTCGACAAGGTGGTGCAGCTTCAGCATGTACTTCACGCCGACGGTGACGGGACGCGCGAACTGCTCGCCCGTCCGGCCGTCGAAGACGATGGACTGCCCGCTCTGGTCGAAGCCCGCCCGGCGCAGCGCGTCGTTGACGTCCTGCTCCTTCGCACCGTCGAAGACCGGGGTCGCGATCGGCACGCCCTTGGTCACGCGGCTGGCCATCTCGACCAGATCGTCGTCGTCACGGTCGCCGAAGGCATCCTCATACTCGTCGCCATAGGCGAGACGCATGGCCTCCTTCACCGGGGTCAGGTCGCCCGACCGCCGGTAGTCCTGCAGCGCCTCGTCGATCTTGATGCCCAGACCGCGCGCGGCCCAGCCCATGTGCGTCTCGAGGATCTGACCCACGTTCATCCGCGACGGCACGCCGAGCGGGTTCAGCACGAGGTCGACATGCGTGCCATCCGCAAGGAAAGGCATGTCCTCGATCGGCACCACCTTCGAGATGACGCCCTTGTTGCCGTGACGGCCGGCCATCTTGTCGCCCGGCTGCAGCTTGCGCTTCACCGCAACGAACACCTTGACCATCTTCATCACGCCCGGAGGCAGGTCGTCGCCGCGGCGGACCTTCTCGACCTTGTCCTCGAAGCGGTGATCGAGCGCGCGCTTCTGCGCCTCGAACTGCTCGTGCAGGGCCTCGACTTCCTTCGCGTCGGCTTCCTCGCCGAGGGCGAGCTGCCACCATTGCCCGCGCGACAGCGTGGACAGCAGGTCCTCGTTGATCTCCGAGCCCGCCCGGATGCCCTTCGGCCCCTTCACGGCGGTCTTGCCCATGATCAGCGTGCGCAGACGCGAGTAGATGTTGCGCTCGAGGATCGCGAGTTCGTCGTCCCTGTCCCGGGCCAGACGCTCGACTTCCTCGCGCTCGATCTGCAGCGCCCGCTCGTCCTTGTCGACGCCGTGCCGGTTGAAGACACGCACTTCCACGATGGTGCCATAGGCCCCCGGCGGCAGCCGCAGCGAGGTGTCGCGCACGTCCGACGCCTTCTCGCCGAAGATGGCGCGGAGGAGCTTTTCCTCGGGCGTCATCGGGCTTTCGCCCTTGGGGGTGATCTTGCCCACGAGGATGTCGCCCGGCTGCACTTCGGCGCCAATATAGACGATGCCCGCCTCGTCGAGGTTGCGCAGCGCCTCCTCGCCGACGTTCGGGATGTCACGGGTGATCTCTTCCGGCCCGAGCTTGGTATCGCGGGCGGCGACCTCGTATTCCTCGATGTGGATCGAGGTGTAGACGTCGTCGCGCAGGATGCGCTCGGAGATCAGGATCGAGTCCTCGTAGTTGTAGCCGTTCCACGGCATGAAGGCCACGACCACGTTCCGGCCGAGGGCGAGTTCACCCATGTCGGTGCAGGGGCCGTCGGCCACCACCTCGCCACGGTGCACCACGTCGCCCACCTTCACCAGCGGACGCTGGTTGATGCAGGACGACTGGTTCGAGCGCTTGAACTTGCGCAGGCGGTAGATGTCGACGCCGGGCTCGCCCGGCTCCAGCATCTCGGTCGCCCGGACCACGATACGCGTGGCGTCCACCTGGTCGATCACGCCCGCGCGGCGCGCCATGATGGCGGCCCCGCTGTCACGCGCCACCACGGCCTCGATCCCCGTGCCCACGAAGGGCGCGTCGGATTGCAGGAGCGGCACCGCCTGGCGCTGCATGTTCGAGCCCATCAGCGCGCGGTTCGCGTCGTCGTTCTCGAGGAACGGGATCAGCGAGGCCGCGACCGAAACGAGCTGCTTCGGCGACACGTCGATCAGGTCGATGGCATCCGGCGGGTTCAGCATGAACTCGCCCGCCTTGCGGGACGAGATCAGGTCCGAGACGAACCGGCCGTCATCGTCGAGCGTCGCATTGGCCTGCGCCACGGTGTGACGCATCTCTTCGGTCGCCGACATGTAGACGACGTCATCCGTGACGGCGCCCTCGACCACCTTGCGGTAGGGGGTCTCGATGAAGCCGTACTTGTTCACGCGGGCAAAGGTCGCGAGCGAGTTGATCAGGCCGATGTTCTGGCCTTCCGGCGTCTCGATCGGGCACATCCGGCCGTAGTGGGTCGGGTGAACGTCGCGCACCTCGAAGCCCGCGCGTTCGCGGGTCAGACCGCCCGGCCCGAGGGCCGAGAGACGGCGCTTGTGGGTGACTTCCGACAGCGGGTTGGTCTGGTCCATGAACTGGCTGAGCTGCGACGAGCCGAAGAACTCGCGCACGGCAGCCGCGGCCGGCTTCGCGTTGATCAGATCCTGCGGCATGATCGTGTCGATCTCGACCGAGGACATGCGTTCCTTGATCGCGCGCTCCATGCGCAGGAGGCCGACGCGGTACTGGTTCTCCATCAGCTCGCCGACCGAGCGCACCCGGCGGTTGCCGAGGTGGTCGATGTCGTCGATCTCGCCCTTGCCGTCGCGCAGCTCGGTCAGCGCCTTGATGCAGGCGATGATGTCCTCGCGGTCCAGCGTGCGCTGGGTGTCCGGCTTGTCGAGGTCGAGGCGCATGTTCATCTTCACCCGGCCCACGGCCGAGAGGTCGTAGCGCTCGCCGTCGAAGAAAAGCGTGTCGAAGAGCGATGCGGCAGCCTCGACCGTCGGCGGTTCGCCCGGACGCATGACGCGGTAGATGTCCATGAGCGCGGTGTCGCGGCCCATGTTCTTGTCCGCCGCCATCGTGTTGCGGATGTAGGGGCCGACGTTGACGTTGTCGATGTCGAGCACGGGGATGTCGGTGATGCCCTGATCGAGCAGCAGCTTGAGCGTGCCGCCCTTCACCTCGCCGTCGCGGTCGTACTCCATCGTGAGTTCGTCACCGGCCTCGACCCAGATCTCGCCGGTTTCCTCATTGATGATGTCGCGGGCGACATAGCGGCCGACGATGTGGTCGAACGGCACCAGAAGCTCGGTGATCTGGCCCTCGTCGATCCACTTCTTGACCATCCGCGGCGTGGCCTTCTCGCCCGCCTTCAGGATGACCTCGCCCGAGGCCGCATCCACGAGGTCGTACGTCGGCCGGGTGCCGCGCACGCGCTCGGGGAAGAACCGGGTGACCCAGCCGCGGTTCTTCTGATGCTTGAAATCGACCGTCTGGTAATAGGCATCCATGATGCTTTCCTGGTCCATGCCGAGGGCATAGAGCAGGGTCGTCACCGGCAGCTTCCGGCGGCGGTCGATACGCGCGAAGACGATGTCCTTGGCGTCGAATTCGAAGTCCAGCCACGAGCCGCGGTAGGGGATGATGCGGCAGGCGAACAGGAGCTTGCCCGAGGAGTGGGTCTTGCCCTTGTCGTGGTCGAAGAAGACGCCCGGAGAGCGGTGCATTTGGCTGACGATCACGCGCTCGGTGCCGTTCACGATGAACGTGCCGTTGGCGGTCATCAGGGGCATGTCGCCCATGTAGACGTCCTGCTCCTTGATGTCCTTGACCGAGCGGGCGCCCGTGGTCTCGTCGACATCGAACACGATCAGGCGCAGGGTGACCTTCAGCGGCGCGGCATAGGTCATGTCGCGCTGCTGGCACTCGTCCACGTCATACTTCGGCTTCTCGAGCTCGTATTTCACGAACTCGAGCACGGCGGTCTCGTTGAAGTCCTTGATCGGGAAGACCGACTGGAAGACGCCCTGGATGCCTTCGCCATCGGCGGCCTTCGGGCCGTCGCCCGATTTCAGGAACAGATCGTAGGAGGATTTCTGAACCTCGATCAGGTTCGGCATCTCCAGCACTTCCCGGATCTTGCCGTAGTACCTGCGGATACGTTTCTGGCCAACGTAGCTCTGAGCCATGCTCGAAGTCACCTTTCGTTTTCGCGGGCGCACGGACCGTCGGGCCACGGGCATGCGCCGCTTGCGAAGAAGGGGGTGAGGTCCCATTCACGCCCCCCGTCCCACCGGAGGGCTCCCGAACCTCGAACCGCGCCTTGGGAGGGGCTTCTTTCGAAGCCTCTGCCGAGACAGGTTCGGCTGGGCCCGACTATCCGTCGGACCCAGCCCGATTTCAACCGATGGATGCCGTGGGCACCCGTCCGGATTACTTCAGCTCGACTTTCGCACCAGCTTCTTCGAGCTTCTTCTTCATCGCTTCGGCGTCGGCTTTCGAGATCGCCTCTTTCACCTTGCCGCCGGCTTCGACCAGGTCCTTGGCTTCTTTCAGGCCCAGACCGGTGATCGCGCGCACTTCCTTGATCACGTTGATCTTGTTGGCGCCGGCGTCGGTCAGGACGACGTCGAATTCGGTCTTCTCTTCTTCGGCCGGGGCAGCGGCGCCCGCAGCCGGGCCGGCCATCATCACGGCGCCGCCGGCGGCGGGCTCGATGCCGTACTTGTCCTTGAGGATCGTCTTCAGCTCTTGGGCTTCGAGCAGGGTCAGACCGACGATGTCTTCGGCGAGTTTGTTCAGATCAGCCATTTTCTGTTCCGTTCAGTTAGATGGGGTCCAACATGGTGGGTGACAACCCACGCAGGTCGACGAGATTGCTCAAGCGGCTTCCCGCTCCTCCAGGGTGGAGAGGATGCCGGCGATGTTCGAAGCAGGTGCGCCAATGGCACCGGCGATGCTCGACGCGGGCGCACCGATGCACGACACGATCTGAGCGATGAGCTCTTCGCGCGACGGCATGGCGGCGACGGTCTTGACACCGGCCGGGTCCAGGATCGTGTCGCCCATAGCCCCGCCAAGGATCACGAACTTGTCGTTCTTCTTGGCATAGGCTTCCGCAACCTTCGCCGCAGCGACGGGGTCCTCGGAATAGGCCATCACGGTCATGCCCGTCAGCAGGTCACCCATCTTTTCGTTGGGTTTCCCGGCAAGGGCGATCTTGGCGAGCCTGTTCTTGGCAACGCGTACGGACCCACCGACTTCGCGCATCTGCGCGCGCAGGTCCTGCATCTGAGCAACCGTGACGCCTGCGTAGTGTGCAACCACAACCACGCCAGAGCTTTCGAAGATCTGGCCGAGTTCCTCGACCACTTTCTCTTTCTGGGCTCTATCCACAGTTTCACTCCAAGTTTGGGGGTTTCCCCCCGGCTCACTTCTGCCCCGCGAGCGGGGCGTTCGGGTCCGCGATGCGGTCGCGAGCCAAGATCCGGCGGTCTCCCGCGAAAATCCGTCTCGTTCCCCATCTCAGGCAGGAGATTAAGAGGTGTCCCTCACCCGCCGTCTCGGACAGGACGGGGCGAAGACGCCCCGCCATCCCGCGCCCGAAGGCGCGGAAATTCTCAGTGGCTCGTCGCCGAGCCCAGGTCGATCGACACGCCCGGGCCCATGGTCGAGGAAAGCGACACCTTCTTGAGGTAGGTGCCCTTCGCCCCGGCAGGCTTGGCGCGGCTCACGGCATCCACGAAGGCGCGGACGTTCTGCGCGAGCTTCTCGGTGTCGAACGAGACCTTGCCGACGCCGGCATGGATCACGCCCGCCTTCTCGACCTTGAACTGCACCTCGCCGCCTTTGGCGGCTTCGACGGCGGATTTCACGTCCATCGTCACCGTGCCGACCTTGGGGTTCGGCATCAGGTTGCGCGGCCCCAGGATCTTGCCGAGACGGCCGACGAGCGGCATCATGTCCGGCGTGGCGATGCAGCGGTCGAACTCGATCTTGCCGCCCTGGATCGTCTCCATCAGGTCCTCGGCGCCCACGATGTCCGCACCGGCGGCCTTGGCTTCGTCAGCCTTGGCGCCACGGGCAAACACCGCCACGCGCACCGTCTTGCCGGTGCCGTTCGGCAGGGTGACCACGCCGCGGACCATCTGGTCGGCGTGACGCGGGTCGACGCCCAGGTTCATCGCGACTTCCAGCGTCTCGTCGAACTTCGCCGAGGCCGCCTGCTTGATCAGCGCCACCGCGTCCTCGACCGAGATCAGGTCCTTGCCGACGAAGGCTTCACGCGCCGAGCGCGTCCGTTTTCCAACCTTGGCCATGACTTACCCCTTGACCTCGATGCCGCAGGACTTGGCCGAGCCGAGGATGATCTGCATCGCGGCCTCGACGTCGTTGGCGTTCAGGTCCTTCATCTTCGCTTCGGCGATCGAGCGGATCTGCGCCACGGTCACGGTGCCGGCCGTCTCGCGGCCCGGCTTGGCCGAGCCCTTCGGACGGTTCCGCTTGCCCACCGGAGCAAGCCCCGCGGCCTTCTTCAGCAGGAAGGAGGCCGGCGGCGTCTTCAGCTCGAGGCTGAAGGACTTGTCCTGGTAGTAGGTGATGACGACCGGCGTCGGGGTGCCCGGCTCGAGGTCGGCGGACTTCGCGTTGAATTCCTTCACGAAGGCCATGATGTTCAGGCCGCGCTGACCCAACGCGGGACCGACCGGCGGGGACGGGTTGGCTTGCCCGGCCTTCACTTGCAGCTTGAGGCTGCCGATAATCTTCTTGGCCATCTGGCCTCTCCTCTGTCACTGCCCCGAGGGGCCAGTTTAGTGGTCCGGTCCGTCACGCCCGCAGGGCGCGCTCGCCTCCCACGCGATGCACTCAGTGACCCTTGGCCACCTGAGTGAATTCCAGCTCGACCGGGGTCGCCCGGCCGAAGATCGAGACGGTCACCTTGAGGCGCGAATGCTCTTCATCCACGTCCTCGACCATGCCCGAGAAGCCCTCGAACGGGCCGTCGGTCACCTTCACCGTCTCGCCGATGTCGTAGCGGATCAGGCTGCGCGGCTGCGCTTCGCCTTCCTCGACGCGGTTCAGGATCGTGTTCACTTCCGAGTCCCGCATCGGCATCGGCTTGCCCTGCGGTCCGAGGAACCCGGTCACCCGGTTGATCGAGGAGATCAGGTGATAGCCGCGGTTCGACATTTCCATGTGGACGAGGACGTAGCCCGGCATGAAGCGGCGCTCGGAGGTGACCTTCTTGCCGCGCCGGACCTCGATCACCTCTTCGGTGGGGACCAGCACTTCGTCGATCTCTTCCTCGAGTCCGGCATCCGCAACGGCCGTCCGGATCTGCTCGGCGACCTTCTTCTCGAAGTTCGAGAGAACACTCACCGAATACCAACGCTTCGCCATGCTTCAGCCTACCTCTTCGCGCGGGGTGTTCCCCGCTCCTCCGGCGGATCTGCGTCCGCCCCCAGAACAAAAAACAGCGCGCAACCCGAATCGCTGCGCGCCGGCCCCTTCCCAGTGACCGCCCGATTACAGGCAGCGCCCCCTGCGTTCAAGCGGAAATGTCAGAAGGTGTTGAGCAGCAGGCTCAGCCCCTGCCGGATCGCGAAGTCGACCAGCGAGAAGAAGGTCGCCGTCAGCGCCGCCATGACGAAGACCATGATGGTCGTCAGCAGCACCTCGCGCCGGCCCGGCCACGTGACCTTGCCGACCTCGCTGCGCACCTGCGAAATGAACGTGAACGGATTCACCTTGGCCATCGTCTGTCCTCAAGAAGCGTCGCGCGGCAGATACGCCCTCGGACACAAGAGTTCAAGGCTCTCGCAGGAAGGGCGCTTTGGTGGGAAGACCTGGCAGGGGCAGAGGGACTCGAACCCCCGACCCTCGGTTTTGGAGACCGATGCTCTACCAACTGAGCTATACCCCTAGGCCAGCCGCGAGATACGGCAGCCGGCGCCCGACCGCAAGCGCAAAGTTGCACCTCGGGCTCCGGCTGCGGCGTCAGCGCGCGGCCGCCTCGAGATCGCCTGCCACCAGCGCGGGCAGCCGCTCGGCCAGGCGCTCCTGCGGCCAGTCCCACCAGGCGATCGCAAGGAGCCGCGCGACCACCTCGGGCGGAAAGCGCATCCGCAGGATGCGCGCCGGATTGCCGGCTACCACCGCATAATCGGGCACGTCACGGGCGACCACGGCCCCCGCCCCCACGATGACCCCGTGACCCAGCCGCACGCCGGGCAGGATCAGCGCCCCATGCCCGATCCAGACATCGTGGCCGATCACCGTGTCGGGCAGATCCGTCAGCGCCTCCTTGAACAACTCGAGGCTGCCCGGATCGAAGATCGCGAACGGATAGGTGGTGAGCCCGCCCGCCGGATGATTGGCGGAGGCGGTGATGAAGCGCGCGCCATGGGCGATCTGGCCGTAGCGGCCGATCTCCAGCCGCTCGGGCGCGCCGGGATAGAGGTAAGGCACCAGCCGTGCCGCCCAATCCTCGGGCGGGTCGAAATCGTTGGCATAGGTGAAATCGCCGATGCGGATGTTCGGATGGTCGATGACGCGGTTCAGATGCACGATCGAGGAATTCGCGCGCCCGTCGGCAAAGCGCATCGGATGCCGGAGGCCGGCGTTCAGCAAGGGGGAGGGCATGGGATCTCCTCTGGCGTTTCGGACAAACGGTCAGATGCGGATCGTCACCATGCGGGCCTCCCTCGCAGGCGCCGGATGCGGCGCGGGCCCACCCTGACACGGACGCCGCCAAAGGAAAAGGCGCGCGAGATGTCCCGCGCGCCCTGCCCCGGCCGATCCGTCAGGATCAG
>NZ_JBQPXH010000030.1:0-16826 GCF_052244495.1 Rhodobacter sp. NSM
GGATGTCAGGCGGCTGATGACGATCCCGGGTGTCGACATGGTGGTGGCGGTCGGGGTCATGGCAGCGATCGGTTGCGTGAGCCGCTTCGCACCGGCGGATCAGCTATCGGCCTACCTCGGGCTGCACCCGAGCGTGCGGCAGTCCGGCGATGGCCCGGCCTATCACGGGCGGATCACCAAGCGCGGTCGGAGCGATGCGCGTCACCTCCTGGTCGAGGCAGCCTGGCAGGCCGTTCGGAGCCCCGGGCCGCTCCGCGCCTTTTACGAACGGGTCAAGGCGCGCCGGGGCGCGCATGTGGGGGCCGTCGCTGTCGCCCGCAAGCTCGCCGTCCTGATCTGGCACATGCTGTCCAAGGGCGAGGACTACGCCTGGGGCCGCCCGACGTTACTGGCGCGAAAGATGCGCAAGCTGGAGCTTGCGGCCGGAGCAGAACCGCGGCGTGGTCAGCGCGACTCCGCCCGCCACTGGTAGATGTGCTGCCGGGTCAGATCATGACGACGGGCGACATCCGCCACCCGTGCCCCATTCACACCCACCTCCGCCAGGATCGATCGCTTCTCCGCATCCGACCGGCGGCGTCGCCGCTCGACGCCCGTCAAAATCTCTTGCCGCATGATCCCATCCGCCTCAGACGACGTCAATAACGACGGATGGCTAGACGAAGAACCAAAGCCTCAGAAGGCGGCCGCAACCGGGTGCTTACGATCGACAAGGAGGAGATCGACCCCATTCTCAGCATCACCACGAAAGCCGCCTGATCATGCCCTCAGGCCATTCGGAAATTTACACCAGCTTGACGGACGTGACCTCTTGGCCGTCGCAGTCAAAGCGGCTTTTCACCGGTTTTCCTGCATCCTGCAGCTTCTTTCGGAACGTTCTGAACGTCGCCAAATGAGTGATGCGCGCAGTGCGGAGAGATAGAGGGCGTCCTGACGGTGGCCCATCCGCCACCGATGACCCGTTTCCCGTTGCGTTGGCCGCTATCCCGAGCAGTCGGCGTAAGGCCGGCGAGAGCTGCGATCCTTCGGAGACCTTTTGTGCCGATCTCAGGCGACTCGGCCAGAAGAGTGGCCGCGACGATCGTGCTGACACCGGGCACCGACTGCAGCCGGCGATCGGTTCGGCCAGTTCGGGCGAAGAGGGAATGATCTCCGCTATCCTTGTCTCGACCTTTTGGATTCGCCGCTCGAGGAGCAGGATCAAGCTCCTGATGTCAGACCGGGCCTCGCAGTCTGTCGTCTGCTGAAGTCTGATCACCTCCTGCTTTCGAATCGCAACCAATGGACGGCAAAGGATAATCCGCGCCAGAAGTGCCTGCCGCGTCGGTGAGCCGGGCGGGGTCTGCGGTAGCTGCAACCTTTGACCAAAGGTTGCGAGCATCCGGGCATCGATACGGTTGGTCTTGCCGATCACCCCCTGGCTCGCGCAAAATCGCGGGCCTGACGCGGGTTGACGGGTCTGAAGCTGGCTTGGGCAGCCTTAAGGCCGTCGCGCAGCACCCGGTCATAGCCGCCGCTGGCCTCGAAGATCTCCCACACCCTCGTGCGCCGGTAGCTCAGTCACTGTCCGAGTTCCGGGCAGTAGCTCATTATGCGCCCTCCGCAGGTTGCCATGCACCATCATGGCCTGCGAGATGCCGTTGGTTGGGGGCAGCCACCACATCAGTTCAAGTTCAGACGCGGCAAGCTGCTAGCTCTTGAATTGTATCTCCCACGCCGTTCGGCTAAACGGCCCGAGGATGTTTGGAGGGACCACACCCATGGGCAAGAGAATCGTCATGGTCGGTGCCGGGCTCTCTGGCGCGGTGATCGGGCGCATGCTGTCCGAGGCGGGCCATGACGTCACCGTGGTTGACAGCCGGAGCCACATCGGCGGCAACTGCTACACAAAGCGCGATGCCGAGACGGATGTCATGGTTCATGTCTACGGTCCGCACATCTTCCATACCGATGACGAAGAAGTGTGGAACTACGTCAATAGGTTCACCACATTCCTGCCGTACAAGAACCGTGTGAAATCCACTGTCGGAGGGCAGGTCTACTCGCTGCCTATCAACCTGCACACGATTAACCAGTTCTTCGGCAAGGCGCTGCGGCCGGACGAGGCGCGCACCTTCATCGCGACGCAGGCGGATTGCTCGATCACGGATCCGCAGAGCTTTGAGGATCAGGCGCTCGCCTTCATCGGGCGCGATCTCTACGAGGCGTTCTTCAAGGGCTATACCGAGAAGCAGTGGGGCTGCTCGCCCACTGCCTTGCCTGCCTCGATCCTCAGGCGCCTGCCGGTGCGCTTCAACTATGACGACAACTACTTTGCTCACCGGTTTCAAGGCATGCCGGAGCATGGCTACACACCCATGATTGCAGCGATCCTCGACCATCCGAACGTCACGGTGCAGCTCGACACCGTCTTCGACCCTGCGACGGCCGCGGAATGGGATCATGTCTTCTGGTCGGGTCCGCTCGACGGTTTCTTCGGCTATCGTCTGGGCCGGCTCGGCTATCGGACGCTCGACTTCAAGACCTTCCGCCATGAGGGCGACTACCAGGGCTGTGCCGTGATGAACTATGGCGAGAGCACGGTGCCCTACACACGCATTACCGAGCACAAGCATTTCGCACCTTGGGAGAGCCATAAAGGCTCCGTCCTCTACGAGGAGTACAGCCGCGCCTGCGGGCCCAAGGATATCCCCTACTACCCGATCCGGCTCGTTGAGGAGAAAGCCCTCCTGGCTGATTATGTCGCCGAGGCGCAGAAGACCTTGAACGTCACCTTCGTCGGCCGCCTAGGCACTTATCGCTATCTGGACATGGATGTGACCATACGGGAGGCACTCGACTGCGGCCTTGCCTATCTGAGGGCGCAGGAGAATGGAACGACCATGCCGGCCTTTGCCGTGGACCCTCTGTGAAATGAACCGCGACGCGCGAATCTGTGCGGTCGTCGTTACCTATAACCGCATCGATCAGATGCAGAAGACGGTCACGCGCCTGCTGGAAGAGCCGATCGACCATCTGGTGGTCGTTGACAACGGCTCTTCCGATGGCAGCCGAGACTGGCTGCGCGCCTTGGCCAACCCGCAGATCGAACTTCTTGAAATGGCGCACAATGTCGGTGGAGCCGGCGGGTTCGAGGCAGGTTTGCGCCATGTCGTCTCACACCGGGATCCCGACTGGATCGTGCTTATGGACGATGATGCCCGTCCCGAGCCGGGATGCGTGGCAATTTTTCGAGCGGCCGACAAGACAGGCTGGGACGCCATCGCTGCGGCTGTGTTCTTTCCGGACGGACGGATCTGCGGCATGAATCGACCCGTCCTGAACCCGTTCTGGCATCCGCGCATCTTCCTGCGCACACTGATCGGCGGTGGCCGGGCCGCTTTCCATCTCACTGATCGCGATTACGATCAGTCCGCGCCGCAGCGGGTGGACGGAGGTTCGTTTGTCGGTCTATTTCTCGCGCGGCGGGCCGTGGAGGTGGCGGGCTATCCCGACGGACGACTATTCGTTTATGCCGAGGACGGCCTCTACTCCCTTGCTATCAGTGGCAACGGAGGCCGGGTGGGGTTCTTCCCGCAACTGCGGTTCGAGCATGAATGCTCGACCTTCTCGGCGAACGGCCAGTTCACGCCAATCTGGAAGGTCTACTTCTACCATCGCAACCTGCTGCTGCTCTATCGCCGGGCGGCCGGGATCTGGTTCTGGCCCGCGCTGCTCGCCGTCTTCCCGAAGTGGGTATTGCGCGGGCTGAGACAGAAGGGCGAGCGCCTGCGTTTCCTGCGCCTGCTCGGCTGGGCGGTGCGTGATGGCTTGACGCGGCGGGTGGGCTGGACGCTGGACGATCTGCAGCAGGAGATGCGGCGTCGTGATGTATGAACTGTCGCACATGCAGGCGTCGTGCCCGCTGCTTCGCCAATGGTCCAGTCGGGCAAAATCTTCATCATCCGCGAAGGCTTCCGGTTTCGGGATATGTGTCGAAGGCACTATGGCAGGAAAGCCATGACGCTCTTGCGCCACCCGGACCTGTGGTCCGCCTGGCACCGTGTCGTCACCCTCGTCCGGCGCAAATTGACTACTGACCCCATCTTACCTGAGGCCGCCACTATGTTCCGTCTTCGAATGCCCCGCCAAGCAGGAATGCCGAACATGAATTCTCCGATGAAGAAATATGACGTCGGTATTCTTGGCTGGTGGTACGGAAAGAACTACGGCTCCATCCTTACCTACTATGGTCTGAACAGAGCGATAGCAGACATGGGATACAGCGTGCTCATGGTGCATGAGGCGCTGGGTTACAACGGTTACCGCGTCAGGTGGCCCGACAACATCCTGTCGCTTGAGTTCGCTCGCCGTGTCGGGTACAAATACACGCAGCAGTGCCATTACTCCGAGTTGCCGCGGCTGAACGACGATGTCGGCGCCTTTGTCGTCGGTAGCGACCAGCTCTGGAATCCGCTGATCGGGCGCGTCAACGACGATCTCTTTCTGGACTTTGTCTCTCCGGAGAGACGGCGGATTGCCTATGCCACCTCCTTCGGAAACCGCGGGATAACCAAGTTCAAACCGGAGTTCGTCGAGAAGCACAGTGCCAACCTGAAGAAGTTTGATGCGATCTCTGTTCGCGAGGCCTATGCGGTCAACACTGCGAAAGTCGTGTTCGAGGTCGAGGCCACGCAGGTGGTCGACCCGGTCTTCCTGCTTCCTCGTGCGCATTACGAAGCCCTGGCGGACAAGGCACCGCTCAAGGTATCGGGCGAGTATCTGGCCGTCTTCTTTCTGGACCCCAATCCGGAGAAGCGGGATGTTGCGCTGGCGATCGCCGACAAACTCGGCCTGCAGCGCATCGTGGTCATCCCCAACCCGGATAATGGACACAAAGTTGCGAAACAGGTCTTTTCCGGGGATCGCTTCGAGATCCTGTCTCAGGATGCGCCGGAAATCTTCCTGCATGCCTACAGAAACTCGCGTTACGTCGTGACGGACAGCTTCCACGGCACGGCTTTCGCGATGATCTTCAACAAGCCCTTCTCGTCCATCTACAACACCCACCGGGGCGCCGATCGGTTCAAGAACCTAATGGCGTTCACGGGCTTCGGTGAAAGCCGCCGCGTTCTCGAAACGGATACTGCCGAGACTATACGCGCCAATCCCGACATCTCGATCGACCTGGACTTCAGCGCGGCCGAGGCCCGGGTCGAGGAAGGGCGCAGGAAATCGCTGCGCTGGTTGAAGACGGCGATCAGCGAACCTTCAACGCAGGGAGGCATGATGGACGCGCTCCGCAATACCTACGAATCCTTGCTCCCGGGCAAGGAGAGGCGGGATGATGCGGCTGAGGATGGCATCGTCCGGCCGTCCTTCCAGACCAACAATGCCGCGTGGAGCGTGACCCAAGCGAAGGACTCGATCGACCTCAAAGTTGCGCCGGGCAGCGCCGTGCGAGGCAATCTGGTCTGGTGCGATCTGCCTTACGAACTCCTGAAGGACTCGGCCTATCGGCTGACGATCACCTGGAAGGTCCGAACGACGGGTGGCGCGGTTAATCTGCATATCCGTAATCCGGCCACCGGCAAGTTCCATGTGATAGGGACCGTGGCCGTACAGGGTGGCGTGAACAGGACACGGACCGATTCAGTCGATTTCGTGGTGCCGCAGGATGGCTTCTCTCAATTCATGCTCGGTGCCGTTCACTTCTCCGGCAAGGATGGCGGAGCAGAGGTTGAAAGCCTCTCGGTGCAGGAGATCCTGGCATCGTCGGTGAAGCCCGCCAAGAAATCCGCGACTTATGCGGAAGTAGCCACCGCCCTGTCCGTAAAGGACAACGAGCGGTTCATCGGTGCTCTCGCCAAGTCGACGGGTTCCGGTGACATCAATGGTGCGCGGGCACGTCTGATGTTCCATGCCCATGCCGTCGAGAAAGGGTTGAGTCACGTCGACTTTCGCGCTGGCTTTGGCAAGATCTCCGTTCCTGCGCTCGCGAAGGAGATGAACAGCTGGCTGGCAACCGGACGGGATGTGAACGATCCCTTCTTCCGGATCGGTGCTTCGGTGATGCGGGCTTATTTCGACCGCCACGCGAAGCTGAGGTTCGACGTCTCGGACTTTTACAACCTCCTCAGTCCGGCTTCGAAGGAGCAGGTTGCAACGGCGTCCGAAGAACTGGGCGGGGTTCTGTCAGCCGATGCCATCCGTGAGGAACTGGGCGGGAAGGTACGGCCGCGCGATTTCCTAGATGTCATCTATGGCCGCCGCAGTGTGCGTGCCTTCACGTCCCAGCCTGTAAGAGAGGAAGATATCCGCCGGGCCATCCAGATCGCCCTGCAGGCTCCTTCCGTCTGCAATCGTCAGGCCGCACGGGTTCACCTGATCGAGGATCCGAGAACCATCAAGGCGGCGGTCGATATCCAGGGCGGTTTCGGCGGCTATGCGATGCCGCCTCGTCTGTTGCTTGTGACCGCGGATCTGCGGGCGTTCCTGTTCGCCGCCGAGCGCAATCAGCCATTTGTGGACGGTGGCCTGTTCATGATGACCCTCCTCCTGGGTCTGGAGCAGGTCGGTCTCGGCTCCTGCAGCCTCAATACGGCCATGAATACCGAGCGAGAGAATGGGATTCGCAGGATTCTGGGCATTCCCGACCACGAGGTCTTCATCGCCTTCATCGCCGTGGGTCATTTTGACCCCAAGGTTCTGACTCCGAGGTCCAAGCGCCTGCCGGTAGACGACGTTCTGGTTCGTCACAGCGCGGAATGACTTAGAGCGAGCCTCTTTCCTTTGGCTTGATGGCAATATCAGAAAGAAATTGATTGTGATGGAAACTTTTAAGACAGGGCAGACGATACGTTCTGGTGATGCAGCGGATTACATGATTCAGCCTGCCATCTGGCCGGAACGAGGGATCTCCACGGAGACACGACCCTACTTCAAGATGTCAGGCCCCGTGGGGACATCGCTTTCCAAGGGTGGATTTACTTTCGCACGAGGCGGGGTCGTTCTGATTGATGGCTACTTCAACTTGTTCAACCTCGGTAAGTGGCGCAAGTTATGTGGACCTGACCCTATCGGGCTCTGGCTGAAAGGGAATGGGCAGTTCCAGCTTACAGTCTGGCTGGCTGTTCCGGATTGCTCATACCAACGCCTATTCGACGAATGCGTCATTCTCGACAGGGAGATGAGCCTGTCTCTAGAGGGCACGCAGATTCAGGGGGCAGGCATTCTGTATTTTGAACTGACAGCGCTCTCGGAAGGGCATATCGAGGATTTCGGGTGGAGTACGACAACTGCACCGCGGCAGTATCCCGACCTTGTCCTTTCTGTAACGACTTTTAAACGTGAGGAAGCTGTCACCTCCACGGTGAACCGCTTCCGCGAATTCAGGGCTAACTCTTCCCTGCGGGACCATCTCCGGATGCTCGTGATCGACAATGGCCGATCGGTGTCAATTGATTCGGATGCGGGCGTGACAGTTGTTTCTAATGTAAATCTGGGCGGCGCTGGCGGATTCTCCCGCGGCTTGATTGAGGCCCGCAAGACCAAGGCGACGCATTGCCTCTTCATGGATGATGACGCTTCGGTTCATATGCACGCGATCACCCGGACTTGGATGTTTCTTGCTTATGCACGAGATCCGCGCACGACTGTAGCCGGCGCCATGTTCAATTCAGATCATCGCTGGAAGCTGTGGGAAAATGGCGCGGTCTTCGACAGGGGCTGCAAACCGCTCTATTTCGGCTGCGACCTGCGGGAGCGGGAGGACGTGTTCAAGATGGAATTTGAGACCACGGCACCCGCTCCGCCCGGATTTTATGGCGGCTGGTGGTTCTTCGTCTTTCCGGTGGACAGGGTGCGGCACATGCCCTTCCCCTTCTTCGTTCGTGGTGACGATGTCAGCTTCTCGCTGGTCAACGACCTACGCATCGTCACATTGCCTGGGGTAGCGTCGGTTCAGGAGAGCTTCGTGGACAAGGCGTCGCCGCAAACCTGGTATCTCGACATGCGCAGCCATCTTGTCCACCATCTGAGCCTGCCGCAGAAAAGTATCACTTGGGGCAAGCTGCAGCGCATGTTCTTCGACTTCTATCTGCGGACCGTTTTGCGCTATCACTATGACAGCCTGTCCGCCGTCAATCTCGCTATCGAAGACGTCATGCGGGGTCCGCAGTTCTTCGCTGAAAACGCCGACATGGCACAACGGCGCAAGGATCTAAAAGAGATGACAAAGTCAGAAGTCTGGATGCCAGTCGACTTCCCGCCCCGGTTTCGGCACGGCGAGGCGTCGCGCCCGCTGCGCGCCTTGCTGCTTATGACGCTGAATGGCCATCTTCTGCCCTTTAGCAACTTTTTCGGCAGCAATCTGGTCCTCAAGGCATGGGCCCGCGAAGACTTTCGCCAAGTGTATGGCGCTAAGCGGATTACCTATGTGAACGGGTCCTGCAACGCCGTCTATACGGTCCAGCGCAGTCGCCGCCGCTTCTGGTCCGAGAGCCTACGCTTGGTGCGCAACAGCCTCAGGCTACGCAGAGAGTATCGCCGATTGCAGGATGAATGGCAGGACGGCTATCCGAAGCTGACGTCGGACGAGTTCTGGCGCCTGAAGCTGAGTCTTGCCGATGAGGGTAGAGGTCGTGCGCCCAACATATTAATCGAGCCAATGCCCCCGGCAGATCAAAGCATGAGCCCCGGATCTTCTCCCATCTCAACACCTGGAAAGACGCTACTCTCCAGCAGCCTCCGGTCGAACCCGTAGAGAGACCGCATGGTCCATGCAGCCCATGCTCGCACATCGGAAGTGGGCATGAGGTCTCGCCGGTCGTAGAGGGCGGCCTCGTCAAGACCCGGCCAACGGCCCATCAAACGTCCGCCCCGGATCGCGCCTCCGGCCATGACCATGGCCGCTGCCGTGCCGTGATCGGTTCCGCCCGAGCCGTTCTCACGCGCCGTCCGGCCAAATTCCGTCATCGCAAGCACGGTGGTTCTTCCCCAAAGCGGCCCTAACTCTGCCTGCAACCGCAGGAGCATCCGTTGAAGTTGCGAGAGCGGTTTCCGGATGGCGACGGTCTGATTGCGATGTGTGTCCCAGCCGGAGAGCGAGAAGGCGGCGATGCGGGCCGAATCACACAACCGAGCGGCCGCGAAAGCGGCGAGGCTGTCAATATCAGCCAGATCCTTCCTCACGTCCCGGGATCTCGCAGTGTCTGTGCGAGGCAATTCGGCCGCCAGTTCCAGCGCTTCGGTGCCTGCGTCCCGGAACAGCGGGTCCTCGTGGTAAAGTTCTCCGAGAAGCCGGCGGTTCTGCGCCGAAAGATCGAGCGTAAGGTCTGGGGACCAGACCCGCACCGGAGCCGTTCCCTCCATGACGGGCAGCGGATCGCGTCCTACGGCCCATGCCGTCTCGGCGTCCAGACCCGGCACCGCCTGCAGCATCCGGTTCAGCCATCCGTCCCGCGCAGCGCCGGGCGGAACATCGGAGCCAGTGCCCGCCTCGAGCATGTCCTGTCCGTCGAAATGACTGCGCTTGTCCCGATAGGGGGTCGATACCGCATGGACGAAGCCGAGTTCACCCTTGCGCCAGAGTGTGAACAGGCTGCTCAGGGAGGGGTGCAGCGCAAAACCTTCCGCGAGCGGGATCGCCTCTTCCTCTCTTTTCTGTCCGTTCCCGGCCAAGTCCGGCCGGTAGGCGGCAAAGAGAGGATCTTCGACCGGTCGCACAAGATCAAGCCCGTCCATCGCGCCGCGGAGCACGATCACCACAAGGCGATTCTCACCAAGGGCCGCAGGGTTGCCGGCAAAGGTTACGGTCGTGGCCAGCGGATGGGCCGCGGCCGAGCAGCCGAGGCTAACAAGCCCTTGGAGGAAGATGCGCCGATCAATCATGGGATCCTCCTATCGTCGGTTGAATTCGGCCGAGGCCAGCACGAGAGCGGTGGCATCTCGCCGGCTCTCGGCACGGCTCACCGCAAGACGCAGTTCCTTGCTGGCGAAGGGGCCGAGCGCCCGATCGGCCAGCCGGGAAGGCTCGGGCAGTTCGCGGCGCAGGGCGGCTGGCATGTCGAGCGCCCAGAGGATGCGCGCCGACAGCCGAGGCGGAGTGATCCAAGCCTCGGCCTCTTCGGGCCATCCGTCCGGCCCGCCCGGACGTTGCCATGGCTGTCCCATGGCCTGCATCGGATGAAGGATCAGTTGCTCCAGCCGCTTGCGGGGCAGCCGTTCGACCTCTTCGGACCGAATGCCGAGCGCCCGCAGCCCGGAAACGACATAGTCAAAGGGCTGGCGAACCTTTGTTCGGGATGTAGTCCCTGCCGCCGGATGATCCAGCAGGGCCCCGTAGACTGCCGGCAGATCGCCTCCCGTTACGAGAAAGGCCTTCTCGACAGTTGCCACCAGATCGGGCTCCGGATCATCGGCTACGAAATGACGGGCCAGCTTCGTGGCTATATGGCGCGCTGTCTCCGGACGCGCGGCAAGGTCGCCGAGTGCTGCCGTGATCGGCGCGAGCCCCTCGCCGTCATAGCGGATGCCGAGGACAATCTCGGCTCCCGGCTCGGCGGCCCGACGGCGAAAGACGAAGCCCTTGTCCGAGTCGAAACCAAGTCCGGTCAGGAGTTCCGCCATCTGGGTCACGTCGGTCTGGGAATATGCGGCGCCAACACCCAGGGTGTGCAACTCTATGAGTTCGCGGGCGAGGTTCTCGTTTAAGCCTTTCCCGCGCTTCCGCCCAGCGGTAGAAAGCGGCCCGACCGAACTTCCCTGGTCCAGGTAGACTAGCATGGCCGGGTGCAACGTCACCGCCGCGAGCAGGTCGGGGAACCGACCGGCAAGATGCGGACGGATGGCATCCTCGACCAAGGTAGCCGGCAGTGCGCCATCGCGAAAATTTCGCGCCATGACCGCAAAATGACCTGACCAGAACTGCACCAGCCGTTCGCGGAACCCGTCGGGCGCGCCAAGGGCGCGTGCGATCGCAACGACCGCGGAATGACGCACCTGCTTCCGGATCGTGGCCTTCGCCTCGCGCAGTGTGCGGACCCTGACCGGATCCTCGGCCGGCAGTTCGCGCGCGGCTCTAATGTCCTGAATGGCGGGCAAAACATCAGGAAGGTGGGGCAGCGGCCATTTTTCAGCAGCGCGGTCCGGTCCATGCAGCAGAGCGAGCATGTCTGTGGTGCTCGAAGCGGCACCCTCGGGAAGTGGCAAGCCATATCCGAACCGGATCGCAGTAAGGGCTTGGCCTTCGGTCATAGCGGCCTCTCAGTAACGGCTGGCGCTAAGATAAGGGTTTTTCTCTACCCCTCAAGCCCGCAGTCGAGACGTGACGGGCCGTCTGTCGCGAAGGTATGAATGTAGGCCACCCGCCTCACCGTCTTAGGGAAGAGCCCTCACTCGCGCGGGGCGGGGTCGTCCGGCAGCGTGTAGAAGAAATCCTCGGGCAGGTCGCCCTCGAGCAGCGCATCCGGGATCACCTCGGGCCCGGCCATGAAGACCGCCGAGCCGAAGTGGCGCTGCATCCGGCAGAGCTTCTCCATCCGGGGGCCGGTGAGCTCGCGGAAGAAGGCCTCGGGACCTGCCTGCGCGCGCAGTTCGGCGATCTTCGCCCGGTGGGCGGCCACCGAGCCCTCATGCGCGGCGCGGATCGCAGGGTCCGCCATCAGCCGGTCAAATTCGGCGCGGGCGCGGGGCACGATCCTGAGCGCCGAGCGGTCCTCGCAGAGGTTGTGGTTCATCCGGAACCAGTAGGTCAGCCCCTGGTCGCGGTCGACGTGGTTCACCCGGCCGCGGTCGCGCTTGACGAGGAAGCTCTCGGCCGAGCGCACCGCATAATGGTTCAGCGTCACCCAGTCGTAGCCGTAGGTCGCGGAGTTCGACCGCCAGCCGGTGCGGAACATCTCGCGCGGCAACGGCCGGCCCGATCCGTTCAGCCAGAGCACCTTGTCCCAGAGGTCGGGCTTCAGCCCCTTAGGCCGGTGGACGCCCAGCTTCTTGTAGAGGCCTGCGTTGCGGAAGAGCGTCTTGAAGCCCCAGGCCTGGTGCGGCTTGGGGATCCGCTCGGGCGCGCAGCGGGTGAACTGCTCGGTGACGAAGCGGTCCTCGTAGGCCGTGATGCCGCCGTTGCCGAAGAGCCGCCAGGTGAGCGAGATCATGTTGGCCTCGCCCATGGCGTCATAGAGCGCGGCGAGCGTCCCGTCGCCCAGATGGATGGTGATGAACTCGTCCACGTCCATGCAGATGGCCCAGTCGCTCCCGCGCATCAGGGGTTCCGCCTCGGCGGCCTGAAGGGCTGCGTGCTGCGGGCGCAGGCCGGTCTCGTGGAAGGGATTGTCGCGGTGCTGGATGAGGCCCTTCTCCTGCAGGAGGTCGAGCATCGAATTGGTGCCGTCGCTGCAATCGTTGGTGTAGATCAGGAAGTCCGAGACGCCGATGGCGCGGTGCCAGGCCAGCCATTCGAGGATGAAGGGGCCCTCGTTCTTCATCGTCGTGACGATGGCGGTGCGGCGCGCAGCGGGCTCGGGCGGGCGGAGCGTCGAGACCGGCGCCCGGACGGGGCGGTGGCTCAGCCGGTCGGCCATGGCGAGAAGCGCCGGATCCTCGATCAGCGCGCTCTTGGGGGCAAGCTCGCCCGCAGCGCGGCCCGGCACCTGGATCGCCATCGCCCGCCAGAAGCTCGCGACCGTGCCGGGCTTGGGCCGGCGGTAGGAGATCCGCCCCTGCCGCCAGCTGTTCTCGAGCCCCGCCATTCCTGGCGCCACGCCCCAGCGCAGGATTGCCCGGC
Source organism: Rhodobacter sp. NSM (assembly GCF_052244495.1). Lineage (NCBI taxonomy): Bacteria > Pseudomonadati > Pseudomonadota > Alphaproteobacteria > Rhodobacterales > Rhodobacter > Rhodobacter sp. NSM. The sequence continues at coordinate 12,764 of NZ_JBQPXH010000030.1, forward strand.
GCTGGTCGAAGGGGCGGCAGACGTGGTCGCCGAAGCGCGCCTCGGCGCCGGGGCGCACCCGCCAGGGATAGATCCGCTGGCCGAGGAGGATCATCACCCCCCGCTCCGTCCCCGCGCAGATGTCGAAGGCCGTGGGCACGCCCTCGGCGGGCGGGCAGAGCAGATCGATCGGATCGAGCGCCAGCACCGCCCGGGCATTCGAAAGAAAGCGCCATTTCATGGCTTCCCAGAGGAGCGGCTCGCCGAGCGGCCCCCGCCAGCGGTCCTCGGGCGGCGGGCCCATCAGCTCCTTGCCCGGCGCATCGGGGGCGAAGAAAGGATGCGAGAGCGGCCCCGCGCCGGGCTTGCCGAGCGCGACCGGGCAGTCGAGCAGCATCACCGTGAGGTCTAGCGCGCCAAGCGCTGTCTCCAGCCGTTCGGCGAGGTCCTCGGGCTCGTCTGGCAGGCGGTTCACGACCAGCGTGGCCTGAAGCCCCTGGGTGTCGGCATGCCAGCGCAGGCCCTCGGCGATCTGGGCGGCGGTCTCGATCGTGCGGAAGGCAAGGATTGCGTTCAGCCCCGCAAAGAGCCCGGGCTCGGCCGGCGAGGCCGCGGGATCGAGCCGCCCGCCCGAGGCGAGCGCCACCGGGCCCGGACCTTCCGCCACCAGCATCGTAGCGCCCGCGATCCCGCGGATCTCCCGCGGCAGCCGGCAACCGGATGCGCCGTCGGGGGCGAAGGCCGCGGGCGGAACCCCTGCCGCGGTGAAGAGCCGGAGCCGCCCGTCTGCCCCCTCCACCGCCTCGATCAGCCGGATCCCCGCCGCCTCGCCGGCGCCCATCCGGCGCCGGATCACGCGCGCCATCCGCCCTCCGTGGTTCCCCAAGGAATTGACAATCCGACCCCTTTGGCCGAACGGTTCCGCTTATCCCACGGGCGGGAGAGGGCGGCAAGGATGGCACGGCGGCGCGAGGTGGGCACGCTCTGGATCGGGGGGGCGCTCTCGTGGCTCGAGCAGCTCTGCCTGACCTCCTTCGTCGAGGCCGGGCAGGCGATCACGCTCTTCTCCTACGAGCCCATCCCCAACGTGCCCGAGGGGGTGATCCTCCGCGATGGCCGCGAGATCCTCGAGACTTCCGACTTCCTGAAATACGAGAAGAAGGACAGCTACGCGCTCTTTGCCGACCTCTTCCGGCTGCACATGATCCGCCGCTGTCCGGGGATGATCTGGGTCGATACCGACATCTACTGCCACCGGCTGCTCGACTACGAGGACGGGCATGTCATGGGCTTCGAGCTGCCGGACAGTCCGCGGGTCAACAATGCTGTGCTGGGCCTGCCCACCGACAGCCCCGTGCTGGAGGCCATGCTCGCCTTCACCGCCGATTTCTTCCCCGTGCCGTCCTTCCTCGGGCCTGCCCTGCAGGAGGAGTACCGCACGGCCCGAGCCGCGGGCGCGCCCGTCCATGTGGGCCGCCAGCCTTGGGGCGTCTGGGGGCCGCTGATGCTCACGCATTTCGTGAAGGCCTTCGGGCTCGCGGACCGGGTGCAGCCGCTCGACGCCTTCTATCCCGTGCCCTTCCCAGACCGGCTGAAGCTTCTGCGGCCGGCCAGCGTGGCGGGGGCGCTGCTCTCCCCGCGGACCACGGGACTGCATCTCTGGGCTTCAAACAAGCGCGAGCTGGGCCTGCGCCACGGGGGGCTGCCGCCCGAGGGCAGCTTCCTCGACCTGCTGGTGCGCCGGCACAGGATCTCTCCGGCCGCGGCACCGATTGCGGGACGGGGGCGGCACCGGTTCGAGGCGGGACTGGTCGAGCGGCTCGGTCCGGACCCGGTCGAGGTTCTGGCTAACGTGGGAGGCTCGGCGCCCGCGCTCGCGCTCGCCGTCTGGGCGCGCTGGGGCGCGGAGATCGACCTCGTCGATCTCGACGCCAAAGGCCGCTTTCCGGCCGCCGAAAGCGCCCCGGTCGCCGCAGCCCGCGCCTATCTCGAAGGACAGGGCGTGCCCGCGAGGGCGATCCGGCGGGTGGCGCGAGCCGAGAACCTGCGCCCGGTCGCCGCCATCGCCAATCTCACGGGCTTCGGCGACACAGCGAAGATCCGGCATCTCGAGCCCGTGCTGCGCGCCTGCCTGCGCCCCGGTACGCGGATGATCCTCGACATCCGCAAGGGGTCGGGCGCCTATCCGTTCCTGAAGGATTGGGGCAGGTGCGAGACGCTCTCGATCCGCGAGGAGGAGGGCATCACCCGCGCCCTCTTCATCGCTCACGCGGCGGCGGAGGAGGCTGTGCTGGAGAAGGCAGGACCCCCAGTTGCGCAGAAGGGCTCTCCGCCCACGGTCCGCTTCGGAGCCGCCTCGCGCTCTGCCGTGGTCTTAGCCGCCGCGGCAGGCATGCCCAACTCGGTCGCGCCGCCACCCTCACCCGGGACCGGCACCTTGGCGGGAGAGATACGGGCCGCCGCTGCACTTCCCAATGATGAGGCGTCCCCTGCCTCTGCCGAGGACAACTGGCCTTCCGTCGCGCGGGCGCTGGCCGGCCCCGAGGGTTTCTTGCGCGACGACGGCCGCCATTCCTTCCTTTTCATCCCACGTGGCGACGTGCTTGTGGTGACCTTCGACAATCTCGACATCGTCACGCAGAAGCGCAAGGACCGCAGGCCTTGGGGCTTCTCCTTCATCGAGAAGCAGGGCTGGTCAATGCTGGGCGTCATGGCGAACGGCTGGACCTGGTATCGCGATCCTTGGGTCGAGGCCGAGTTCGACCGGCTGGCCGCAGAGGGTTTTTTCACCCGCTTTCGCCGCGTCGTCTTCTACGGTGCCTCGATGGGGGGCTATGCCGCGCTGTCCTTCGTCGCCGCCTGCCCAGGGGCCGACGCGGTGGCGATCTCGCCGCAATCGACGCTCGATCGGGCGCTCGTTCCTTGGGAGACGCGCTACCGAAAGGCCTGGGACCGCGACTTCTCGGGAAAATACGGTGATGCGGCCCGTGCCTCGGCGGCCGCCGGGCAGGCCACGATCCTTTACGATCCCTATGAGCCGCTCGACGCGGCCCATACGGCGCGCTTCAGCGGGACGAACCTGCGGCTCCTGCGCGCGCCGCTCATGGGCCACCGGCTCGGCTCGTCGCTGAACCAGATGAGAGTGCTCTCGCCGATCATCCTTGCCGCGCTCGACGGCAGCCTCACCGAGGCGGAGTTCTACCGCATCCTGCGGGCTCGCCGCGACTTTCCCCGCTACCAGACCGAGCTCTTCCGCCGTGCGCTCGAGCGCGGGCACGAGAAGCTCGCCCGGAAGCTCGCCCGATGGGTGCTGGCGCGCGGCGCCAACCGCGCGATCCGCCGCCGCCTGCGCGAGATGGATAATCACTCCCACCTATCCGGATCGTTGCATTCGCCCTGCGGATCGTCCTCGGCCCAAGGCTGTTGATTTCCACGCAGAATTGACCCGGGATTGGAGTGACTCCCACGAGCTGGACCAGGGGGTTTGATAATCCTCCCCGTTTTAGCGGGGCACGACGGTAGAACTCACGCGGCCATCTTCAGCTTCATGGCGGGTGTGACCCCGCCGATGCCCATGTTGGGTCGTTCGTTGTTGTAGGTCCAGAGCCATTCGGTGACGATCTGCTGTGCCTCCTCGATGGTCTCAAAGATGTAAAGATCCAGCCATTCGTGCCGGACCGTCCGGTTGTAGCGCTCGACGTAAGCGTTCTGCTGGGGCTTGCCGGCGGAGCCCGCCTGGGCAACCATCTTCAGGCATCCGGTCGCTCGGATGCTCCGTGATCTGATGCCTCAAGCCGCCAATTCTTCCCGACATAGGACGTTGTCCACCCTGATCGTCAGGGGTTTGCCGCGCCATTCGATGATCTGGTTCAGGGATCTTACGACCCGCTCGGCCGGCAACGAGAAGTCGATCTCGATGCCCAGGCCTTCGCGGTTGAAGTCGTCCAGAACGTTCAGAAGCCGGAACTGCCGCCCGTCCGCCAGGCGATCGGCCATGAAGTCCATCGACCAGACCAGGTTAGGCGCCTCCGGCACAGCCAGTTCCTCGGGCTTCTCGCGTTTGAGCCTGCGCCGCGGCTTGATG
>NZ_JBQPXH010000031.1:0-14971 GCF_052244495.1 Rhodobacter sp. NSM
CCGCGCATCCGCCCGGCGCTCGAGGATCCCGCCCTGCCGGCTCAGCGCCTGGGTGAGGGTCAGCGGCTCGACCGAGAGATCGACCGCCGCCGGCTTCACGATCTCGCCCAAAAGATAGGCCTCGCGCGCCAGCCGGCGCGGCACCGTCACGATGTCGCCCGGCCGCAGCACCGGGTTGTTGCCGCCGAGCCCCCCGCTCAGGAACCCTTCGAGATCGACCCTGTAGGAGGTTCCGCCCCGCCGGACCGTCACCCGGCGCGCATCCGCCGTCTCCGTCAGCCCGCCGGCCGCATTGACCGCATCGAGAAGCGTCAGCGCCACCGTGGTCAGCGGCTGGCGGTTCGGGCTCTGCACCTCCCCCGTCACGCTCACCGCCTGCGAATTGAAGGCCAGCATCCGCACATCGACCTGCGGATCGGGGATGAAGGCCGCAAGCCGCGTCCGGAGCTCCTCGCGCACCTCCTCCGGCGCCCGGCCCTTTGCGCGCACCGAACCCACATAGGGAAAGGCCACCGTCCCGTCCGCCTGGACCCGGAAGCCGCTCTCCCCGCGCGTCTCCTCGTCCGCCGGCAGCATGAGTTCGGGATGGTCGAACACCGTGATCCCGAGGATGTCCCCCACCCCGATCCGGTAGTCCCATCCTCCCCCCGCCGACAGGCGCGTCGCCTGGTGGGGCTCCGCCGGCAGCTCGAAGCTGCGGATGTTCTGCGCGTCGAGCCGGATCACATGAATGTTCTCCGGAAGCGCCTTCTGCGCGCTCTGCGTCACCGGAAAGCGCACATGGCCTTCGGAACAGCCTCCGAGAACCGTCAGCCCCCCCGCAAGAACAACCGTCAGTCGGTGCAGCATCGGCGATCCCGTCTCTGTTTTACGCCGCGGCCTCCCTGAACAAGGCCCGGCGACTGACACTAATAAAGACACCGCGACAAATCGATGCCCCGGGGAAATGAAACCGGCCCAAAAGCCGCCCGCCCGCGCGCAATTCCCTGGAACCGCAAGAAGCACAAAGCCATCCGAACAGAAATCCAACCGGACGGTCAGGTCAAATATCGCAGGTATTATAAAACCCATACCCCCGAGAAAAGGATGGGGAACGCAGGGGGAACGGGCGAGGCGGAGGGCAGAGGAGCCCGTGGAGGAGATCCGCCCCGGTAGAGGCTCCAGGCAGATGGTCCGCCAGCAAAAACCCTTCGGCGGAGGACCGGGGCAGCCGATGCGACCAAGTTCCGCCCCCGGCCCGCCGCCGAAGGTATGGGTCTTGTCCCGAGCATGTATCGAAAGACGCTTCCGGCCCGCTCTTTCGCGACCCGCCGCAATTGGCGCAGGCGGGATCGCCGGGAGATTGCAGACCTACGATAAATACCGGGCCGGGCATTCCCGAAATACCCGTAGCGAAAGACATTGCCGGCAACTTTGGCGTCCATTTGAGATCAGGGAGGCCCCCCCTATCAAGATTGCGATTTCAAGCAATTTGGAGTGGCCCGATGACATCCGGCGAATGGATTTCCATCATTGCGGCATTTTCCGCCTCCGCATTCACGGCCGCTCTCGTGGCCTGGACCCGGGACCATCACATCTCCCTTGTCCTGCGGCGCGACGATCTCCGCGCCGTCCAGGCAAGCCACTGCACCCCCACGCCGCGCCTCGGCGGCCTCGCGGTTCTCGCCGGGCTGGCTGTCGGATCGTTTCTGGCCTCCGATGGCGCCGCCCCCCTCTGGAGCCTGATCCTCGTCTCGGCAGCCCCCGTGGCCCTCGCGGGCCTCGCCGAGGACCTGGGCCTGCGGATCCCGCCGGCCGGACGTCTTGCCGCCGCCGGTCTCTCGAGCCTGATCGCGGTCGTCACCCTGCAGGTCTGGCTCCCCCGCCTCGGCATCCCGGGGCTCGACCTCCTCATGGCCTGGTCCGCCGTCGCCATTCCCTTCAGCATCTTTTCCGTCATGGGCGTCTGCAACGCCTTCAACCTGATCGACGGAATGAACGGCCTCTCCGGCTTCACCGGCGTCGCAACCGCCCTTGGCCTTGCCGCCGTGGCCCTGCAGGCGGAAGACCCCGGCCTCGTCTGGATGGCGCTCCTGCTCATTTCCGCGCTCACGGGCTTTCTGATCTTCAACTACCCCCAGGCGCGGATCTTCCTCGGAGACGCGGGCGCCTATGCTCTCGGACATCTCCTGGCCTGGACGGCGATCCTCTCGATCTCGCGGATCGACGACCTCACGCCCTGGGCCGTCCTGCTCATCTTCTTCTGGCCCGTCGCCGACACGCTCCTCGCCATCTGGCGCCGCCGCACCGCCGGGCGCCGCTCCGACGAGCCCGACCGGCTGCATTTCCACCAGTTCGTCATGCGCGCCCTCGAGATCCTCATCCTCGGGCGCCAGGCACGCCGGATCGCAAACCCGCTCACGACCCTCATCCTCATGCCCATGGTCGCGGCCCCCGTCATCGCCGGCGTCCTGCTCTGGAACCAGCCCCTCCTCGCCTTCGCAGCCCTCTCGGCCTTCGGCGCCCTCTTCATCGCCACCTACATGGCCGGAATGGCCCTTGCCTCCGGACGCGGAAGATACCTTCCCCCGGTCCGGGCGCGGATCCGCGAGGCTTCCGCTTCCTGGATGGCCCGGGGCCGGACAGACGCCCGCGACGACTTCGATCTCGACGAAGCCGGAGATCGCGCATGAGCTGTCACCAGAACCTCCCCGAGATCGCTCCCTGGTATCTCGTCCAGACCAAGCCCAACGCCTTCCGCATCGCGGAACGAAACCTGCTGAGGCAGGAGTTCTCCATCTTTTCCCCCACCCAGACCCAGACGAGGAAATACGGAACCCGCTTCCGGCACACCGTCCAGCAGCTCTTCCCGGGCTACCTCTTCGTCCGCTTCAATCCCGAATTTCCCCAGTGGCGCGCCATCAACTCGACATATGGCGTCTCGCGCCTTGTCACCTTCGGGAATGTTCCCAGCCCCGTCCCCCACGCTCTCATCGCGGGTCTGCAGCAGAGATGTGGGAGTGACGGAAGCCTCCTGCCTCCGGATCGGCTCAGCGCCGGGGACCGCATCAGGATCGTCGCAGGCCCCTTCGCCGACTACGTCGCGACCGTCGAGCAGATCGACCAGGACAGACGCGTCTGGATCCTCCTCGACATCCTCGGCGGAAAGACCAGGACTCAGATCCCTGTCGAGCAGCTCCAGAAGGCAGGATAGCGGACGGCCCCGGTCCTGGCCCCGGTCCTGGCCTCGGGCACCGCACCGGTCCGAGGGTCGCACGGATTCCCTCAGCGCTCCGGCGTCACATCCTTGGTTTCGGCCCTGAGCAGAAGCGCCACATGGTCGGCCGTGAACTTGAATCCCTGGCCGTCCGGGATGCGCGCGGCCGAGACCGGGTATCTGGGCCTGCGGGGATCGAGGCCCGCGATACGGAAGCGCTCGCGCCCCGTCGAGAATTCGCGGCCATAGTCGTCCGGCGAAAATCCGTACTCCTCGGCCAGCGCCTCGAACAGGATGCGCTCCGGATCGAGCGCCGTCCCGTCGGGCAGCGGGATCGAGACGCGGATGCCGAACTCGAAGGTCCAGCGCAGATCCATCGCCTTGATCCCGAGGCTCTCCGCGAGGAGGCCGTGCTTCCCGGCCACCTGACGGCACGCCTCCAGCATGTCCGCCTCGATCCTGCGGCAGAGGCCGGGCGTCAGATTTCGGGGAGGAGAAACTTTCGGCATGTTCGACTCGTCCGTTTTCTGCGGCCTACCCTAAATCCGGAGAGTCTGCATCCCGGGCCTGCCGCGGCGGAAGGGCGGAGGTCGTGCCGAGGAGGCATCAGGCAGGGAAAATCCGGATCTTCCAGGGATCCGTCCCCGGGCCCTGTCGGCAGGGTCTTCTTCCCGTCGGCAGGGTCTTCTTCCCGTCGGCTCGTTCCCGTCGCCGTCACGGGTGTGGTGAGAAGGATCCTGTGCGGGACGATCCTGATGCGCGTTTCCGCTCCGGCCATGCGAGCCGATCGAGCTGGCCCGTTTGTGGGAGCGGAAAGCTCTGCGGCGGGAGCTGTCAGCGGAGGGGCGATCCCCTGGATCCTCTCCCGATCCGGTAATACGGGGTTCGCGATGTCCGCGGATATTATCGGGCCGGAGCCGCGCAACATCCCCGGCCCGAAAAGGCCGTGGGGAACCAGGGATCCAGGCTCCTGATCGGGGGCTTCTCGAGACCGGGCTTCTTGGGCACGGGCCGGAAGGAGAGGGGGCAGGTCTCGGGGAAGATCTGCGACATCTGGCTGGAGCCGTGGCCGACCGGGTCCGGAAAGGATCCGGCCTTGATGAGGCTGATCTTCCCGCTCCGCGCGGCCGCCGTCTGCGGGAGGTCCGGCCGTCCCGTCTCCACCGCCGCGAGCCTGAACTCCGGCTCCGTGGGATGGCGCAGCTTCGAAGCGCTGATGCCCGCGGATCTCCCCCGCGTCCCGGTGGGAAACGGGAGGACGGCCGAGGTAAGTCCGTACATTTCCGGCCTGTCCTGCAGCCTCCCCCGCCGGCGTCGCGCCGACGCGCTCGAGACCCTCCTGTCCGGATTTTTCTCTTGACAGCCGATTCGGTCGCCGTCAGAAACGTGGCATGTCGAACCGGCGCGCTCATCACTCGATACGCTGATCTTTCCGATTTTCGGGAGGCGGCACGGGTGTGCAGCGGGGTCTTATAAGCCCTTTGGCGCCAGATCAGCGTAGCGACCGGGTTCGAGTCCCGGGCCTCCTACCAATCCGCATCAGCTTGACCGTGGACCCTGGGGGTGGCCGTGCCATTTTCCGAAGACGATCTCTATGACAACTGGAGTGCCGAAGCGCCTCCCCCCACGCCGGCCGGCTTCCGGCGCAAATGGGCACGGCTGCGGGAGATGGATGCCTCGACGCATCACAATGAGGCGCAGAGGTGGTCGCTTCTGAAGCGGCCTACCGGTCTCGAGATCTACAGGCTCCTTTTCGGGCGCGCCTGCGCGGAGGCCCCTGAGGCCGTCAGGGGCCGGCTGCGCGAGCAGCAGATGGCCGACCCGCTGTGGCTGGACGTCATCCTCGAGATGCGCTCGCGCCTCATGCGGCTGGCCGGCGATCCTTCCGGAGGAGAGGGGGCTGCCGGAACCGCATCCGCCGGACCCGCATCCGCCGGGGCCGCGGAGGGCAATGTCCCGGCCGGCCACATCGTGCTGCATGCCGCGCCGGCAAAGGCGGGGGAGGACCGGCGCGGCCGGGGTGCCATGCGCGAGGCGCTGGCCAGGCCGAAGCGGCTTGCGGGCCCGGGATCGCATGACGAGGTGGACAGGCTCTTTGCCGCCCTCTTCGCGGAAAGCCCCTGGCTCCGGGACCCGCTCGCCTGGGCCTGGCAAAGGGCGCTCGACAGTCTCGACGAATGCGGATGGTTCCGCCTTCCGCCGCTGTTGCTGCTCGGACCGCCCGGCTGCGGCAAGACCCGGATGGCCGAGCGGCTGGCCGACCTGGCGGGCCTGCCCTGCTCGCGCCTCGAGGGCGCCAGCATGACGGCAAGCTTTCCGGTCGGAGGGAGCGATTTCCAGTGGAGTTCCTCCCATCCCGGGGAGGCCGTGAGGCTGATCCACGAGAGCGGCGTGGCAAATCCATGCGTGATCTTCGATGAGGTCGAAAAGGGGCAGACGAGCTCCTCCGGGGGGGATCCGCGCCAGGCCCTTCTGCCCTTTCTGCAGCGCTCCACCGCGGCGAGCTATCGTTGCCCCTACCTGCAGGCGCCCGTCGATCTGAGCCACGTCACCTGGATCCTCACGGCCAACAGCCTTGAGGGGCTCGGCGCCCCGCTCCTCGACCGTGTGACGATTTTCCGCGTGAGCCATCCTACGGGCGCCGATCTCGAGCGGCTCGTCATCCGGATCCTGGAGGGGTTGGAGGTGGACGGGCGTGTCGTGGCGCGGATCAGGGCGGAGATCGAGAGCGGGCGGCTGACGCTCCGCGGACTCGAGCGCCTGAAAAACGATTTCCGGGCGCTCGGGCGCCGGCCGATGCTGCATTGAAAGGGCAGATGATGATGATGACGGACAGTCGGACCAAGGATTTCGGAGCCGGATGGAGCTGGCTCGCGGCCTGGGTCTTCCCCTCCTGAATCGCACATCCGCAAGGCGGGCCGTCACTCATCGCGATCCCATGATCGTATCGAAGGCGTTGCGGGGCTCTGGGGGAGGGTGCGATATGCACCTTCGGCGCAGGGGGGCCGATCTTAAGCGCATGCGACCATTGGCGCGCATGCTTATGCCCGCTTCGATGTGGATGGGACTCATCGCATTGTCCGGGCAGCAAGAGACAGATCTCGAGGGTATCATGGACAACCTCCACCTCTGTATCGACATGTCCGTCGGGCATCATGCGGAGATGCGAGATCCCGATCGGGGAACCGAAGGTCGGATGCGGGAGGCGGCCCGTCTCGAGCTGCGCCCCTCCGAAAGGGTGGGCGAGGATTCGCCGGCCACGCTCCCCGGTTTCGTGAGAAAGCATGTTCCCTACGGATTGGGCGGCGCGGTCCCGGCCTGGCTGGAAGGCCATGGGCGGCTGGCGGTGGCACGGGCGCGCTCCGTTCTTCTGCACCGCGGCCAGTTTCCCGATCTGAGGCGCGATCCCCTGTCCTTTGCGCAATATGTGCTCCATCGGATGCGGGTTCCCTCCGCCGTTGCGCGGGAATGGGTCCGGGATCGGCCGGCGGAGCGGCTCCGCTATCTGGCGCTCTACGAGCCTGAGCGGGAAGCACTGTCGGTCCTCGCGGCGACGGGGCTGTTGAAGAAGGCCGACGCGGATCTCGTGGCAGCGCTGGAGCGCGGGTTCCGCGACGAGGTGCTGGTCGTTCTGGGAAAGATCGTCAGCCGGTATCACGAGCAGCGGGACACCCGTGAGCCGCCTCCCGTGCGTCAGGCCGGGTAATCCGGCGGGCGCCGTGCGAGCGCGAACCAGGCCCAGGCCAGGGCGCGGCTGAAATCTGTCGTCCATGTGAGCATGTGAGCATGATCCATGGCGGCGGGTTCGAGGCGGTCGGCGATCCAGGGTGTCCGGGGCGGCTGGCCGGGATCGGCCTGCAACGGCAGGGGGGTCTCGTGGAGACGGCTCCAGAGGGCCGGAGCCTCCCGGGAGCGCAACGCAATGCCGGAGGTGAGAAGGGGCGCGCGCTCTTGCCAGGGGCCGGCCCAGAGAGTGGCGAGGAGGGCCTGGCCTTCGGCGCTGGCGGTCAGGAGCCATCGACGGTCCGCAAAGGGCAGGGCGGGCCGTCCACCGAGGAGGGCGGCCACCAGCGGCTCGGTGCAGAGGGCCACGGTGTGATCGGGCACCATGTCGCGATGATGCCGGCTCACCTGGCCGGTGAGCAGCGAAACCTGGCGCATGAGCAACTTCATCCGGGAGTCTCGGCGTCTCGAGGGCTCTTGGTTCTGGGGCGGCAGGAGCCGCGAATGCGATCGGACGAAGGATGCGCCGGAAGCCGGCGTGGCAGGAAAGCTCCCCTTGTCGGCCACAGTGTAGTCAGCGCATGCGGGGGGCTGCAGGTTCCCGAAATTTGCCCCGGGATGTGCAGCCACATGCTGCGTTTTCACCCGAGGATTCCGGAATGGTCCGGATCATCCCGATGAAACCGCTTGTCCTGCCGGAGGTGTCGGCGCGCCCTCTGTGCTTCAGGCCATAACCCCTGACGGAGACCGGCGCGGCGTCGTGGTTCTCGTCACGTAGTTGGTTCCGGATGACGCGGACAAGACGCCTGTACCGAGGTCGCATGCGCATGTGGCGGGTTCGCTTGTCGGGATGTTGCCCGAGCGCAGGCGAAGACGGCACCCGTGCTTCAGAAGGCGCCGATCGATCCGACCGCCCACACGAACATCGAGGAGAAGGCGGCGAGGCTGGTTATCCAGGAGAGACTGCCTTTCCTCGCGCTGTTCGCGATCAGTCCGCCGATCAGGCCACCCGGCAGCCAGCCGAACACGGAGACCAGGATGACGGAGGCGCCGTTGAAGTCGGATGTCGATCCGTCCTGCGGGATGATGCCGCGAAGCCATGCAAATTGCAGTGCCGGGCCGAGAAGGATGGATGTCAGGACGCCCAGGGCATGGAGGGACGTGCCGTCGTTGCTGCGCCCGCCTTCCGGCGGGTTCGTCCCGTGTCCGGCGGCTCTTGTCCGGACGATGTCCGCACGGTTGGCGAGGATCACGGTGACAAGCAATGTTCCCGAGAGGCAGACCGCCAGCGCGATCCAGAAATCCTCGTTGAAGAACGGATGGAGGATGGCCGTGTTGTCGAAGACCATGGACCGATGCACAAACCTCGCGACAACCGCGATCACGATCCCGATCAGGGACGACATGACAAGTTGGAACTTGTTCATCTGAATACCTTTGAGAATGCTGGATGATCTGGCTCGGGAGATCCGACTCCCTGCGGGCTTGAGCCGACAGGGGACGCGAGACCTGTCGCCCCATCTGAAAGCGGCTGGAAAAAAGGACAATATCCGTCAGCATATGTCCGGCGGATCGTCTTCGGCAAGCCTGGCGTCACCTGGTATCCCGGTCGCTCAGGAGATCGCACGCCGGAGCGATCGTCCCGCCCTTGATGCCGCCATCAAGGGCGCCCGGCCGGCTCGGGCCGGTTGGGCGAAGGCCACGACCTCGTCATCTTGCACGTCCCGATCAGGCTGGCGAAGCGCGCCGGGGACCGGGCATGGACAACGTGCCGCCCGCCTCGGATGAGGTGCTGTTCAGCCGAGGCGATCACTCGTACCGGAGGGACGCGTCGTCCAGTAGCCGGTCGGGGTGGGAAGGGGCTCGCGGCCGAGCAGGGCGAGCTTCCGGGGATCGCGCCAGGTCGCCTCGAGGAGGTCTGCGATTTCACTGGGATCTTCCCGGAGCAGCCACGAGGAAAATTCCTCGGCTGTAAGTCCGTGGAAGAGGATCTCGTGCCGGTGGGTGGGCGAGTGCCAGGCCGCGAGCGCAAGGAAGGCCGCCGCTCGCCGCAGATCGCTCGCTTCGAACAACGGGACCAGGATGCGGATGCCGGATTGCTTCTCGAGTTCGGAAGCAGTCTCGAAGGCCCAGCCGCAGAAGGGCCGCAAGCCATGCGGTCGGGTCTCGTGCCGGGCATCGTGGGACGGGTCATGCGTCATGAAGGGTCACTGGGGCAGGGCTTTGATCCCGCTGGATGCGGTGAGACATGACCCTTGTCGCATATGGCCGGGCAACAGGAAACAGCATTGGGCGGAGCACATGTGCAAAGGTGCAAGAAGATGCTCCTTTGACCTGAAACGGAGGTCCTCCCGGGGAAAAATTCCCACGGCGATCCTCAGGGGATGCCGGTGCCCCGCAGTCCGGCCTCACCGGGCGAAATGGCCGGCGATCTGCCTGGCGCGCCGCGCCGGAACTCCGGCGGCATCGGCGTGCCGCGGCCAGTCGGCGATGGCGGCGCGAACCGGATCAACGAGCCTGGCGATCGCCGCGGGCTTCATCCCGAGCGCCCGCCCGACCGACTCCACGTGCTGCCGGCCGGGCCGACGCCCCTCTCCGGCGACGGCGAGATGGTGCTCGCCGCCGGGACCATCGGAGAAGCTGACGTCGTAGGCCGGCGACAAGCGCCAGCGGCCCCCGGCGTCCATCAGGAAGGCGTGGTTCTTCAGGTGATCGTCCCGGTTGTGAGCGAAGACGTTGAAGGCCATCCTGCGGAACATTTCGTCCTGATCTCCGGCGTGCCGGGTGGTCCAGCGCACCAGCTTCAGCAGGTCTTCGTAGTCGATGGACGGCTGGCGGAAGTCGACGTCGAGCAGGCCGGCAGCGGTGTGCATATGCACCCGGCCGGCACCGCGGCGGTCGAAGCGCTCGACGGCAAGGAAGGTGTCGCCGCGCCCGGTGCGCAGTACCATCGTCCAGGGCAGGGCGATGCCGGCCGCCCGCGCCATCCGCGCGTAGGCCTCTTCCTCCTCGATTGCGGTCGGGCTGTCCGCCGCCGCCCGGTACTTGATCAGCACCTGCCGCTCGCCCTTCTCCGGGGTGCGCCGATAGTCGCGCACCCGGCCCGTCTCCACATCGAGCAGGGCCACGAGCTTCGGCCGGGCGCCTGCAGAGCCACCAGCCGCGGCCCGAGCCATGCGGAGGTCCTCTACGGACGCGTCCTCGGCCATGCTGGCTGCGAGATCGGCGAACCATTCAAGCTCGACGCTGTGCGGACCAACCACCCCCTCCTCGGGACGGTAGATGAGGGCACCCATGCCGTGGGTGCCGACGATCGCCAGACGGTCGACCGGGGTGATGGCGGTGCGGCCGCTGCCGTGGCGCTCGAACTCGCGGTCGATGAGCAGCCGGCCCCAGCCGTCGGGGAGCGAGTCGCCGAAGACCCCGGGCAGGCCTCCGAAGGCGGCCGGATTGCCGGTGCGGTAGAGCCCGGCCAGCGTCTTGATGTGGTAGGGCGAGATCGGCAGCGGGGCGGTCATGAATGCCGGGTCCCATTCGACCGCAGCGGAGCGGCGAGCGGAATCCCAGGCGATCTGTCCCACGGGTCGGATGGTGTCCGGGTCGAAGGCGATCTCGACGCGAAGGCGGCGGACCATGGTCACGAACCCTTGCGGGTGCGGGCGCGCTGTCGTGCCGCGGGCTGGTCAAGATCGTCGAGACGGGTCGCTTCGACGGCTGGGAACAGGGCGCCGAAGCCCGCGAGCGCATCGAGTGCGTCGGCGATGGCGAGCAGACCGGCAAGACTGATCCGCCCCTTCTGTTCGAAGAGCTTCAGGGTCGCCAGCGGAACGCCCGACCGCATGGCCAGGTCGCTCTGGGTCAGCCCGAGTGCGAGCCGGCGGCCGCGGGCCGCCGCCCGAACCCGATCCTGCATCTCGGAGGGCGTGTCGAGGTTGAGGTTAAAAGACATTATAATATCCTTTGTAACAGTTATTGCATATTAAGGATATTATATTGGTCCAAGTGAAAGACAATGAAGAGACGGGTCGGGCTCCCGCACCCGGCAGCGCGTTGATCACGGAGCGTGCGTTCGGGCTCTTGTGTCGGTCGATGCGCCGAACCGCAGCCAGCCTGGGCACCTTTTCCTGATGCGGGGCCGTTTCGAGCACGTCCCCCTCGGGAACGGCGTCCGTGGCGGGGAGCCCTCCGGATGAACGCCGCTCCTCGTGGAGCGGCGCAGCCTGGGGATCACGAGGGCTCCTCCTGCAGGAAGCGAAGCGCGGTCCCCTGGACCTTGCAACGTTCCGCCGCGAGAGGACCGCGTTCAGGCCGCGACCGATGGTGCCGGAGCCTGCGGCGCGTCAACGGGTGCGGGATCAAGGCAGGTGCGGCAGGCGCGGATGAGGTCGAGGCTGGCCTGCATTTCCGCCGTCAGCCGGGCGAGAGACTGAGCGTGCATCACCTGCAGCGCGACCATGATGAGACCGGCGTTGCCGGGAATTGCCGTCAGCAGCCGGCGCTGCTGCTCGGCAGCCACACCGTAGGCATCCCGCTGCCGGTCAAGGAACGCCTGTCCAGCTCGGAACATCTCCGCCACGACAGCCTCCTGCACGTGCAGTACCTGGTGCGCCGCATCCTGCATGGCCGGCACTGGAGAGACGTCGCCTTCGGGTGTGGCGGCCGGTCTGTTCGGTGCTGCCTCGATCTTCTGCGCGGTTCTCATGATATCTCCACTCACAATGGTCTTGAACCCGGACGGATCCGAGTGCTTCAGAAACTCCCCGGTTCCATGGCGGGTACCGTGTCATCCGGTCGCAGGCCATGCACGGGTCGCATTCGGACGGTCCCGAAGGAAGGGGTCCCGGGCTGGCGCCACAGGAAAGGCACCGAAACTGCCGCCGGTGAAGATGTCGCGGCCGTGTCGCCCCGTCTTGCTGTATCTTTGGTAGGTGTCCCGAGTGATGAGCCATGCGATGCTCTACACGTTCCGGCCCTATGACGACGAGATCGTGGAAATCGTATGCCTCGGAGGCTCGGTTTCGTCCGAGACCGGGGAGCTTCGGGAAGTGGTGCTGAAGGGAGGCGAGAGCTTCCTGATCTCCAACGCCTTCATCTTCCCGACGCGCACGAAGGCGGAGGAATACCTGCAACTGGCGGGCCTTGCACGTTGAAGGCCGGAAGCCGGCAAGCTCGCGGCGAGCTGGTTGCCCCGCCCGGGACCGACACTCGGCCGGCCTCGTACGCTTCGGATCAGCCGAGGTTTCAGTGGCCCGCTGCCCCGGAGGCCGTACGCCTTTGGGCGAGGAGGCCTGTCGCGGAATTTATTCCAAAGATAATAATGTCTTATACTTAAGACAATTTCCTCCTTGGAGATTGCTCTGGAATCCTTCGATCCGTTGATCCTGCTGTCTTTGAAACGATTCCAAATCATCATCATCTTACTCGACCGCCATGCGGATTGAGCCGAACCGGAGGTATTATCGTCCCGTCCCGGGATCCTGCGGAAGCCGAGGCTGAGGCGGCTGCCCGAAGCTTTCGGGATCTTTTCCAAAGGACGCCGACGCCCTTGCGGGGGTCCGGCAGGTCTCTTGCCACCATTTTTCTGCTCTATTTCACGGAGAATATCATGACGCCGCGCCACGAGTTCGCCTGCCACTCCGACAACCGTCCCCGCCCCGATGTGCCCGGCGGCTGGGTCCTGCCTGTCCTGATCCGTCTCGAAGCCACGGGCAGCCGACACCTGATCAGCCCACTCGCTCTGGCGGGGGCGGAGCGGCGCTCGGCCGTCTTTGCCGCCCTGGCGGCTCTCGAGAACGATCACGGCCTCCCGCCGGCCCTCGCCGATCTGCCGCTCGAGGAGTTCGTCGACTGGCTGCTGTCGGCCGAGCCGACCGCGATCGTCACTGCCCTTCACGGCGATGTGCCCGGACTTGCTGCGGTGATCGCGCGCATCGGGTGCGATCCGCTCCTGGAGCCGGCCGACTACGCCGTTCTGGCGGCTCTTCTGTCGGATGAGGATCCGCGTGCGCGTCGGCAGGCGCAATGTCTTCGGCAGGCAGAGCCGGTCACCTCTTCCCTGTTGCGTATCCTCGACCGGCTGCGGGCGGCCTACCTGAGGCCGGGCGTGGTCCGCGCGATCCGGACGCCGGAGGTGGCGGACCGGATCGAGCAGATCACGGATTTCCTGCTGCAGTCCTGCAGTCGGCTGACGGAGGATGATCTTGCGCGGTCCCTGGAGGAAGGCGCCCTGTTCAATTTTCACGACTGGGCCAGTCATGTGCTGCTCTGGTACGGCGATGAGCTCTGCGATCTGCCCGATGACACGGATCTCCGCTTCCTGCGCTCGGCACGGGAGTTCGGCCGTCTCTCCGAACGGTACGGGTGCGATCTTGCCGGTGCCTCTTCGGGAAAGATCCTGAACGCGGCGCTGGGAGTGGCGGCTTACGCGGAATGGAAGCATGTTCCGGTGCTCGTGGAACTGGTGCGGATGAGCGACGGCGCCGGCACCCTCTGGGTATGCCAGGATCTTCACGGGCCGGACGGCGCACAGCTGTCCAGCCGACTTGAACGCGACATTCGCGCCGCCCTACGCCGTCGGGGCATCCTGTCCCTTGCCGTCACGCATCGTCCGGGCGTGGCCTTCGAGGTGGCGGAGCGGTTTGCCCATGTCGAGCCGGTGAGCGTCCTGCGGCTGTGCGAGGCGGCTTGAGATCCGCTCCGCCTGAGACTGAAGCCGGGTGCGCCGCTCTGATGGATGGTTTCGGCATCCGGCGCGAGGCAAGCTGAATCTTCCCGCTTTTTCGGCAAGGTCTCCCCGCCGGATGGCGGGGAGACTCACCTGCGGATGTTCAGGTGAAGAGGAAGTCGCTGCCGGTGATCAGCCTGTGGTCGGTGTCCTCGACAAGGATGCGAACGTTGCCGAAGCGGATTTCAGCATCAGCGCCGCGATCAATCACCCGGATGTCGGCCATGGAGTCTGCGCCGGAGCGGATCTCGAACCGGTCTGCTCCATCGGCAAAGTCACGCACGCGGTCCGTTCCCGCTCCCAAGGTGAAGACGAAGATGTCGGCTCCAGCGCCGCCCGTCAGCCGGTCGTTCCCGGCACCACCGGAAAGGGTGTCGCGACCACTGCCTCCGATCAGAATGTCGGCGCCGTTGCCGCCGGTCAGCGCATCGTCTCCGTCCCCCCCGTCCAATCGGTCGTTGCCCGCTCCGCCCTGCAGCTGGTCGCGGCCGCCGAAACCGTAAAGGCGGTCATTGCCGTTGTTGCCGTTCAGGCGGTTGCTTCCGTCGGTACCACGCAGCACGTCATGGCCCGATCCGCTGTCCACATTCTCGATACTGATCAGCCGATCGCGTCCGTCTCCGGTGTTTTGCGGCCCGGTCAGGCGCAGGTTCACGGTCACCGGGCGGCTGGTCAGAAACTCAGCCCAGTCCGTTCCATCCCCCCCGTTCAGGATGTCGTTTCCAGCTCCGCCGTTCAGCCGGTCCGCGCCGGCCTCGCCGAGCAGCTGATCGTTGCCTGCGCCGCCATAAAGGCGATCATCACCCGCCCCGCCCCGGATCGTGTCCTGGCCTGCGTCGCCGTAAAGGCCGTCATTCCCGCTCCTGCCGCGCAGGATGTCGTTGCCGGCAAGACCGAACCAGACGTCCCGCCCGCTGGTGCCGTTGAAGATGTCGCGCTCTGGCGTGCCGAAACCCGAGGGGGTGCCGTTTTCGATCAGGAACTGCCAGACGCCGGCCACCCCGAGGTTTCCGAGCGTGTCCTCAAGCGCAAGGATCGAACCCTGGTTGCCCGAGGCAGGCAGTTCGAAGAAGACGTCGCCCAGGGAGAAGCCCGCATGCGCCACGACGCCCCCGAGTCCTCCCGAGCCTCCCGAAGCATCGCCGGTCGTCCAGTTCACGTCGTCATAGCGGAAAATGATCTCGACATTCCCCGAACCGCGGTCGCGAAGCTCCAACTGGAACGTGTTCAGCCTGTTCGTGTGGGAGGAGAAATATCCCACGTCATTCCAAGTGACGATGACGCTGTCACGGCTTTCGTTGAAGTCCCAGAACACGCCGTCGCGTGAA
>NZ_JBQPXH010000032.1:0-14373 GCF_052244495.1 Rhodobacter sp. NSM
GCGCGCATCCGCCCGGCGCTCGAGGATCCCGCCCTGCCGGCTCAGCGCCTGGGTGAGCGTCAGCGGCTCGACCGAGAGATCGACCGCCGCCGGCTTCACGATCTCGCCGAGGAGATAGGCCTCGCGCGCCAGCCGGCGCGGCACCGTCACGATGTCGCCCGGCCGCAGCACCGGGTTGTTGCCGCCAAGCCCGCCGCTCAGGAACCCTTCGAGATCGACCCTGTAGGAGGTCCCGCCCCGCCGGACCGTCACCCGGCGCGCATCGGCCGTCTCCGTCAGCCCGCCGGCCGCATTGACCGCATCGAGAAGCGTCAGCGCCACCGTGGTCAGCGGCTGGCGGTTCGGGCTCTGCACCTCTCCCGTCACGCTCACCGCTTGCGAGTTGAAGGCCAGCACCCGCACATCCACCTGTGGATCGGGGATGAAGGCCGCAAGCCGCGTCCGGAGTTCCTCGCGCACCTCCTCCGGCGCCCGGCCCTTCGCGCGCACCGACCCCACGTAAGGATAGGCCACCGTCCCGTCCGCCTGGACCCGGAAGCCGCTCTCCCCGCGTTTTTCCTCGTCCCCCGGCAGCATGAGTTCGGGATGGTCGAACACCGTGATCCCCAGGATGTCTCCCACCCCGATCCGGTAGTCCCATCCCCCGCCCGCCGACAGGCGTGTCGCCTGGTGGGGCTCCGCCGGCAGCTCGAAGCTGCGGATGTTCTGTGCGTCGAGCCGGATCACATGGATGTTCTCCGGAAGCGCCTTCTGCGCGCCCTGCGTCACCGGAAAGCGCACATGGCCTTCGGAACAGCCTCCGAGAACCGTCAGCCCCCCCACAAGAACAATCGTCAGTCGGTGCAGCATCGGCGATCCCGTCTCTTTTTACGCCGCTGCCTCCCTGAACCAAGGCCCGGCGACTGACACTCATAAAGGCACCGCGAAAAACCGATGCCCCGGAAAGGCGAGACCGGCTCCAAATTCATCCGAAACGCGCGCAATCCCCTGGATCCGCAAGAAGCACAAAGCCATCCGAACAGAAATCCGACCGGACGGTCAGGTCCGATATCGCAGGTATCGCAAAACCCATACCACCGAGAAAAGGATAGGGGAACGCAAGCCGAACAGGCCCGGCGCAGAGCGGGAAACCCCGCGGAAGACATCCGCCTCGGTCCGGGCTTCGGGCCGATGTTTCCTTGGGAAAAACTCCGCGGCACGCGACGGGGGGCGCGCAGTGCGGCCGGGCGCTGCCCCGGAGAACCGCCGAAAGTATGGCGCTCATCTCAGGGATCTATCGAAAGGCGATTTCAATTTCCTCCTTCGTGGCCCGCCGCAATTGGCGCGGGCGGATCCGCCGGGAGATTGCAGACCTACGATAAATACCGGGCCGGCAGCCCGGAAATGCCCGTAGCGAAAGACATTGCCGTCAACTTTGGCGTCCATTTGAGATCGGGAAGGCCCCCCCTATCAAGATTGCGATTTCAAGCAATTTGGAGGGCCCGATGACATCCGGCGAATGGATTTCCATCATTACGGCATTTTCCGCCTCCGCACTCACCGCAGCACTCGTGGCCTGGACGAGGGACCATCACATCTCCCTTGTCCTGCGGCGCGACGATCTCCGCGCCGTCCAGGCAAGCCACTGCACCCCCACGCCCCGTCTCGGCGGCCTCGCCGTTCTCGCCGGACTGGCGCTCGGATCGCTCCTGGTCCCCCATGTCACCGCGACCGCCTGGATCCTGATCCTCGTCTCGGCAGCCCCCGTGGCCCTCGCAGGCCTCGCCGAGGACCTGGGCCTGCGGATCCCGCCCGCCGGGCGCCTCGCCGCCGCCGGTCTCTCGAGCCTGATCGCGGTCGTCACCCTGCAGGTCTGGCTCCCCCGCCTCGGCATCCCGGGCCTCGACCTCCTCATGGCCTGGGCCGTCGTCGCCATTCCCTTCAGCATCTTTTCCGTCATGGGCGTCTGCAACGCCTTCAACCTCATCGACGGAATGAACGGCCTCTCCGGCTTCACCGGCGTCGCAACCGCCCTCGGCCTCGCCGCCGTCGCCCTGCAGGCGGAAGACCCCGGCCTCGTCTGGATGGCGCTCCTGCTCATCTCCGCCCTCACCGGCTTTCTGATCTTCAACTACCCCCAGGCACGGATCTTCCTCGGAGACGCGGGCGCCTATGCGATCGGACATCTCCTGGCCTGGACGGCAATCCTCTCGATGTCGCGGATCGGCGAGCTCACGCCCTGGGCCGTCCTGCTCATCTTCTTCTGGCCCGTCGCCGACACGCTCCTCGCCATCTGGCGCCGCCGCACCGCCGGGCGCCGCTCCGACGAGCCCGACCGGCTGCATTTCCACCAGTTCGTCATGCGGGCCCTCGAGATCCTCATCCTCGGACGCCAGGCACGCCGGATCGCAAACCCGCTCACGACCCTCATCCTCATGCCCATGGTCGCGGCTCCCGTCATCGCCGGCGTCCTGCTCTGGAACCAGCCCCTCATCGCCTTCGCAACCCTCTTGGCCTTCGGCGCCCTCTTCATCGCCACCTACATGGCCGGAATGGCCCTGGCCTCCGGGCGCGGAAGATACCTTCCCCCGGTCCGGGCGCGGATCCGCGAGACAACCGCCTCCTGGACGAGCCGGGGCCGGACAGACGCGCGCGACGATCTCGCTCTCGATGAAGCCGGAGATCGCGCGTGACCTGCCACCAGACCCTCCCCGAGATCGCCCCCTGGTATCTCGTCCAGACAAAGCCCAATGCCTTCCGCATCGCCGAGCGGAACCTCCTGCGGCAGGAGTTCTCCATCTTCTCCCCCACCCAGAACCAGACGAGGAAATGCGGAACCCGCTTCCGGACCACCGTCCAGCAGCTCTTCCCGGGCTATCTCTTCGTCCGCTTCAATCCGGAATTTCCCCGGTGGCGCGCCATCAACTCGACATATGGCGTCTCGCGTCTTGTCACCTTCGGGAACGTTCCCAGTCCCGTCCCCCACGCCCTCATCGCCGGTCTGCAGCAGAGATGTGGAAGTGACGGAAGCCTCCTGCCCCCCGATCAGCTCACCGTCGGTGACCGCATCAGGATCGTCGCAGGACCCTTCGCCGATTACGTCGCGACCATCGAGCAGATCGACCAGGACAGACGTGTCTGGATCCTCCTCGACATTCTCGGCGGGAAGACAAGAACCCAGATCCCTGTCGAGCAGCTCCAGAAGGCGGGATAGCGGACGGCCCCGGCGCGGACCCGGGTCCCGCTCCCGTCCGCTCGCGGCAGGCATCCCCTTACCGTTCCGGCGTCACATCCTTCATTTCGGCCCTGAGCAGAAGCGCCACATGGTCGGCCGTGAACTTGAACCCCTGGCCGTCCGGGATGCGTTCGGCCGAGACCGGGTATCTGGGCCTCCGGGGATCGAGGCCCGCGATACGGAAGCGTGCGCGTCCCGTCGAGAATTCGCGGCCATAGTCCTCCGGCGATAATCCGTACTCCTCGGCCAGCGCCTCGAACAGGATGCGCTCCGGGTCGAGCGCCGTCCCGTCGGGCAGCGGGATCGAGACGCGGATGCCGAACTCGAAGGTCCAGCGCAGGTCCATCGCCCTCACTCCGAGGCTCTCCGCGAGGAGGCCGTGGGTCCGGGCCACCTGACGGCAAGCCTCCAGCATGTCCGCCTCGATCCTGCGGCAGAGGCCCGGCGTCAGGTTCCTGGGAGGAGAAGCTTCCGGCATGTTCGACTCGCTCGTTTTCGGTGGCGTATCCGAAATCCGGAGAGTCTGCATCCCGGGCCTGCCGCGTCAGAAGGGCAGGGGTCGTGCCGAGGAGGCATCAGGCAGGGAAAGTCCGGATCTTCCAGGGATCGTCTCCGGGGTCCTGTCGGCCCTGTCCTTCTTCCCGTCGGCTCGTTCCTGTCGCCGTCACGGGGGTGGTGGGCCAAGGATCGGATGTGGCACGATCCTGATGCGTGCGTCCGCTCCGGCCATGCGAGCCGATCGAGCTGGCCCGTTTGTGGGAGTGAAAGCCTTGCGTCGGGAGCTCTGAGCGGACTGGCGATCCCCCTGGATCCTTTCCCGATCCGGTAATACGGGGTTCACGATGCCCGCAGGCATTATCGGGCCGGAGCCGCACAACATCCCCGGCCCGAAAAGGCCCTGGAGAACCATATCCGGATCTGGCTGATGAGCGGCCCCCGCTCCTGATCGGGGGCTTCTCGAAACCGGGCTTGTCGAGACCGGGCTTGTCGAGACCGGGCTTTTCGGGCACGGGCCGGAAGGAGAGGTGGCAGGCCTCAGGGAAGGCCTGCGACACCTGGCTGGAGCCATGGCCGACCAGGTCCGGACAGGAACCCGGCCTCGATGAGGCCGATCTTCCCGCCCCGCGCCGCCGCCGTCTGCGGGAGGTCCGGCCGTCTCGTCTCCACCGCCACGCGCCCGAACTCCGCATTCCGCGCTCCGCGGGATGGCGCAGCCCCGAAGCGCCGATGCCCGCGGCTTTCCCCCGCGCCCTGCAGGAAATGGGAGGGCAGCCGACGGGCAGTCCGTGCGTTTCCGGCCTGTCCTGCAGCCTCGCCTGCCGACGTCGCGCCGGTGCGCTCGAGATCCTCCCATCCGGATTTTTTATCTTGACAGCCGATTCGGCCGCCGTCATGACTTTCGGCATGTCGAACCGGCACGCCCATCACTCGATACGCTGATCTTTCCGATTTCGGGAGGCGGCACGGGTGTGCGGCGGGGTCTTATAAGCCCTTAGCGCCAGATCAGCGTAGCGACCGGGTTCGAGTCCCGGGCCTCCTACCAATCCGCATCAGCTTGACCGTGGACCCTGGGGGTGGCCGTGCCTTTTTCCGAAGACGATCTCCATGACGACTGGGAGGCCGACGAGCTTCCCCCCACGCCGGCCGGCTTCCGGCGCGAATGGGCACGGCTGCGGGAAATGGACGCCTCGACGCATCACAATGAGGCGCAGAGATGGGCGTTCCTGAAGCGACCGACCGGTCTCGGGATCTACAGGCTCCTCTTCGGACGGGCCTGCTCGGAGCCTCATGAGGCCGTCAGGAGGCGGCTGCGCGAGCTGCAGATGGTCGAGCCGCTGTGGCTGGACGTCATCCTCGAGATGCGCTCGCGCCTCATGCAGCTGGCCGGCGATCCTTCCGGAGGAGAGGGGGCTGCCGGGACCGCATCCGCCAGACCCTCATTCGTCGGAACCGCGGAGGGCGATGTCCCGGCCGGCCACATCGTGCTGCATGCGGCTCCGGCAAAGGCGGGGGAGGACCGGCGCGGCCGGGATGCCATGCGCGAGGCGCTGGCCAGGCCGAAGCGGCTTGCGGGCCCGGGATCGCGTGACGAGGTGGACGGGCTCTTTGCCGCCCTCTTCGCTGAAAGCCCCTGGCTCCGGGAGCCGCTCGCATGGGCCTGGCAGAGGGCGCTCGACAGTCTCGACGAATGCGGATGGGTCCGTCTTCCGCCGCTGTTGCTGCTCGGACCGCCCGGCTGCGGCAAGACCCGGATGGCCGAGCGGCTGGCCGACCTGGCGGGCCTGCCCTGCTCGCGCCTCGAGGGCGCCAGCATGACGGCAAGCTTTCCGGTCGGAGGGAGCGATTTCCAGTGGAACTCCTCCCATCCCGGGGAGGCCGTGAGGCTGATCCACGAGAGCGGCGTGGCAAATCCCTGCGTGATCTTCGATGAGGTCGAGAAGGGACAGACGAGCTCCTCCGGGGGGGATCCGCGCCAGGCCCTCCTGCCCTTTCTGCAGCGCTCCACCGCGGCGAGCTATCGCTGCCCCTACCTGCAGGCGCCGGTCGATCTCAGCCACGTCACCTGGATCCTCACGGCCAACAGCCTTGAGGGGCTCGGCGCCCCGCTCCTCGACCGCGTGACGATTTTCCGCGTGAGCCATCCCACGGGCGCCGATCTCGAGCGGCTCGTCATCCGGATCCTGGAGGGGCTGGAGGTGGACGAGCGTGTCGTGGCGCGGATCAGGGCGGAAATCGAGAGCGGACGGCTGACGCTCCGCGGACTCGAGCGCCTGAAAAACGATTTCCGGGCGCTCGGGCGCCGGCCGATGCTGCATTGAAAGGACAGATGATGATGACGGATAGTCGAGACAAGGGTGCGGAATTCCTGCTGATGCTCGCCCTGCCGCTGCTGGCGCTCCTGCTGGCCCTTGCGCATGCCTGGGCGGTGCGCGAGATCGCAGGCGATCTCGGGCATCTCACGGATCTGCCGCGTGCCTCCAGGCTGGGCTATCCGTTCATTTCGACCCGCCCCGTGCTCTATCCGGGCTACCTGTTTCTGACGGTGGCCTGTCTGGCCACGATGGCCTTGGCGTCCGAACTCCCGAAGGGGCGCATCGCGGGCTTCTTGCTGGGCCTCGCGTTTCTGGTCCATGCCGCGGTCGTTCTGATGATTACCCTGTTGGCAGCCCTCGGGCTGATCGCTACCGTCTTCGTCCTGGCCACCTCGCTCGGGCAGGTTCTTCTCGTCGGAACCGGGCTGAGCTGGCTCGCGGCCTGGGCCTTCGTCTCGTCCTGAACCGCGCATCCATAAGATGGGCCACCCCTCGTCACGATCCCCATGATGGTGTATCTGACGCCGCGCCGCAGCTCGGGGGAGGTCGCGATATGCACCTTTGGCGCATGGGGGCCGAACTTAAGTTCATGCGGCCATCGGCGCGCATGCTTATGCACACTTCGATGTCGGTGTGACTCGGCGCAATGTCCGGGCGTTCAAGGGACAGATCTCGAGGGTATGATGGACAATCCCCACCTCTGCATCGGCATGTCCGTGGGGCATCATGCGGAGATGCGAGATCCCGATCGGGGAACCGAAGGTCGGATGCGGGAGGCGGCCCGTCTCGAGCTGCGCCCCTCCGAAAGGGTGGGGGAGGATTCGCCGGCCACGCTCCCCGGTTTCGTGAGGATGCATGTTCCCTACGGATTGGGCGGCGCGGTCCCGGCCTGGCTGGAAGGCCACGGCCGGCTGGCGGTGGCACGGGCGCGCTCCGTTCTTCTGCACCGCGGCCAGTTTCCCGATCTGAGGCGCGATCCCCTGTCCTTTGCGCAATATGTGCTCCATCGGATGCGGGTTCCGTCCGCCGTTGCGCGGGAATGGGTCCGGGATCGGCCGGCGGAGCGGCTCCGCTATCTGGCGCTCTACGAGCCTGAGCGGGAAGCGCTGTCGGTCCTCGCGGCGACGGGGCTGTTGAAGAAGGCCGACGCGGATCTCGTGGCAGCACTGGGGCGCGGGTTCCGCGACGAGGTGCTGGTCGTTCTGGGAAAGATCGTCAGCCGGTATCACGAGCAGCGGGACATCCGTGAGCAGCCTCCCGTGCGTCAGGCCGGGTAATCCGGCAGGCGCCGTGCGAGCGCGAACCAGGCCCAGGCCAGGGCACGGCTGAAATCTGTCGTCCATGGGAGCATGTGAGCATGATCCATGGCGGCGGGTTCGAGACGATCGGCAATCCAGGGGGCCCGGGGCGGCTGGCCGGGATCGGCCTGCAACGGCAGGGGTGTCTCGTGGAGACGGCTCCAGAGGGCCGGAGCCTCACGGGCGCGCAGCGCGATGCCGGAGGTGAGAAGGGGCGCGCGCTCTTGCCAGGGGCCGGCCCAGAGAGTGGCGAGGAGGGCCTGGCCTTCGGCGCTGGCGGTCAGGAGCCATCGACGGCCCGCAAAGGGCAGGGCGGGCCGTCCACCGAGGAGGGCGGCCACCAGCGGCTCGGTGCAGAGGGCCACGATGTGATCGGGCACCATGTCGCGATGATGCCGGCTCACCTGGCCGGTAAGCAGCGAAACCTGGCGCATGAGCAACTTCATCCGGAGTCCCGGCTTCTCGAGGTCTCTTGGGTCTCGCGGCGGAAGGAGCCGCGGATGCGATCGGACGAAGGATGCGCCGGAAGCCGGCGTGGCAGGAAAGCTCCCCTTGTCGGCCACAGTGCAGTCAGCGCATGCGGGAGGCTGCAGGTTCCCGAAATGTGACCGGGATGTGCAGCCACATGCTGCGTTTTTACCCGAGGATTCCGGAATGGACCGGATCACCGCTTGTCCTGCCGGAGGTGTCGGCGCGCCCTCTGTGCTTCAGGCCATGACCCCTGACGGAGACCGGCACGGCGTCGTGGTTCTCGTCCCGTAGTTGGTTCCGGCCGTAGTTGGTTCCGGGGGACGCGGACAAGACGCCTGCACCGAGTTCGCGTGCGCATGTGACGGGTTCGCTTGTCGGGACGGTGCCCGGGCGCAGGCGAAGACGGCAACCGTGCTTCAGAAGGCGCCGATCGATCCGACCGCCCAGACGAACATCGAGGAGAAGGCGGCGAGGCTGGTTATCCAGGAGAGACTGCCCTTCCTCACGCTGTTCGCGATCAGTCCGCCGATCAGGCCACCCGGCAGCCAGCCGAACACGGAGACCAGGATGACGGAGGCGCCGTTGAAGTCGGATGTCGATCCGTCCTGGGGCACGATGCCGTGAAGCCATGCAAATTGCAGTGCCGGGCCGAGAACGATGGATGTCAGGACGCCCAGGGCATGGAGGGACGTGCCGTCGTTGCTGCGCCCGTCTTCCGGCGGGTTCGTCCCGTGTCCGGCGGTTCTTGTCCGGACGATGTCCGCACGATGGGCGAGGATCACGGCGGCAAGCAATGTTCCCGGGAGGCAGACCGCCAGCGCGATCCAGAAATCCTCGTTGAAGAACGGATAGAGGATGGTCGTGTTGTCGAAGACCATGGACCGATGCACAAACCTCGCAACAACCGCGATCGCGATCCCGATCAGGGACGACATGACAAGTTGGAATTTGCTCACCTGAATACCCTTGAGAGCGCCGGATGATCTGGCTCGGGCGATCCGGCACCCTGCGGGCTTGAGCCAGCAGGAGCCGCGAAACCTGTCGCCACATCCGAAAGCGGCTGGAAAAAAGGACAATATCCGTCAGCATATGTCCGGAGGATCGTCTTCGGCAAGCCGGGCGTCACCTGGTATCCCGGTCGCTCAGGCGATCGCACGCCAGAGCGATCTCCTCGCCCTTGATGCCGCCATCAAGGCCGCCCGGCCGGCTCGGACCGGTTGGGCGCAGGAGGCGACCTCGTCATCTTGCACGTTCCGATCAGGCTGGCGACGCGCGCCGGGGACCGGGCATGGACACCGTGCCGCCCGCCTCGGATGAGGTGCTGTTGATCACTCGTAACCGGGGGAACGCGTCGTCCAGTAGCCGGTCGGAGAGGGAAGGGGCTCGTGGCCGAGCAGGGCGAGTTTCCGGGGATCGCGCCAGGTCGGCTCGAGGAGGTCTGCGATCTCACTGGGATCTTCCCGGAGCAGCCACGAGGAAAATTCCTCAGCCGTGAGCCCGCGAAAGAGGATCTTGTGCCGATCGGTGGGTGAGTGCCAGGCCGCGAGGGCGAGGAAGGCGGCCGCGCGCCGCAGATCGCTCGCTTCGAACAACGGGCCCAGGATGCGGATGCCGCACTGCTCCTCGAGTCCGGAGGCCGTCTCGAAGGCCCAGCCGCAGAAGGGCCGCAACCCATGCGGTCGGGTCTCGTGCCGGGCATCGTGGGACGGGTCATGTGTCATGAAGGGTCACAGGGGCAGGGCTTTGCTCCCGCTGGATGCGGTGAGACACGACCCTTGTGGCATATGGCCGGGCAACAGGAAACAGCATTGGGCGGAGCACATGTGCAAAGGTGCAAGAAGATGCTCCCTTGACTTGACGCATCCCGTCCAGTGGGACCCGCCGTCCATGCGGGCATCCCGAGGCGATCTCGGGACTTGCTTTTCCGGCAGCCCGAACCCTGGAAATGACGGTGTCCCGCGGCCCGGCTTCACCCGGCGAACAGCCAGCGATC
Organism: Rhodobacter sp. NSM; assembly: GCF_052244495.1. Lineage (NCBI taxonomy): Bacteria > Pseudomonadati > Pseudomonadota > Alphaproteobacteria > Rhodobacterales > Rhodobacter > Rhodobacter sp. NSM. The sequence goes on from NZ_JBQPXH010000032.1 coordinate 9,790, forward strand.
TGCCTGGCGCGCCGCGCCGGAACTCCGGCTGCATCGGCGTGCCGCGGCCAGTCGGCAATGGCGGCGCGAACCGGATCAACGAGCGCGGCGATCGCCGCGGGCTTCATCCCGAGCGCTCGTCCGATCGACTCCAGGTGCTGCCGGCCGGGCCGGCGCCCCTCTCCGGCGATGGCGAGATGGTGCCCGCCGCCGGGACCGTCGGAGAAGCTGACGGGACGGACATCGTCCGGGTCGAAGGCGATCTCGACGCGGAGGCGTCGGACCATGGTCACGGACTCTTGCGGGTGCGGGCGCGCTGTCGCGCTGCGGGCCGGTCAAGATCGTCGAGACGGGTTGCTTCGACGGCCGGGAACAGGGCGCCGAAGCCTGCGACGGCGTCGAGCGCGTCGGCGATGGCGAGCAGGCCGGTGAGACTGATCCGCCCCTTCTGCTCGAAGAGCTTCAGGGTCGCCAGCGGAACTCCGGACCGCGTGGCCAACTCGCTCTGGGTCAGCCCGAGCGCGAGCCGGCGGCCGCGGGCTGCGGCGCGAACCCGATCCTGCATCTCGGAGGGCGTGTCGAGGTTGAGACTAAAGGACATTATAATATCCTTTGAGAAGGATTATTCCTTGGTAAGGATATTATATTGTCCCAAGCGAAAGCCAATGAAGAGACGGGTCGGGCGCCCGCACCCGGCGGCGCGTTGAGGACGTCCCCGGGCTGAGTGTGCTCACTACGGGCCTCGCTGGGCAGCAGGCAGACTGAGAGATCATCGTTCCCGGTGTCCCCCACCTGTGATGGCAGCGGGTCAGGAGGGGCTACCCGACCCATCATCAGAGGCTGCCAGGCCTCTTGGGAGGCAGTGCGCGCCGTTGCACCTGCGGAGATAATCGGCTTGTGGCTCACGCTCGATAGCTATGGGCTATATATCCTCTTTATAGCTTGAGAGCCATATTTGCCGATTAATAGCTTGTAAGCTATACACGCACTCATGCGGACATCACCCTCATCCCCCATTCGAAGCCTGCGACAAGCCGGGACCGTCCTGCGTGCGTGCCGCACTGCACGCAAACTGAGTCAGAAGCAGCTGGGCGAGATGACTGGAACAGCACAGTCCACGATCTCCGACATCGAGAACGGGGTCGTCTCGGCAAGCCTCGATGTCTATCTGCGCCTCCTCGAGGCCCTCGGTGCCGAACTGTCGGCGACGAACCGCGTGACCGACAGGGAGTCATCCTGAGATGGCGCGCAACGCCCGGCCCGATCGGTGCCTCGGATGGTCACGCCAGGAACTTCAGCCTGCAATTGCAGCACCGCGGCCGTTTCCGCCTCGCACCCCTCTACGACATCCTGAGCCTTGCCTCGGTCGTGTACGTCGGACGGCTGCAACCGTCTCGACCTCGCGCTGGAACGGGCGCGGCTCGCGGTCGGCGATCAGGTGCCGGATGCCGTCAAGGGACCGGTCGCATCCGATGCGGCTCAGCGAGCCGCACAGATGAAGGACCTGTTGCAGGACACATCAGCGGACCCCGAGTTGTAGGCGGCACCAGCCGCACGCATTCGCTTCGATACACCGCTGGTGATCGCGGCGAGCCGGGTTGCCCCCGCCTGTGCCCGCCACCCGGCCGCGCCTCGTGCGCTTCGGGCCGGCCGAGGTTCGAGCGGCCTGCTGCCCCGGAGGCCGTACGCCTTTGGGCGGGGAGGGCCTGTCTTGCTATTTATTCCAAAGATAATAAATACTTATACTTAAGACAATTTCCTTCTTTGGGATTGCTCTGGAATCCTTCGATCCGTTGATCCTGCTGCCTTTGAAACGATTCAAAACCATCATCTTTGCTCGACCCCCCAGACGGGGTTGAGCCGAACCGGAGGTATTCGATCATCCCGTCTCGGGATCCTGCGGAAGCCGAAGTTGAGGCGGCTCCCTGTATCGTCCGGGATCTTTTCGAACGGGCGCCGACACCCTTCCGGGGTCCGGCAGTCTCTCGCCAGCATTTTTTGCCCTATTTCACGGAGGATATCATGACGCCGCGCCACGAGTTCGCCTGCCACTCCGACAAGGGTCCACGCCCCGATGTGCCCGGCGGCTGGGTCCTGCCCGTCCTGATCCGTCTCGAAGCCACGACCGGCCGGCAGCTGATCGGTCCGCTGGCCCTGGCGGGGGCGGAGCGGCGTTCGGCCGTCTTTGCCGCCCTGGCGGCTCTCGAGAGCGATCCCGGCCTCCCGCCCGCCCTCGCCGACCTGCCGCTCGACGGGTTCGTCGAGTGGCTGCTGTCTGCCGAGCCTGCCGCGATCGTCGCCGCCCTTCATGGCGATGTGCCCGGACTTGCTTCGGTGATTGCGCGCATCGGGTGCGATCCGCTCCTGGAGCCGGCCGACTATGCCCTCCTGGTGACGCTTCTGTCGGACAGGAATCCGCGTGCGCGTCGGCAGGCGCAGTGTCTTCGGCAGGCAGAGCCGGTCACCTCTTCCCTGTTGCGCATCCTCGACCGGCTGCGGGCCGCCTACCTGAGGCCGGGCGTGGTCCGCGCGATCCGGACGCCGGAGGTGGCGAACCGGATCGAGCAGATCACGGATTTCCTGCTGCAGTCCTGCAGTCGGCTGACGGAGGATGATCTTGCGCGGTCCCTGGAGGAAGGCGCCCTGTTCAATTTTCACGACTGGGCCAGTCATGTGCTGCTCTGGTACGGCGATGAGCTCTGCGACCTGCCCGATGACACGGACCTCCGCTTCCTGCGCTCGGCACGGGAGTTCGGCCGTCTCTCCGAGCAGTACGGGTGCGATCTTGCCGGTGCCTCTTCGGGAAGGATCCTGAACGCGGCGCTGGGAGTGGCGGCTTACGCGGAATGGAAGCACGTTCCGGTGCTCGTGGAACTGGTGCGGATGAGCGACGGCGCCGGCACCCTCTGGGTATGCCAGGATCTTCACGGGCCGGACAGGGCGCAGTTGTCCAGTCGGCTCGAACGCGACATTCGCGCCGCCCTCCGCCGGCGGGGCATCCTGTCCCTTGCCGTCACGCATCGTCCGGGCGTGGCCTTCGAGGTGGCGGAGCGGTTTGCCCATGTCGAGCCGGTGAGCGTCCTGCGGCTGTGCGAGGCGGCTTGAACCCGGTCCGCCAGGAGAGGCGGCCGGAGCCGGGACCGGCCGCCGCTCCGGGCGACCGCGGCGGCCGGAACGCGCCCTCCCCTTGCGGATGGGCCCACCGACCTGACACTGCCCGCGGTGTCAGGCTTTCGGATTTCCGGCCCAACCTGACGCTTTGCTGATGAAGCTGGGGGCGCCGCTTGATGGATGTTCTGGCACCCGGGAGCAGGCGGGATCTTCCGTTTTTTCGGCGAAGTCTCCCCGCCGGACGGGCGGAGAGACCTGCCTGCAGATGTTCAGGTGAAGAGGAAGTCGCTGCCGGTGATCAGCCTGTGGTCGGTGTCCTCGACGAGGATGCGAACGTTGCCGAAGCGGATTTCAGCATCAGCGCCACGATCGATCACCCGGATGTCGGCCATGGAGTCTGCGCCGGAGCGGATCTCGAACCGGTCTTCCCCATTGGCAAAGTCACGCACGCGGTCCGTTCCCGCTCCCAGGGTGAAGACGAAGATGTCGGCTCCAGCGCCGCCCGTCAGCCGGTCGTTCCCGGCACCACCGGAAAGCGTGTCGCGCCCACTGCCTCCGATCAGGATGTCGGCTCCGCTGCCGCCGCTTAGCGCATCGTCTCCGTTCCCTCCGTCCAGCCGGTCGTTCCCTGCTCCGCCCTGCAGTTGGTCGCGGCCACCGAAACCGTAAAGGCGGTCATTGCCGTTGTTGCCGTTCAGGCGGTTGCTTCCGTCGGTGCCACGCAGCACGTCATGGCCCGATCCACTCTCCACGTTTTCGATGCTGATCAGCCGATCGCGTCCGTCTCCAGTGTTCTGCGGCCCGGTCAGGCGCAGGTTCACGGTCACCGGGCTGCTGGTCAGAAACTCCGCCCAGTCCGCTCCGTATCCACCGTTCAGGATGTCGTTTCCCGCCCCGCCGTTCAGTCGGTCCGCGCCGGCTTCGCCGAACAGCTGGTCGCTGCCTGCGCCGCCATAAAGGCGATCATCACCCGACCCGCCCCGGATCGTGTCCTGGCCTGCGTCGCCGTACAGACCGTCATTCCCGCTCCTGCCGCGCAGGATGTCGTTGCCGGCAAGACCGAACCAGACGTCCCGCCCGCCGGTGCCGTTGAAGATGTCGCGCTCTGGCGTCCCGAAACCCGAGGGGGCGCCGTTTTCGATCAGGAACTGCCAGACGCCGGTTACCCCGAGATTCCCGGGCGTGTCCTCGAGCGCAAGGATCGCACCCTGGTTGCCCGAGGCAGGCAGTTCGAAGAAGACGTCGCCCAGGGAGAAGCCCGCATGCGCCACGATGCCACCAAGTCCTCCCGAGCCTCGCGAAGCATCGCCGGTCGTCCAGTTCACGTCGTCATAGCGGAAGATGATCTCGACATTCCCCGCACCGCGGTCGCGAAGCTCCAACTGGAACGTGTTCAGCCTGTTCGTGTGGGACGCGAAATATCCCACGTCATTCCAGGTGACGATGACGCTGTCACGGCTTTCGTTGAAGTCCCAGAACACGCCGTCGCGTGAT
>NZ_JBQPXH010000033.1:0-13665 GCF_052244495.1 Rhodobacter sp. NSM
CGGCACGTTGGAGGAGGCCATCACCGCATCGGTCACGGGGATGGGCGCAATCATCTTCATCCTGTCAGGCCTCCGAGAGGGTCCGCCGCTCCTCACGCCGCGCGATGCTGGCGGAGGTGTAGGTGTTCTGCTCGATCCGCAGCGCGAGCTGCGTGTTCTCGGCGCGCATCCGCGCCAGCTCCTCGCGCATCGCCCGCATCTCGGCGACCATCTCGCGGGTGTCGAGCAGGTCTCGCGTCTGGCTGGCGCTGTAGATCCGGGACGGGCCGGTCACCTCGAGCTCGGGTCCCTGCTCGCCGACGAGGCGGAGCCCGCCGGCATGGACGCCGCCGCCGGCGAAGCTCGGCACACCGCCTGCCGCGCGGATCGCCTCGCGGGCGCCCTCCATGATCCGCTCAAGCTGTGCCTGGGCAGCAAGAGCAGATTGGTTGGCTTGGTTCATCTGACGCTGCAGGCCATCCGGACCCCAGAATGTTTCGCGCCAGGCCGCAATATCGTCGCCGGCATCACGGATGCCCGTGGCGTTGAAGCTGAGGAACCCGTTGGCGTCGATGGTCGGTGCGGCGCTGTTGCCGTCGGCATCCACGAACCAACCTTGCGTCTGGGCGTCGAAGGCGTTCACGTCGCTGACCGCCGACGCCACCCCCGCCTTGGCGGCTGCGAGCCGCTGCTCGGCCGCGGCCACCCGGTTGACCGCGGCGCTGATGGCTGCCTGCCTCCGCTCCTGATCGAGCGCCCGCGTAGTCTCCGCCCGCACGGCGGCGGCCAAGTCGCGCAGATGCCCCCTGAGCTCGCCCATCGGAGACGACAGACCAGCCAAGGCCTCTGACAGATCCGTGCTCAGGCCCGCAATCGGTGCCGCAATCGACCGGTCCGCGATGCCAGTGATCTCTGTCAGATATCCCCTGATCTGCGTCGGGTCCAGCTCGACACCCGAGGTGAGGTAGTCGCGCAGATCGCCCAGCACCGTAAGCTGCTGCTCGGCCAGCGTGACGATCTGCTCCTCGTAGGTCGCTTGCGCATCGGTGAGGTCGGACAGTGCGGAGACCTCTGCCAGCACGCGCGCCTGGAGGCGGGCGGCGTCCACGGCAGTGGCGGCTGTCCGGGTGGCTGCATCAATGTAGGCCCCCGCGAGGCCTGCGACCGTGCCGCCCGCGTCCTGGTCGCCGCGCATGGTGGCGGAGACGGCGGCCCCGTATTGCCGCCGCGCCTGCGCCAAAGCCATCTGCGGCGAGATCAGCTCGCTCACCGTCCGGCGCGCGGCATCGACGAAGTTCCGCAGGCCGTCCGAGATGGTCCGCCACGCCTTGGCTGACTGGGCCGCCGCGCGGCTGATGTCCGTCACGCGCCCGATAACGTCATCTACGCTCGTGATGACGCCGGTCACCATGCCGGAGATCGCGGCCGTCATGCCGTCGATCTGGGGGAGCACCTGGTCCATGGCACCCGACATGGAGATCAGCGCGGCATAGGTCTCGCGCCCGCGCTCTGTCGTGAGGTCCTGCGCCTCGATCAGGGCGCGGTACTGCGCGCGGGTAGCGGGCAGCAAAATGTTGTAATCGGCCAGCGCCTCGGTCGTCTGCCGGGTCAGCGTCTCAAGCCGCTCTGCCTCGGTGTAGAAGGCCTGATAGTAAGCCGAGGTCGCCTGCCCCATGGCCTCAAGCCCGCCGAACGCATCAGCGATGTCCGACGCCATGCCGGCCGTGATCATGTCCACCGCCTCGAACGTGTGGCCGAGCGTGTCCATGATCGCGTTCACCCCCTGCATGGAGGTCATGAGCCGCTGCAGGGCCGCCGCAAAACCCTCACCCTCATGGACCAACGCCGCGAGGGTCGCGTCGGTGGACACGAGGTCGTTGTTCGCGATGAGACTGTCGAGCTCGCGGTTGGCGAACGTGCGTCCCAGCATCTCGCGCACTCGATCCGGCAGGCCGGCGAACCCACCCATGACACCCTCGAAGACGCCGGCCGCGATATTCTCTTCGAGTGCCTGGATGGCGTCGTCGTTAACCCCGACATAGCCGAAGGCACGGGCGGCGAAGGCATCGCCCAGCTCGGTCAGCTGCTCCTGCAGCCTCTCGCCGATCTCTTCATCCGAGAGACCCTTGGTCGAGAACTTCACGCTGGCCGCGAAGTCATCGAAGGCGTCCCGGCCGACGCCGAGGGCATCCGCGGTCTCGAGGATCGCCGTCTGCATGTCGCCGATGGCCTTGAGGATCGGGTTCGCGACCTCGGCGCTGGCGGCGTCGTAGCTCGTGCTGGTCGACTTCGACAGGCCGCCGAACTTCGACTTCTCCACCTTCCTGTAGGTCTCGATCATCGCGTCGAGGTCGCGCACGGTGATCCGCAGGCCGGCGTCCAGCAGCTTCGTCTTCGTCCCGAAGAACGAGAAGGCGGCCGCCACGGCGGCAATCGGGCCGAGGATGGCGCCGGCCGCCATGGCCAGCCCGGACAGGCCGCTGGTTGCCATCGTCAAGGACTGGCCGATATAGGCGAAACCTCCAGCGAAGCCGCCCGTCGCGAAGTTCGAGAGCGCGCCCCAGGCGCCGGTGCCGAAGGCGGACAGCGCGCCGCCGATGCCGCCAAGGAACCCGCCGCCGCCACCACCGCCGAAGAGGCTGCCCAGCATCCCGAGGCCGCCAGCGCCGCCGGTCACGGCCGCACCGGCTGCGTCAGCCACGCTGCCGGATGCCCCGAGGCCAAGCCCGATCACAATCCGGTTGCGCGCCGCGGTCGCGATCATCTCGGCCAGCATGCTCTTGAAGCTTCCGAGAACGCTGCTGACGAACCCCTTGAAGTCCTTGAACCCGCCGGTCACGAACTCGCCCCAGGCCGTCGCCACGTCATTGATGAGCGGAATGCCGTCGCCGAGGTCCTTGTTCAGTTCGCCGATGGCGCGCCGATGGTCGTCAGCCGAGAGCAGGCCCTTCTTCAGAAGCTCTCCCAGCCTGGCGATCTCCTCGCGGTATTTCTCGACCGGCGTCTTCAGCCGCTCCTTCCACTCCTTCGCGGCAGCGACCAGGTCGGAGAGCTTTTTCCTGGCGCCACCCGCACTGTCCCCAAGGTCGGACATGCCCTCGCCAAGGCCGGCCACGGACGGCGCTGCCCCATCGGCTGCATCCCCGACGTTCACGAGGGCATCGGCTGCAGCCTGCGCAGCGGCTGCGGCAGCATCCGCCGCGTCAGCCGCGTTTTCCAGGTCCATCGTGATGGTGTTCCTGTTAGCCCCGTGGGGCGGCCACAGCACCCCACTGAACATATCGGTCTGGAAGAGTTTGTTCAGTTCTTCAGCGATCGACCACGTCATTTCCGCGAACGAGCCTAGAACAGTGTTGATCGCGCGCAGGAACGCCGCCTCGAACTTGTAGGCCGCTGCTACGGCGATATTGCCCATCCACTGGAAGGCACGGCCAACGCTGCCCGTTGCCTCAACCGCTCGCGTCATCTGATAGACCAGCTCGCCCACGGCCACGATGGCAATGCCGAGCCCTGTCCTGATGAGCGCGGCCCGTGTCGCAACCAGCGCCGAGACGAAGCCCCACGTCGCCGTCGCGGCGGCGTAGATCGCGCCACGGAAGGCGATAGCTCCGGCCACTGCCGCGGTGCCGAGGTAGCTCGCGATCCTTCCGGTATTTTCAGCAAGGGTTCCGATGGCAGCACCGAGACCGTCCAGAACCGTCCGCAGGGCGCCGCCCTCGCGCATGGAGTTGGTGAAGGCCTTTGCCATGGCCTCGACCGCCGGGGCCAGTTCAGCCGCCATGCGGTCGCGCGCGCCCTGAACCGCAATGGACACATCGCCGAGCGCGAGGTGCGCCCGCCGCAGAGCCTCAACCGCGTCATCACCCAGCACCGCGCCGAGACCTGCAGCCGCCGCGCCAAGCCGCTCCATCTCCAGGCCGTTGTTCCGCAGAAGCGGCAGAAGGAGGGTCGCGTCGTTCGCGATGGCCTCCATGTAGAAGGTCATCTGTGCCTGCGAGACGCCCGCCTTCTCGAGGCTCGAGACATAGAGCTGCAGCGCCTGCGGGCCGGAGAGCTTGCGGAACTGGTCTGCGGTCACACCGACGCGCGGCGCGATCTTCTCGAAGAAGTCCTTCATCTCGCCGCCGCCTGTCGAGAGGAAGTCGCCCACCTTGTCGTTCACGTCCTTCAGGATGTCGGCCAGCTTCTCCTGCTCGATGCCCACGGTCCTCGATGCGGCAGACCAGCGCTGCAGTGTCTGCGGCGTGGTGTTGGCGACCTGCGAAAGCCGCGAGATCTCGTTTGCCGCGCGCGCAGTCGGCGCGACGATAGCCGTCATGGCGGCGCCGACCGTCGCCCCCACCACCGCCGCCAGCGCGCCGAACGCCTTGGCTGCATCGCCGAGAGAGGACTGCGCCTTCTTCAGGCCCTGCTGGAACTGCGCGCTGTCCAGGCCCAGGTTGACCCGGAGTGCGCCGATGACTGCCGACATGGGACGCGTCCTCATAAATAAGGCCGCCCGGAGGCGGCCTGTTCATGTTGCGATGGATGGGGGATCACCCGCGCCCCCTCAGGACCATCCCGATGAGCAACCCGCGCACCTGTTCGTGGTCGGCATCCCAGCCGGCCTCCGCCTTCCGAGGCGGCGGCGCGTCCACCTCTGCCGGCGCCTTGTAGTCCGGGATCCTGCCCGGCTGGTGGAAGGCGAAGGCCACGAGGGTCGCAAGCTCGTGCTGGAGCACGCGCCGGTCCTCGATCTCGCGCCTGCGCCGCTTGTAGTCGCCATCGAGCACCCCCAGCACCTCGCGCGGGGTGAGCCGCCAGAACAGTTCCGTGTCCTGCCCGGCGGCGAGCCACCGGGCGAGGAGGTCCTCGATCAGGTCGCGGCCGGCTTGGCTTTCGGCTTCGCCGGCGCCGGGGCGTTTCCCTCGGGAGCCTCGGTCTCGGTGGCGGCCTCGGCCTTCGCCGCCTCCGGAAAGGCCGCGCGGATCGCCTCGCCCAGAAGCCGCGAGGCCTCGGCCAGCCCGATCTCGTCGATCAGGTCGCCCGCCGCATCCTCGCTCAGACCCTCGTGGCCCATGCCGGCCCAGATCAGGCGCCGGAGCCGCAGCATGTCGCCCTGCGACGCCTCGCCCTGCATCGCCACGATGGCATCGACAAGGGTCTCCCCGGCCCGCTCCTGATAGCGGACCTGGGCATTGGTGGTGAGCCGGAGGAAGCGCTCGCGCCCCTCCGCCTCGAAAGGAACCGCCCCGCGCATCCCGTTCATGCCTCCGTCCCCCGCGTCCAGGTCGGGGCGCCGGTCCCGCGGATGTTGAGGTTGATGCCGACCGGGGCGCCGAGGTCGCCGGCCTCGAGCTGCGGCACCGGGAAGCCGCGGAACTCGAACACGTCGCCCGTGCTCTGGTCCGGGGCGGGCTTCATCGTCACGCGGTAATGGATCGGGTGCGCGGCCTCCTGATCGGCGATCATCGCGGCGTAGCCCGCCGAGGTGTAGCCCATCGGGATGGTGATCTGGCCGATGTCCTTCAGCCCCTTGATGTACTCGCGATAGCCGCCCTCGCTGTCGAGCGAGGTCACGTCCTGATAATCCTGCTCGACGGCAGGCACGGCGATGCCTTTGGCTTCCGGGATCGCGCTCCATGTGGCGCCATCGGTGGAGCGCTCCACCTCGGCCCCGTAGGCGATGATCTGTTTCGAGGCCATCCGGCCCTCCTATGCTGAGTAGATGGTGAGAAAGTCGAGCGAGACCCGGAAGGGCCGCCCGGTGTCGTCGCCCGGCTCGCGGAGGTCGCGCGCGCCGTCGAGGAAGACACCCCGGAACCCGCCGCCGCTGTGGCCGTGGAGCACGGCGCGCACGGCGCGGGAAAGCTCTTTGGCTGCGCCGTAGCTCCCGGCGTAGCAGTCGATCTGGACGCGGGCCCGCTGCAGCCCGTCCGGCCCGGCGAGGGTCAGCCCCTCGCGGTCGCTGACGGTGGTGAGCACGAGCGCCGGGAGCGGCTCGCCCTGCGGGTGGCGGCCGAAGTTGACGCGGGCGTCCACGAGGGCCGTCACCCCGCCGGAGGCCAGCAGAAGCGCGCGGAGGTCTTCCTCCATCGCGTCAGCCCCGCGCCCTGGCCGCGGCCCGGGCCGCGCGCTTCTTGGCGCGGATGACGGCTTTCTGGATCTCGGTCCTCAATTCGCCCTTGAGGCGGTCGAGAAGGGCCTCGCGGTCCTCATCCCATGCCGGGCGGAGGAAGGGCTGGGCCGCCATGTGGATGTTGCCGAACTCCTGGTTATGCGCGCTCGGCGGCGGCCCCGCGCCCACGAACATCTCGACGCTGGCCCGGTCGTCGCGGAACATGCGGCGATGCCGCTTCGCCTGCCGCCTGCTGAGGCGCGTCCCGACCGTGATCGAGGGCGCGAGCGTGTGGGTGTCGCCGACCGGGGCCTTGCTCTCAGCCAGATCGGCGAGGGGCTGGGCCGCCGTCTTCAGCGCCCGCCGCAGGGCCGCCTTGCCCGCGGCCTTCGAGAGCTTTGCAAGCTGTGCCTCGAGCTCGCGGAGGCCGGTGACGGAGACGGTGACGCTCATCGGTCGGTCCTCGCGGAACAGGTCAGTTCGAGAAAGCGGCAGCCGCTTTCCTTGATGCCGGAGATCTCGAAGCTGCGGCCGTCACAGAGGAGCCGATCCTTCGACGTAAGGCCCCTCGCGAAGGCGGTGCGGTGGAGCGTGAAGCGGGTGGTGACGCTGGCCGCCACCTCGCCGGCGCTCCAGCGCTCGCCGTCGCTCAGGTCTGCCTTTGCAGCCCAGAGCGGCGGGCCATGATCGGCCCAGACCTCGACCGAGGCGAAGCCGTCGTCGGCGAGGGTGGCGCGCTGGATCTGGATCCGGCGGTCGAAGCGCGGGGCACTCATGCGGCCTCCGGGGAGGGGGCGGCAAAGGCGGAGGCTCTCATTCCGACACCATCGGCCGGGCGTAGCGCGCCTGCCGGATCAGCCGCTGGATGCCGAAGGAGAGCGGCGGCGCGCTCTCGGCCGGGCCGATGCCTGCATCGTGCCATTCCTTGGCGAGCAGGATCACCGCCTGCCAGAGGCCGCGCGGGATCCGGGCCGGATCCTCGTGGCCGCAGAGCGCGGTGAGGCTGACCGCGCCGTCCGCCGCAGGTCGCTCGAGCGCGGGCTCGGTGAAACCGCGCACGAGCCTCACGGCGGGGTCGGAGATCTCGACCAGCTCGATCACCGGCGCGATGGGCAGATACCAGCGCGACCAGCGCCCGGCCGGGGTCTCGAAGGCGACGAGCCGGGGCATGAGGGCGCGGCGGGCGGCGGTCTCGACCACCTCGGTGGCGGCGGCGAGGAGCTCGGCGATCAGGAGATCGTCGTCGGGCCCGTCGAGATGGACCGCCCGCTTGAAGGCCTCGACCGATACCGCGAGCGCCGGGGGCTCGATCACGCGCATGGGGTTACTTCCGCCGGCCCTGCACCGGCAGGTCGGCACCGGCCTTCGGCGCGGTCTCGGCCGGGATCTCGAGCGCGGCCATGGCGGTCTCGAAGCTCGGGGCGGGAGCCGATTCCGGCGCTGCAGGTGCGGGAGCGGAGGCAGGGGCAGCGGCCGGGATCGCGGCGGGTGCCACCTCGGCAGGCCGATACGGCACGGCATGGATGCCGATCAGGCCTGCGGCCGTGGCGGGGTCGAAGCCTGCGGTCTCGCCGCGGTTGTAGCGGCTCCAGGGGCGGATGAAGGTGACGATGGTCTTCATGGATCTCTCCGGGAGAAAGGGGGGAGGCGCCGGGGGAAAGGGGAAGGGGGCGCCCGAACGAGTTCGGCCCCGGGGAGCACCGGGGCCGAGGAGGGAGGCGGACGGGGGAGGGTGGCGCTAGGCCGGCCGCAGCGTCAGAGCGTCCAGCCGGAGCCGTTGAAGCCGGCGAAGGCCTCGTCATGTGCGGGCGCGAAGTCGTGCTCGGAGATCGCGCGCATGAGGGTCAGATCGTTCTGGAAGGCGGAGACGGTCGCGCCATTGCCGTCGACGAAGGACGCGTCGGTGGAGGAGCCCACGACCAGCGCCATGCTGTCGCCGATCATCGCCTCGTCGAAGTCGCCGAAGTAGATCTCGGTCTCGTCGCCGCCCGCGCCGAGGTTGTCGGGGATCTGCGAGCTCGTGCGGATCGGGAAGCCCATGAGCTGCGCCGAGGCGCCAATGGAGGGGAAGAGCGGGTTCCCGTTCGCGTCCTTCAGGCTCGCGAGCCAGTTCTTCGTCGACGCCCGCATGATCCAGCCGGGCGAGACCATGCCCACGTCGGCATCCTCGACGAGCGAGACCGCGCGCCGGATCGCCGCCTCGGCCGCCGCCGGCGTGGCCGCGACCGGAGCGGCAGACCAGTTCGCGGGCAGCATCCAGTGCCGGAGCCCCTTCGGCGTGTCGGCACTGCCGTCGCCGCGGAGGAACGCGAGATCCTCGCGCAGCGCCATGACCTTCAGGAGGTCGTCGCGCACGAGCTGCGCCATCGCCACGCCCGAGTGGCGCAGGAGCGAGTTGCCGATGGGGACCATGCCGACCAGTTTCTTGAAGCTCTGGTCGATCTTGTCGAAGCTGGGCTGGCTCGGGGCGATGGCGGCATTCTCGGCCGCATAGGCGGCCACCGCCGAGCCCACCTGCTTGGCGTGCCGCATCTCGCCTGCGGGCATCGGCAGGGTCCGGGCGCCCGAGGCGCGCACCACGACGCGGGCGCGCAGCATCTCGATCAGCTCGGCCGCCTGGGGCCGCGGGATGGTCACGCCGCCCGCGCCTTCGCTCGCGCCCGAGAGGGCCGCCGAGATCGCGCCATGGCCCTCGGCCTCGAGGAGACGGGCGGCCTTGTCCCGGTCGCCCTTGGTGCGGGCGAGGGCCTGGACCATGAAGCCCGCGGCCACCCCGCGATGCGCCGGATCGGCGGCCACCGCCGGCACGGCATCTGCGCCGGCCGCACCCGTCCCGCTCCCGGCGCCCGCGCCATCGCCCTGGGCCGCAGCCGCCTGCGCAGCCTCGACGGCCGCCGCGCGCGTCACCGCGGCATCGGCCCTGGCGAAGGCGGCCTCGGCTGCGGCGAAGGCCGCGGTCTCGGCCTCGAGCGCTGCCGCGTCGGGCGCCTCGGCCGCCTCGAGCGCGCCGATGCGGGCGGCCACCGCGGCCATCGTGTCGGCCGCGGCCTTCCGGGCGCGGCGCAGGTCGTCGAGGTTCTGTCGTGCCATGGGATCCTCTCTTGGCAGGGCTGCATCCGCGCAGCCGAACGGCCCCGCCACGGGCGGGGGATGGGGAAGGGGTGAAGGGGAGGGGCTCGGACAGTTCCCCTATTTAGGGGAACTGCGGGTGCGGACTTGCGCGGGTGCGCGCGTGCGCGAGAAAGAGGGCGTGCCGGTCAGCTCCGGGCGAGCGCTGCCGCCGCCGCGGCGCGGGCGGCGAAGGCGCGGCTGGGGCTGCGGGGCTTCGGCGCGGTGCGGGCGGTGAGGCGGGCGTAGAAGGCGGCGCGGGTCTCGGTGCGGTCGGCGAGGCCACGGCGGATGGCCTCGGTGCCGCGGAAGGTGGCGCCGCCGTCCTGCGGATCGTCGGTCACGCTGAGGCGGGCGGCGAGCTCGGCCGCCGGGATGGCTCGGCCGGCGGAGACGGCGGCGTGGAACGCGGCCTCGGCCTCATCGAGGCTGCGCTGGAGCTCGGCGCGGCCGGCTTCGGTCGAGGCGTCCGGGCGTTTGGCGCGGGCGTGGCGGGAGCTCATCTCGAAGATCTGCGCGCCGTTCGCGCCGGGCTGGACATGGGCTGCGGCGGTCAAGGCCACGCCGATGGAGCCCGCGACGGCGCCCGGCGTCATCACGATCTCGGTGGCTTGGGAGGCGAGCCAATAGGCGGCCGAGGCCGCGAGCGGGGAGACGAGGGCATGGACCGGCTTCACGGCCGCTGCAGCCGCGATGGCCTCGGCCGCGGCTTCGATCCCGCAGACGAGGCCGCCGGGGCTGTCGATCTCCAGCACGATGGCGGCGGCATCCTCGCTGGCGGCGAGGTGGGTGAGGGTCTCGGCGAGCCCGTGATAGGTCGCCCAGCCGAACCAGCGCTCGTACTGCACCATGTTCGGCGTGAGGATCCCGCGCACCGGCACCACGGCGAGGCCGCGCGAGACGGTGAAGCGGTTGGGAACGCTCGGGCCGGCCGCCGAGCTCGCCCCAAGCGCAGCCGGCAGGGCGATACCGGAAGGCCCTAAGATCTCCGCCGGGCCGGCCTCCGATCCCGGGAAAGCGGCGCCGGCCGCGCCCTCCGGGATCGGGAGGGCGAGGAGGGGCGCCGCGAGATCCTCGGCCAGCGCCATGGGCTGCAGGGGGCCGAAGAGGCTGGCGAGAGTGCGGGTCATGGGTCTGTCTCCTCGCTGCGGGTCATGTTGGGCGCCGGGTTCAGCCGGTCGCCGCCCTCGATCGGGTCGTAACCGTCGATGCGCCGGGCCTCGTTCGGGGTCAGGATCGGACCGCCAACCGCCTTGGCGAGGGCCTCGTAGCGCTCGCGCGTGGTGGGCCGCAGGAGGGCTCCGAAGTCATGGCGGAAGAAGAGGCCCGCGCGGCGCTCGGCCTCGGTCAGCACGCCGAGCGCGAGCTGGTCCTCGACCTGCTTCGCCCAATGGAGAAGACAGTCGGTCAGATAATCGATGGCCTGCTGTTCGCCATTGGCCTTCACGCCATATTCCATCATCTGCAGCTTCGCGGGCGGCACCCGGTAGATGGCGGCGATCTGCTCGCGGTCGAACTTGCGGCTGCCGAGGAGCTCCTGATCGGCGGCCTTCATGTCGAGCGTCTGGACATCCTCGCCCTCGCCGAGGATCGGGAAGCCTTCGACCTCCGGCGCGCGGAGCGCCGCAGCCACCCGGCGGGCGCTCCTGACGCGGGCCTCGTCATCCTCGTAATCGTCGCGGAGCCGGATCACCGCGCGGGCGGTGACGCCCGAGGCCGCGCGCGCGGCGGACTCCTGGCCCGCCAGCGCGAGACCCACGCTCTCGGCCGCGACCTCGAGCGGGCTGCGCCCCGTCCAGCCGTCCTCGGCCATGTAACGCAGGTGGATCATGGCGCGGGCGGGGGCGCGGCGGCGGAGGCCCGCGCCATCCTCGAAGTCGTAGAACCGGTCCCGGCCGGCGCGGAGCACGCTGCAGCCGGACTGGCGCACCAGATCGATCAGCTCGAGCTCGCCCGCCCCGTCGCGCGGCGCCCATGCGAAGGCATTGCCGCGAAGTGTGAAGGCATAGCCCAGGGCGAACCGCACCACCGAGGCCGCCACGCCCGGCGCGGCTTCCACGTTGAGAAGATAGGGCGCCGCGTGCTCGCGGACCCGGACCTCGCGCCCGTCGCCGGTGCGCTGGAAGAGCTTCAGCGGCACCTTGGCGAGATCGCCCGCGATGACGGCGCAGCAGGCATAGACCGTGGCATGGCGCTGCGCGATCTCGGCCGAGACGCGGGGCAGGGTGCGGATCCGGCTCGCGCCGCCCGAGCTCCAGCCGACCTCCTGCAGCCAGGGCTTCGGCGCGGCCGTGCCGCTCGCCTCGGCCGAGGCCTGCGGCGCCGTCACAGGCGGCTCGGCGCGGACGGAGGCGCCCGCTAGTCGCGAAGCGCCAAATCGCGGCCATCTGCTCATGCCGGTCCTTCCTTCCGCCAGACGTTCCCGCGGGGAGCGCCTGCTGTTCGCTTTCGTGATGCTGGTGAGAGCTTCAGGCTCTGGAAACGCAGTGTCCGCTCCGAGCTTCTACCGGTGGGCAGCCTGCCTTAATCGTCGTCACAATTGCGGCTTATTGGTGCGCTGTTGTGGTTGAAAGGAAGACGAGTAGGTTCGTTGTCAGGCAGACGTTTCCGCCGGGCCGATGTCAGATAGTGGAGGCTTAGTTGTTTAACGAGTGTCTTTATGAGCGTAAGCGCGCTGTTCCCCTTGCGGTGGCCTGTGGCAGCTGCTCCATTCTCGCCTCGATGCTATTGTCCGTGGGTGCCCTTGCGGAGCCTGTCGCTACCGAACCCACGCTGTTGGCCGAAAGCCGTACACCCTGCGTCGCCTTCACTGACGAGGCAGACTATGTTTCACAATCCTTGATCATGGATTTGGAGAACCGCCAGGTTCAGCTCCGAATCCCAAAACCATTCTTCGAGGATTTCTGGGACCGGAGGGACGGATTCGCTGACACCGCCGAGCTATTCCGTGTGGAAATCGGGACCTTTCTTCCCGTCAGCCGCGCGGAAACCGGACGCCGCAATAAGCAGGACATCTGGAACTGGATGACATTTGTGATCAGTGACCGAATTCCGCTGGAGGAGCTCGCGGAATACCACGTCGAGAAAGACGTCACCACGGTGAGGGTGCCCCCCACCTTCTCCGACCTGCCTCGCAGTGACGGACCGTTCGGCTTGCTGTCACTTCGTCGGGGAGATGGCCAAAAGCAAAGACCGAATGAGCGCGAGGTGTTCGTCTCCCTCGATTCAATTGGTTCCTTGTCCTCCGTCCTCACATGCGACACGCCACTCAGCGCCAACTATCCCATCTGCATTCACTGGTTCCGCGCCGCCGGAGTGGATGTTGAACTGGATTATCGGCGTGTCGAGCTACCGAACTGGCGGGCGTTGCAAGAAGACGTCACTGCCTTCCTGACCTGCTCAACAAGCTCTCCTCTTTAGTCCATCAACTGAGCGGTACGCTTCGTCCGCAATGTCGACCCCGGGGTAGAGTAGGGCCGGAGGCCTCCGCTCACGCCGTCTCCACTTCCCGTGCGCGGCGGCGGCCTTCGGCGGCCTCGGCGCGCCCCAAGGCCATGATCGCGGCCACCGCCGGGTCGATCCGGCCCTTCGAGCGGGCCTTGTTCGGCTTGATGTTCTCGACCGCATCCTCGTCGCGGTGCACGTTGCCCACCGCCCAGGCCAGCACCGGGTTGCCCGCGTGCCGGATCCGGCCCTTCGCCACCGCCTCCTCGAAGCGCTTCATCGGCGAGGACATCGAGCCATAGCCCTGCCCGTGCTCGACCAGCGGGAAGCGCCGCTTCAGGAGCTCCTTCGCCATGTACTTCATCCCCCAACGGTCATAGGCGAGCTCGCGCAGGTCGAACCGCGCCCGGATCGTCTCGAGCCGCTCGATCACCTGATCCTCGTCGATCACGCCGCCGGAATGGACCTCGAGCCAGCCTGCATCGCGCCAGGCGACATATTCACGCTTCTCCTTCTGGGCGCGGGCGATGAAGCCCTTCGGACCCTCGGGGAGGAAGGAATAGGCCAGCAGATAGATCTGGCCGTCCTTCGGCACGGCGACCGAGATCGCGGTGAGGTCGGTGGTCTTCGACAGATCGAGCCCGACCCAGGCGGGCAGGCCGTAGAGCGACCGCGGGTCGAAGGGCTCGGCGCCGCGGTCCCAGACGTCGCGCGCGATCCAGGTCTGGGCGCCTTCGGTCCAGAGGTTCATGTGCAGCCGGCGGAAGTTCGGCATCTTGCCCGAGATCACCGTGGCCTCGCGGTACATCTCGCCGAAGCGTTCTTCCGAGAAGGCCACCCCGAGGTTCGGGTTCGCCATCTTCCAGAAGCGGGGGTCGCCCACGTCGCAGTCGGGCGGGGGCTCGGCCACATAGGCGAAGAAGCTGTCGTCGCTGACCGTGCCCCGCACCACCTCCTCGGCATAGTCGCGCATCTCGCCGCAGAGGCTCGCGCGGTCCGCGCCGGCGGTGGTGATCGCCCAGTCGATCGGCTGGGCG
>NZ_JBQPXH010000034.1:0-10257 GCF_052244495.1 Rhodobacter sp. NSM
GGGCACGTTGGAGGAGGCCATCACCGCATCGGTCACGGGAATGGGCGCAATCATCTTCATCCTGATCAGGCCTCCGAGAGGGTCCGCCGCTCCTCACGCCGCGCGATGCTGGCGGAGGTGTAGGTGTTCTGCTCGATCCGCAGCGCGAGCTGCGTGTTCTCGGCGCGCATCCGGGCCAGCTCCTCGCGCATCGCGCGCATCTCGGCGACCATCTCGCGGGTGTCGAGCAGGTCTCGCGTCTGGCTGGCGCTGTAGATCCGGGACGGGCCGGTCACCTCGAGCTCGGGGCCCTGCTCGCCGACGAGGCGGAGCCCGCCGGCATGGACGCCGCCCGTGGCATATCCGGGGATGGTGAGCCCGAGTGCCGACCAGTCGAAGGCAGCCGGCCGGAAGGCCCGCAGGCCCTGCAGGATCTCGTCACGCCCGTAGGCGGCATAGTGTCCGGCCGCGTCGCCGGCGAAGGCGTCATCCGTCTGCAGGTCGGGGTAGAGCCTGAGATAGTCCGCGGCATCGACCGGCACCCTGCGGCGCTGGAACAGGTCCCAAAGGTAGGTGTCGATCGAGCCCGGCAGTCGGCGGATGTTCTCGATACCGTCCGCATCCGAGAAGGTCTCGATGGCGCGCATGATCTGACCGATGCTCCGGCCCTCGGTGTCGATGCCGGCACGTTCGGCCATCGTCATGATCTGCGCGTCCGTGGTTGACCCGGAGTGCGCCGATGACTGCCGACATGGGACGCGTCCTCATACATAAGGCCGCCCGAAGGCGGCCTGTTCATGTTGCGATGGTGGGGCCCGGTCTGGCGGTCACCCGCGCCCTCTGAGCGCCATGCCGATGAGCAGCCCGCGCACCCGCTCGTGGTCGGCATCCCAGCCGCCTTGCGCCTTCGGCAGTGGCGGCGCGTCCACCTCCGCCGGCGGCCTGTAGTCCGGGATCCTGCCCGGCTGGTGGAAGGCGAAGGCCAGGAGGGTCGCAAGCTCGTGCTGGAGCACGCGCCTGTCCTCGATCTCGCGCCTGCGCCGCTTGTAGTCGCCCTCGAGCACCCCCAGCACCTCGCGCGGGGTGAGCCGCCAGAACAGCTCGGTGTCCTGCCCGGCAGCGATCCACCGGGCGAGGAGGTCCTCGATCAGGCCGCGGCCGGCTTTGCCCTGGGCTTGGCCGGCGCCGGGGCGTTTCCCCCGGCGTCCTCGGCCTCGGCCCTGGCTGCCTCGGGGAAGGCGGCGCGGATCGCATCGCCCAGAAGCCGCGAGGCCTCGGCCAGCCCGATCTCGTCGATCAGGTCGCCCGCCGCATCCTCGCTCAGACCCTCGTGACCCATGCCGGCCCAGATCAGGCGCCGGAGCCGCAGCATGTCGCCCTGCGACGCCTCGCCCTGCATCGCCACGATGGCATCGACGAGCGTTTCCCCGGCCCGCTCCTGATAGCGGACCTGGGCGTTGGTGGTGAGCCGGAGGAAGCGCGCGCGCCCCTCCGCCTCGAAAGGAACCGCCCCGCGCATCCCGTTCATGCCTCGGTCCCCCGCGTCCAGGTCGGGGCGCCGGTCCCGCGGATGTTGAGGTTGATGCCGACCGGGGCGCCGAGATCGCCGGCCTCGAGCTGCGGCACCGGGAAGCCGCGGAACTCGAACACGTCGCCGGTGCTCTGGTCCGGGGCGGGCTTCATCGTCACGCGGTAATGGATCGGATGCGCGGCCTCCTGATCGGCGATCATCGCGGCGTAGCCCGCCGAGGTGTAGCCCATCGGGATGGTGATCTGGCCGATGTCCTTCAGCCCCTTGATGTATTCGCGATAGCCGCCCTCGCTGTCGAGCGAGGTCACGTCCTGATAATCCTGCTCGACGGCAGGCACGGCGATGCCTTTGGCTTCCGGGATCGCGCTCCAGGTGGCGCCATCGGTGGAGCGCTCCACCTCGGCCCCGTAGGCGATGATCTGTTTCGAGGCCATCCGGCCCTCCTATGCTGAGTAGATGGTGTGGAAGTCGAGCGAGACCCGGAAGGGCCGCCCCGTGCCGTCGCCCGGCTCGCGCAGATCGCGCGCGCCGTCGAGGAAGACACCCCGGAACCCGCCGCCGCTGTGGCCGTGGAGCACGGCGCGCACGGCGCGGGAAAGCTCTTTGGCTGCGCCGTAGCTCCCGGCGTAGCAGTCGATCTGGACGCGGGCCCGCTGCAGCCCGTCCGGCCCGCTGAGCGTCAGCCCCTCGCGGTCGCTGACGGTGGTGAGCACCAGCGCCGGCAGCGGCTCGCCCTGCGGATGGCGGCCGAAGTTGATGCGGCGGCCGACGAGGGCCGCCACCGCCGGCGCGCCGAGGAGGAGGGCGCGGAGGTCTTCCTCCATGGCGTCAGCCCCGCGCCCTGGCCGCGGCCCGGGCGGCGCGCTTCTCGGCGCGGGTGATGGCCTTCGAGACCTGCTCCCGGAGATCGGCGCCGAGGCGCTCGAGGAGGGCTGCGCGATCCTGATCCCAGGCCGGGCGGAGGAAGGGCTGGGCCGCCATGTGGATGTTGCCGAACTCCTGGTTATGCGCGCTCGGCAGCGGCCCCGCGCCCACGAACATCTCGACGCTGGCCCGGTCGTCGCGGAACATGCGGCGATGCCGCTGCGCCTGCCGCCTGCTGAGGCGCGTCCCGACCGTGATCGAGGGCGCCAGCGTGCGGGTGTCGCCGACCGGGGCCTTGCTCTCAGCCAGATCGGCCATGGGTTGGGCCGCCGTCTTGAGCGCCCGCCGCAGGGCCGCCTTGCCCGCGGCCTTCGACAGCTTTGCAAGCTGCGCCTCGATCTCGCGGAGGCCTGTGACGGAGACGGTGACGCTCATCGGTCGGTCCTCGCGGAACAGGTCAGTTCGAGAAAGCGGCGGCCGCTTTCCCTGATGCCGGAGATCTCGAAGCTGCGGCCCTCGCAGAGGAGCCGGTCCTTCGGTGTGAGGCCCCTCGCGAAGGCGGTGCGGTGGAGCGTGAAGCGGGTGGTGACGCTGGCCGCCACCTCGCCGGCGCTCCAGCGCTCGCCGTCGCTCAGGTCTGCCTTTGCAGCCCAGAGCGGCGGGCCATGATCGGCCCAGACCTCGACCGAGGCGAAGCCGTCGTCGGCGAGCGTGGCGCGCTGGATCTGGATCCGGCGGTCGAAGCGCGGGGCACTCATGCGGCCTCCGGGGAGGGGGCGGCAAAGGCGGAGGCTCTCATTCCGACACCATCGGCCAGGCGTAGCGCGCCTGACGGATCAGCCGCTGGATGCCGAAGGAGAGGGGCGGCGCACTCTCTGCCGGCCCGATCCCGGCGTCATGCCATTCCTTGGCGAGCAGGATCACCGCCTGGCAGAGGCCGCGCGGGATGCGGGCCGGATCCTCGTGGCCGCAGAGCGCGGTGAGGCTGACCGCGCCCTCGGCCGCGGGGCGCTCGAGCGCGGGCTCGGTGAAGCCGCGCACGAGCCGGGCGGCGGGATCGGAGATCTCCACGAGCTCGATCACCGGGGCGATGGGCAGATACCAGCGCGACCAGCGCCCGGCCGGGGTCTCGAAGGCCAGGAGCCGGGGCATGAGGGCGCGGCGGGCGGCGGTCTCGACCACTTCGGTGGCGGCGGCGAGGAGCTCGGCGATCAGGAGATCGTCGTCCGGCCCGTCGAGATGGACCGCCCGCTTGAAGGCCTCGACCGACACCGCGAGCGCCGGGGGCTCGATCACGCGCATGGGCTCACTTCCGCCGGCCCTGCACCGGCAGGTCGGCACCGGCTGCGGGGGCCTTCGGCGCGGTCTCGGCCGGGGTCTCGAGCGCGGCCATGGCGGTCTCGAAGCTCGGGGTAGGGGCGGGTTCCGGCGCTGCAGGGGCAGCGGCCGGAATCGCGGCGGGCGCTCCTTCCGCGGGTCGGTACGGCGCGGCATGGACGCCGATCAGGCCCGCGGCGGTCTCGGGCGCAAAGCCCGCGGTCTCGCCGCGGTTGTAGCGGTTCCAGGGGCGGATGAAGGTGACGATGGTCTTCATGGATCTCTCCGGGAGAAAGGGGGATGGGCCGGCCCGCGCCCGGGCCGGCCGCAGCGTCAGAGCGTCCAGCCGGAGGCGTTGAAGCCGGCGAAGGCTTCGTCATGCGCGGGGGCGAAGTCGTGCTCGGAGATCGCCCGCATCAGCGTGAGATCGTTCTGGAAGGCCGAGACCGTCGCGCCGCTGCCGTCGACGAAGGAGGCGTCGGTCGAGGAGCCCACCACCAGCGCCATGCTGTCGCCGATCATCGCCTCGTCGAAGTCGCCGAAGTAGATCTCGGTCTCGTCGCCGCCTGCGCCGAGGTTGTCCGGGATCTGCGAGCTCGTGCGGATCGGGAAGCCCATGAGCTGGGCCGAGGCGCCGATGGACGGAAAGAGCGGGTTGCCGTTCGCATCCTTCAGGCTCGCGAGCCAGTTCTTCGTCGAGGCCCGCATGATCCAGCCCGGCGAGACCATGCCCACGTCGGCATCCTCGACCAGCGAGACCGCGCGCCGGATCGCCGCCTCGGCCGCCGCCGGCGTGGCGGCGACCGGTGCGGCAGACCAGTTCGCGGGCAGCATCCAGTGCCGCAGCCCCTTCGGCGTGTCGGCGCTGCCGTCGCCGCGGAGGAACGCCAGATCCTCGCGCAGCGCCATCACCTTCAGGAGATCGTCGCGCACGAGCTGCGCCATCGCCACGCCGGAATGGCGCAGGAGCGAGTTGCCGATAGGGACCATGCCCACGAGCTTCTTGAAGCTCTGGTCGATCCTGTCGAAGCTGGGCTGGCTCGGCGCGATGGCGGCATTCTCGGCGGCATAGGCGGCCACCGCCGAGCCCACCTGCTTCGCGTGCCGCATCTCGCCCGCGGGCATGGGCAACGTGCGGGCGCCCGAGGCGCGCACGACGACGCGGGCGCGCAGCATCTCGATCAGCTCGGCGGCCTGGGGCCGGGGGATGGTGACGCCGCCCGCGCCTTCGCTCGCGCCCGAGAGCGCGGCCGAGATCGCGCCATGGCCCTCGGCCTCGAGGAGCCGGACCGCCTTGTCGCGGTCGCCCTTCGTGCGGGCGAGGGCCTGGACCATGAAGCCCGCAGCCACCCCGCGATGCGCCGGATCGGACGCCACGGCCGGCACGGTCTCGGCGCCGACGGCACCCGTGCCGCTCCCGGCGCCCGCGCCATCGCCCTGAGCCGCTGCGGCCTGCGCGGCCTCGACGGTCGCCGCGCGCGTCACGGCGGCATCGGCCCTGGCGAAGGCGGCCTCGGCTGCGGCGAAGGCCGCGGTCTCGGCCTCGAGCGCAGCCGCGTCGGGCGTCTCGGCCGCCTCGAGCGTGCCGATGCGGGCGGCCACCGCGGCCATCGTGTCGGCCGCGGCCTTACGGGCGCGGCGCAGGTCGTCGAGGTTCTGTCGTGCCATGGGATCCTCTCTTGGCAGGGCTGCATCCGCGCAGCCGAACGGCCCCGCCACGGGCGGGGGATGGGTGAAGGGGAGGGGCGGAGGCCGGCCGCGCCCGGGCGGCCCAGGAGTGCAGCCTGGTTTTTCAGGGTCTGGTGCCGACCGTCGCGGCCCGGAGCTGGGTACCAGGCCGCCGGAAACCGCCCGCCGCGGGCTTTCGTTGGGCCGTGGTTGCTACACAAGGAACACCGGAATGCTGAAGCCTCTCGCTGCCTCCATCCTTCTTGCAGGTCCCGCCTTCGCGTCGAGCGATGATGCCTGGACCAAGTTCGCCGCCGAGGTGAAGAGCGCCTGTCTTGCCGCGGCCGGCGATACGCTGTCCGAGGCGTCGGCGGTCGTGGATCCGTTCGGCAGCGAGAGCTATGGGCTGGCCATCGTCAGCGGGCGGACGGCGAACGATGCTCCTGCGAGCATGATCTGCGTCCTGAACAAGGAAAGCCGTTCGGTCGAGATCGGCGGCGAACTTGCGATCAAGGTCACGAACCCGGGGCCCGAGCCTCTGACCGCCGAAGATACCGACAGCGCGGCCCTGACGGGAGAGCTCTTCTGCAGCTTCGAGGCGGAGGCCCGGACGCTCCTCTTCGCCGCGGGGAACGTGGCCTCGGACCAGCCGGCGGAGGCGGCCATCAAGCTCTCGGGCAAGCCGGTGAAGCTGAGCGCCGAAGGCGGGTTTGATGCCATCACCAAGGGCGCCGCGTTCAAAGGCGACGCCGCTTCGGCAGAGGTGGCGGTGACCGGAGAGGCGACCGAGGGAGGCGAGTCTCCTGCCTATCCGGCGACGCTCACCGTTCAGCCCGAAGGCGGCGCCGAGATGGTCGCTGAGGGGCTCTGGCGCTGCGGCCCGTAAGACGCCGAAGACCTGCCGGTCAGCTCCGCGCGACCGCCTTTGCCGCTGCGGCGCGGGCGGCGAAGGCGCGGCTCAGGCTGCGGGACTTCGGCGCCGTGCGCGCGGTAAGGCGGGCGTAGAAGGCGGCGCGGGTCTCGGTGCGGTCGGCGAGGCCACGGCGGATGGCCTCGGGGGCGCGGAAGGTGGCGCCGCCGTCCTGCGGATCGTCGGTGACGCTGAGGCGCGCGGCGAGCTCGGCCGCGGGGATGGCGCGGCCGGTGGAGACGGCGGCGTGGAAGGCGGCCTCGGCCTCGTCGAGGCTGCGCTGGAGCTCGGCGCGGCCGGCTTCGGTCGAGGCGTCGGGGCGTTTGGCGCGGGCGTGGCGGGAGCTCATCTCGAAGATCTGCGCGCCGTTTGCCCCCGGTTGGACATGGGCCGCGGCGGTCAAGGCCACGCCGATGGAGCCCGCGACGGTCAAGGCCACGCCGATGGAGCCCGCGACGGCGCCGGGCGTCATCACGATCTCGGTGGCCTGGGAGGCGAGCCAATAAGCGGCCGAGGCGGCGAGCGGCGAGACGAGGGCATGGACCGGCTTCACGGCCGCCGCGGCGGCGATGGCCTCGGCCGCGGCCTCGATCCCGGTGACGAGGCCGCCGGGGCTGTCGATCTCGAGCACGATGGCGGCGGCATCCTCGCTGGCGGCGAGGTGGGCGAGGGTCTCGGCGAGCCCGTGGTAGGTGGCCCAGCCGAACCAGCGCTCGTACTGCGCCATGTTCGGCGTGAGGATCCCGCGCACCGGCACCACCGCGAGACCGCGCGCAACGGTGAAGCGATCGGGGACGGCCGGGCCGGCCGCCATCCCGGGCGCGACGGCGCTGGCCTCGGGCGCCGCCGAGAGGGCGATGTCAGCCATGGCAGGATCCGTCGTGCTTTCGGGGATCGCCAGCGCGAGAAGGGGCGCGGCCAGATCCTCGGCGAGGGCCATGGGCTGTAGCGGGCCGAAGAGGCTCGCCAGGGTGCGGGTCATGGGTCTGTCTCCTCGCTGCGGGTCATGTTCGGCGCCGGGTTCAGCCGGTCGCCGCCCTCGATCGGGTCGTAGCCGTCGATGCGTCGGGCCTCGTTCGGTGTCAGGATCGGGCCGCCTACCGCCTTGGCGAGCGCCTCGTAACGCTCGCGCGTCGTGGGCCGCAGAAGGGCTCCGAAGTCGTGGCGGAAGAAGAGGCCGGCGCGGCGCTCGGCCTCGGTGAGGACGCCGAGCGCGAGCTGGTCCTCGACCTGCTTCGCCCAGTGCAGGAGGCAGTCGGTCAGGTAATCGATGGCCTGCTGCTCGCCATTGGCCTTCACCCCGTACTCCATCATCTGGAGCTTCGCCGGCGGCACCCGGTAGATCGCCGCGATCTGCTCGCGGTCGAACTTGCGGCTGCCGAGGAGCTCCTGATCGGCCGCCTTCATGTCGAGCGTCTTCACATCCTCGCCCTCGCCGAGGATCGGGAAGCCCTCGACTTCCGGCGCGCGGAGGGCCGCGGCCACCCGGCGGGCGCTCCTGACGCGGGCCTCGTCGTCCTCGTAATCGTCGCGGAGCCGGATCACCGCGCGGGCGGTGACGCCCGAGGCCGCGCGGGCCGCCGACTCCTGGCCTGCAAGCGCGAGGCCCACGCTCTCGGCCGCGACCTCGAGCGGGCTGCGGCCGGTCCAGCCGTCCTCGGCCATGTAGCGCAGGTGGATCATGGCGCGGGCGGGCGCGCGGCGCCGGAGGCCCGCGCCGTCCTCGAAGTCGTAGAACCGGTCCCGGCCGGCGCGGAGCACGCTGCAGCCGGACTGGCGCACGAGGTCGATCAGCTCGAGCTCGCCCGCCCCGTCGCGCGGCGCCCAGGCGAAGGCATTGCCGCGAAGGGTGAAGGCATAGCCCAGGGCAAACCGGACGACCGAGGCCGCCACGCCCGGCGCGGCCTCCACGTTCAGAAGATAGGCCGCGGCATGGTCCCGCACCCGAACCTCGCGGCCGTCGCCGGTGCGCTGGAAGAGCTTCAGCGGCACCTTGGCGAGATCGCCCGCGATCACGGCGCAGCAGGCATAGACCGTGGCATGGCGCTGCGCGATCTCGGCCGAGACGCGGGGCAGGGTGCGGATGCGGCTCGCGCCGCCCGAGTTCCAGCCCACCTCCTGCAGCCAGGGCTTCGGCGCGGCCGTCCCGCTTGCCTCGGCCGAGGCCTGCGGCGCCGTCATCGGCGGCTCAGCGCGGACGGAGGCGCCCGCCATTCGCGAAGCGCCAAATCGCGGCCATCTGCTCATGCCGGTCCTTCCTTCCAGACGGCCATCCCTTGCGGAGCGCCTGATCTTTGTCTTTCGTGTCTTTCGTGATGTTGGTGACCGCCGCAGCGGCTCGAAACGCACTGTCCGCTCCGCGCCTCATTGCAGGCGGTCACCCAGTCATTCCCCGCGAAGCCAAGCCCTGTTTTCAGGAACGGTCTCGAACCTCAGCGCATCGTCAGGTATGACAACCCACGTCTGGGCACTTCGCAGGAAGACGTGATGACTGGGTCGCAGCCAGGATGAATTGTCCAATGTTCCGGGCTTAAGACTGATCTGGCCGGGGGTTCGGTCTGCCCGATGATGGATACGTGTCCCACAATACGGACAGAACGAATTGGTGAAGACCTGCCCACTGTCCGCCACGCGCCTGAAGGTTTTGAGTGTACCCTTCGTCAGCGAGAAACTCTCGGCAGAAATCCGCATCGCCATACCAAAGGCGCTTCCCGACTGGGTCTGGCAGATCGTGCAGTGACACGCATAAATAACTATCGGGGCGGCGCTGACCGTATATCGGATTGCGCCACATTCGCAGCCGCCATGATAGGGAGGGTTCAACCGTTTGTTCCTCGATACCTTGTTCAAGGCATGCTCACATAGGCAATCAACGGCAGCAATGTCCGCAACACCGATCCCGGTAAGAGTGATTCCCGGAGATGTCGCCAGAAGTCGTGGCCGTTCTGCCCGTCCCGAGGGCTGCCGTCCACGAAGCGCGAGCGGAGAGGCCTCCGCTCATGCCGTCTCCACCTCGCGGGCGCGGCGGCGGCCTTCGGCGGCTTCGGCGCGGCCGAGGGCCATGATTGCGGCCACCGCCGGGTCGATCCGGCCCTTCGAGCGGGCCTTGTTCGGCTTGATGTTCTCGGCCGCATCCTCGTCGCGGTGCACGTTCCCCACCGCCCAGGCCAGCACCGGATTGCCCGCGTGGCGGATCCGGCCCTTCGCCACCGCCTCCTCGAACCGCTTCATCGGCGAGGACATCGAGCCGTAGCCCTGCCCGTGCTCGACCAGCGGGAAGCGCCGTTTCAGGAGCTCCTTCGCCATGTATTTCATGCCCCAGCGGTCGTAGGCGAGCTCGCGCAGGTCGAACCGCGCCCGGATCGTCTCGAGCCGCTCGATCACCTGATCCTCGTCGATCACGCCGCCGGAATGGACCTCGAGCCAGCCCGCATCGCGCCAGGCGACGTACTCGCGCTTCTCCTTCTGCGCCCGCGCGATGAAGCCCTTCGGACCCTCGGGGAGGAAGGAATAGGCCAGCAGATAGATCTGCCCGTCCTTCGGCACGGCGACCGAGATCGCGGTGAGGTCGGTGGTCTTCGACAAGTCCAGCCCGACCCAGGCCGGCAGGCCGTAGAGCGACCGCGGATCGAAGGGCTCGGCGCCCTGGTCCCAGACGTCACGGGCGATCCAGGTCTGGGCGCCTTCCGTCCAGAGGTTCATGTGCAGCCGGCGGAAGTTCGGCATCTTGCCCGAGATCACCGTCGCCTCGCGGTACATCTCGCCGAACCGCTCCTCGGAGAAGGCCACGCCGAGGTTCGGGTTCGCCATCTTCCAGAACCGCGGGTCGCCCACGTCGCAGTCGGGCGGGGGCTCGGCCACATAGGCGAAGAAGCTGTCGTCGGTGACGGTGCCCCGCACCACCTCCTCGGCATAGTCGCGCATCTCGCCGCAGAGGCTCGCGCGGTCGGCTCCGGCCGTGGTGATCGCCCAGTCGATCGGCTGGGCC
>NZ_JBQPXH010000035.1:0-10852 GCF_052244495.1 Rhodobacter sp. NSM
AGCCGGGGTTGGGACTGCAGACGAGTAATAAATTGTCCCACAAGTTCAGTCTGGAAGGCTTCTACAGTCGCAGCATAAAGTCGCGCGACAATAATTACGGGGGAGAAATTATTCTTTACAGGAACCCTGTTAAAGAGCAGGAATGGTCCCTTTTAGCTGAGAAAGATTTGTATGAAACAGGAGCCTATGCGTTTATCAATGGCATATCGCTCAACTCGGATGAGCGTTTTCGCCGCTTTGCGGTGCAAACAGTCGATTTATCGCGACAAGTACGGGTCGCGTACGCAACCCGTTTTGTGCCACGATTAAAGACAGAGCTATTTTATAAATATACTGACATACAACAACTCATCTCCTACCCTTTCCTCCTTGATGCCAGTGATACCACTTTCCACTCCTTTACCACGCATGAATCCGGCGTGCTTTTGAAGTGGCAGCCTCGAGCAAAATTTGCTTATTCCGACTTAGGTCTTACCCCCTTAAAGAATGAATTTCCGGCTATGTGGATGAATTTTACCTATGGCAGCGGAATGGCAGATCCATCCCTTGAGTATTACAAAGTTGAGGCACAATTAGAAAACACTTTTCGACTTTCTCCCGCTATAACCGGCTCGGTGAGAATGACCGGCGGTCACCTGTGGGGCAGGCATACCTATACACATCTGTACAGTGCTTTTGGTACGCACAATAACATGGTTGGTCTTGAATCAAAGTACTCCCTGGCTACCATGCGTCCCAATGAATTTGCTGCCAACTCCTTTTCTTTACTATTTTTAAGAACCAGCATCCCCACCCGCCTCAATCAACCGGGCAGCTTTAAACCCATCATAACCCTTTCCACATCGGCCGCCTGGGCTGATGTGAACAAAGCTTATGCTGGCAGGGTGCAGACTTTAAATAAAGGCTACTATGAATCCGGCATCTATTTCGGCAACCTCTTTAAGCAACTGATTATGAAATATGGCCTGGCCGTCCACTACCGCTACGGCCCCTATCGCCTCCCACAAGAAATAGACAACTGGTCCTTTAAAATCGGGCTTGAAATTGGTCTATAACTGGCAACAGCTAATCAATCACCCCCATTTGCCGCATTAAAAAGGAGGCGTTCAGCTTTTGACTCACGCCACTTTTCAATTTATAATCAAACACCAGCTGATCACCTTCAAGCTCGACTTCAAAGCAATGATTGGCAACTATATCAGGATATTTCTTGACCATATCCCCAATGGTCAAGTCATGCGTGGCAATCACCAAAGTAGCCTTCATGGCAATCAATTTATCCAATAAGCCCAGCGAACCGGCTTGTTTATCTTTGGTATTGGTCCCCCGAAGAATCTCATCCAGTATAACCAGCGTTTGTGGATGTCTTTTTACATGGTCGATGATTTCACGTATGCGCAACAATTCAGAATAAAAATAGGAGGCTTTGTGCGACAAAGAGTCGCGAATATTGATGCTGGACATAATATAGCAAGGCGCAAATCTAAATGATTTAGCGACAACAGGTGCGCCATTCATGGCCAATATTAAGTTAACCGCCAGCGTGCGCAAAAACGTGCTCTTACCAGCCATATTAGCGCCCGTAACAACAATGACTCTAGGCTGACCCGAAAAATGCACATCATTGTTAACTCTGGTATCTGTCGAAATCAAAGGGTGGCCCATCTGTAAAGCATCAAACTCAAAACCGTCCTCAACAATGTCAGGGTAACTCACCTCCTCCCTATTGTTCATGGCAAAACGAGCCAAGCCATTGACGGCATCCAAATCACCCAAAGCTTCCAACCATGAGGTGACTTCTCTACGGTATTTGTCCTTCCATTTGCCTAATAAGCGCACCATCTGCAAATCAAACAAAAAGAGTAAATTCAACAAAAAGGCTACTACCAGATTGTACCTATAGTCAAATCTCTCCAATAAGCCATGGAGTTTTCGCACTGCCGTGCTGGCGCGTTGACCGTCCTTCAAAAATCGGGACTGTAACTGAACGAGGTAGGGTGACTGAAAGGTTTGATCTTCTGTCAGCTGAATAAGCTGTTCATACACTCCAAAATTCTGTGCGCTTTTTCCTAATTGGTCATGCACAACATCTATGGCCTTCTTCT
Source organism: Rhodobacter sp. NSM (assembly GCF_052244495.1). Taxonomy (NCBI): domain Bacteria; kingdom Pseudomonadati; phylum Pseudomonadota; class Alphaproteobacteria; order Rhodobacterales; genus Rhodobacter; species Rhodobacter sp. NSM. The sequence goes on from NZ_JBQPXH010000035.1 coordinate 2,106, forward strand.
TCCCAAACATAATACCAAAGGCCAGAACCAATAAAATCAACAATGAGCTGCTGGGCACGACAGACAGACTGACCAGGGTAATCCACCCCACGACCAGACCAGGATAGAGCCACAAAAGCCATCCCGGCACAAGGGCCTTACCTGACGCATCAAGCCATAACTTCAGATGGCCTTCCTCGTTACCGGTCTCTTTGCTTTCGCGTCCCAGGGCCTGAAAACTTTCCAAAAACAAAGGATGCGCCGACAACTCCGTAATGGCCTCCTGCCGCTGTTTAATTACGAGAGGGGATAACTCCGGGCGACATAAAGCTTTGGCCAGCTTGGCTCTGCCTTTATGCAAAACGGACCTGCTCAAATATTGGAAAAGAGAGCTATCGCCGAAAAGGTCAAAATCACCAGCCAAATGGGGATTGATTGTCGCAAACTCGATCCCGCTATCAAAAGATGAATACTCAAAATCTAAAAACTGGATTTCATTCTGGTTAACAAGCAAGCGACTCTTCAATAGGGTCTGCTTCTTCAACCACTTCAAATCCACTTTTACAATCCACAAAAATGCCCCAAATAGCAATCCAGACACCACGCCCTGCCATACCAGCCCTGTCAATGCCATCCAAATCAAAAAGCCTATAAAGCCTACAAAGGTCGCCAATCTCAGAAAGAAAAACAGAAGAAACTTCTGATCCAGAGCTTTAAGCTCTGCAGTAAGGGCTATAATGCGGTTAGTATAATAAGTCTTCATTTTTCCATATTTAAAATCATGCCAATATAAAAAATAAATCCCAGAAAGGAGGGGCCTTCCCAGTGGAAGCTATACCTCAGGGAAAGAACCATACGAAAATCAGTATTCATAATTTTCCCTACTTTTGCTGGCATAAAATCTTATAAAAACATGCAGACTCAAATTATTACGGAGCAAATTATTATAGCCGGAATCATAGTATTGACAGGCGCCATCGGCAGTTGGGTAAAAGTAATCAATGAAGACGTCCGCTTTTCCATATCGAGGCTGGTATTCAAAATTACGCTGCCCTTACTTATTCTCTCAACCGTTTCAAGTATGGAAATGACCCACGAAGTGCTGGTGAACGGCGGCTGGGCAGCACTCTTTTCTGGTTTATCCTTTCTGATTATGTATGGGGTAGGTAAATCCTCTGCCAGTCTTTTTAACCTGCCCCGCCGTTCAGCTGTGATACATGAGTTGCACACCATGTTTGGAAACATCGTATTCCTGGGATTTCCGCTAATAGCAGCATTGTATCCCAACAAAGAAGCCCTATTGTATGCCTCCATTTATTACATGGTGTCCAGTTCTATGCAGTGGACTTATGCGGTATTCCAATTAAAAGGTCAGAACAAGGTTCCCTGGGGTGACCGCTTCAAAAATTTACTTAATCCGAATACCGTAGCCTTTGTGCTAGGGGTTTCAATGTTCACATTGCGATTACAACTGCCCGAAATTGTGCATACTCCTTTAAGTAGTATTGGAAAGGCAACCAGTCCCCTGGCCCTCCTTTACATTGGTTCCACATTGGCCCGCACAAGCGTAAAAGGCGCTTTGAAACGAGCGGACATTTACTTGTTAAGCTTGAATAAACTAGTGCTCATCCCTATTATCCTCCTGCTTTCTATTAATCTTGCCATTGGCTATTTGGGGGTAGAACTAGGACAAATGGCCAAAACCATCATTGTACTGGAATCAGCCATGCCCTGCATGAGTATGATTGTTATAATGGCCAAAGCCTATGGCGCAGCGGATGACCGTGCCGCCGAAAATGTCTTCCTAACGACCCTGCTGAGTCTCTTAACACTGCCATTGATTTACTTTCTGGCTACTCTGTAGGGAGGGGGGGGAAGGTTGAGAGGTCATTAGGGAGAGAGGGGGGGGAAGGGTAGATTGGGTAAGTTGGGTAGATAGGGTTGGAGGCGAAGCGCAGCGAAGTCCCGCGAAGCGGGAGATATAAAAACAGAAAAGGGATCACCCCCAAAAGTTGGGTCTAAATCCAAAATATCTCATCTTTGCATTTCAGAAATTTAATGCAGATGAAAGAAGATATAAACCAAGAGCTTTTAGAGCTAATACTTCCAGAAGGGATTTTAGATTACTTTAGCATTGTAGGTCTGGAAAAAGGCGAAAGTGGAAAGCATGTCTATGATAGAACATTGACCATATATCTGGAAGAGAAGAACAAAATTCCTGAAGAATATAAAACTCATAAATACAAGGCGAGTGGTTTCATGCAACCTCGCCTTATCAATGATTATCCCATTCGCAATATGCTAGTAACCTTAAGTGTTAAAAGACGTCGATGGGATGTTGAGATTGACAATCAAACAAAGAAGGTTACAAGAGATTGGAACATAGTAGCACAGGGTACTCGCATGAGCGCAGAGTATGCTGCTTTTTTAAAAGAAATTAGTCGATACTAATGCCATAAGCTGTCAGAGTTTAGAAACCTACTTGGGCGTTAATGGGCGCAACTTTCAACGCCAATATAAAGAGAAACTGAGTGATTTCTACAGTTGGAAGCAACTGGCACATGCAGAGCAGTACATTATTTACCCCAAAAATCTCGGTCCTTACCTGACAATTGATGAGACTGCCTTGTCCAATGGAGAGCTCTATACCATTATTACCAACAAGGCCAGGAAAGGAAAAAAGGTGCCATTGTTGGGATGTTCAAAGGGACTCAATCCAGTGAGATAATCAAAATAATACTTGAGCATTACCCAGCCCATAAGCGCAAAATTGTTCGAGAAGTCACCTTGGATATGGCAGGAAATATGAACCTTATTGTCAAAAAATGCTTTCCCGGTGCTATGCGGGTAACAGACCGGTTTCACGTGCAGAAACTCGCCTACGAGGCCGTTCAAGACATCCGCATTAAGCACAGATGGGAAACACTGGATGATGAAAACAAAGCCTACAAAGAAGCCAAAATAAAAGGAATTGAATACCACCCTGAAGCTTTATCCAATGGTGATACACGAAAACAACTGCTGGCAAGAAGCAGATATCTTCTATTTAAACCTGAAGAACGCTGGACACTCGCTCAATGGAATAGAGCCCAAATATTATTTGAATTATATCCCGACGTTGGAAAAGCCTATAAACTTGCCAATAACCTTTGTGAAATCTATAACTGGAAAATTCAGCCAGATATTGCAAGAACAAAACTAGCACATTGGTTTAATGACATTGAGAAAGCAGGATTTAACGCCTTTATGACCATTAGAAGAACCTTTGAAACACATAATCAAACAATAACAAACTACTTCTACAGCAGAAGTACAAATGCCGCTGCTGAATCATTCAATGCAAAAATTAAAGACTTCAGAAGACAGTTTCGAGGGGTTGTTGATGTGAAATTCTTCCTGTATAGATTGTGTAAGATTTATGCCTAGACCCAACTTTTGGATATGATCCAAGATTTATGCCTAGACCCAACTTTTGGATATGATCCGATATGATCCCAACTTCGTCCGATTTTAGATGGCAGTTTACAACTGCCGTTGCTGCCGTATATAAACGCAGAAAAGCCGACTCATTGCTGAATCGGCTTTTCTTAAGATCGGCGGTGACCTACTCTCCCACTTTGACGCAGTACCATCGGCGCTGCAGGGCTTAACTTCTCTGTTCGGAATGGGAAGAGGTGGGACCCCTGCGCTATAACCACCTAAATTTGGTGATGTCACAAGTAATATGACATGAATATCTTAACATATTGACAACGAAAAAACGAAAAAAACCACAAAAACATACTTTCTCAGAAAGCTTCGGGTAATTAGTACTGCTCGGCTTTGATGTTACCACCTTTACACCTGCAGCCTATCAACGTCATAGTCTATAACGTCCCTTATATGGAGATCTCATCTTGAGACAGGCTTCGTGCTTAGATGCTTTCAGCACTTATCCCTTCCAAACGTAGCTACTCAGCAATGCTCCGGGCGGAACAACTGATACACCAGTGGTTTGTCCATCACGGTCCTCTCGTACTAGTGACAGGGTCTCTCAAATCTCCTACGCCCACAACAGATAGGGACCGAACTGTCTCACGACGTTCTGAACCCAGCTCGCGTGCCACTTTAATGGGCGAACAGCCCAACCCTTGGGACCTTCTCCAGCCCCAGGATGTGACGAGCCGACATCGAGGTGCCAAACCGCCGCGTCGATATGAGCTCTTGGCGGCGATCAGCCTGTTATCCCCGGAGTACCTTTTATCCTTTGAGCGATGGCCCTTCCATACGGAACCACCGGATCACTATGCCCTTGTTTCCAACCTGTTCGACTTGTCGGTCTCACAGTCAAGCACCCTTATACCATTACACTCTACTGACGGTTACCAATCGTCATGAGGGTACCTTTGGGAGCCTCCGTTACTCTTTTGGAGGCGACCACCCCAGTCAAACTACCCACCAAGCAATGTCTCCAACATTGTCAGATTAGACTCCAGGCAAGCAAAGGGACGTATTTCAAGGATGACTCCACAAATCCTGGCGGACCCACTTCATAGTCTCCGTCCTATCCTACACATCACTTACCCAAAATCAATGCTAAGTTGCAGTAAAGGTTCACGGGGTCTTTCCGTCCCGTTGCGGGTAACCGGCATCTTCACCGGTACTACAATTTCACCGAGCTCATGGCTGAGACAGTGCCCAGATCGTTACACCATTCGTGCAGGTCGGAACTTACCCGACAAGGAATTTCGCTACCTTAGGACCGTTATAGTTACGGCCGCCGTTTACTGGGGCTTCAATTCAATGCTTCGCCAAAGACTAACATCTCCTCTTAACCTTCCAGCACCGGGCAGGTGTCAGGCCTTATACATCATCTTTCGATTTAGCAAAGCCATGTGTTTTTGATAAACAGTCGCCTGGGCCATTTCTCTGCGCCCCCCACATTTAACTGCAAGGGGTCCCTTTATCCCGAAGTTACAGGGTTAATTTGCCGAGTTCCTTAGCCATGAATCACTCGAGCGCCTTAGTATACTCAACCCAACTACGTGTGTCCGTTTACGGTACGAGCCGTTATACTCGCTTTTCTTGGAAGGAGTTGCTTATCTTCGCTTCGTCCGAAAACTAAGCTCAGGGTGCTATTCCGTCAGCACTCAGACACCTCACTCCTCCGTCACTTTTAATGTATAACGGGTACAGGAATATTAACCTGTTTGCCATCCACTACCCCTTTCGGGTTCGCGTTAGGTCCCGACTAACCCTGATCCGATTAGCGTTGATCAGGAAACCTTGGTCTTTCGGCGTGAGAGTTTCTCACTCTCATTATCGTTACTTATGCCTACATTTGCTTTTCCAAACGCTCCACAATACCTCACGATACTGCTTCGGCGCGGATTGGAATGCTCCCCTACCACTGTTAGTAAACTAACAATCCATAGCTTCGGTAGTATGCTTATGCCCGATTATTATCCATGCACGGTCGCTCGACTAGTGAGCTGTTACGCACTCTTTAAATGAATGGCTGCTTCCAAGCCAACATCCTAGCTGTCTGTGCAACCATACCGCGTTATGTTCAACTTAGCATACATTTGGGGACCTTAGCTGATGGTCTGGGTTCTTTCCCTCTCGGACATGGACCTTAGCACCCATGCCCTCACTCCTATTAATCATTTTACAGCATTCGGAGTTTGTCAGGAGTTGATAGGCGGTGAAGCCCTCGCGTCCTATCAGTAGCTCTACCTCTGTAAAACTTTAATAAGGCTGCACCTAAATGCATTTCGGGGAGTACGAGCTATTTCCCAGTTTGATTGGCCTTTCACCCCTACCCACAGTTCATCCAAAAACTTTTCAACGTTTACTGGTTCGGTCCTCCATTTCGTGTTACCGAAACTTCAACCTGACCATGGGTAGATCACAAGGTTTCGCGTCTATCCCTACCAACTATCGCGCCCTATTAAGACTCGCTTTCGCTTCGGCTCCGTGGCTTATCTCCACTTAACCTTGCTGGTAAGGAATAACTCGTAGGCTCATTATGCAAAAGGCACGCCGTCACCACACGAAGTGGCTCCGACCGATTGTAGGCGCACGGTTTCAGGTACTTTTTCACTCCCCTGTTCGGGGTGCTTTTCACCTTTCCCTCACGGTACTGGTTCACTATTGGTCTCTCAGGAGTATTTAGCCTTACCGGATGGTCCCGGCTGTTTCACGCAAAATTTCTCGTGTTCCGCGCTACTCAGGATACTACCTTGTATATCATACTTACATGTACGGGATTATCACCCTCTGTGATGCAACTTTCCAGATGCTTCCATTTCGTATTAACATACAGTGATGGTAGTCCTACTACCCCGGCATTGCCTAAACAACACCGGTTTGGGCTGGTCCCTGTTCGCTCGCCACTACTTAGGGAATCACTCTTGTTTTCTCTTCCTCCACTTACTTAGATGTTTCAGTTCAGTGGGTTTGCCTCCTGATTAATCAGGATACTTGGTCTTCAACCAAGTGGGTTGCCCCATTCAGAAATCTACGGATCAATAGTTATTTGCACTTCCCCGTAGCTTATCGCAGCTTATCACGTCTTTCTTCGCCTCTGAGAGCCTAGGCATCCTCCATGCGCCCTTGCTTACTTTCTTCTTGACACGTAGTTATTGTGTCTTTTTTCTTTTTCTCGTTTGTCAATATGTCAATGAACGTTTCGCACTCTTTGTGCAACGTGGATAATGATTACTTATAAGATTCGAAATTATGTTCAAATTCCTGCTCTTAAAGTCTCAATTTCCTCTCAGTCTTGTTTTCTGATGCAGATAAAACCATTGTTTCACCACTCTTTCCTTACTCCTGTCTCCCTTCTCCTTTTCTCCCTCTTTTTTCCTTCTTTTTTCCTTCTACCCTATCATCCCTTCTTACCCGTCCTACTCTTCTTAAAAAGTAGTCCTGCGCAGATTTGAACTGCGGACCCCTACATTATCAGTGTAGTGCTCTAACCAACTGAGCTACAGGACTGTATTTATCTGCCACCTTCTTGTCTTTGATCGTTTCGGGTGGAGATGGTCCTCCTTATAGCTTGTAATGTTGTACGTTGTTGGTGGAAGAGTTATATAATAAAGATGCAATACCGCCAAACGCGGATAGAAAATTCTTTAGGTGATATCCCTTTGATGAGAAATGTCGTTTAAAGAACACTCCAGAAAGGAGGTGTTCCAGCCACACCTTCCGGTACGGCTACCTTGTTACGACTTAGCCCCAGTCACCAGTTTTACCCTAGGACGCTCCTTGCGGTTACATACTTCAGGTACCCCCGGCTCCCATGGCTTGACGGGCGGTGTGTACAAGGCCCGGGAACGTATTCACCGTATCATGGCTGATATACGATTACTAGCGAATCCAGCTTCACGAAGTCGGGTTGCAGACTTCGATCCGAACTGAGACCGGCTTTTAAGATTCGCATCTCCTCGCGGAGTAGCTGCCCTTTGTACCGGCCATTGTAACACGTGTGTAGCCCTGGATGTAAGGGCCGTGCTGATTTGACGTCATCCCCACCTTCCTCACGGTTTACACCGGCAGTCTCGATAGAGTCCCCACCATTACGTGCTGGTAACTATCAATAGGGGTTGCGCTCGTTATGGGACTTAACCCGACACCTCACGGCACGAGCTGACGACAACCATGCAGCACCTTGAAAAGTGTCCGAAGAAGGGCCTGTTTCCAAGCCTGTCACTTCCCATTTAAACCCAGGTAAGGTTCCTCGCGTATCATCGAATTAAACCACATGTTCCTCCGCTTGTGCGGGCCCCCGTCAATTCCTTTGAGTTTCATCGTTGCCGACGTACTCCCCAGGTGGATTACTTAATGCTTTCGCTCAGTCACTTGCGGTGTATCGCAAACAACCAGTAATCATCGTTTACAGCGTGGACTACCAGGGTATCTAATCCTGTTTGATACCCACGCTTTCGTGCCTCAGCGTCAGTTACAGTTTAGTAAGCTGCCTTCGCAATCGGTGTTCTGTGGTATATCTATGCATTTCACCGCTACACACCACATTCCGCCTACCTCAAATGTACTCAAGAATGACAGTTTCAAAGGCTATTCTACAGTTGAGCTGCAGGATTTCACCTCTGACTTACCATTCCGCCTACGCACCCTTTAAACCCAATAAATCCGGATAACGCTCGGATCCTCCGTATTACCGCGGCTGCTGGCACGGAGTTAGCCGATCCTTATTCGTATGGTACCGGCAATATTCGACACGTCGAACACTTTCTTCCCATACAAAAGCAGTTTACAACCCATAGGGCCGTCTTCCTGCACGCGACATGGCTGGTTCAGGCTTGCGCCCATTGACCAATATTCCTCACTGCTGCCTCCCGTAGGAGTCTGGTCCGTGTCTCAGTACCAGTGTGGGGGACCTTCCTCTCAGAACCCCTAGACATCGTAGTCTTGGTGAGCCGTTACCTCACCAACAAACTAATGTCACGCATGCCCATCTGTAACCTATAAATATTTTACCACTTTTCCATGCGAAAACGTGGTCTTATGCGGTGTTAATTCCCCTTTCAGGGAGCTATCCCCCAGTTACAGGTAGGTTGCATACGCGTTACTCACCCGTGCGCCGGTCGCCACCATCCGAAGACGTGCTGCCCCTCGACTTGCATGTGTTAGGCCTGTCGCTAGCGTTCATCCTGAGCCAGGATCAAACTCTTCGTTGTAGAAAAGATTGTTGGACATACGCTAATATGTCCGGTCTGTATTAATTGCTTAACCAGACCTAGTTTCCTGTGGCTCTTTAAATCCAA
>NZ_JBQPXH010000036.1:0-6642 GCF_052244495.1 Rhodobacter sp. NSM
CAGATCCAAGGCCACGAGCACCGACCTCATCCCGCCGGATAACGGCATGGTGGAGCGCGTGATCCGGACCCTGAAGGAGCAGTGCGTTCACCGCCAGCGCTTCGACAGCCTCCAGCACGCGGCACGCGCCATCGGCGACTGGATCGCCTTCTACAACCACCGCCGCCCGCATCAGGCGCTGGACATGAGAACCCCCGCCGAGGCATTCGCTTCAGCGGCTTAACCTGTGCAGATTCCGCTGGGTCGATACAGTCATTCGTTGGGCTGGTCGAAAGGGCAACGTCCTGAACGCAGCTGACGCAGCTGCTGGCCAGGAAACCAAAGATGCTCGTGGCGATCGCGCTGGCAAACAAGATGGCTCGGAGCCTCTGGGCGATGATGACAAGAAACGAGGAATACCGGAGTTCGCCGATGCGCACCGCCTGAGAGCGCAGGCATCGACGGACCGTCAGGATGTGAGGAGGGCAAGGATCGTAATGGGCAAATGATCGGACAGATCCGGGCCAGAAGAACCAGGCAGACCCACGGGGCACACAAGCCCGCCAAGGTGATTTGGTTCTGGTCCGCGCATCACCATACCGGCCCGCGGCATGGGAATGGCCGCAACGAGAGGCCTGACACATGACTGCACCCGATCACAGGCTCAAATGGTCCAAACGCTCCTTGCATCACGGGAGGCATCCACACATGGGTCTGCGACGATCCACGGAGGAGGACGGTCATGTCGGAGATTAGCACGGTCGGGCTCGATCTGGCTAAGAACGTATTTTAGGCACACGGGGCTGATGCCTCGGGTCGGACTGTGCTTCGGAAGAAGCTTCGGCGCGACCAGGTACTGGACTTCTTCGGCCGTCTGCCGCCTTGCGTCGTGGCGATGGAAGCGTGCGGCGGCGCGCGTTTCTGGGGCCGCGAGATCGGCAAGTTCGGGCATGAAGTGCGGCTGATCCCGCCAGCCTACGTGAAGCCCTTCGTCAAGCGGCAGAAGAACGACGCCGCCGACGCGGAGGCGATCTGCGAAGCGGCGCTTCGCCCGACGATGCGCTTCGTGCCGGTGAAGAGCGAGGAAACCCAAGGGGCCGCGATGGTCTTCCGCATCCGCGAGCTTCTGATCCGGCAGCGGACGCAGGCGATCAACGCGCTGCGTGGCCATCTGGGTGAGTTTGGCCAAATCGTGCCGCAGGGAGCGGCCAACGCCGCCCGGCTGATCGCCATCGTCGAGGATCCGGACAACAGCCTGCCCGCCGACGCCATCGCGACCTTGGCGGTGCTGGTCGCGGCGCTTTCGCATCTCGAGGCCGAGATCGGCAAGCTCGACGTCGAGATCGAAGCGCGCGCAAGGAAGAACGAGGTGGCGCGGCGCCTGATGACGGTGCCGGGGATCGGCCCCCTGATCGCAACGGCCCTCGCGGTCCTGGCCCCGCAGCCCGAGACGTTCCGCAAGACACGCGACTTCGCCGCTTGGCTCGGCCTGACGCCGCGACAGCATTCCACCGGGGGCAAGCAGCGCCTCGGGGCCACCACGAAGATGGGCGAGCGTTCCCTGAGACACTATGTGATCAGGGTCGAGAAGATCGGCGATGCCATCCTAGGCGCCGACTACCCGCGCCTCGTCCGTGCCATCGGCGCCTGTCCTCCCGAGGACGTGGGGGGCGTCCCCGGCTATGCCGAGTTCCTCGAGGCGCGCGCTGATCCCAACCATGAGGCTCACGCCGAGATGATCGACCTCCATGGCGGCAACTTTGACCCGCACGACGCCGGCATCGACCGTATCCTCTGCAGCTTCGAGCGCCTGGCAAAAAAATGGGCCCCCAAGCCCCGGAAGCCGAAGACCACCAGCCGGCCGCTCTGAGCTACCGCCCGGCCCGCGGCATTTGCCGGATGCTTACGTCAGTTCTGCGTGGAAATCAGCAGGTCTAGAGCCGACATTGTGCGCGAAATCTACCGGCACCTCTGTGCGCCACAGGCCCAACCCGCCAGCCTTGACGAATACAGGAGCATCGAATACCGCGCGTGGGAGCATTCACCGCATCAGTTCGATGTGCGCACTACTCCGGTTTCTCCACCACTCCACGCGCCCCTTTCTCTTCTCGAGCTGCTTGACGCAATGCTCGTCGCGCAGCCCGCTGGTCTGAAATCTGAGATCCAAAACGCTCTACACCGCCTACAAGCCCGCGCCCCCGGCTCCCGAGCCGCATCTTCGCTCTTGGTCTCGCTGCTGATGAACCATGTGTTCTCTGCGCATTTCCAGCAAGATTTTCATCAGTAGCGGTTTCGCTGCGCATCCAAGGTGGCAAAGCACCTAGCATCATGGCTTCGTGCTGTTCTATAGCTTCATCGATGGACTCATAGTAGAACAACTGTCCGTCGTGAAGAACGGCACCGGATGTGCATAGCCGCTTCAGGAGTCTCATCGAATGCGACACTATAATCGCCCCGCTGAGTTCCAACCGGTCTCTGAGAATCGCCTTGCTCTTGGCACTGAAGGCCGCGTCTCCGACCGCTGTAACTTCATCGATCAAATAGGTATCAAATGAAACAGCCATAGAGATCCCGAAGGCCAGGCGGGAGCGCATGCCCGAAGAATAGCTACGAACAGGCAAATGAAAATGCTCGCCGATCTCGGCGAATTCTCGGACGAAATCGATCATGGCTTCAGTATCTACACCATAAAGCCTCGCCACGAAACGAACATTCTGCGCGCCACTAAGTTCAGGGTGAAAACTTCCCGCAAAACCGACTGGCCATGAGATCGTACCGGTCGAAATAATGTAGCCGCTGTCCGGGAGTACGGTTCCCGCAATCATCCGCAGAAGGCTCGATTTGCCCGCCCCGTTGCGACCAAGCAATCCGATACTCTTCCCTGAAGGGAAAGTGAAATTCAGATCTCGCGCGACCGTTTTGCACGTATTATTAAGTATGTAAGACTTATTCACGCCGAAAAGCTGGATCATGCTATTACTCCTCCGAAACAGTACTTAACGTCTGTCCCGGACGCTGTAGTATATTAGGAGGCTGATTGACCACAGGAGGAGCGTGAAGCCCGCAGTAAGCAAGCTAAGCAGTCCGCGTTGCGGGTATAGAGATGTCGTGGCCAAAGTCGGACGAATATAGGCAGCGAGGTATCGCGTCCTACGCTGAGCGTCAGCAATGGCAGAGTCGTAATTAGCGAGGGCTGCAAGATATGCTTTCTCGGCAAATTCGCGATCAACGGTCAACCGCTCATACTCTCCAACAAGCGAGGAATAACCACCCTCCTCGCCCCCACGGCTTCCGCCGAGCCCAAACTTCCGCCGCTCGCGCTCAATCAACTCTTCGATTACGGCAATTCTCCGCTCGTTCTGAGCAATACGAGGATCACTTGGCTGTGTAGTCTGGCGCAGCAGGTTTATGTCAATATTCGCTGCAGCAAGCTGCTCCTGCAAGCTAAAAAGCAGGCCCATTTGGCCTTGGATGTCGGCAGAAGGATCGACGATTTGTGTACGCGATCTAAACTCGGTGACCGCGACCCGTCGTTCACGAAGCCGTTCAACCGCCTTTTCCAGTTCTTCCTGAGCGTACTTGGTGGCATCCGCTCGCGCGATCGCAGACAGATCATTGATCATTTGCGTCGACTCGTCCAAGATTAATTGGGCTAGTATCTGCGCATCTCTCGGCTCGAACGCATGCACTCTTAACTCGATTAGCCCGGTCGTGCTGTCGTAGCTAATCCGCACCATCCTCTTCCAATATTCGACTAAATCCTCGATTTCCCCCTCTGACGAGAAAGAGAAGACCGGGTCAAAGGTCGGCTTTGAATAGATGGCTTTCAAGTTGGCGCGATCATTAATCTTTTGAACCAGCGCTTGACTTTGAATGAATTGATAAAGGATATCCGTGTCTGATGCAGTGCCGGATGAGGGTGCTCCCGACAGACCTCCAAAGCCACTAAGAAAATCCAGCGGCGAGGCTGCGTCCTCGGACCGCACTGCGAAGCCTACAGTCGACGCGAACTGATCCTCGGCGATGGCGAAGAGATAGAAAGTGGCAGCGAGAGTTGGCGCAACCACCATTAGGATGAAGCTCGCCAATATTCCACGGTGACGCAAACGAGCAGTTGCTGCAGGGACAACAGAAGGAACGTGCAGATTTGCCTTCGTCTCCCGCGCATTTTTCTGCGGGCGTTCCGACGGTGCATTCATCTTACGTCTCACGGTAGCTTGTGAAGGCAAATTTGGTGAAGCAACGCCTGAGTTGTCTACATCAGCAACTGCTCCATCTTCCACTCCACGAAACGTCGGCTGACCCGCACGCCGGGGAGTCGCCGAACCTCCGGGATGCGCCACACCCGATGTGGCACTTGACGGAGATGATGGTTCGTCCGAAGCGGCCGCGCGCGGCGCCGTCGGCTTGGAAACGTTCACGAGGGCCGTCCTGCTGGATATGGTTCACTCATCAAACGACGTATGCCAGCTTTACACTCCGGGGCGCAAGTGATGATATGCACTGCCTCTGGGCCGCGCTCTCAGGCCCGCCGACGAGAGAACGAACGGATCGCGCCAATGATGAAAGTGGACAATATTCTTTCTGATCAGAGGTTTACTTGGCTGCGCTCCATTCTCTCCCTGATGCTGCGCGAGATGGCAACAAGCTACGGCCGCTCTCCCGGGGGCTACTTGTGGGCTGTCGCGGAACCGATCGCGGGGCTTGTACTGCTGACCATTGTCTTCACTTTTGCGTTTCGTTCTCCGCCTCTTGGAAACAACTTTGCGCTGTTCTACGCTACTGGTTTCCTTCCGTTCATATATTATACGTCGATTACCAGTCGTGTAGGCCTTGCCGTACGATATTCCAAGCCCTTGCTGGCGTATCCTAAAGTCAACTTTCTTGATACAATTATAAGCAGGTTCTTACTCAATACCATCACCAATCTTGTTGTTTTCACGATTGTGTTTACTGGCATCATTTTCTTTTACGGCCTAAATGTGGTAGTAGATTTTTGGGCAGTCGCGGAATCCCTCAGCATGGTCGCTCTGCTGGCCCTATCGCTCGGGATACTGAATTGCTTCTTATTCACCTCCTTTCCCGCTTGGGAGCAGGTATGGAGCATCATAAACCGTCCGAAGTTTATCTTGTCAGGCATCCTGTTTGTAGTCGATACTGTGTCGGAGCCGTTTCGATCTATCTTGCTTCTTAATCCTCTTGTTCATATCATTGCAAAAATGCGCGCCGGTTTCTTTCCGACGTATGACGCCCGCTACGCATCCCCGCTGTATGTCTACTCGACGAGCCTTGTGATACTATTTTTCGGACTACTTCTTCTATCTAGATATCATCGTGGTTTGAACCAGTGAGGCCGGAAGCAACTCGATCAGGTCATGGAGCGGCTTCAGGAGTTCCGCCACCTCGCCGACCTGATCGGCGAGGATGGACAGGCTGAGGTTGACGCCTTCACGGGCATAGCATTCTGCCTGGCGGTTCAACGGCCGTCCCTCTTAGGCTCCAGACTTCGGTAACGGGTCCGTCTCAGTCAAGCGGATTTGCGCATGCAGATGCGCCGCCGGACCGCGGCTTTTTTTGCTTTTGGTAAGTGACTGCTTTCCTGTTTGGCGTGATGGCCACGGTGACCCACGTCCACACGCTCACCTATGTCGCCCGCATCCTTGGCGAAGATGTCGAACTGTTCGAGGCCATCACCGACAACGACGACAACCTCGATTACGGCGACATCATCACCGTCTGGACTGGTTCAGAGGAAACCATGATCGCCTTGACCGACGATGGCATTGACGCCCTCCGCGATCTCCTTGCCGACGCGCGCCGCAGTCCCGAGGCATGGCAGGACTTTCTGCAGAGCTTCGTCGACGACCCCGACCTCAGGACGCGCCTCGCTTCAGCCGAACCGCAGGCGTAGCCGCACGCGATCGCAAAAAGGCAAGGCGGTACAGAGCGGTCGGTTACGGCCGACCCATGGTCCAACCTTTCTCGCGGAGGTGAACCGGGCGGGATCATCGACCGCGGATCGATTGGTCAATGCCACGGTAATCCTCCCCAAGGTTAGAGGGATGCGATCGTATAATTTTCTCGGCAAGATCGACGAGGAGATTCCGATGAAAAAGAGCCGTTCACCGAAGCCCAGATCATGGGTGTGCTGCGTCAGTCGGAGGGCGGGATGCCCGTGTCCGAGTTGTGCAGGGAGCATGGGATCAGCAGCGCGACGTTCTACAAGTCGCGCGCCAGGTATGGCGGCATGGACGCGTCCATGATGAGCCAGATGAAGGCGCTGGAAGACGAGAACCGGCGGCTGAAGCGCATGTTCGCCGACCTGAGCATGCAGGCAGACCTGCTTCGCGAGGCTCTTGGAAAAAAGTGACGTGGCCAGCTCAGCGCCGGGAGTTGGCCGCGAAGGCGGTGGCGACGAAGGGGGTCAGCATCGCGCTGGCTTGTCGGGCGTTCGGGGTCAGCGAGACCTGTTTCCGCTACAGCCCGAAGCGCGATGACGAGAACGAGATGATCGCCGACTTGCTGCTCGGGCTGACCAATGTCCACAAGACCTGGGGGTTCGGGCTGTGCTTCCTGCACCTGCGGAACGTGAAGGGGCATGCCTGGAACCACAAAAGGGTTCACCGGATCTACTGCGAGTTGGAGCTGAACCTGCGCATCAAG
>NZ_JBQPXH010000037.1:2500-5685 GCF_052244495.1 Rhodobacter sp. NSM
TGCTCTTTCCGGATCAGATCAAGCGCGAAAAGGGCGTTTGGTGGATGCCTAGGCAGCAAGAGGCGATGAAGGACGTGATACCCTGCGTTAAGCCATGGGGAGCCGGGAATGGGCTTTGATCCATGGATGTCCGAATGGGGAAACCCACCTGACATTCTGCTATTGTTATCCTTCGGATATGAATAGTGGGGTGAAACAGGTATCATTACCCTGAATACATAGGGGTTTTGAAGCGAACCCGGGGAACTGAAACATCTAAGTACCCGGAGGAAAGGAAATCAACAGAGACTCCGCTAGTAGTGGCGAGCGAACGCGGACCAGCCGATCTCCGAAGAGTGACTGGAATGGCCTGGAAAGGCCAGCCACAGCGGGTGACAGCCCCGTACAGGAAGCTCCAGGAGACATATCAAGTAGGGCGGGACACGTGAAATCCTGTCTGAAGATCGGGGGACCACCCCCGAAGGCTAAGTACTCCTTGCTGACCGATAGCGAACCAGTACCGTGAGGGAAAGGTGAAAAGCACCCCGACGAGGGGAGTGAAACAGTACCTGAAACCGGACGCCTACAAGCAGTCGGAGGGTCCATGAGACCTGACGGCGTACCTTTTGTATAATGGGTCAACGACTTGGTCTCACGAGCAAGCTTAAGCCGATAGGTGGAGGCGCAGCGAAAGCGAGTCTTAAAAGGGCGTCGAGTTCGTGGGATCAGACCCGAAACCAGGTGATCTAGCCATGAGCAGGATGAAGTCAGGGTAACACCTGATGGAGGTCCGAACCAACACCCGTTGAAAAGGGTCTGGATGACTTGTGGCTAGGGGTGAAAGGCCAATCAAACCTGGAGATAGCTGGTTCTCCGCGAAAGCTATTTAGGTAGCGCCTCGGACGAATACCTCGGGGGGTAGAGCACTGCATGGATGATGGGGGCCCACAGCCTTACTGAGTCTAAGCAAACTCCGAATACCCGAGAGTACTATCCGGGAGACACACGGCGGGTGCTAACGTCCGTCGTGAAGAGGGAAACAACCCTGACCTGCAGCTAAGGCCCCCAATTCGTGGCTAAGTGGGAAAGCATGTGGGACGGCCAAAACAACCAGGAGGTTGGCTTAGAAGCAGCCATCCTTTAAAGATAGCGTAACAGCTCACTGGTCTAGATAAGCTGTCCTGCGGCGAAGATGTAACGGGGCTCAAGCCACGAGCCGAAGCTCAGGATGCGTAGCAATACGCGTGGTAGCGGAGCGTTCCGTGATATAGCTTCATGTCTCTTATCCCTCCGGGGAGACAGAGACGCGAAGCTTTCTGTGAAGCCGGGCCGTGAGGCATCCGGTGGAGAGATCGGAAGCGAGAATGTTGACATGAGTAGCGACAAACAGGGTGAGAGACCCTGTCGCCGAAAGTCCAAGGGTTCCTGCTTAAAGCTAATCTGAGCAGGGTGAGCCGGCCCCTAAGGCGAGGCCGAAAGGCGTAGTCGATGGGAACCAGGTTAATATTCCTGGGCCAGGAGGATGTGACGGATCGCAGGTGTAGTTCGACCTTATCGGATTGGTCGGGCTGCTGAGCGGTCCCTGGAAATAGCCCTCCATCAGACCGTACCCTAAACCGACACAGGTGGACTGGTAGAGAATACCAAGGCGCTTGAGAGAACCACATCAAAGGAACTCGGCAAAATGCCTCCGTAAGTTCGCGAGAAGGAGGCCCCGTCTGTAGGCAACTATGGGCGGGGGGCACAAACCAGGGGGTGGCGACTGTTTACTTAAAACACAGGGCTGTGCGAAGCCGCAAGGCGACGTATACAGTCTGACGCCTGCCCGGTGCTGGAAGGTTAAAAGGAGGAGTGCAAGCTCCGAATTGAAGCCCCAGTAAACGGCGGCCGTAACTATAACGGTCCTAAGGTAGCGAAATTCCTTGTCGGGTAAGTTCCGACCTGCACGAATGGCGTAACGATCTCCCCGCTGTCTCTGATGTGGACTCAGCGAAATTGAACTGTGTGTCAAGATGCACACTTCCCGCGGTTAGACGGAAAGACCCCATGAACCTTTACTATAGCTTCGCACTGGCATCAGGATTGTGATGTGCAGGATAGGTGGTAGGCATCGAAGCGGGGACGCCAGTTCCCGTGGAGCCAACCTTGAGATACCACCCTTCGCCATCTTGATGTCTAACCGCGGCCCGTTATCCGGGTCCGGGACCCTGCGTGGTGGGTAGTTTGACTGGGGCGGTCGCCTCCCAAACAGTAACGGAGGCGCGCGATGGTGGGCTCAGACCGGTCGGAAATCGGTCGTCGAGTGCAATGGCAGAAGCCCGCCTGACTGCAAGACTGACAAGTCGAGCAGAGACGAAAGTCGGCCATAGTGATCCGGTGGTCCCGAGTGGAAGGGCCATCGCTCAACGGATAAAAGGTACTCTGGGGATAACAGGCTGATGATGCCCAAGAGTCCATATCGACGGCATCGTTTGGCACCTCGATGTCGGCTCATCTCATCCTGGGGCTGGAGCAGGTCCCAAGGGTATGGCTGTTCGCCATTTAAAGAGGTACGTGAGCTGGGTTTAGAACGTCGTGAGACAGTTCGGTCCCTATCTGCCGTGGGTGTAGGAGACTTGAGAAGAGTTGCCCCTAGTACGAGAGGACCGGGGTGAACGAACCACTGGTGGACCAGTTGTCGTGCCAACGGCAGTGCTGGGTAGCTATGTTCGGACAGGATAACCGCTGAAGGCATCTAAGCGGGAAGCCCCCTTCAAAACAAGGTCTCCCTTGAGGGCCGTGGAAGACCACCACGTCGATAGGCCAGAGGTGTAAGCGCGGCAACGCGTTCAGCTGACTGGTACTAATTGCCCGATTGGCTTGATCTGACCCGGTAACAGCAAGGCTCAAACAGCCTCCGCTCTACCCCAGATCAGAAGCAGCACGACCTGGAACAAGCATAAGCCTGATGTTGTCGTTTCTTCTCCGGTCTGGTGGCCATAGCACGAGCAAAACACCCGATCCCATCCCGAACTCGGCAGTTAAGTGCCGTCGCGCCAATGGTACTGCGTCTCAAGACGTGGGAGAGTAGGTCGCCGCCAGACCTGACAAGAAACGAAAATCCCTCAGAACGATCAAAAACACCCTGGCGCGGGGTGGAGCAGCCCGGTAGCTCGTCAGGCTCATAACCTGAAGGCCGCAGGTTCAAATCCTGCCCCCGCAACCAA
>NZ_JBQPXH010000038.1:0-5178 GCF_052244495.1 Rhodobacter sp. NSM
GAGGGCCGCCTTTCGGAACTGGGCAGCGCAGTCATGACACGCCTCATCCATGCGGGCTTGGATGACCGCCAAATCGCAGACAGGATGACCGTCGCACCGCTTGGTGTGGCTCGATTCCGGCGTCGCCTGATGAAGGGGCTGTGAAGGACTGATAACGCAAAGCGCAGCGGGACCTAAACCTGCTGCACCTACCGGTTCCGCCGCACACCCATCGAACCAGGCATCTGCTTGTACTCAGCTGGTCGTTCCCTTGGTGATGAACCGTTGACATTTTCGATGTGAACGAAGCGCGGCCTACTCAAGCAGAGGCTCGTTTCGAGCCGCTCGGGCGCGGTTCATGTGGGAGAGACATACTTGTCGAAGACCAATCGCGAGAAGCATGTTGGGTGGAAACTGCCACATGCTCAGGTCAGTGTACTGGTGTTCGACAAGTTGGACCAAACTCAAGTCGGTAAGTTTCATGTCGATTACACAGTTCCCGATATCCCGGGTTACGGTGTTCAAGCGTTCCTCGGAGAAGAGAGTTTGGCTCTGGTCAAAAGCGCCTCTCACGTAGGCCCGCTTCTCAAGGGAGTTCATAACATCCCACTCTGATTTGGATGTTTCGGCAGACGCTGAGGCTACGAGGAGCACGGCCAAAGCAACCCCGATGAGAGCACGCATTTTTGATCCTTGCGACGAAGAAGATCAGAACAGTGTGGGGCAAGCTGCTGGGAAGTGGGAGCTGGTTTTACGCCGCAAGCCGTTCAAGACGAGCGAGCGCTCGCATGACTTGGGAAGCCGTCCAGCGACCACTCCTCGCGGTCCTGACGCCTGTCTCGTTCAAGGCGTCCGCGATTTCCCGCAGGCTCTTGCCCTGCGCCCGCATAGGCAGGATTAGCGGTGCTACCGTCTCAGCCCGCTCAACCGCTTCACGCTGCACTGCCTCGTTCCGCTTCCCGGTGGCATCACGTAGCCCCCCGAGCTGCTTCCCCTTCGCCTTGGCCTCGGCCAGAGCGGCCTTGGTCCGTAGCGAGATGAACTCCCGCTCCTGCTCGGCCAAGGCCGCGTAGATGTGGAGCTGGAACTTGTCGGCCTGTGGCATAGAGGCGACCCGGAACTGCACTCGCTTGTCATCCAGCAGGGCCGCTATGAACGACACCTTCCGCGACAGCCGGTCAAGCTTCGAGACGAGGATCGTAGCTCCGGTCTTCCGGGCAAGCTCCACCGCCTCGGTCAGCGCAGGACGGCGGCTGTCGGCCCCGGACTGGATGTCCTCCAGCTCGGCGATGATCTCCCACGGCTGCTCGGCATATTGGGCCAGGAACAGGTCTATGTCCCGGCGCTGGGCGTCCATGCCGTGTCCAGAGCGCCCCTGATCCTCGGTGCTGACGCGCCGGTAGATGATGAACTGCTGCATGAAGGGCCTCCTCGATCAGGGTTGCCCCTGTCGTAGAAGGCTTCGTTGCAAACGTCAACGTTCGTTGTGGGTGTTACGAGCGAGCCAGAACCACCACCTGCGTTGGCCCACACCAGAGGCTTGTTCTGCGCGATCTGGAGGGGGCAACATCCGCCGTAGATCCTCGATCCGCTCCGCTCGCTCCTGTGCCAATGCTTCAGCCACAGCGGCTCGACGCTCCGCTTCGGTCAGCTTGGTCTTCAGAGCCTCGACCTCTTGTGCCAACAGGCTTGTATGCGGATCGCCGTTGACCGGTGCTGACCCGGCAGGCGTGGTAAGTTGACCGGTGAGGCCTTGACCGACATTGACCACTGGGTTGACCACGCTGGGTCTGCGGGGTTGCCGTGCCTGAATGCCAGCCCTCAGCAGCTCGGAAGGGTCGATCAGCCATCCTCCGCCTTCAGCGGGCCTTGCGCTGATCTTCCCCTCCTTGATCCGCTTTGCCAGCGTGGGCCTCGATACATCGAACAGCCTTGCCGCCTCTCGCATGGACAACTCACCCACGGCCACCTCCTGCCGGTCAACGTCTGGCAGAGGGTGTTCTATTTGGCCGGTCAAGTCACGGCCATTGACCATCAGCCCCCCCGTGCGGGGGGAACTGTGGCTTGCAGGTCTATCAAACTGCCCTCTGGGATTTTTGCCGCAGAACATTCGCCTGCTGATGGCAGCACAGGCCGCATGAGAAGGCCGCTGATCGGCGCTGCCTGTCCCACACGGGACAACTACTGCTAGGACAGGTGCGGCTTCAGAAGGGCATCTCAGGCCCGGTGTGGGCCACCTCGATCGCCTTCCAGTCCGTCAGTAGTTCCTCATCACTGCTGAAGGCGAAGTCGTGCAGCGCCCGCACTGTCTCGTCGCCCAAGGCCACTGACATCGCCTCCAGCACGATGCTTCCATCCTGGGCCAGCACTTTGTGCTTCCGCCTGTCGGTGAGGTTCCGCACCGCTCTTGCCAGCTCCTGGACGGCCTTTGTGCGCTCCTCATCCTTCAGCGCATCCGGCTCGCCCACCGGCTTGTCCTTCATGTCACGATGCCAATCGCCGGTGATGTCCGGTTCGTCTTCTCCATCGTCTTGTGCCTTCTGGAGCAGTTCAGTCCATCGCGCTCGCATCCTGGAAATAGTTGTCGTCCCCATGCCTGTCAGCTTCACCAGCTCGGCCTTCGAGATGCTGCGGCCGACCTCTCGAACGAGCTTCCAGGTGAAGTTGGCCTGCTCACGAGCGGAGAGAGGGAGTTTGCCTCTCAGGTGGCTGTGGGCGGCCTGAAGCAGCACCTGCTCGCGACTGCCTTGCACGATCTGCGCAACGGCTTCCGCCCTCTTGAGGCTGCGGTAAGCTGCGATCCGGTAGTGGCCATCAACGATGAGCAGCTTCCCCTCGGGGCTGTCAGGGTCGCGCCAGAGCAGCACGGGATCGAGCTTCCCGGTGCGCTTCAGGGTAACCGCCAGGGTTTTCGTCCAATCGTCGTTCCTCCAGCTCCTGGCGCTGAAGCTCGTGTCGTAGTCGTCGATCTGATCCAAGCGGACCAGCTCGGCTGTGGTCATGTCGTTCATTGCGGAAGCGCCTTGTGAGTGGGGCCGGTTGATTTCCGACCTCCATGGTTGCGGTTGCCGGTCACCAGAACGAAAGCGACCCCCGATGATGACACCGGGGGCCAGACAAGGCGTTCGGGAAGGACCGACGAGACAGCGCCAAATGGCGTTCTCTCAAAGCGTGGGGGGAATTGGAGACGATCTTGAAAACCCATAATCACGCCGCAGCAGGAGGCAGAGGATGAGTTTGTCCTCACACTGAATAGGGATGGAAGATCTGCCAAACTTGCTTCCCGTCAGTCTCTGCTACTGGTGGGAGTAGGGGCGCTTGACGCCCCCCGCAAACCATCCATAGTCGCGAAAAATCTTGAGGTTCGGCAGAAACCGCCAATACTGAACTCACTTGGGAATTTGCCAGTTCTCTGCGTCTTGCGCATGGAGATAGCAGAGGCGGGACAAGTGAAACGCCGGCCCCATCACCACATGGGAACCGGCGCCCATTACCCTGGCGGCTGGCCAGAGCGCACATCTTGTTTGTGCCAGCCACTCATAGCCAGGTCAACTGAAGCTAACGCGACGAGGGATCTCGAATCGCGAATACAGGAGACTTGCCGTATGGCTGAACAAAGTTCGAGCCTCACCGTCGTTGTTAGGACCGGAGGCCTTGTCGCTAAAGCGCAGGGAACCCTCGGCGTCGCTGGTGCGATCCTGATAGTGGTCCTGTTCATCGGCGTTGGGTTGCTATTGGCGGTTTGAGTTCCGCGAGAACAGCCACACAACCTTCAGCGTTGATCCGGGCTGGTCCTCTAGGCCGGATTGATCCGTTTGCCGGGGCCGTAACGCTACTTCATCCACTGCTCGGTTTTGATGCAGGAGCCTCAACGCAAGGTCATGTGGTGATCGAGGTCTCAGCTGTGCCGTACAGCCTTTCCTTCCGCCCCACCCGTGGCCGGTTCAGCTCCGCATATGCCTCCTTCAGTCCCGCCTCGTCCTTCACGGCCCAGCCCATGATGAAACCGACCACCTTCTTGCCCTCCTTCTTCGGCAAGATGGTCACGTTGTAGGGCGTGATCGCGTTCACCTCGGTCAGTGCCGGCTCGATGGCCTTCTTCTGGAGGTTCTTGAACAGATCGAGCTTCCCCGGCTCCACGCCCAGCAGCTCGCGCATCCCAGCGATGTCCTTCTCCTCGGTGCAGACGTGCCGCAGCCGTATCCTCCGCGAGATCGCCTCGTAGAGTGCGAAGGCGTACTTCGACGAGAAGGACCGCATCACGGCGTGATCGAGCTTGGCGAAGATCGAGCTGTCCCGCACCAGCTCGGCCAGCTTCGGCGGAAACGAGTAGGTCAGCGTTCCCGAGTTGACCGTGGTGCGGATCGTGTTCGTCCCGAGGAGCTGGAGGCGTGTCTCTGCCCCGTCCGGTCCTCTGGCCACCACGATGGTCCTCATCAGGCGCTCGATGCTCTCGACCAGCCTGGTGTTGCTCTCGTCGGGCAGCTTGAGATCCGCCGTTGCAACGGTGAACTCCCGTCCAGGCTCTCCAAGCTGCGGTCCCCATGCCGCCTCGATAAGCTGGTTGAACAGCCTGCGGTCATGAAGCGTGAGAGGGCCAACACCGCGCAGCTCGATCAGCTCGGCAGGCTTCAGCATCTCCCCCTCATTCGGGAGCATGGTCAGGGTCTTCATGGACGCTCACGGATTGGCTACCAGATTAGCGTATCGTGTAGCTGTTGGCCCAGCAATGGCCTTGGAGAAGGGGCTGAGTCGCCGTTCCAGCCGGACAGGAAGTAGCCGTCAGCCGGACAGGAAGTAGCCGTCAGCCGGACAGGAAGTAGCCGTCAGCCGGACAGGAAGTAGCCTATGAGGTGTTGTTTCACAGTCATATCAATTGGTTAGGGTGCCACGAAGAGGAAGAAGAGAAGAGATGAAGAAGGGGGCGGCATTCATCGTCACTTACAGGAGTCAAAATGCACGTAATGTGTTGACGCGTCCTTTAGTACCCATGATTATGACCTATCGCGGGTTTTTTCCTCGTGAGTGAACCAGGAGAGTACGATGGAAGGTGAACTGATCGCATTGCGAGCAAAAGCAGCTGAGATGGTTGTCCAGATTGATCGAGCCCTCGCCTCGTTGCGAGGAGGGGCTACGGCGGTAGAACCCGTAGAGGGAGAGACCGAGCGTCACGAAGCGTATCGCCTAAATGGGAATCCA
>NZ_JBQPXH010000039.1:0-3107 GCF_052244495.1 Rhodobacter sp. NSM
GTATACCTCCGGCGAGGGCCGCCTGCCGGGATTTGGCTTTCTGACTTACGCCATGCCTTATGTCATGCGCTAAGGTCATTTCACAATTCGAGGTCTTCCCGGCGGGCGAGCTTGGCCGCCGCCGGACCTGGTCGGACGCGGAGAAGATCCGCATCGTCGAAGAGAGCTATCGCGGTCACCGGCAGGGCTCGGTGGTCGCACGCCGGCACGGCATATCGCGCGCGCTGCTGACGCAATGGCGGCGCGCCTGGCACAAGGGGCTGCTGGACGGCGGCCGCCCGGTTTTCACGCCGGTCGAGATCGGCCCGGATCTTCGCGACCGACAGCGGGAGGCACCGGCCATGCAAGGAGCGGATGCCCACGCGCGGATCGAAATCACGCTGGCGAACGGCCGACGCCTCGCCGTGTCGGCAGACATCGAGGCGGTGGCGCTGACGCGCCTCGTGCAGGTTCTGGAGCGGGCATGATCGCCTTTCCAGCGGGAACGCGGGTCTGGATCGCGGGCGGCGTCACCGACATGCGCTGCGGGATGAACTCGCTCGCGCTCAAGATCCAGCAGGGGCTCGGCCGCGACCCGCATGGCGGCGAGATCTTCTGCTTCCGCGGCCGCAAGGCGGACATGGTGAAGCTGCTGTGGTTCGACGGGGTGGGCGTGTCGCTCTATGCGAAGCGCCTCGAGGCGGGCAAGTTTGTCTGGCCGTCGAGCACCACGGGCGAGGCCGTTGCGATATCCGCAGCTCAGCTCGGCTATCTGCTGGACGGAATTGACTGGCGCAATCCGCGCTGGACGCAGAGGCCGAAGAAGATGGGCTGATGTCGCGGAAACACCTGTAATTGTTGGCTTCCGTGGCCGCGCATGGTAGAAGCGGCCATGTCTGATCCTGCTTGCGAACTCGAGAAACTGCGCGCCGAACTGGCGGCCACGAAGGCCGAACTGGCGCAGGCGCGCGCGGTGGTCTCGACCTCCGAAGCGATGATCACGGGCCTCAAGCTCGAGATCGCGCTGCTCCGGCGCGAGCAATACGGGCGCAGCGCCGAGCGGACGGCCCGGCTGATCGACCAGCTGGAACTGCAGCTCGCGGAACTGGTGACCGACGCCGCCGAGGACCGGGTCCGGGCGGAGAAGACCACGAAGGTCGCGGCCTTCGAGCGCCGGAAGCCGGTCCGCAAATCCTTCCCCGAACACCTGCCGCGCGAGCGGGTGGTGGTTCCGGCGCCGACGTCCTGTTCCTGCTGCGGATCGGACCGCATCGCGAAGCTGGGGGAAGACATCACCGAGACACTGGAAGTGGTGCCGCGGCAATGGAAGGTGATCCAGACCGTCCGCGAGAAGTTCACCTGTCGGGCCTGCGAGAAGATCAGCCAGGCGCCGGCGCCATTCCACCCGATCCCGCGCGGCTGGGCCGGCCCGAGCCTGCTGGCCATGATCGTCTTCGAAAAGTTCGGCCAGCATCAGCCGTTGAACCGCCAGGCCGAGCGGTATGCGCGGGAAGGCGTCGACCTCAGCCTGTCCACGCTCGCCGACCAGATCGGCGGGGTGGCCGAACTGCTGAAGCCACTGCATGATCTGATCGAGGCGCACGTCCTTGCCGCTTCCCGCCTGCATGGCGACGACACTACGGTGCCACTCCTGGCACGGGGCGGCACGAAGACGGCGCGGCTCTGGACCTATGTCCGCGACGACCGCCCCTTTGCTGGCACCGCACCACCCGCCGTCATCTTCCGCTTCTCGCGCGACAGGGCCGGGGAGCATCCGGCCGAGCACCTGACGGGGTGGAAGGGCATCCTGCAGGCCGACGCTTACGCCGGCTACAACCAGCTCTACCGCGGCGACCGGAAGCCGGGGCCGGTCCTGCCGGCGCTTTGTTGGAGCCATGCCCGGCGCAAGTTCTTCGAGCTGGCCGATGTCGAGGGGAACATCCGCAAGGGCAAAGATGCGAAGGAAATCTCCCCGATCGCCTTCGAGGCGGTCAGGCGCATCGACGCGATCTTCGAGATCGAGCGCAAGCTGAACGGGCAGGATCCCGCCGCCCGTCTCGCAGCACGACAGGAACGCTCGGCCCCGCTGGTCGAGGATCTGGAGCGCTGGCTCCGGAGCGAACGCGCGCTCCTGTCGAAGCACGCCAAAGTGGCCAAGGCGATCGACTACCTGCTCTCGCCCGATCACTGGCCGGGCTTCACCCGGTTCCTGTCCGACGGCCGGGTCTGCCTGTCGAACAACTGCGCCGAGCGGGCGCTGCGAGGGGTGGCCCTCGGCCGCAAGAGCTGGCTCTTCGCCGGTTCCGAGCGCGGCGGCCACCGCGCCGCCTTCATGTATTCCCTCATCGGCACCGCCAAGCTCAACGGCATCGACCCGCAGGCCTGGCTGGCGGATGCCATCGCGCGGATCTCGGACCTGCCGGTCTCACGCCTGCCCGAGTTGCTGCCGTGGACCTGGTGCAATCCGCCCAATCTCAGGATTGCCGCATGACGCTGGTCGCCCGCCTCAAGGTCACCCTGTCGGACGTCGAGCCGGAGGTGCTGCGCCGCTTCGACGTGCCGCTGAAGATCCGGCTCAGCCGCCTGCACGAGGTGATCCAGGCCGCCATGGGCTGGAGCGACACGCACCTCTACGAGTTCCGCGCCGGAGGCGTCGGCTGGGGTGTCGCCGATCCCGACGGCTTCCACGACGGCCCGCTGCCGGCCAGCAAGACCAGCCTGCTCGACGTCATCGAGGATGTCGGCACGAAGACGATCCACTACATCTACGACTTCGGCGACAACTGGCACCATGTGATCAGGGTCGAGAAGATTGGCGATGCCATCCCAGGCGCCGACTACCCGCGCCTCGTCCGTGCCATCGGCGCCTGTCCTCCCGAGGATGTGGGGGGTGCCCCCGGCTATGCGGAGTTCCTCGAGGCGCAGGCCGATCCGAACCATGAGGCTCACGCCGAGATGATCGGCCTCCATGGCTGCAAGTTCGATCCGGACGACGCCGGCATCGACCGCATCCTCGACAACTTCGAGCGCCTCGCGAAGAAATGGGCGCCGAAGCCCCGGAAGCCGAAGGTCACCAGCAGGCCGCTCTGAACTACCTCCGCGGCCGCGGCCCTCGCCGGATGCTTACG
>NZ_JBQPXH010000040.1:0-3062 GCF_052244495.1 Rhodobacter sp. NSM
CCTGACGCCAAGCCTACTCGATCTCGCAGGCGTGGCACTGACCGCGCTGATCGGGTTCGCGACAGTCCGCTTCCAGCACTGGACCGGGATCCAAATCGAGGCCCGGCATCGCGAGGCGCTGCATTCGGCCATCATGACCGCTGCGCGCCTCGCGGTAGCCCGCAAGCTTGCCCCCGATGCGGCGACGGACTTCGTCTCGAGCTATGTCCAGAAATCGGTACCGGATGCGCTGCAGCAGCTGGCGCCGCCGGCGGACACGCTCGATGCGCTGGTCCGGTCCAGGCTGACCCAAGCCGCCGAGCTGTAAGCATATCGCTTGTCCGGAGCGCGGCAATCAGCTGCGCTCCTATGACCGCAATGCGCAGGAAGCGGCCGTAGCGGAGGTGACGGCGCGCCGAGCGCCACTCGATGCACCCGGCCCTGAGCCGCCGGTCGACCCTTCCGGTGCAGGCTCCGAAGCGGCCAGTCGAACGCGCTGCAGCGAGGGGACTGAGCAGCCCGAAGCTGCCGGTAATGCTCGGCGCGGCGCCAGAGGAGGGCAGACCTCCCTGCCTCGCCATTCTGCGATAACTTTCGGCGAGGCGCATGATGGTGGTAGGCAGAGAAGTAAGCAAGTTGTCGAGCAACGGACCTCAAGTCGACTTACGGCAGCGACGTCTGGTAGCCTGCCGATCGTCGCGACCCGGTAGCTCATGCGTAGGCGCTCTGGAAGAGGCAAGTTGCGCGTTTGACGTTCACCTCTCAAGCTACATAGAGTGACCCAAAGCGCCCCAAAGGGCCGAAAGAACGAAGAGGACCTTATGCTCAAGTCGGTACATCTGAGGAACGTCGGGCCATCTTCGGAAATGGGCTTGGAGCTTTCACCTCGGCTGAATTTGATCACCGGGGATAATGGCTTGGGCAAAAGCTTTCTCCTCGATGTATCATGGTGGGCGCTGACAAGGCGCTGGCCGCAAGAGTTAAATAGGGACCTAACATCGGGTTATGCGGCGCGCCCCACAAAAATCAAAGATCCCGCCGAAATTTCTTTTGAGTTAGATAGTAAGGTAAAATCAGTCTCCTACAAAAGCACATACTCTCCAAAAGATGAGGCCTGGTTGGGGCGCGCTGGTCGTCCATGGAATCCCGGGCTGGTAATATATGCCTTGGCTGACGGCGGCTTTTCCGTTTGGGATCCGTCCAGAAATTACTGGACTAAAAAGGGCAACGTTGACATCCAAGAGCGTCTTCCAGCTTTTGTGCTTAGCCAAGGCGATGTATGGAATGGTCGGCGCGAAATGAGCGGGACCCACAACACGCAAATCATCAATGGATTAATTGCGGATTGGGCTTCCTGGATTAGGGAATCGGGAGCGGATGCTCAGAGGATGGAAAAAGTGCTAAAAGCGCTTACGCCGGACGACGATCCGAATAGCATGACCCCGTGCAGAGACTTTGCGAGGCTTTCGGTCGAAGATGCCCGCGATATACCGAAGATTAACATGGGCTACGGCCAAGAGGTGCCAATTCTTTTCGCCTCACTAGGTGTTCGAAGGATAGTTGCTCTATCGTACATGCTAGCATGGTCATGGCGAGAACATATTCGAGCTAGCGAACACATCGGAAGCACCCCATCGAATAGAATAATTCTTCTTTTCGATGAGATTGAAGCTCATCTCCATCCCAGATGGCAGCGCAAAGTAGTTCCTGCGCTTCTGAACGTCGCCAAGTCCCTCACAGCGGATGAGGGTGCGTCTATTCAGATAATTGCCGCTACTCACTCGCCTCTAGTTATGGCATCGATGGAAAGTGTCTTTGATAAAGACAAAGATGCTTGGTTCGATTTGGACCTTGAGCAAGGACAAGTACACCTTCGAAAACGGCAGTTTGTACGTCGTGGAGACGTTGCTAGTTGGCTGCAGAGTGAGGCGTTTGATCTCCAAGAAGCTCGGTCCGAACAGGCCGAAATCGCACTAGGTCGAGCGAAAAATCTGGCACTAGAACCCTCACCATCACATCATGAGATTGTTGCCGTTGAGCGATTGTTGCTCGGTGCACTTAGCGACACAGATCGCTTCTGGGTGCGCTGGGAGCAGTTCAAGGAAAATGTGCAAAAGACTAGGGATAAGCGGGATGCTTAAAGTAAACAGAGCACCAGCTCCCGCTGACTTCAGGGGCAAGGTGACCACGCCTGGTTTGCGAGCTATTGCGGAAATGATCGGAAAGGGCACGGCTGGAAAGAGCTATGAGCGAACGCATGGAAAAAGTTACAAGAAGATTGCGGACAACGCCAGCGACATTCCGCCGGAGAAATTCCCCCCCTACTGGCGGGAAGCGCTGACCGATCTAATGAAATCTTACAATGAAACCTGTGCGTATATTTGTATGCGCATTCACCCTGTAACCGGAGGAGGTTCTGTCGATCACTTTGCCGCCAAGTCTGCCTCCTGGCGGAGAGCGTATCAGTGGGGAAACTATAGGCTGTGCTGCTCTCGGATCAACTCGAAGAAGAATAATTTTTCTGATGTAGTTGATCCATTCTTGGCTGCCCCAGACTCATTCCAGCTAGAGCTTTTAACGTTTCAGGTGAAGCCAAGTGATGACTTGGACCCTGCTGAGCGCACCAAGGTTGATGAAACAATACGGCGCCTTGGCCTGAATGATTTTTGCCGAGATAGGGAAGCCCACGCAGAAGATTACTGGGACAACCAGATATCGTTAAAAGTTCTGCGGCGGGAGTCGCCTTTTGTGGCCTATGAATTATACAGGCAGAACAAGTTGAAGCCTGGCGACAATTGGTAAGAAATCACTGCGAGTATGCCGGCGGCCACCATTATAGTTCTGCTTTCGGCAATGTCACGCCAAACATGCCCGAAGTTTGAGCCGCAGAGCGAGGTCAGGAATGCTCTAAAATTGGAGCATGCTCATAGGTACGCTTCCTGCGCATTGCGTCGCTGCACACGCAGGTCGCGGATGGCCGCTTTCGCCAATTGCCGCGGATGCAGTGCCGCAACCTCACAGACCGCTCCCCGCCCGCCGCTTCAGTGCTACCGGCCATGCTGCCGTGAGCATGAAGGGCAGCA
>NZ_JBQPXH010000041.1:0-2920 GCF_052244495.1 Rhodobacter sp. NSM
AAGGCAGCTTCAACATGGGAAAAGCATTCCAGAGCGAGGCGTCTTTAGCAATCTCCTCGGACGAGGCTTCTTCCGATACGTGCTGCTAGACGTTAACGGTCTGTCAGGATCGGCGGAAAATGCATTCCTCCAGTTCTTGATATACTAGGCCGCCGGGGTGAATGTGTTTCGCTAAGCGCTCCTTAAATATATCTGGATTTATGCTGCTCTTTATGCCGCAAATATTTCTGATGGCGTTAGTCTCGCTCTTCACGTCTTGGTTGATGATGTCGGTTACGAGCTTATCATAGGCCGCCTCGTCAAAGACAAGACCTTGATTGCTGCAGTATGATTTTAGAACCTCCTTGTCGAAAAGATAGTTTTCAATCTCCCACCTCTTGAGGACTCTGTGGCTCAAAGGATTGGTGTTCAAATATGCCTGCCGATCAGTCTCATTTGTTTCTCTGCCGGACGCCATGTCTCGATCCTTCAGAACCCAAATCTCGACTTTAGGAAAGACCTTGCCCAGAATAGAGATCGCGATCGCGCTACGCTGATCGGGTTCGGTGTTCCCGCCGCTCGACGTGAAGAAGGCCTCTGGATGGCGCTGAGAAAATACGGTGTTGAACACTTTGGCGTCGAGGCCCCGTTCTTTGCCGCCCGGCCCTGGTTCGGCACGCCCTTCGCAGTATATTATAACAGATGGGCTCACAAGGTCTGCTAAGTCACCTAACGCAACAGCAAATAACTCGCGCCAAGTTCCTGGGCCGACCTCTAGGGGCTTCAGCGTTTTGGGTTCTGCCGCTAAATTGTCGCTAGGCTGAAATTGAATGATCTGGCTCTTGCCTCTCAACTCGTTCTGCAAGGTCCGAAGGAAGCCGATACTATGTGTCGTTAGCCAAATCTGGCAGTTTTCACCGATAAGTTTATCAATTTCAATAAGGAGCTTTCCTTGAATGGCAGTGTTAATGTGAAGCTCGGGCTCGTCTATAAGAAACACTGTGTTGTTGTAGTCGGACCTGCGAAGATATAGGTCCAGCAGAATATCAACTACTTCCTTTTCTCCAGATGAGAGGACGTCGAACGAAAAATCCATGGGATGATCGAGCTTGCGGAAGAATAGAGTTCCTTTGCTGGCCTCGACGTTCCCTAGGCTTGCTATCTCAATGTCCAAGCAATTTCTTATGGATGCGTTAAGCTCCCCTATTATGTGAGATCTTGCTTCGCTCGGCTTAACGTCGTTATCGTCGCGGTATCGATTGAAATGGGCGTGGATGCGGCGATAATTACTTTCAATCCTCGCATCCAAACTTGATGCGTCGGCTGCCCCGTACCCATTGAGTTTAATATCGCTCACAGACCTCGTCTCGTGGACCAGTAGGCTGCTGTTGTAGCGATACGGGCTGCGGAAAGAAAGAATCGTGTTCGAAGACCCGGTCGCCGCCAATCTTTCGTGCACCTTCGAAAACGATCCTTCAGTGAACTCTATCTCAACGCTGTTGTATGAGGGGTTGATTCCAGTCATGGAATGGTAGCTTGGATTGCGATTGCCGTTTTCTCCAATAGTGCTGTGAGCGTTGGCGTGATACATAAGGCCGTCAAGGACGCTGCTTTTCCCACAGCCATTCGGGCCGACCAACGCGATAATACGTGCCGGATCTGGCCCTAGGTCAATCGTGAGATCTTTGAATCTTTTGTATCCATTTTTGAGGCGCACTCTCTTGATGTGCATGTGAATACCTGCCCAGTTTCATCAACTGAGATATAGTCGAAGACGGCATGTGCTGAAAAGTCTGACGTGAGGACTACCCCGCACTCCGGCCCCGCCAGAGCCGCTCCAGCATCGCCGTCGTCCCGCGTGGCCCCAGATAGGCGAGCATCGCGACGAGCCCCATGGCCGCCCGGCCGTCGAGGTTGAGGTATGAGCTGAGGGCTTCGCCAATGAAGGCCATGGCGACTAGGGCGGGGATCTCCCAGAGGAGCTCGCGGCCGAAGAAGGCGCGGCGGCGGGCGCGCACCTCGCCTGTGTGATACATGAGCCGCCCCATGGCGGCCGCGATCAGCGTGGCGAT
The DNA here is from genome assembly GCF_052244495.1 of Rhodobacter sp. NSM. Classification (NCBI taxonomy): domain Bacteria; kingdom Pseudomonadati; phylum Pseudomonadota; class Alphaproteobacteria; order Rhodobacterales; genus Rhodobacter; species Rhodobacter sp. NSM. Next base: position 2,052 of record NZ_JBQPXH010000041.1, read on the forward strand.
GGCCCCGCCCCAGAGTGCCGTGATGGTGTCGATCAGTCCCTTCTCCGGCATCGCGCCGCTCCTGTTGTGCGCGCGTCGCGCGGGTGTCGGCCCGGCCGGGGCGGCCGGGTCTTCTCATGATGATCGGGAAGGCGGAGGTGCTTCAGGCGGCCGGCGGCTCTGGGAAGCCCACCTGCTCGAGCAGGTTCACAGCGTCACCCGGGCGGCCTCGATGAACAGCCGATCGGTCTCCTCCGGCGAGAAGCCGAGCAGGAAGGCCAGCGTGTCCATCGTTTCCGTGTCCCGGACGAGCATGGTCGCGCCGCGGAGGGCGGCCCGTATCGCCCAGGGGTAGGCGGCGTCCTCCGCGATCGCCATCGCGCGGGCCCACTTCTCCTCGCCGACCACGATCATGGCCTGCATGACGGTGATCTCGGCCGGGATCAGGTCGCGCTGCGCCTCTGCCGCCCTGGCCTCTGCCGTCCGAAGGCGGCTCAGGTCGATCGGAATGCTCATGGCTCAGGCCTCCTCGGTCGTGGGTTCGGGACCCCAGGCCGGGACCGAGATCGGCCCGTCGATCTCGGCATGGACCGGCGCGGGAAACAGGGTCGTGGCGCCGGCGTCCGGGCCATGCGGCAGGATCAGCGTGAACTGCAGCACGCCGCCGATCCGCTCGATGTCGGAGGCCAGCCACGCGGAGCCCACGGCGTCGTGCGGCAGCGTCGCGCCGTCCGGGATGTCGGACATGTCCAGCTCCTCGCCGTTGAGGATCAGGATGTCGCCGGATCTGGCGAGGGACAGCCGTTCCTCACGGCGCTGGGGGCTGAAGGCAATGTGCATGGGCTCCTCCTCAGAACCATCGGCCGATGGCCGTCGCGAGCGCGCGGGCG
>NZ_JBQPXH010000042.1:0-2472 GCF_052244495.1 Rhodobacter sp. NSM
CCCCTCAGCATTCGTCGGACCGTCCGTTGCGAGGCAGCGGGCGGAGGGGGAGTTGAAGCGAGTGGATACGATCGCGCGGGTTCGGCGGGCCTTTCACGTGCAGGGCTGGTCGGTGAAGAGGATCGCCAGGGAGCTGCACGTGTCGCGCAACACTGTGCGGAAGATCCTGCGGTCTGACGAGACGGATTTCAGCTACGAGCGCGAGCGGCAGCCGATGCCACGGATCGGGCCGTGGCAGGCGAAGCTCGACGAGGTTCTGCTCGGCAATGCGACCAAGCCGTCGCGCGAGCGGCTCACGCTGATCCGGATCTACGAGGAGTTGCGCGCCGCCGGCTACGAGGGCGGCTATGACGCCGTCCGCCGTTACGCCCGCGCGTGGTCGAAGAGCCGCGGGGCGGTGACGGCCGAGGCCTATGTCCCGCTCTACTACGCGCCGGGCGAGGCCTACCAGTTCGACTGGAGCCATGAGGTGGTGCTGATCGCGGGCGTCACCGTGACGGTCAAGGTGGCCCACGTCCGGCTCTGCCACAGCCGGATGATGTTCGTCCGAGCCTACATGCGCGAGACGCAGGAGATGGTGTTCGACGCCCATGACCGGGCCTTCGCCTTCTTCAGGGGCGCTTGCACTCGGGGCATCTACGACAACATGAAGACGGCGGTGGAGGCGGTCTTCACGGGCAAGGAGCGGAAGTACAACCGTCGCTTCCTGCAGATGTGCAGCCACTTCCTGATCGAACCCGTCGCCTGCACGCCCGCGTCGGGCTGGGAGAAGGGTCAGGTCGAGAACCAGGTCGGCCTCGTCCGCGAGCGGTTCTTCACGCCCCGGCTGCGGGTCCGGAGCCTCGAGGAACTGAACGCTTGGCTACTGGACAAGTGCGTGGCCTATGCCAAGGCGCACAAGCATCCCGAGCAATCCGACCGGACGATCTGGGAGATGTTCGAGGCCGAGCGCCCCCACCTTGTGCCCTATGCCGGACCCTTCGACGGCTTCCACAGCGTGACCGCATCCGTCTCCAAGACCTGCACCGTCAGGTTCGACAGTGACGAAGATCAGGAATTGATCCAGTGGATCAATTCCCTGAGGAACAAGTATTCTGTGCTGGCCACAGCGGTCGGACGCCCAGTCGAGGTCCACGCCTATGCCGATCGGATCGTCATCCGGCAGGACGGCGTCATCGTCGGCGAGCACCAAAGGGTCTTCGGACGCGGCCAGACCGTCTACAACCCTTGGCATTATGTGCCTGTTCTGGCTCGCAAACCCGGAGCGCTGCGCAACGGCGCCCCTTTCCGCGATTGGGTGCTGCCGCCCGCGCTGGCCGCGATCCGGCGCAAGCTGACGGGCTCGGACGACGGCGACCGGCAGATGGTGCAGATCCTGAGCTGCGTCGTGGCCGACGGGTTGCCAACTGTCGAAGCCGCCTGCCGCGAAGCCCTCGACCAGGGCGTCCATTCCGCGCCGGTCATCATCAACATTCTGGCTCGCCGCAAGGATGCCGCCCCGCCACCGCTGCTGCTGACGCCCGCCGGCCTGCGCCTGACCCATGCTCCGGTGGCCGACTGCGCCCGATACGACAGCCTCAGGAGGACCAGCCGACATGGACCGCACCCAGATCCTCGACCTGATGACCGCCCTCAAGCTCTACGGGATGCGCAGCGCCTATGACGAGGTCATGGCGAACGGCATCAAGCGTCAGCACGAGCCGCCGAGGATCGTGGGCGATCTGCTCCAGTCCGAGATCACTGAGAAGCAGGCGCGTTCGATCCGCTACCAGATGACGATCGCCAAGCTGCCGCTGGCCAAGGACATCGAGCAGTTCGACTTCACCGGCACGCCGGTCAACGAGGGCCTCGTCCGCGAGTTGGCGACGGGAAACTTCGTCGCCGACCAGCGCAACGTCGTGCTCATCGGCGGAACGGGCACCGGCAAGAGCCACCTTGCGATCGCCATCGCCCGAGCGCTCATCCGCGCTGGCACCCGCGGTCGCTTCTTCAACGTCGTCGACCTCGTCAACAAGCTTGAAGCCGAGACCCGCAGCGGCAAGCAAGGCCGAACCGCTGACTACCTCGGCCGCCTCGACTTCGTGATCCTGGACGAACTCGGTTACCTGCCGTTCGCCCAAGCCGGCGGGCAGTTGCTCTTCCATCTCATCAGCCGCCTCTACGAACGCACCTCGATCATTGTCACCACGAACCTCGCCTTCGGCGAATGGCCGACCGTCTTCGGCGACGCCAAGATGACCACCGCGCTCCTCGACCGGCTCACGCACCACTGCGAGATCATCGAGACCGGCAACGAGAGCTGGCGCTTCAAGAACCGCGCCTGACCCTCAGCACGCGAGCCCGATCAGGGCCTGAGCCGCCTCCAAACCCTGACCATTCCGTCGGCTCAGGCCCTGATCTCGCGGAGCCGGGGGGTCAAAATTGGGCGCCGATCACCCCGCCTGGGGGGTCAATTTTGCGTGCCGGTTGACA
>NZ_JBQPXH010000043.1:0-2341 GCF_052244495.1 Rhodobacter sp. NSM
GTGCGGCGGCGCGGGATAGCGGCCGTCCGGCCCCGGCTCGCGCCAGTTCGCCTGGCCCTCGAGGTTTGCGCCGTGGCACGAGGCGCATTCGGCGGCATAGACCCTCTGGCCGAGGGCCAGCCGGGCCGGATCGGCCGCGGTCGGAGCGGGAGCCGGCAGGAGGATCCAGAAGCCGGCGGCCGTCGCGGTGACGGCCATTGCGGCCAAGGCAAGCCGTTTCATCGCACGGCCTCCCCTGCGGTCCGCGGCGGCCCTGATCGGCGCGCTGCCGCGGCGGATTCCGGGCCGCGGCGGTTGGGAGGAAGGGGAAATGTCAAAGCGGCCGCCCACGGGCGGCGGAGAGGGGAGTCAGGCATGTCTCATCCCGAAAGCTCCGCGCGGGGCGCGGATGTCCACGAAGGCCGAGGCGGGCTCGGCCGGCTCAGGCGGCGGGACGGGATCTCGGGGGCCGGACCTCGGGCGGAGGATGCCGGCTGGCGGGCAACCGGCTCCAGCCCGGCAGGTGCCGCGCGCGAACCTGGTTTCGGTCGGCCATGCGAACAGGCTCCGGCAGCACCGAGGCCATGGTCGCGCAGGAGGCCGCGCAATCGAGGGCCTGGAGCCCGGCACCGTCATGTCCGGCATCCGGGCAGCAGGGCGCGGATCCGGTGCCGGAATGGGGCATCTCGGCCATGACGTCCTGCGCCATCCGCTCCGCGGCGGAAACCCTCGCACCGGGACCTGCCATGAAGGCCATGGCCAGCAGGACGAGGCAGAGAAGCCGCAGGACGAGCACCCGGATCATGGCGTGACCTTACAACTTCAGGCTGCCCGGCGGTAGTGGACGCGCACAACCGCCATGGCCGCAGTAAATCCTTGCCCCCCGCTCTCCTCCCGAGCTTAGGGTGTCATCCTGCCCCCTCCGGCATCAGAACCCTAGATGGGTGAAGGCCTCGGCGAACCCCACCAGAGGTTCACGATGATGGATCGTCCATCGCCCGATTGCCCGGACAGGTTGCGACTTGTATTGACGGAACCAATGGGGTTTCTATCTAGACAGAAGTCTAGCTAGCCGAGCGATTTTATTCATGTGGACGCTTCAGGACGCGAAGAACCGGTTCAGCGCAGTGGTCGAGGCTGCCCTTGCCGGCGTGCCGCAAGAGGTCTCGCGCCGGGGACGGCCGGCGGTTGTCGTCTTGTCTCTCGACGAGTACTACCGGCTGCTGTCGGGCGCGCGCGATGGCCGCGGCAGCTTTGCCGAGCATCTGCTGGCCTTCCCAGGCGAGGCAGGGGAGCGCATCGAGGTGAAGCCGCGCGACGTTGACTTCTGATGTATCTGCTCGACACCAACGTGATCTCGGCGGTTCATCGTCCCGATAGGGCGCCCCAGGTTGCAGCGTGGCTGGCAAAGCGCAATGAGGCCGACCTGTTCCTGAGCGTCATCACCCTGGGTGAGATCGAGCGCGGCATTGCCCGCCAGGATCAGCGCAACCCGGCCTTCGCAGCCGACCTTCAGGCCTGGCTCGACCGGACGGTGCGGCTCTTCTCGGATCGCATCCTTCCCTTCGCCGCCGAGGACGCCCGGATCTGGGGCCGGCTCTCCTGCCGCCTCGGTCACAACGGAGCTGACCTGATGATCGCCGCCACGGCGCTGGCCCGTGGGGCCGTGGTCGTGACCGGCAATGTCGACGACTTCCGCCCGACCGGGGTTCAGGTGGAAGATCCCTTCTGAGGGGTCGCGTCCGCCCATGGTCGGGCTGGCGGAAGGGCAGGAGCCGACAGCAGGGACGCATGTTTCCTTTGACGTCTCTGGATGGTTTGTGACGTCTTGGGAAGAAGCCGGGCCGCGGGCGTCGCGGCGGCGCTTCCTCAAACGAACGCTTCTGACACATGCTCATCGGCTGTGGCCGCGTGTCCAAGGCGGACGGTTCGTAGTCCCTCGACCTGCAGCGCGACGCGCTCGCCGCCGGGGGGCTGCGGAAAGGATCTACGAGGACCGCGCTTCGGGCGCGCGGGACGATCAGCCGAGACGGACGAGTCCCGCCTGCGTGCCCTGCGGCCGGAGGACGTTTCATGCGGCGGGTTCCGGTCGGGGACGCGATCATAGCCGGAAGCTTGTCTCGGAAGCCGTACCCCATGCCGAACACCAGACCAGCACGACCAGCGTGTTCAACGCGATGGTCCGTTCGTGCAGACCGTGAAGCAGGCGATGCATGTTACGGCCATGGACGACAGAAAGCAGTGTGACGACAACGGGGAGCAGCCGCGCCGTGGGCCGCCAGAAACCGCTAACGGAGAGGTGATTTTGCGTAAATATCCTTGAAAATGGCTATACAATCGCCCATTTGGGGTGTCGGAGGCC
>NZ_JBQPXH010000044.1:0-1892 GCF_052244495.1 Rhodobacter sp. NSM
CCGAAGTTCGACATTTGCAGCCTGATTTTCTGTGGTTTTGGCGGGTGGCTGTCCGTGAAATCAAGGACTTGGCGCTCTGACCGGGCTGATTGCGCCCCATTCCTGTTGTGGCACGCCAGCGGGCCTTTTTGTTTGAAATCCGATATCACGTTGCGTATCGTTGCGGCATGTACACGAAGATCACCCAGTCAGGCGGGCGCCGGTACCTTCAGCTGGTCGAGGGCTATCGCACCGATGCCGGAAAGGTCCGCCATCGCGTGGTGGCAAACCTCGGGCGCGTCGACGATCTCACCCCTGAAAAGCTCGATCCACTGATCAACGGACTGAACCGCGTTCTCGGCCGCGCTGAGAATACGGCGTCCGACCTGGTCCATGATCCATCCCTGAGCTTCGGCGACGTCTTCGCGCTGCACGAGTTGTGGAAGGACCTCGGCTTCGACCGCGCGCTGGGGCGCGCCCTGCGTTCCGGAAAGCGCCAGCTGGACGTGGAAGCCCTGGTGCGGGCCATGGTCTTCAACCGGTTGTGCGAACCGGACTCCAAGCTCGGCTGCCTGCGCTGGCTGGAGACCGTGGCGATGCCGGCGATGCCCGAAACGGTGACGCATCAGCACCTCCTGCGCGCGATGGACGCGCTGATCGACCACGCCGAGCGGGTCGAGATCGAGTTGGCGAAACAGATCCGCCCGCTGGTCGATCGCGATCTGGCGGTGGTGTTCTACGACCTGACCACCGTGCGCATCCATGGGGAAGGCGAGGTGGACGACGATCTCCGCGCCTTCGGTATGAACAAGGAAAAGGGCGGCATCGCCCGCCAGTTCGTGCTGGGCGTGGTCCAGACGGCCGATGGCCTGCCGCTCATGCATACGGTCCACCCCGGCAACGTCGCCGAGACGAAGACGCTGCAGGCCATGCTGACGACCGTCCTGCAGCGCTTCCCTATCGAGCGGGTCGTGCTGGTCGCCGACCGTGGGCTCCTCAGCCTCGACAACATCGATGCCCTGACCACGCTGGCCGATCAGGGTGGGCGGAAGCTCGAGTTCATCCTCGCCGTCCCCGCCCGCCGCTACGGCGAGTTGGTCGAGACCTTCCGCGGCCTCGCCTTCGACGAGGTGGGCCTCGCCGAGGCTCGCTTCGTCGGCCACCGGCTGATCGTGGCCCACGATCCGCTGCGCGGGGCCGAGCAGTCCGAGAAACGCCGCGCCCGCATCGCCGAACTGGAAGCCCTGGCCGAGCGCATGGTCGGCAAGCTGAATGCACAAGACGCGGGGCAAAGCGACCGGGGCCGGCGGGCCTCCGACCGTGGTGCCTACAGCCGCTTCACCCGTGCGGTCGCCGAGGCCGAATTGACCCGCTTCATCCAGGCCGACTACGCGGCCGACCGCTTCAGTTGGTCGTTGAACGAGGCCGCCATTGCGGAAGCCGAACTCTTCGACGGCAAGCTCGCGCTCCTGACGAACGCCCCGGACCTGACGCCAGCGGACGCCGTCATGCGCTACAAGGCGCTGGCCGACATCGAGCGCGGCTTCCGGGTGCTGAAGTCCGACATCGAGATCGCCCCGGTCCACCACCGCCTGCCCGAGCGCATCCGCGCCCACGCGCTGATCTGCTTCCTCGCGCTCACTCTCTATCGCGTCATGCGCATGCGGCTGAAGGCGAAGGGGCACGCGGCGAGCCCCCGCACCGCCTTGGACATGCTGGCCCGCATCCAGAAGCACACGGCCCATATCGGCAGCCGCACCCTCAACGGCACAACCCGAACCACCCCGGAGCAACTCGATCTCTTTGACGCCCTGAGCCTGCCAAAACCGGCCTGACGCAGCTCCGTTGTGGCAAACGCGCCATCCTGGTGCAAAGGAAATCAATCGCTTGTTCGTTTTCCTGATGAACTTCGG
>NZ_JBQPXH010000045.1:0-1676 GCF_052244495.1 Rhodobacter sp. NSM
ATGGTTCTAGGAGGACCCCATGCACATTGCCTTCAGCCCCCAGCGCCGTGAGGAACGGCTGTCCCTCGCCAGATCCGGCGACATCCTGATCCTCAACGGCGAGGAGCTGGATCTGTCCGGCATCCCGGATGGCGCCACGCTGCCGCGCGATGCCGTGGGCTCCGCGTGGCTCGCCTCCGACATCGAGAGGATCGACGGCGTGCTGCAGTTCACGCTGATCCTGCCGCATGGCCCGGACGCCGGCGCCGCGACGCTCTTCCCCGAACCGATCCATGCCGAGATCGACGGGCCGATCTCCGTCCCGGCCTGGGGTCCCGGACCCACGACCGAGGAGGCCTGAGCCATGGGCATTCCGATCGACCTGAGCCGTCTCCGGACGGCAGACGCCAGGGCGGCCGAGGCGCAGCGCGATCTGATCCCGGCAGAGGTCACCGTCATGCAGGCCATGATCGTGGTCGGCGAGGAGAAGTGGGCCCGCGCGATGGCGATCGCGGAGGACGCCGCCTACCCCTGGGCAATGCGGGCCGCCCTCCGCGGCGCGACCATGCTCGTCCGGGACTCGGAAACGATGGACACGCTGGCCTTCCTGCTCGGCTTCTCGCCGGAGGAGACCGATCGGCTGTTCATCGAAGCCGCAGAGGTGACGCTGTGAACCTGCTCGAGCAGGCGGGCTTCCCAGAGCCGCCGGCCGACTGAGGCGTCCCCGCCTTCCCGATCATCATGAGAAGACCCGGCCGCTCCCGGCCGGGCCGACAGACGCGCACGGCGCGCACAACAGGAGCGGCGCGATGCCGGACAAGGGACTGATCGACACCATCACGGCGCTCTGGGGCGGGGCCATCGCCACGCTGATCGCGGCCGCCATGGGCCGGCTCATGTATCACACCGGCGAGGTCCGCGCCCGCCGCCGCGCCTTCTTCGGCCGCGAGCTCCTCTGGGAGATCCCCGCCCTCGTCGCCATGGCCTTCATAGGCGAGGCCCTGAGCTCGTATCTCAACCTCGACGGCCGCGCTGCCATGGGGCTCGTCGCGATGCTCGCCTACCTCGGGCCGCGCGGCACCACGGCGATGCTAGGAAGTCTGCTTAACCGAAAGTGATTCAGCAATGCCATCCCAAGAACTTGCTTAATGGCGTCAAGCCAACCTTATACTAGAGGAAGCTATCTTGTAGACGCATCTATAAAACGCCGGAAGCTATTAGCCTCATCAGAGAAGCTTGCCAAAAATCCGAGAGCGAAGGTCACGGCGAATGCAAGCATAATATGCTCGGGTTGATCCTTAACAACTCCAATTTTATCAAGATGACCCTCAGCCTGATCAAGGTAACAATCCACGACAGCCTTGACTTTACGATCACGCTTGTCCGATCCAAGCGAATGCGCAAGCTCATTACGAAGAGCGTTCAGCCTTATTATTATATCCCACATCGCGTTGTCCTGCTCGCCCACCGAAAGTGATCGCGCGAGACTAATTTTCTGTGCGAAACGAAGATTGGCAGCCATGACGTAATCCGGATGAAAAACGAACGTGCCAATAATTCTATCCAAAAGCTCCTCTATTAGAAGATGCCCCTTTAGCACAATAATTATAGTCTCATCTACGGCACCAAATGTACTCTCGACCTTCTTCATTAGTGCTTCAAGTTCAGTCACGATAACTCCTACACTAGCGCCCCTC
>NZ_JBQPXH010000046.1:0-1666 GCF_052244495.1 Rhodobacter sp. NSM
GACGCCTCGGGCCACACCTGGCATCATCCGGATGCCCAGCTTCTGGCCATCATCCGGCAGGGGACCGCGGCCATCGTCGGCAACGGCTACCAGAGCGACATGCCGGGCTTCGCAGGCCGGCTGACCAAGGCCGAGATCCATGCCGTGCTCGACTATATCAAGAGCACCTGGCCCGAGCGCGCCGCCGACTACCAGCGGCAGGTCTCGGGCAACTGAGCCTGCCGTGGCCCTTGGGGCCATCACATCGAGAGATGCGGAGCCGGAAACCGGCCCCGTCACGGTGATCGCATCGGCCGCGGGACGTGCCGAACCAGATGAAGGAAGACCAGATGAAACTCATGACGATGGCTTTCCTGGCCGCCGTTTCCGCCGGAGCCGCGCAGGCGGACGGGACGCACATGCCGGACCACGGCGCGGCCCCGGGCGGGACGGGCCAGATGGAGCACATGGATCACATGGGGGACATGGGCGCGATGGACCACATGGGCGGCACGGATGCCGCATCCGGACACGGGGCGACGACGATCGGCGCCCCGGCCCGCGCGGAGGAGGCTGCGCGCACCGTGACGGTCGCGATGCGCGAGACGGAGGACGGGCGGATGGTCTTCGACCCGCCCGCCCTCGACTTCGCCGCGGGCGAGACCGTGCGTCTCGCGATCCGCAACGAGGGCGAGCAGGAGCACGAATTCGTCATGGATGCCTCGGACGAGATCCAGGAGCACAAGGCCATGATGGCCGAGATGCCCGACATGGTGCATCGCGATGCGAATGCGCTGCGGCTCGGGCCGGGCGAGAGCGGAGAGATCACCTGGACCTTCGGCGAACCCGGCAGCTACGAATTCGCCTGCCTGATCCCCGGCCACTACGAAGGCGGGATGCACGGTCCCCTCGTCGTCAGGTAGGACCGTCCGCAGGATCGGGAGGTCCGGCCGGCGGCCGGGCCTCTGCGGCGCCGCCCTCGTCGTCGAGCAGTCCCGCCCGCGGGATCAGGGGCTTCGGCCACCACCGGTCGCACCCCCGCGGCGGCGCCTCACATGCCATGCACAGGCTGCGGCAGGAGTCCCAGCGCCCCGCTCGCCATCCAGAGCGCCATGGCCACCATCATCAGGTTCTCGGTCAGCGAGACGAAGCCGAGCGGCACCCGGCTCGATCCGCCGACGCAGGCGCATTTCAGCTCGCGCCGGTCGATGTAGACCGCCTTGAACACCGAGACCGCCCCAATGCCGCCGATGAACAGCGCCACCGGCACCGAGATCCAGGTCAGCGCCCCGGCGATCATCAGGAGGCCGGCCAGCGCCTCGGCATAGGGATAGATCTTGCCATAGGGCACCCAGCGCCGCGCCAGCAGGTCGTAGTTCAGGAACATGGTCGAGAAGCTCTCGACGTCCTGCAGCTTGAGGAGCGCGAGCGCCACCATCGAGAAGGCGATGAACCACTCGCCCGCCAGCAGGGTCAGGGCCTGGCCGCTGACCGCCCAGCTCGCCGCCAGCGCCATCAGCGCGGTCAGGGCAAACAGTACGGCGACGGGGCGGTAGCTCACGGCGCCGGGGTCTGCCACGGACTTGCCGAAGAAGCGGCGCAGGTCGTCGTAGCCGCCGACCCGGCGCCCATCGATGAAGGTCTGGGGTGTGGTCTTGACCCGATGCTCGGCCATGAAGGCATCGGT
>NZ_JBQPXH010000047.1:0-1625 GCF_052244495.1 Rhodobacter sp. NSM
GAGGCCGTGTGGAAACCGGCGATCGCGCTGCGGCGGATCTTGTTCGTCGACCCAAATGGCGGCGCTTCTCGAGGGAATTGTCGGATCACGCGGTGCCAGCTCGAGGTCATGCGCGCCGAGGCTGTCGGCTCAGCCAGACATCGCCTTCATCAGGCCTGCGATGCCGATTAGCGAGACCATCCGCTTGATGTTGTAGGCAAGAACGTTCAGCGCGAACTCCGTCCGAACGTTGTGGAGACGGCGGGTGAGGAAGTGGCTGGGGCCCATCCATGACTTGAGGGTGCCGAACGGATGCTCGACCGTGGAACGGCGGACACTCATCGGGGCCGATGCGCTGCGCCGCCGGGCTTGGACAGCTTCGATCAGGTGCTCCTGCTCCCAGCGGGTGATCCGCCGTTCCCGGCCGGTCGTGCAGCGAGCCTTGAGGTCGCAAGCCGCGCAGGCCGTGGTCCAGTAGCGCCGCAACTGAAGGCCATCCTCCTCGGTGGTGTATCGGTAGGTCAGCGCCTCGCCCGCCGGGCATCGGTAGATATCGGCCGTCGCCTCATAGGCAAAATCGGCCTTCACATACCGCCCCTCCGAACGGCTGCCCGAGGTGTCGGGGCGCGGCACGGTCGCGGTGATGCCAAGCTCGTGGCAGGTCAGGATCTCGCGGGCGCTGAAGTAGCCCTTGTCGGCGAGGATGTGCAGATCCTCCCGCTGAAGCACGGTCTTCGCCACGCAGGCCATCACCGCCAGCAGATCCCGGTCGTGGCCCTGGTTCGTCACGGCATGGGTCACGATCAGGTGGGTTTCGGCATCGACTACGCTCTGGACGTTGTAACCGACGTGCCCGCTGTGCTGCGCCCTTGTGGCCATGGCGCGTGCATCCGGATCGGTGAGCGATATCTGCCCGTCCGGCGCGTCGGCCAGGGCATCCTGCATCGCCAGCAGGCGCTCGATCTCCTGCCGGATCCGAAGGAAGCGACCGGTCAGATGTGCTGCCCGCTCGGTTCGCGCTTCGCCGGTTTCCTGACGATCGATCCGGTCGGCCTCCTCGATGTAGCGACCGACCTCGGCCTCGAGATGCGCCAGGCGGCTGGCCAACTTGCCCTTGGTGAAGTTGCGATCGCGGTTGTTGACCGCCTTGAACTTGCTCCCGTCGACCGCCACGCACTCGCCCTTCAGCACGCCGATCCGGCGACAGAGTTCCACGAACTGCGCACAGGTCTTGCGGATCGCTCCGCCGTTGTTGCGCCGAAAGTCGGCGATCGTCTTGTGATCCGGGACCAGTCGCCCGGTCAGCCACATCAGTTCGACATTGCGCCCCGCCTCGCGCTCGAGGCGCCGACTGGAGGGGATCCGGTTCAGATAGCCGTAGATGAACAGCTTGAGCAGGACCGCCGGATGATAGCCCGGCCGACCCGTCCGCGCCGCCGCGTGACGTTGAAAGCCAAGCTCTGCCAGATCGAGTTCATCAACGAAGAGATCGACGACACGGACAAGGTGATCCTCATAGATCCAGTCCTCCAACCGCTCAGGAAAAAGCGTCGTCTGCTCCCGATTCATGCCCTCGATGAAACCTGCCATGCCAAGCCTCCCCACTTCCGCAAGTCTAGCACAAACAGGGGTTTTCACACAGGCTC
>NZ_JBQPXH010000048.1:0-1456 GCF_052244495.1 Rhodobacter sp. NSM
AGCGCCACGACACGCGCCGCTGTCACACCGCCATCGTCGAGCGCCGCGCCACAGCGGTCATCCCTATCCGCCGGAACGGCCGACCCTGGAAGGGCGATGGTCCGGCCGCTCGGGCCAGAAACGAGACCCTGCGCGCCACCCGTCACTATGGCCGGGCTCTCTGGAAGCGATGGACCGGCTACCACGCCCGCAGCCGGATCGAGGCGAAGATGCCCTCGCCGGTTCGCTCGAACCGGTGGCGCTCACCGGCTCGGCTCAAGGCCTTCGGCGAACGCATCATGGCAAAGGACCCCGACCGTCAAACCGCCGAGATCCACATCCGCGTCGCGCTCATGAGCCGCTTCAACGTCCTCGGCACCGCCGAGATCGTCCGCGTCGCCTGACGCCGAGGGGAAAGGGGGCACTGTGCCTTAAGCTGGCGTTCTGCAACAACGCTCTTCTGGACGCTGAAAGCACCGGCTCACTTACGATCTTCACTCTTCCGCTGGACGAGCACGGCGCGGCGCTCCGTTGCCATGTCTGGGTGTGCCGCCACGAGACGGAAGAAGACCCTGCCGAGGAGCGGTTCAGGCCAGTGGAGCCCGGGCGCTTTGTCATGTGGTCCCCGGAGCCGCCCGGATTGTTCCCACCCTTTACCGCCCGACCCGCGCGGTGCTGGCTCGAACCGGCCGAAGTTCCGCCCACATGGCTGGCACATTTCCCGACCGGCGCGGACATTGTGCGCAAGACGGTGGAGATTCGGCTCGAGCGCGGGACATCTCCCGACAAGCGGCTTCTGCGACGGCGCGACTGCGAGTTTGAGATCTTCCGCAGTGTTGAGGAAGCGGTGGAGCTTCCCACAATCCGGGCCGGATTCAAGACCTTAGACGACTTCACTCCCCGGCGCAGACGGCGCTGCAACGTCGCAAAGCGCGCTCCGGCCGATCTCTGGAGCTGCACACCCCGAGAAATTCTGATCGAGGAACGGTTTCGCGAGGGAACGGATCTCCAGCACGGTCCTCAAGCAGAGCCCGGCAAGCGGCCTGATTTCCTGTTCCCCTCACAGATCGCTTACCGCGACCCGAGCTTTCCGCCCGCGAGGCTTCGAATGCTCGTTACAAAGACCACCTGCCGCGACCGCTGGCGGCAAGTGATCAATGAGGCAGGCCGGATTCAGGTCAAGCACCTGCTGACCTTGCAGTCGTGCGAGCCACCGGTCCGTGCTTCGGTCCGACCGCAGCCCAATCATGAAACCGGTCGGAACAGCCTGATCCCGCTCCCTCAGCCATTACGGTGCGTTCCAGTAATAGCCCCGCCCGCTCCGTCGTGGTCCTTTCGTGCTCCAGCACAGCCGGCGTGCGGCCTGTGCGCGGCGCCAGAGGCTGCCGTTCACCGTAGCCAGCGTAGCACAGCTTGGCTCTTAAAATGCCAACGGCCTCCCGTGGGAGGCTGCAAGCGTTTGATAACGTGTACTAAT
>NZ_JBQPXH010000049.1:0-1397 GCF_052244495.1 Rhodobacter sp. NSM
GTCGAGGGAATCGACCGGATCGGCCGCCGCGCGGCCGACATCACCTCGATCTGCGACTGGTTCGAGAGCCGCGGCGTCGCGCTCCATGCCGCGAACGGCGGGCGCTTCGACTGGAAGCTCGTGCCGCTCCTCGCCGCCATCGCCGAGCACCAGGCGCGCGAGATCGCCGACGAGACCCGGCGCGGCCAGGGCGGCACGACGCGTCGCGGGCGGGTGGCTGCGGGGATCGCCTATGGCTACCGTGTCCTGCCCGGCGCCGCGGGTCTCAACCGCGCGATCGTGCCGGAGGAGGCGGCCGTGGTGCGGCGGATCCTCGAGGATTATGCGGCGGGCCTCTCGCCGAGAAAGATCGCGGCGGCGCTGAATGCCGAGGGGATCGCCTCGCCCTCGGGCGGCGGCTGGAACGACTCGACGATCCGCGGCAACGCGAAGAAGCGTGACGGCCTGCTGCGCAACGAGGCGTACGTCGGCGTCATCGTCTATGGCCGCAACCAGTTTGGTCGCGACCCCGACACCGGCAACCGGATCTCGCGCCCGGCGGAAGCGGAAGCGATCATCTATGCCGACCGGCCTGAGCTGCAGATCGTGCCGGACGAGCTGTGGAACAGCGTCCAAGGCCGGCTGGATACGACCTACGCTGCCTTCGCTGGCCGGACCGCGCCGCTGAACGCGAGCCACCGCGCGAAGTATCTGCTCTCGGGCCTCGTCACCTGCGGCTGCTGCGGCGGGGGCTACACGCTGGTCGGCCGTGAGCGGTACGGCTGCTTCAATCGGAAGAGCAAGGGCCCGGCGATCTGCAATAACCGCAGGACGATCAGTCGAGGCAAGCTTGAGGGGCGCGTGCTGGCGCGACTGCGCGCGGGGTTGTTGACGCCGGAGATGGCGGCGCGGTTCGCGTCGGAGGTGGCGCGGATCCTGCGCGACGAGGCGGAGCGGGAGCCCGCGGGCGGAGCCGAGCGGTTGACGGCGGAACTGGCACGGCTGGATGCAACCATCGAGCGGTTGCTCGACCGGCTGGAAGGATGCGAGCCCGGCGAGGCGCTGGTGGCACGGCTGCGGACGCGAGAGACCGAGCGGGAACGGCTGCGTCGCGAACTGGAGGAGGCGCAGACGGCACGGCCGGCGCCTAGCCCGCCGACCTCGGCCGAGCTCCAGGCAGCCTGGAGCGGCCAGGTCGCGCGCATGGACGCGCTTCTCGCCGGCACGCCGCAACTGGTCGAGGCGAACGTGGCGCTGCGGGATCTTCTCGGGGCGGTGATCGTGCAGCCGGACGCTGAAGCGGTGGACGGCCTGCGGATCGAGATCCGCGGGGATCTGGGGCATCTGCTCGGATCGGGCGACGGGGAATGCAGAAAAACCTCCCTGAGGAGGTTCTTGCGTCTGCGTGTCAGATTTCG
>NZ_JBQPXH010000050.1:0-1371 GCF_052244495.1 Rhodobacter sp. NSM
TCGAACCTGCGCTGCCCTCACGCATGAGACGTGAGCTTTGCGCCACTGCGGCGACGCGTTGAAGCGACTATTGCCGTTTCCGAAGCTTCAAGCTAAAAGCCCGCAACGGAGCGGTGGCCGAGTGGTCGAAGGCGCACGCCTGGAAAGTGTGTAGGCGGGGAACCGTCTCGAGGGTTCGAATCCCTCTCGCTCCGCCACTTGCCCCCGCGAAAGCGTTCTCAGGGTCCGGCCGCGCCCGGATTTTTCCGTTGTTTTCGAGGGTTATGCGGGAGAGGCTGAGCACTGGCACCTGAGCCAGGAGGCACGGAAGCGGTCTCTCAGGGCAGATGTTCTCCGGACCTCATGACTGCGGGGATTTGGTGAATTTCTCATAAGCCCTTGTAGAGGCAGAGGAATTTCAAGCCGCTGAAAATGCTTGGATTGGAGACGCGTTTGCGCCTGCCGCGACCGGGTTCGGAAGTTCTCAGGCCATCGCCCGTTCCAACCTCTGCTTTCGACGCTCCCAATCGGGCATCACCTTATCGAGTAGCTCGAAGAATGCGGGGCCGTGATGTGGCTCCGCCACATGGCAGAGCTCGTGGGTGATCACATAGTCGATGGCGTCGACGGGTGCCTGCACAAGGCGGCGGTTCAGCAGTAGGCGCCCCGCCGGCGACATGAATCCCCATCGCTGCCTGGTCTGGCGCACGATGAGACCTCGTGGCCGGAATGCCTCAGGATCCGGGAAGAGACCGAGACAGAGTTCGATCCGCTCCGGGAACTTGATGTGTGCGCGGTCCCGGTACCATGCCTCGACCAGTTCGCGCGTCACCTCCGGCCTGGTCGGCCGGTGTGTCTGCACAACGATGAAGCCGCGGATCAGCTTCACGCTTTCCTGGACATGCGGGACGACCTTCAGCCGATACTGACGCCCGAGGTAGAGATGGGTCTCACCGGCGACAAACCTGCGCTCCGGTGTTCTTGGAAGGAACTGGGCGAAGTACCGCTGCTGCCGCGTCACCCATGCCGCGCGCTTCCGCAGCTTGGCTTCTATGGCGTCGAGCGTCGCGTCCTCCGGGGCCGCGATCACCACCGAAGCATCCGGCTCGACAGCGATCTCTAGCGTCTTCCTCGGACGGCGGACGATCTCGTACCGGATCTCCTGCTCGCCGTACTGCAGGCAGTGCAGTTCCCGTGTCATGCCGCGAACCGGGCCCGAGCAAGATCCATGATCTTGAGTTCGAGATCGTCGAGAACCTCCACGGGCAGGTCGACGCCCCTCTCGTCACGCAGAACGTCGAAGAAGTAGTCATCAATGGCATTGCGCAGTTTGTTCTGGGCCACTTCGTTCGACCAGATGTCGACGATCAGGTGGGACTTGATGATGTCGAT
>NZ_JBQPXH010000051.1:0-1357 GCF_052244495.1 Rhodobacter sp. NSM
GAGACGGATCATCCGGCATGGGCTGCGGGAACGACCTATGCCCTGGGCGCCCGGGTCATCCTGACGTCGACGCATTCGATCTACGAGAGCGTGCAGGCCGGCAACACCGGCCACAACCCGGCGGCGGACACGGCGGCGGCCTGGTGGATCAGGGTCGGCTCCACCAATCGCTGGAAGGCCTTCGACAACCGTACGGGCCAGAGCGTGAGTCAGTCCGGCACTATCGATTACAGCCTGACGCTGCCGAGTATCTGCACCGCCGTGGCGCTGGTCGGCCTGTCGGCGGGGTCGGTGCGGGTGCGCGTCTCCGATGCTGGCGGCGCGCTGATCCACGACCAGACGCGCCAGCTCGTGGATCGGACGGACATCGCCAGCTTCTTCACCTACTTCACCTATTCTCCGACCTACATCGAGCGGTGCGTCTTCGAGGATCTGCCAGGCTACGTCGGCTACACCCTGCGGATCACCATCGACGCCGGCGTGGGCACGGCGGAGGTCGGGGAGATTGTGCCCGGCAAGCTGTTCGAGTTCGGCACGACGCTGGTCGATACCGAGATCAGCTACGAGGATATGTCTGTTCGGGAGCGCGACGACTTCGGCAGCGTCTTCATCGTCCAGCGCGACGCTTACGACGTGATCACCTTCCGCTTTGCGATCCCGACCGGCGGTGAGGAGCGGGTGCGCCGCGCTGTCAGAGACCAGCGCGCCAAGCCCGGGTTCTACTACGCCGACGCGGACCTCGTGGGGCGCGGGCTGGCCGTCTACGGCCTTGCCAAGCCCTTGCGCATCCCGCTGCAGGCGGCCGGTGCGTCCATCGCCACTCTCGAGACCGAGGAGCTCTCCTGATGCCTCTGACCCTGCCGGCCGCGCCGAACGCGCCGACGCTCACCAACCCGGCCACGTTCGAGGTCGACACCTCTGCATTCCTCGCCTGGATGGCATCGCTCGGCACGGCAATGACCGGCAAGGCCCTGCTCGTCTCGGACATCCTCGGCACCGTTGCGCAGTCCGCGGGGCTGCCCACCGGCGCCCTGATCGAGCGGGGCTCGAACGCGAACGGCGAGTACACCAGGTTCGCGGACGGCACGCAGATCTGCTTCATCAATGCCTTCGACCTGCCCTATCTCCCCGGCGCGGGCGGCGCCGTGTGCCAGGGGGACTGGACGTTCCCGGCCACCTTCGCCGCGCAGCCGGCCGTGATGGCCATGCTCAACGGCCCGAACACGCAAGGCACTGTCGCGCCATCGCTCGAGATGCTCGGCGCCGTCATGTGGGCGAACAGCGGCATGCCCACCGCGTCCGCCCGGCTGACCCTGCGCCGAAACGCCGGACAGACCAACTTCGTCGCGGGCAATGC
>NZ_JBQPXH010000052.1:0-1205 GCF_052244495.1 Rhodobacter sp. NSM
TTGCCGTCGAGCTTGGCGCGGTGCTTGAGGCCCCCCGTCCAGGCGTAGATCGAGGCGATGGAGTTGGTCGAGGTCTCCTTGCCCGCCTGGTGCTGGCGGTAGTGGCGGGTGACCGTGCCGTGGGCGGCCTCGGCCTCGACCGTCTGCCCGTCCGGCGTCATCAGGACGGAGGTCATCAGCCCCAGCGAGCCGAAGCCCTGCGCCACGGTGTCCGACTGCACGTCGCCGTCGTAGTTCTTGCAGGCCCAGACATAGCCGCCCGACCATTTCAGCGCCGAGGCCACCATGTCGTCGATCAGCCGGTGCTCGTAGGTGATGCCCGCGGCCTTGAACTTGTCCGCGAATTCCTCCTCGTAGACCTTCTGGAAGAGGTCCTTGAACCGCCCGTCATAGGCCTTGAGGATGGTGTTCTTGGTGGACAGGTAGACCGGCCAGCCGAGGTTCAGCCCGTAGTTCATCGAGGCCCGCGCGAAGTCGAGGATCGACTCGTCGAGGTTGTACATCGCCATGGTCACGCCCGCGCCCGGCGCGTCGAAGACCTCGCGCTCGATCACCTCGCCGTCCTCGCCCACGAACTTGAGCGTGAGCTTGCCCTTGCCCGGGAAGCGGAAGTCGGTCGCGCGGTACTGGTCGCCGAAGGCATGACGGCCGACGACGATCGGCTGGGTCCAGCCCGGCACGAGGCGGGGGACGTTCCTGCAGATGATCGGCTGGCGGAAGATCACGCCGCCGAGGATGTTGCGGATCGTGCCGTTCGGGCTCTTCCACATCGCCTTGAGGCCGAATTCCTCGACCCGCGCCTCGTCGGGGGTGATGGTGGCGCATTTGACGCCCACGCCATGCTGCTTGATGGCATTGGCCGCATCGACCGTGATCTTGTCCTCGGTGCGGTCGCGTTCCTCGATGCCGAGGTCGTAGTAGTGCAGGTCGATGTCGAGATAGGGCAGGATCAGCTTCTGCTTGATGAAGTCCCAGATGATGCGGGTCATCTCGTCGCCGTCGAGTTCGACGACGGGGTTCGCTACCTTGATCTTCGACATGGAGAGGCTCCCGGTTTGTTTGGTCTGGATCCGCATAGCGGAAAAGGCCGCGGGAGGGAAGCCCGGTATGCCGATGTATACCGGTCAGCCCGCGGCGGCGTCGAAATACCGCCGGGTCAGCGCGCGCACATGCTCCCACAGCCGCGGGGCCCCGCGCGCGATCTT
>NZ_JBQPXH010000053.1:0-1175 GCF_052244495.1 Rhodobacter sp. NSM
TAGTTCTGCAGGAAGTTCTCGTCGCGCCGAATGCCCTTTATATCGCCGAGGCCATAGATCTGGGTCGCCCCGTCTGGCGCCTTCTCACAGAAAAGGACCTCTTCCTTCAGGAGATCGTCGAGCAGCGACACGGCATGGCAGCTCATCCAAAGCTGGGCACCATGAGGATTTCGCTCCGGGTCCGCGAACCATCGAAGGATCTCGGGGAGGACGGAGGGGTGAATCGCCACGTCCAGTTCGTCGATTACCGCCACCCCTCCAAGCGCGAGCGCCCGGTGGATGGTCGGGTAGATCCGGAAAAATTGCTGGGTCCCATGGCTTTCGAAGATCATCCTAATCGGCTGATCGAGCCCGGCGTGCGTGAAACTTGCGACCGGTCCACCATTCTCCGCCAGTATCTGGACTTGATCGACCCCGAGATCGATACGCCGGATGTCACGGTTCAGCGCCTTCAGTAGCTCCGGGTTCCGCGCGTAGCCGGTCAGCAAGTCTAAGTCGTTCCACTCAAACCGGGTCAGCAAGATGTTCGTGTCGATCGCGTTGGCGGCCTGCACGAAGCTCAGCGCCAGCCGGTTGTTGAGCTGTCCCAGCGTGGCGATGACGCTCGCGTCCGGCCGCAAAATGCTTTCGAGGACGGTAAGCTCCCGTCCAAGCCCGAGCCAAGGCGCGACCTTCACCGCTCCTGCCCCGTCGCGCTCGAATACACGAACCAACCTGGCCGAGCCGCTCGGACGATAGTACAGGCTCTCGTGAAGAACCCGGTCTTCCCCGCCGCTTCGGATGCCGAGCTCAAGCGAATAGACGTACGGGCAAGTTTTCGTCGCCCCATCGGTGAGAGGCTCCTCAAGTCCGGCGAAGGTGATCGAGAGCTTAGTAGGCGCCGAGCTCTGGGCCTCGGTAAGAAACTTCTGATAGGGCAGAAGGGTCCGTGCTTTATGCTCGAAGCTGAACTGCACGAACCAGCTGAGGAATGCGATCGCCCGTAGGACGTTCGACTTGCCGGAGGCGTTGGCACCGTAAATGGCGATCACCCGGGGCGCACGATCCTCCGACCCGTCATGAATCTTGACGAGCCGTCCGGCCTCCTCGGGCACCTTTCTGCCGACGGTCAGGTCAATCACCTGCGGCTCCCGAACGGAGTAGAAGTTAGCGATTTTGAGCTTATAAATCATCCG
>NZ_JBQPXH010000054.1:0-1108 GCF_052244495.1 Rhodobacter sp. NSM
AGCCACCGCGTGGCCCGGCAGCGGCAGCCGGTCGACGGCGGCCCGCGCCGGCCCGGAGGCCCAGGCGGTCAGCGCCTCGAGCGTGTTGGGCCCGAGGAGCCCGTCGATCCGGCCCGGCACATGGCCCAGCCGCGCCAGCACCGCCTGGCCGGCCGCGATCCGCTGCCGGCGGGAGGGCCAGGCGCGCCAGGGCACCGCCTCTCCCTCGAGCGCCGCCAGTGCCGCCGCCTGGGTCAGCGGCCCCGCGTCGCCGTCGATGGCGCTGCGGTAGAGCCCCGCGGCCGCGAGGAGCCGCTGGATGTCGGATGTCGTCACGTCTTTCTCCATATGCAAAAGCCCCGCGCGAGGGCGGGGCGTGGGTTGGTCGAGAGGAAGGGGAGTTCAGAGGAGGGTCGCGACCCGCTCTCGGTTCGAGACGAGGAGCTCCTGTGCCTCGGTGCTGCCCGAAGCGGAGACCGAGTAGGTCAGCCGCACCGGCTCGAGGTGGAACCGGCCGAAGAGCGCCCGGATCTCCGGCGTGTCATTGATCGACAGGAGGAAGGCGCCCTTGAGGCCGCCGAGGATCTCGGCGATCCGCGCGAACTGCGCCCGGTCGAAGATCCCGCGGCCGTAGTCGCTCTCGCCGCCGAAATAGGGCGGATCGAGATAGAAGAGCGTCTCGGCCGTGTCGTAGCGCGGGATCAGGTCGGCCCAGTCGAGGCTCTCGAAGACCACGCCGTCGAGCCGCTCGTGGGCGGCGTCGAGCACCGGCTCGAGGCGCGCGAGCGAGAAGCGGGGCCCGTGTCCGGCCGAGACGCCGAACACCCCGTCGAGCTTTCCGCCGAAGCTGAGGCGCTGGAGGTAGAGGAACCGCGCGGCCCGCTCGAGGTCGGTGAGCGTGGCGGGATCGGTGAGCCGCAGCCGGTCGAACTCGCGCCGGCTGCAGATCTGGAAGCGCATGATCTCGAGGAGCTGGGGGTAGTGTCGCTGCAGGATGCGGAAGAGGTTGATGATCTCGCCGTTGCGGTCGTTCATCACCTCGAGGCGGGGCCGGAAGCGGCGGCGGAGAAAGATCCCGCCCATGCCGACGAAGGGCTCGACATAGGCGCGATGCGGGATGGCCTCGCGA
>NZ_JBQPXH010000055.1:0-1090 GCF_052244495.1 Rhodobacter sp. NSM
GGCCACCGCGTGGCCCGGCAGCGGCACCCGCTCGACTGCGGCCCGCGCCGGTCCGGACGCCCAGGCGGTCAGCGCCTCGCGGGTGTTGGGCCCGAGGAGACCATCGATCCGGCCCGGCGCATGGCCCAGCCGCGCCAGCACCGACTGGCCGGCCGCGATGCGCTGTCGGCGGGAGGGCCAGGCGCGCCAGGGCGCCGCCTCTCCCTCGAGCGCGGCCAGAGCGGCCGCCTGGGTCAGCGGCCCCGCATCGCCGTCGATGGCGCCGCGGTAGAGCCCCGCGGCCGAGAGGAGCCGCTGGATGTCGGATGTCGTCACGTCTTTCTCCATATGCAAAAGCCCCGCTCGAGGGCGGGGCATGGGTGGTCGGACTGGTGGGGTTTTTCAGATGAGGGTCGCGACCCGCTCGCGGTTCGAGACGAGGAGCTCCTGCGCCTCCGTGCTGCCCGAAGCGGAGACCGAGTAGGTCAGCCGCACCGGCTCGAGGTGGAACCGGCCGAAGAGCGCCCGGATCTCCGGCGTGTCATTGATCGACAGGAGGAAGGCGCCCTTGAGGCTGCCGAGGATCTCGGCGATCCGCGCGAACTGCGCCCGGTCGAAGATCCCGCGGCCATAGTCGCTCTCGCCGCCGAAGTAGGGCGGGTCGAGATAGAAGAGCGTCTCGGCCGTGTCGTAGCGCGGGATCAGGTCGGCCCAGTCGAGGCTCTCGAAGACCACGCCATCGAGCCGCTCGTGGGCAGCGTCGAGCACCGGCTCGAGGCGAGCGAGCGAGAAGCGCGGCCCGTGCCCGGCCGAGACGCCGAAGACCCCGTCGAGCTTGCCGCCGAAGCTGAGGCGCTGGAGGTAGAGGAACCGCGCGGCGCGCTCGAGGTCGGTGAGCGTGGCGGGATCGGTGAGGCGCAGCCGGTCGAACTCGCGCCGGCTGCAGATCTGGAAGCGCATGATCTCGAGGAGCTGGGGGTAATGCCGCTGCAGGATCCGGAAGAGGTTGATGATCTCGCCGTTGCGGTCGTTCATCACCTCGAGGCGCGGCCGGAAGCGGCGGCGGAGGAAGATCCCGCCCATGCCGACGAAGGGCTCGACATAGGCGCGG
>NZ_JBQPXH010000056.1:0-1064 GCF_052244495.1 Rhodobacter sp. NSM
TAAAATCGTCACCGGAGGTTCCATTTAACGTATCGGCGTTCAATGTTCCACTGATAATAACCATTTAAATCACCAATCAAGAGAGATGAGAAAATTGAGGTGTCAGAACATTGAGATGATCAAACCTCGATCAAATTCAGGGCAGATAACGCTCGCCCTGCTCAGCCAGATTGATTATCACAGTCAACACAGAAGCGGGTTCTGCATGGCGAGCAGAAGCAAACCAAGCTGCAATGTGGTCTTGATCATCTTGCAAATCCATCCATCACTGAACAGCAGTGCAGCAAGCACAGGGCGCAGAATATCCTGCTGCGGGATCGCGTCAAGCCGCTGTCGTTGTCACATGTCTTGACGATCCCTAATATGCAAGCTGAGTGTGGTTGAGCACCGGCTTCAACCACGATTGGCTGATCGGCATCACGGTGGAGGCGAGGCGCTCGCCTATGGCGGTGTGGCAGCGACGCCTGTCGTAGGTGCCTTCGGCCGCGACGGCCAGATCGCTTCATCATCAGGGATCTGACCCAGCAGCCGGACCCGGGCTGTCGCCCTCGCGACGGAGATTAAATCGGCCGCTCGTCCTCGTAGCCGCGAACGACACTTTCGCCCGCCACGTCGGTGCCGCCGGCCACGCTGCAATGCGTTCGAAGGTCTGAGAAGGCTGCTCGATCACCTCGCTGCAACGCGCTCGACTGGCCGCTTGGGGGGTTTTCGCAGGGAGGGCCGACCGGCGGCTCAGGGCCGAGCATGCGGATCTGTGCTCTCCGGTGCCGGGGGTCTGAAACGGCCGCTACCTGCGCATAACGGACCAACACGCTTTGCGGACACCCCCAAAAAGAAACTTTGAATCGATTCGAAGCTAAACGCAGAAAACTCATAATCACTCCAACCGAACGGGATTCCAGGATGCTATCGCTAGGGCATTAACACTTTGCGTCAAGACCGCTGCCGCCGCGCTCCGCTCCCTGCGTCATCTTGACCATTCGTTCCAAGCCCATCAGCAAAACCGCCGGAAAGTCGAGCTGCTCCGGGCGCTCTTGCTCAAGCAGGGAAAGCTGCGCTTGCCG
>NZ_JBQPXH010000057.1:0-1040 GCF_052244495.1 Rhodobacter sp. NSM
CCCTTCATGGTCAGGCAGCTCTGAATGGCGCCATCGCCATAGGCAGGCTGTCGGCCGCGCTTGCCAGTCGGCGCGGCTGCCCAGCTCATGGCCGGATCAAACCAGATCGTCAGCGAGCCGCGGCGCTTGAGCGCCTCGTTGCAGGCCGGCCAGTTCCGGGTCTTGCAGGTCGGGGGCGTCGGTCTGCTCATGTCCCCCAGCCACCACGCTGGATTCACGAGATGAATCCC
Source organism: Rhodobacter sp. NSM (assembly GCF_052244495.1). NCBI lineage: Bacteria > Pseudomonadati > Pseudomonadota > Alphaproteobacteria > Rhodobacterales > Rhodobacter > Rhodobacter sp. NSM. The sequence goes on from NZ_JBQPXH010000057.1 coordinate 231, forward strand.
GTCAGTCCATCTGTGCAACAGAATCCCTCGCCACCATCGAACCCAAGTTACTGATTTATTTGAACTTCCCCAGCCCCTTTTAGGCTGATGTTTACCACTGATGCCAGTGGTCAAAAGTCATAATCCATCCTGTCACAGGCCCCACCTCGACAACGCCGCCTCCGACTCGGCCCGCTGATCCCTGATCCGCAGAATGGTCTGACGCGACAGGCCGGTGGCCTTGGCGATCTCGGAGGCACCACGGCCAAACGCCAGATGATCGCAGACGGCGGTGAAGGTCGCCCGGTCGTAGCTGGGCCTCTTGCCCCGGTAGCGCTCGGCGTCACCCTTTGCCGCCTCGATCCCGGCCTTCTGCGCTTCCTCGGTGGCCTCGGCCTGCGCCTGTACCGATGCTGCCATGAAGGCGATCAGCGCGTCGCGCACCGCCTGCTGCATCGATCCCGCGTAGCACCATCGAAGACCATCCCGTTGATCACGGTCTTGATGATCACGCCCCGGCGCATGAAATCGCGGATGGTGTCGGTCACGTCCTGATAGTTCCGCCCGAGGCGATCCACCCAGCGCACCACCAGCACGTCACCGGAGCGCAGCATGACGAACAGGCGCTTGCCCTGTGCGCGATCAGCCAGCCGGGTGCTGATCCCCGAGGCGCAATGATCTGCCACCACCTCGTCGATGGTGAAGCCTGCGGCCTCGGCTTGGGTCTTCTGGTGGGTGAACGTCTGGTCAGCGGTCGAGACGCGGGCGTAGAGGATGGTCTTGGACATCGGTGCCTCGGCTGTCCGAATAGGTCATGGCCGATTGATGATC
>NZ_JBQPXH010000058.1:0-906 GCF_052244495.1 Rhodobacter sp. NSM
GGCTGAGAGCAGACTGACGCCAGGCAGCAACACGGCGGCAGAAAAACCCTGACACCAGACACTCACTTCGAGGTCGCAGTGGGTAGAGAGGCGCAGGCGGTGGGCATGGCACTTGTGGGTCTTGGTCCCTTTGGGGCGGGCATCTGCCTCAGGCGGCCTCGCCGACTTTTCCAAGACGCAGTCGCACCCGGGCTTCGGGGCCGCGTGGGTCCAGCGTGTATAGCTCGGGCCGCGCCGCCAGATAGGCTCGCCAGGTGCGTTCCGGAAAGGTGCTGATGCGCGTGCCGTGCTGGGCATGCATCAGCGGGCCGAGGGCCGCGATCCGCATGCCTTCGCTCACGCATCCCTGCTCGGTCATCAACGTACGGATTTTTCGGTCCAGCGCGCCTTGAGCCTCCTTTGAAGGCGGTTTCGGCACCGAAGCCCAACGTCGTGCCTCAATCTCGACGAAATCCGCGCAGGCGGCGCGGAAGGTCTGCGGCGTCTTGCCCTCGCCCACGCCTGTCACCAAAGCCCCGTATTCCCGCAACCGAAGCGCCAAATGCGAAAAATCGCCGTCCGAGCTGGCGATCACGAACTGACCGACGTCCCCGCGTAGGGCCAGTTCAACCGCGTCGAGGGCCAGCAATAGATCTGAGGCATTCTTCCCCGTCCCCGCGTGCATGAGGCGAAAGCCATGTACTCCGTGCCAGTCGCAGGAGCGTTGTGCGTCGACATAGGCACGCAGCACGGTTGGCCGCCCCAGCGCCGCCGCGACCTGCATAATCTGCGCCGCATGCTTGCCAGACAGATTGTCCGCGTCGATCAATACCGCAACAGCCCCCATCGCTCCCCTCGTCGCTTAGGCATGCGCTAAACTGAATGGGGAATGCGCCGAAAATCGGGCGGATCGGCGCCGGAGGTTGG
>NZ_JBQPXH010000059.1:0-885 GCF_052244495.1 Rhodobacter sp. NSM
TTGCCGGCATGGTCGTACGTTTCTGGATGGATTCGGGCGAGGATATCTGGAACCCCTTTGCCTTCAGTCGCATGCACACGATGCGATAGAGCGTGCGCGCCATGTGTTTCATCCGGCGGTTTGATAGTGCTGGGCCGTGCCTAATGTTGGCCCAGGCCCTGTAGCGCATGCCTCGGCAGTGGCGGTCTCGTTCAGCAACCAGCTGAAGTGGCGGCGGCGCAGTTGGCCCGGATGACGTGGGGCAGCCTGAAAACAAGCGACCGGGGACAACTATGTTGATGAATACCGGCGGTCGGCGCGTCGCTGTTGTCGAGGCAGAGGAGCCCGCAGCGGTCGGCGATGAGGATCACCCGCTCGTCCGGGAAGCGCTCCAGGACTGTCGTCAGCATGGCCTTCAGCGTCTTCGTCTCGACGACGTCGCCAAGGCGGACGGTGCGCATGAGCGGCACGCCGTCGGCGACCTACACGAGGCCCGCTTCGAAGGCTTGGAACCAAGTACTTCAAATGGCTTCAGAGCATCCGGTTTGATGAAGGAAGGACGCAGTCTTCCGATGACGGGAATGTCCGCTCATTCAAGATTGCCAAGTACCGGGATGAAATTAAAATCGCGACGGTTACTGGCTCGACTCGATGATTTAATGCTCATTCCCGGAAACATATTATGGTCGAGGCAGCAATCGTAAGAATGTCCCGCTCAGCAAGCATCTACCTCAAAGAGATATCCCCATGCCCCTACCCTATACTCGCATAACGACCAACTCACTCCTCCCTTTTGGCGATAACGTTCTTTATCGGAATGACGACGGATCCTCGTCGGCGGTCGACATCACGGCCATCTTCGAGGACGGCATCACGATCGGATCGCAGACCTATACGTCGATTTTC
>NZ_JBQPXH010000060.1:0-812 GCF_052244495.1 Rhodobacter sp. NSM
CTATCTTGATGGCATCCGGGGCTTGGGGCATCGGGAGCACGTGAGTGCGGGCAGACCGAGCTACAGCAGTGGGCCGAGAGCCCGTTCCGTTATATGGTCGCCCCTGCGGCTTGCCCGGATGTGCCGAGAGCACGGATCTGTAAATGCCGCGTGCCCGCCTGCTCCCTCTTGGCAACAGGAGGAGGTCGCAATGCGCATTATTGGGATGGACATCCATCGCGTCTTTGCCGAAGCGGTGGTCCTGGAAGACGGGGCTCTGCGACGCCTTGGGCGGGTCGACATGGCCAGAGACAAGCTGATGGCCTTCGCTTCGAGCCTGCGTCCGACCGATCACGTGGTGGTCGAGGCGACCGGCAATGCCGCGGCCCTCGTTGAGATCCTCGCGCCGAAGGTGGCGCGGGTTGCGGTAGCCAACCCGCTGCAGATCCACCTCATCGCGCGGGCAAAGACCAAGACGGACAAGATCGATGCCCGTGTCCTGGCGCAACTCTACGCGGCAGCGTTCTTGCCCGAGGTCTGGATCCCGGATGCGGAGACCCAGACACGGCGCAGACAGGTCACGCGGCGCAGTCAGCTGGTGAAGAGCCGCGTGCGCTTGAAGGCCATCGTGCAGTCCATCCTTCACGCACATCTCGCGCCCCGCTGTCCGCATCTGGATCTCTTCGGGATCAAGGGTCGCGCCTGGGTTCTGGCCCAGGAGGTCCCGACGGATGAGCGCGCAGCGATCGCCAGGCACATCGAGGAGTATGACAGGCAGACGCGGCGCAGCGGCTGGTCGAGCAGGATATCGCCCGCGCAGCCATGCCGGATGC
>NZ_JBQPXH010000061.1:0-767 GCF_052244495.1 Rhodobacter sp. NSM
ATAGATCGACGTATAGGTCTGGGATCCGATCGTGATGCCGTCCTCGAAGATGGCCGTGATGTCGACCGCCGACGAGGATCCGTCGTCATTCCGATAAAGAACATTCTCGCCAAAAGGGAGGAGTGAGTTGGTCGTTATGCGAGTATAGGGTAGGGGCATGGGGATATCTCTTTGAGGTAGATGCTCGCTGAGCAGGACATTCTTACGATTGCTGCCTCGACCATAATATGTGTCCAAGAATGGGAATTAATTCATCGAGTCGAGCCAGTAACCGTCGCGATTTTAATTTCATCCCGGTACTTGGCAATCTTGAATGAGCGAACATTCCCGTCGTCAGAAGACCGCGTGCTTCCTTCCTTCATCAAACCGGATGCTCTGAAGCCATTTGAAGTACTTGGTTCCAAGCCTTCGACCATGCCGGCAAGCGCAGCTTTCCCCGCTTGAGCAAGACCACCCGGAGCAGCTCGACCTTCCGGCTGCTTTGCTGATGGGCTTGGAACGAATGGTCAAGATGACGCAGGGAGCGGAGCACGGCGGCAGCGGTCTTGACACAAAGTGTTAATGCCCTAGCGATAGCGTCCCGAAATCCTGTTCGGTTGGAGTGATTATGAGTTTGCAGTGTTTAGCTTCGAATCGAGTCAAAGTCCCTTTTTTTCAGACGGCTTTGCATCGCGCGGCATTTTTGAAAGCCGCTGGCGTGCGCGAAAAGGTTGCTTTCTTTCATCTTGAAGCCGCTTTGCGAGTGGAGGTCGTGCAATGACGCTGAC
>NZ_JBQPXH010000062.1:0-765 GCF_052244495.1 Rhodobacter sp. NSM
ATCAGGACCTATCTCAGATGACCGAAGCCGCCGCCCGCCTCGCCCGCCCGCCTCGCCCGCCCGCACGACCACGTGTTCCTGGGCGACAACCACGAGAGGAACGAGCGCCGCACCTGGATCGTGATCGCGATCACCGCGGCGATGATGGTGATCGAGATCACCGCCGGGACGATCTTTGGCTCGATGGCGCTGGTCGCCGATGGCTGGCACATGTCCACCCATGCCGGCGCCATGCTGATCGCGGCGCTAGCCTATGCCTATGCGCGCAAGCACGCCCGCAACCCGCGCTTCACCTTCGGGACGGGCAAGCTGGGCGATCTTGCGGGCTTCGCGAGCGCGGTCGTGCTGGCGCTGATCGCGCTGCTCATCAGCTGGGAAAGCCTCGTGCGGCTCTACAGCCCGGTCGCCATCGACTTCTCGCAGGCGATCGCCGCGGCGGTCGCAGGTCTCGGCGTGAACCTGCTCTGCGCGTGGCTGCTGCGCGACGACCATCACCACCACGGGCACCACCATCACGGGCCTCATCACCACGACCACGACCATGACCATGACCATGACCATCGCACGCACGGCGGGTCGGGGCAGGACAACAACCTGCGGGCGGCCTATCTGCATGTGCTCGCCGATGCGCTGACCTCGGTCCTCGCCATCGCGGCGCTGGTTCTGGGAGGGCTCTACGGCTGGACGTGGATGGATCCGGCCATGGGCATCGTGGGTGGCCTCGTGATCGCCCGCTGGTCCTGGGGGCTGATCCGCGATACCGGC
>NZ_JBQPXH010000063.1:0-741 GCF_052244495.1 Rhodobacter sp. NSM
TGCGCCGCTCAGCCGCTGGAACGACACGATCACCGACCTGCTGCCCTCGGTGGGGATCACCAGCAGCCTCGACCGGCTGGGGGCGGACTGAGCGGTGGACGTCCAGTCCGTCCTCGTGGTCTGCGTCGGCAACATCTGCCGCTCGCCCACCGGCGAGCGGCTCCTCAGGGCGCGGCTCCCCGGGCTCCGGATCGAGTCGGCGGGGCTGGCGGCACTTGTGGGAAGTGCCGCCGACGGGCGCTCGGCGGCGGTGGCCGAGGCCGGCGGGCTGTCGCTCGCAGGCCATGTGGCGCGGCAGTTCACGCCCGCGATGGGAACGGCCTTCGATCTCATCCTCGTCATGGAGACGGCGCACCGGGCGCGGATCGCCCGGCTGGCGCCGCAGCTTCTCGGCCGGACCATGCTCTTCGACCACTGGTCGGGAAGCCGAGGGATCCCCGATCCCTACGGCCGCCTGGCCGAGGTCTACGAGAGCACATTTTCCAGATTGTCCGCGGCGGCCGATGCCTGGGCCCTGCGGCTGCGCAAGAGGGTTGACGGATGACGGATGCGTCCCGGCAGGTGCCGGCCGCCGAAGAGGACGAGATCGATCTCGGGCTCCTCATGGCCCAGCTCTGGGCCGGCAGGACCTGGATCGCGGGCTTCATGACGGGAACGGCGTTTCTCGCGCTGGCCCATCTCGTCAACACGCCCCCGACCTATCAGGCGGATGCGCTCCTGCAGCTCGAACCCAAGAGCAGT
>NZ_JBQPXH010000064.1:0-752 GCF_052244495.1 Rhodobacter sp. NSM
GCTGCTCTTGGGTTCGAGCTGCAGGAGCGCATCCGCCTGATAGGTCGGGGGCGTGTTGACGAGATGGGCCAGCGCGAGAAACGCCGTCCCGGTCATGAAGCCCGCGATCCAGGTCCTGCCGGCCCAGAGCTGGGCCATGAGGAGCCCGAGATCGATCTCGTCCTCTTCGGCGGCCGGCACCGGCCGGGACGCATCCGTCATCCGTCAACCCTCTTGCGCAGCCGCAGGGCCCAGGCATCGGCCGCCGCGGACAATCTGGAAAATGTGCTCTCGTAGACCTCGGCGAGGCGGCCGTAGGGATCGGGGATCCCCTGGCTTCCCGTCCAGTGGTCGAAGAGCATGGTCCGGCCGAGAAGCTGCGGCGCCAGCCGGGCGATCCGGGCCCGGTGCGCCGTCTCCATGACGAGGATGAGATCGAAGGCCGTTCCCATCGCGGGCGTGAACTGCCGCGCCACATGGCCCGCGAGCGACAGCCCGCCCGCCTCGGCCACCGCCGCCGAGCGCCCGTCTGCGGCACTGCCCACCAGTGCCGCCAGCCCCGCCGACTCGATCCGGAGCCCGGGGAGCCGCGCCCGGAGGAGCCGCTCGCCGGTGGGCGAGCGGCAGATGTTGCCGACGCAGACCACGAGGATGGACCGGACGTCCACCGGTCAGTCCGCCCCCAGCCGGTCGAGGCTGCTGGTGATCCCCACCGAGGGCAGCAGGTCGGTAAGTGTGTCGTTCCAGCGGCTGAGCGGCGCGCGGGTCGCGCG
>NZ_JBQPXH010000065.1:0-724 GCF_052244495.1 Rhodobacter sp. NSM
TGGCGCAGGCAGGCGAGGCGCACCAGTTCTCCGGCAGTCTCGCGGCCCTCGACCACATCGAGCGCATAGCGCGAGACCGGATGGTCAATCGGCTCCATCGAGGGTCTTCAGGATCTCGTCGAAGAGATCGCCCTGTCCGGTGACGCGGACGCGGGCCTCGTCGACGGGGGTGAGGCCGAAGCGGGCGGCGAGCTGGTTCATGACGGCGATGGCATACTGTCGCTGGCCCCAGACGGCCCGCTTCTTCTGCTGGCGGCCGTTGCGGGTCTCGACCTCGTACCAGCTGCCGAAGGCCGCGATGTCGCCGGTGAAGCGGATGACGTCGGCCACCGCCTCGCAATAGACGGCGAACGGATCCTCGAAGGCGGGCTCGAGCCGCTTCTTCGTGACGAGCACCGGGGCGAGCCGGTCCCAGACCTCGCGGCCTTCCGCGCTCATCCAGCCCGGAGCTTCCGGCACGGGGGCCGCGAGGTCGCCCTTCATCGGGATGACGTTCGACACCTTCGGCTTCTGCCCGCGCATCGTGAGGCTCCTCGTTTCTCTCTGCCCGGTGGGCTTTTTTTGCCAATTCGCCACGCACGAAAGGCAAGGTTCGGGCGCTGGTTACCTGGCCGACCCCTCCGATTTTCCGATGCCCCCCGGTGGGTGGAACACCTCGCGCGCGGTCTTGCGGCTGTGGCAGGGCCGGCAGAGCGGCTGCCAGTTGGCCCGGTCCCACATCAGG
>NZ_JBQPXH010000066.1:0-718 GCF_052244495.1 Rhodobacter sp. NSM
TGTCCGAGAGGCGTTGTTGCAGAACTTCCGCCCGAGAGGATTCCCATCACGCATTCATCGCTTTAGACGGGTAGCATGACGAAGCCTGTACGCCGCCGCTATCGCACGACGAACTGGTCCACCTACAACCAGGCGCTCCGGAGGCGCGGATCTCTGCTGATCTGGCTGGACAAGGAGATGGCCTGGCTCGCGCCACGCCAAGGAAGACGGGGAGGCCGCCGGTGTTCTCGGATGCGGCGATCCAGTTCCGCCTGTCGATCAAGGGTGAAGGGCGCCCGGAAAACGGTCCTCAGGACCGTTTTCCGCCCTGTACGGGCGGAGCCCTGGTTCCGGCTGCCGCTGAGGCAGACCGCAGGCATGGTCGCCAGCCTCCTGCGCCTGGCCGGACTGGATTGGCCGGTTCCGGACTATTCCACCCTCTGCCGGAGGCAGAGGTCTCTGGCCGTCCGGATCCCGTACCGCCGCGCCGACGGCCCGCTGAACCTGCTGGTCGACAGCACCGGGATCAAGTTCCTCGGCGATGGCGAGTGGCAGGTCCGCAAGCACGGGGCGCAGGGCCGGCGCCAGTGGCGCAAGGTGCATCTGGCCATGGATGTGGCCACCTCCGACATCCGGGCCGTCGAATTCACCCCCAGCCCGCGACGGCGACAGCCCTGTCCTTCTCGAGCTGCTTGACCAGATCCCCGACGATGAGGAAATCGGCACCGTGACCGGCGAC
>NZ_JBQPXH010000067.1:0-671 GCF_052244495.1 Rhodobacter sp. NSM
GATGCCCAGGGCGCCTATCCGCGGCAGGAGTCGGTTGCGACCTTCTACGGCGTGGCGGGCGGTCCCGACTGCACGGCCGGGATCGTCGAGCTGCCGATCCCGTTCCGCCTCGCCTGGGATCTCAACACGGGCATCACGAGCTTCCGCTGCCACAAGCTGGTGGCGGTGCCCCTGACGCGGATCTTCCGTGAGGCGGTGGCGCACTATGGTGGGGTCCAGTTCGAGCACCTGCGGCTGAACCTCTTCGGCGGCTGCTTCAACCACCGGCCCATCCGCGGTGGCTCGGCCCTCTCCATGCACGCCTGGGGGATCGCCGTAGACCTCGATCCCGAGCGCAACCCGCTCCGCTGGGGCCGTGACCGGGCGAGCTTCGCCGCGCCCGCCTACGAGCCCTTCTGGACCATCGTCGAAGCCGCCGGCGCCACCAGCCTCGGCCGCGCCTGCAACCGCGACTGGATGCATTTCCAGTTCGCCCGCCTCTGAAGGAGAAAGCCCATGTCCCTGATCCTCATCCTTACCCTCGCTCTCTGCGCGGCGGCCTTCATCCTTCACGTCAGCGGGCCGTTGGTCGCCGCCCTCACCCGGGGGACCGCTTCGGCGATCTCAGCCACGATCATCGCCACACTCGCCGAGCCCGCCGCCGCCTCGACCGGCAGCGACCTGCTGACCGC
>NZ_JBQPXH010000068.1:0-654 GCF_052244495.1 Rhodobacter sp. NSM
CGGCGGCACGGGCGACGACTTTCTCACCGGCGGCGCGGGAGCCGACACGCTGGTCGGTGGTGCGGGCCATGACACGCTCGACGGCGGGGCGGGAGCCGACACGGTCTGGGGTGATGCCGGCAACGACCTGATCCTGTCGGACTCGCTGGGCGACTGCAGCCATGGCGGCGCCGACATCGATGTTCTCGAGGTCGACTACCGCAGCCAGACGGCGGCGCTGACGGTGTCGGTCGCAGGCGGCAGCGTTACGGTGAACGGCACCGTGGTCGCGGACGGGATCGAGCATCTCTCCGGCGTCTTCGGAACGGGCAACGACACGGTGGAGGCGGGCTTCTTCCTGAGCAGCTCGGAAACGCCGAGCGGCTACCTCGATGGCCACCAGGGCAGCGACCTCGTCGTGCTCGACTATTCCGGCATCTCGTCGGAAGGCCAGACGGCAAGCCAGGTCTACGTCACCGCCCGGAGCGGCCATGGCAGCAGCATCTACCTGAGCGACGGCACCGTCCGCGGCATGGCCCTGTCGAACTTCGAGAGCGCCTCGATCACCGGCAGCGCCGGCAACGACTACCTGAGCGGCGCGAGCGGCGCCAGCACGCTGGCGGGCGGGGCGGGGGACGACACGCTCGAGGGTCAGGGCGGTGCCGACATCCTCGA
>NZ_JBQPXH010000069.1:0-619 GCF_052244495.1 Rhodobacter sp. NSM
TACGCCGATCAGCTCGGCCGCGCCCTGCGCGCGGGCAGGGTCGTCGTCCCTTGCCGGGTCGCTGACGTGCTCGCGGATGTGGTCCTCGATCATCTCGGCCGTCAGGCCCGCGACCGCGCCCCGCACCGAGGCGACGAGGTTCAGGACCTCGCCGCAGGGCGCCTCCGCCTCGAGCATCCGCTCGACCGCCTCCAGCTGCCCCCTGAGGCGACGGACGCGGGCGAGGAGCTTCGCCTTGTCTCTGGTGGTATGGCTCATGGGATAGGGGGATACCCTATATTTGCCCCTCAGGCAACGCCGGCGTGGGCCGGGCGGACGGCACGGGTGCCCGGCTCACCGAGCGGGAGCCGGGGGCCCACCGGCTTGCCGATCCGCCGCATCGCTCCAGTTGACTCCGTACCGTGGTACGGAGGCTATACCCGTGCCGACTCGGACGCAAACCCTTGAAAGGAGACGCGGCATGTCGGCCGACACACTCGAACGAACCCCCGCAAGGACGGCTTCGCTCTACCGCATGGTGACGCCGGAGCACACCTGCCCCTACGGGCTCAAGTCCCTCGACCTGCTGAAGCGGTCGGGCTATGCGGTCGCGGATCACCCCCTGCGCAGCCGGGCCGAA
>NZ_JBQPXH010000070.1:0-617 GCF_052244495.1 Rhodobacter sp. NSM
CTCGGCCCGGCTGCGCAGGGGGTGATCCTCGACCGCATAGCCCGACCGCTTCAGCAGGTCGAGGGACTTGAGCCCGTAGGGGCAGGTGTGCTCCGGCGTCACCATGCGGTAGAGCGAAGCCGTCCTTGCGGGGGCTCGTTCAAGTGTGTCGGCCGACATGTCGCGTCTCCTTCCGGGGGTTGGCGTCCGAGTCGGCACGGGTATAGCTTCCGTACCATGGTACGGAGTCAACTGGGGCGATGCGGCGGATCGGCAAGCCGGTGGGCCCCGGCTCCCGCTCGGTGAGCCGGGCACCCGTGCCGTCCGCCCGGCCACGCCGGCGTTGCCTGAGGGGCAAATATAGGGTACCCCCCTATTCCATGAGCCATACCACCAGAGACAAGGCCAAGCTCCTCGCCCGCGTCCGTCGCCTCAAGGGGCAGCTGGAGGCGGTCGAGCGGATGCTCGAGGCGGAGGCACCCTGCGGCGAAGTCCTGAACCTCGTCGCCTCGGTGCGGGGCGCGGTCACGGGCCTGACGGCCGAAATGATCGAGGACCATATCCGCGAGCACGTCAGCGACCCGGCAAGGGACGACGACCCTGCCCGCGCGCAAGGCGCGGCAGAGCTGATCGGCGTG
>NZ_JBQPXH010000071.1:0-596 GCF_052244495.1 Rhodobacter sp. NSM
CATATTGGACATGCCCTACCCAAGCGGGACGGAAACGAGGGCATGATGCAGTCGCGATCCATCACATGCCGGTCGCGGGCGCCGCTCGACAAGGAGGTCCAGCGGATCGCGGCCCTGCGGCAGTACCAGATCCTCGACACGCTCCCCGAGAGGGAATTCGACACGATCACCCAGACCGTGCAGAGCGTGTTCGACATGCCCATGGTCGCCATCTCCTTCGTCGACACCCACCGGCAGTGGTTCAAGTCCGAGATCGGCATGGGGACACGCGAGACCGCTCGCACCGGCAGCTTCTGCACCCACACGATCCGGGGTCTGGAGCCGATGGCCATCCCCGACGCGCTCGAGGATCCGCGGTTTCGCACAAGCCCCCTCGTCTCCGGCGCGCCCCGCATCCGGTCCTATCTCGGCGCGCCCCTCACCTCTCCGGAGGGCCACAGTCTCGGGGCCATCTGCGTCATGGACCATGTCCCGCACCGGTTCGGCCCCCGGGACAGCGAGGTGCTCACCCGGTTCGCCCATCTGGTCATGGAGCGGCTGGAACTGCGCCGCGCCGTCGCCGAGGACGTGCTGACGGGAGCCTGCATGCGGCGGGC
>NZ_JBQPXH010000072.1:0-537 GCF_052244495.1 Rhodobacter sp. NSM
AGCGTGCTGGCCTTCAGCACGCTCAGCTCCTGCGCCCGGTTCAGAAGCTGCAGATAGACCTGCTGGCCCACTTCCAGATCGCGCGTCAGGTTGAAGACCTCGCGCTGGGTCTCGGGCAGCTCCGTCGTCTCGCGGCGCAGCGCCGCCAGCCGCTCCTCGAGCCGCGCGCGCGCGGAGAGGAGTTTCTGATAAACCGGGTGCTGCTTCGTGTAGCGCTCGGCGAGATCCTCTTCCTCGGTCGCGAGCTGGCGCAGTTCGGCCTCGGCGGCCGCGATCTGGGTGAGGAGGCTCTGGCCTTCGAACCCGAGGTCGATCGCCTGCTGGGCCTGGCGGTAGGCGTTCAGCCGCTCCTCGGCCCTGGTGACCGCCGCGCGCGCCTCCGGCAGCTGGCGCTCGATGAAATCGAGGCTGCTCTGCGCCTCCGCGGCGCTCCGGCTCATGTTCTGGCGCAGATAGGCCTCGGTGATCGCGCCCAGCGTGCGCTGCAGCTCGGCCGGATCGGCGCCCGTCAGGCTTACCTCGAGGATGGAGGAGGCT
>NZ_JBQPXH010000073.1:0-515 GCF_052244495.1 Rhodobacter sp. NSM
GCCAGGGCCGAGCCCTTGATGATCGGGATGTCGTCGCCGGGGTAGTCGTAGGACGACAGCAGTTCACGGATCTCCATCTCGACCAGTTCGAGAAGTTCCGGGTCATCCACCTGGTCGACCTTGTTCATGTAGACGACCATGTAGGGGATACCAACCTGGCGGCCGAGCAGGATGTGCTCGCGCGTCTGCGGCATCGGGCCGTCGGCCGCCGACACCACGAGGATCGCGCCGTCCATCTGCGCCGCACCCGTGATCATGTTCTTCACGTAGTCGGCGTGGCCGGGGCAGTCCACGTGCGCGTAGTGCCGGCTTTCCGACTCGTATTCCACGTGTGCCGTCGAGATCGTGATCCCGCGAGCCCGCTCTTCCGGCGCACCGTCGATCTGGTCATAGGCGCGGAACTCGCCGAAATACTTCGTGATCGCGGCCGTCAGCGTCGTCTTGCCGTGGTCAACGTGGCCGATCGTGCCGATGTTGACGTGCGGTTTGTTACGTTCAAACTTTGCCTTTGCCAT
>NZ_JBQPXH010000074.1:0-386 GCF_052244495.1 Rhodobacter sp. NSM
TGCCGGTCCTCGGCCATGCGGTGGCCTCGGGGCGGCTGCCGCTGCCCGATCTCAAGGCCCTGATCCCCTATGACCGGGGCGATGCCCGGATCCGGCTCGACATGCTCGAGGTGCCGCCTGAATGGATCGGGGAGGAGATCCGGCTGACGGCGGGAGGAGGGGGACGCTTCACCCTCCTGCTGCCGGACGAAAGCCTCGCCGAGGGCGAGACGGGCGTGCCGCTCTCGCTGCCCGGGAAAGGGTTCGGCCTGCGGATCGGGGCGCTCGAGGGTCCCGCGGGGCGCGAGTTCGTGATCCTGCAGCGCGACGAGACCGAGGCGGTCCAGTCGCTGCGGGGGCGGCTGTCGGTGGCCGAGCGCGGACGGGGCTCCTCCATCCTCGAGGTG
>NZ_JBQPXH010000075.1:0-386 GCF_052244495.1 Rhodobacter sp. NSM
TACCTCGAGGATGGAGGAGCCCCGTCCGCGCTCGGCCACCGACAGCCGCCCCCGCAGCGACTGGACCGCCTCGGTCTCGTCGCGCTGCAGGATCACGTATTCGCGCCCTGCGGGGCCCTCGAGCGCCCCGATCCGCAGGCCGAACCCTTTCCCGGGGAGCGAGAGCGGCACGCCCACCTCGCCCTGGGCCACGCTTTCGTCCGGCAGCAGGAGCGTGAAGCGTCCCCCTTCTCCCGCCGTAAGCCGGATCTCCTCCCCGATCCATTCGGGCGGCACCTCGAGCATGTCGAGCCGGATCCGGGCATCGCCCCGATCATAGGGGATCAGGGCCTCGAGATCGGGCAGCGGCAGCCGCCCCGAGGCCACGGCATGGCCGAGGATCGGCG
>NZ_JBQPXH010000076.1:0-383 GCF_052244495.1 Rhodobacter sp. NSM
GCGATGATTTTCGAGACGACGCCTGCGCCGACGGTGCGGCCGCCTTCACGGATGGCGAAGCGGAGCTTCTCTTCCATGGCGATCGGCGCGATCAGCTCGACGTTGAACTTCAGGTTGTCGCCCGGCATCACCATCTCGGTGCCTTCCGGCAGCTGAACGGTCCCGGTCACGTCGGTGGTCCGGAAGTAGAACTGCGGACGGTAGTTCGCGAAGAACGGCGTGTGGCGGCCGCCTTCTTCCTTGGTGAGGATGTAGGCCTCGGCCTCGAACTTCGTGTGCGGCTTCACCGAGCCCGGCTTGCAGAGAACCTGCCCGCGCTCGATGCCGTCGCGGTCCACGCCGCGCAGCAGCAGGCCCACGTTGTCGCCCGCTTCGCCCTGGTC
>NZ_JBQPXH010000077.1:0-363 GCF_052244495.1 Rhodobacter sp. NSM
CGGCGCCGACGTGAACGTGCTTTACGGCCAGGCAGGCAACGACATTTTCGGAGTCGAGGCGCGGCTGAATCATTGGCTCTACGACAGCGCCACCACGATTGCCGACTTCAGGGCGGGCGACCGGATCGACGTCTCGGCCTGGGGGATCTCGAGTTTCGACCAGATCCAGCGCATCCTCGAGACCCGCAACGGCACCGATGCCTTCTTCAACGCGTATTACGGCGACAGCGGACAGAACTCGATCCAGATCAGCAGGGTACTTCCCGGCGCCTTGACCGCGGCGAGCTTCGTCTTCGACACCTCGGGCGCGCGCGAGACCATCGGGACCGACTACGCCGACCGGTTGTTCGGCAGCACCGAGGG
>NZ_JBQPXH010000078.1:0-349 GCF_052244495.1 Rhodobacter sp. NSM
TCTGACCGACCTCGAGACCGGGCGCGACCGCGGCCTCTGGTTCGACTGCAAGGCCGCGAGCCGGGTGCTGAACTTCGCCGAGCTGATCCAGCACACGACCGGGCCGCTCGCCGGGCGCCCGCTCACGCTCCGCCCCTGGCAGGCCTTCCGCCACGGCTCGGTCTTCGGCTGGAAGAAGGAAGGGGGCCTCCGGCGCTTCCGCACCACCTATCATCAGGTGGCGAAGAAGAACGGCAAGACCACCGACACGGCGGTGCCCGCCCTCTTCACCGCGCTCTTCGACCGGGAGGCGGCGCCCCAGGGCTACTGCGCCGCCACCACGCGCGACCAGGCCGGGCTCCTCTTCCGC
>NZ_JBQPXH010000079.1:0-349 GCF_052244495.1 Rhodobacter sp. NSM
CCTGACCGACCTCGAGACCGGGCGCGACCGCGGGCTCTGGTTCGACTGCCGCGCCGCGAGCCGGGTGCTGAACTTCGCCGAGCTGATCCAGCACACGACCGGGCCGCTCGCCGGGCGCCCGCTCACGCTGCGGCCCTGGCAGGCCTTCCGCCACGGCTCGGTCTTCGGCTGGAAGAAGGAAGGCGGGCTCCGCCGCTTCCGCACCACCTATCATCAGGTGGCGAAGAAGAACGGCAAGACCACCGACACGGCGGTGCCTGCCCTCTTCACCGCGCTCTTCGACCGCGAGGCCGCGCCGCAGGGCTACTGCGCCGCCACCACGCGCGATCAGGCCGGGCTCCTCTTCCGG
>NZ_JBQPXH010000080.1:0-346 GCF_052244495.1 Rhodobacter sp. NSM
TCAGAAGACCCTGAAGGTCAACATCTCTTACCGCGGTTCGAACGGTCCGTTGCACCTGCTGGTCGACAGCACTGGGATCAAGGTCGAGGGCGAAGGCGAGTGGAACGCCCGCAAGCATGGCGACGCCAAACGTCGGGTCTGGCGCAAGATTCACATCGGCATCGATGAGAGTGAGGAGGATCGGGAAAGGCCCCAGTGGGGCGTTTCCCCGACGAACGCTGGAAATCCGCGCGGCCGAGTTCACGATCGGCGATGTCGGCGATGCGCCGATGCTGCCCGAACTGCTGGACCAGATCCCGCCCGACCAGGACATCGCCACCGTCACCGCAGACGGCGCCTTCGACAC
>NZ_JBQPXH010000081.1:0-345 GCF_052244495.1 Rhodobacter sp. NSM
CCAGAAGACCCTGAAGGTCAACATCTCTTACCGCGGTTCGAACGGTCCGTTGCACCTGCTGGTCGACAGCACTGGCATCAAGGTCGAGGGCGAAGGCGAGTGGAACGCCCGCAAGCATTGCGGCACCAAACGTCGGGTCTGGCGCAAGATTCACATCGGCATCGATGAGAGTGAGGAGGATCGGGAAAGGCCCCAGTGGGGCGTTTCCCCGACGAACGCTGGAAATCCGCGCGGCCGAGTTCACGATCAGCGATGTCGGCGATGCGCCGATGCTGCCCGAACTGCTGGACCAGATCCCGCCCGACCAGGACATCGCCACCGTCACCGCAGACGGCGCCTTCGACA